>NZ_JBVPGR010000037.1:0-285150 GCF_055816895.1 Ochrobactrum sp. PL_is501 | reverse complement strand
AGCAGGCTATCGTCGTTCCCGAAGTCGTGACCGTGGAAAAACCCGTCGTAGCCGATCCGGGCGAACTTGGAACGAAACCGTCCAAGAGCAAGACTGTATGGACGTGGGCCGGTGCTGGCATCATGTCGGCAATCAGCGGGGTGGGATCGTTCCTTGGTGGCCTCGACTGGCGCGTCCAGCTTCTATTCAGTGCGGCCATCATCGGATTTGCAATCTACGGCATCAAGCGCCGTGCTGATTTGTTCAAGGCGGTGAAAGACCTACAGGCGGAAATCGGCTGATGGGTACGCTCTGGGGACTTATCCCTTCATGGGTAAAAACTGCGCTCGCTGCCCTTGTGGCGGCGCTTCTACTTCTGACGGCTGGATATCTCGCCGGAAAGCATGCAGGCCGTCAGCAGGCCGTTACTGAGCAATTGCGCGAAACCGTTAAAGCCGAAAAGGAAAGGGGCAAGGACGATGAAAAACTACGCGGGCTTACGGATTATGACTTTTGTGTTCTTGCCCTTCGTCGTCGCGGGCTGTCCTTCGACCAGTGCGACGAGCTGCGCGGGTTGGAGACAGAATAACCTTTCGCCTGCCGGTCTGGTTGCGCTGACCAGAGTGGACCGGACAGCGGCGGAACGGGTCGAAGGCAATGACGAGAATGGGAAACGGCGGGGCTGCTGGAAATGAACGGACCGTTAGACGAATTTGGCCTCAAATTGTCCGTCGTGATTGCCGGGTTTGCAGGCGGAGCTCTGCGCGCACTGTCCCGTAAGCGATATACTGTGCGGGAAACGATTGCTTCGCCAATCTGCGGAGCGCTGGCGGCCGGCTACCTGACCGGGCCGCTTCTGCATTATTTGAATGCGGTTCATTTCCCGTTGCCGCCCGATGATGGTTCAAACGCGGGGCTTCATGCCGCCGCATTTGTCGTCGGAGCCTGTGGAATGTGGATATCGGATGCCCTGTTTGAAATCGTTACCCGTCGCCTCAAACAGTAACGATTCCTGCCACTTGACATCTTCTGGCCAGCCGTTAGGAGAGCATACGAAGCACTTAATACTGGCAAGGAACGTTCCGCTTAACTATAAGGCCAGGCGGTTCCGCGTCTGACGAAAGTGTCGCGGCCAAATCAACTTTAAGAGGCTGGTATGAACAATCGCTATGGAACCCTCGCTTCCTGGGTCTATAATCTGGATAAACCGGTCGGGCGTTCTTTCGGCGATGTGGAATATTATCAGCAACGTCTTCGAGAATCCAATGGTCCGATTCTGGAGCCTGCTGTCGGCAACGGCCGTGTCCTTGTGCCGTTGCTCGAGGCAGGGTTCTCGGTAGAGGGGTTCGATGCATCTGAAGAGATGCTTGGTTATTGCCAAGAGGAATGCAGGAAGCGCAGTCTTCCCGCGAATGTGATACGAGGAACGTTCGAAGATTTCTCCTATGGCCAAAGCTTTGCAGCTATCATCATCCCAGCTGGTTCGTTTCAGTTGGTGACTGATACGACATCTGCGACCGCTGTGCTGAGACGGTTTTATGATCATCTGGTTCCCGGCGCGAAACTGATCATTGACCTTGATCCCATCGGAAGTTTCCTCGGCCCGACCGGTTCGGTTCGGCGTTGGACTACAGAAGACGGCGATCTGCTCACGCTCACAGATCATCGGGTCGAAACCGACTATGTTGCGCAGACCACACTCAGCCATCTCCGCTATGAACAATGGCGGGATGGAAACCTTGTGAAATCTGAGATTGATTTGTTCAAGTTGCGGTGGTGGGGTGTCGAAGAATTCTTGATGGCGCTCCAACATGCGGGTTTTGTGGATGTCGTGGTGTCTGGTAACTACCAGCATGGAAGAGCGCCGCACAATGGCGACGAGATCATCAGCTTCGAGGCGCGGCGTCCCAGTTAAGCCGAGATGGAGCTTCTCGGCTTTGGGGCTTGAATGCCCACATGAATGGCCGATTAAATTCCAGCTGCTTCCTACGCCACAATTCTTCAAACATCCTTTTCACAAGGGTGACGACTTCTTCCTTGTTCTCGCAAACACCGTAGGGCAGATTCTGGAAGGGGCTTCGGGTGCAAACCAGTGCCCATTTCCAAGTTCCCGCGCTGGGGCCAAAATCGCTTCTCAGGATGCGGCAGAAATCGCCCCAGTCCGTATATGCAATGAAGTCTCCGGGGCGCGTTTGTCCGCCGATGACCGTTCGTTCCCATTTCAGCTGCATCATTTGTCTGGCAACCCATAGCTGATGAAGTTGCCCGCTCTGTTGCCGCATTTGCTGCAAACCAGTCGTGGCTCGATCTCTTCGAGCGTGATCCACTCTCCGAAGCGAGCAGCCATAAGCGGGGCTGTCTTTTCCAGATAGTGACGGCAATTGGCACAGCTAAAGCGCACGACGTTTCGCGGGCGCAGTTCTCGCAGTACCGTTCGCATTTCACTTCACGAAGATTGTTGGTTTCCAGCCGCGTGCAAAGCCCATCGACATAGCCAGACTGGCATACTCGATTTCCTTGACGAGAAAATCCCGATCCTTAAGCAGTGATTCTATCGCAGCCCGCGCATCGCCTTTGTGGTAGGCGAGAACCAATTCAATTTCGTCGTCGTATTCATTTCCCTGCGCAACCGCATTCATTGTTCTGCTCCAGCGAAGCAGACACACACGCCACCAAGCATGTCTGTGAGGTGATCGGGCCGCCTTCCGATGTTCTTATTCTGTTCACGGTCGGTTGGGAGAGTCAAATTGATTTTTCAGGGCCAGCTTTTAGAAGCCTGTAAAATTCCACAGAATGAGAAATCCGTGCAGAATCCGTGGAAAATGATAGAATCGGTGCGCAAGCTGTTGTAAACACGCGCGCACCGAATCCCTTCACACGGGAGGGGTCACAGGTTCAATCCCTGTCACGCCCACCATCCGTCCGCTTCCCGGTGGATGTGTCTCAGGAACGTTCATATCTCCAAAGCATAATGCATGCGGCGATCACCACCGCGGATGTCAGCACGCCTATGACAATAGAGAATAGAACCATTGCTTTACCCCTGCTGCGTTCGTTTTCTTTTATGGAGCGGGAGAATGGCCGACGAAAGCAACTTCGTCAGGTCTACAATGACGAATCAACATTCCAGGTATTTGAATTGACGAGTCGCGGTTTCGCGTCCGGCGCGGGATTCAAGGCTTGGGGAGCAAATTTGGATTCGCCGAAAACAAAGCCCGGACTGTTCGGTCCGGGCTTCTGTATTCTGATGCTCGGTTCTTAATCGAGAACGTAGCACGACTTGACCTTGCCGCGCGCCGGGTCGCCGAAGGTGCGGTTGTCACACCGGACGCCGTTGCGGAACACGCCTTCCGTGAAGCGGCCATTTGCGCCATAGCGCACGCGCTTGCGGCCGTAGAAATCGCAGAACCCGCCTTCCTTCGCGCAACGGCTCCAGTCGCGGTCACGGTCATCGTAGCGATCATACGGATCATACCGATTTGGACGATCGGGGCGGTCAGGACGGCCCGGACGATCTGGCCTGTCCCAGCGATCCTGAACGACGAAGGAGCAGCTCTTCTTTTTACCCGGTGCGGGATCGCCAAAGACACGGTTGGAGCAGCTGACCTGCGGGCGGTCGATGAAGCGCGATGTATTCTGTCCACCGGTGCCATAGACCACTTCAGCCGGGTAGGGCAGCTGGCAAACACCGTTTTCGCTTGCGCAGCGCTGCAACTGGGCTGCTGAAGCCGGTGTGACGAGAGGTGAGAGGACGGCCACCAGGCCGCCAAGGCATAGGGAGGCAACAGTCGTCTTGAGTGCAGGTATCATCATGAGTCCCTCTGATATCGATGGAATATGCTTTAATTCCGGTAGCTTGAACAGAGGATGAATAGGGCGCGCCCAATGGGAATTTTGCCAGTTGGTTAAGAATTCCAGGAGGCGGGGTCGACAAACATTTTCTGCTCTGGTTTGCTACGGCAAGAATGAGGTTCTGAAATGCACCGACTGCCTTTTCGTTTCAAATCGATCATCGTTGTTCTGGCAGGCATGATCGCCGTCGGTTTTTTTGTCGGCCACAAAACGAAAGAGGCGCGCCAGACATCGCTTGTTCAACGTTCTGCGCCCTCTGAAGCCGGAATATAGTCCAGCCCTTTCGTCCGACCTCCTTCCTTTCCCGCAAGTTTCATGAAATGAAACACTCACGTTCACTGTTCGGGAGGCTGCACACATGCACGGCGAATACAAAGTCCATGGTGGAAAACTTGTCGTTGTCGATCTGGAAGTTCGTGACGGGCGTTTGAGCGACGTGCAGGTGGCGGGCGATTTTTTCCTGGAGCCGGATGAGGCTCTGGGGGATATCTGCAATGCTGTTGAAGGTCTCTCCGTCGATGCCTCGTCGGAACAGATTGCCGACGCGGTGAGGGCTGGCCTTCGCCCCGATGCCATGATGCTCGGTTTCAGCCCGGAAGCGGTGGCGATTGCCGTCAGGCGAGCACTGGGCGTTGCACGCACATGGCGGGATTTTGAGTGGCAGATCGTTGAAATGCCGGCGGTTTCGCCCGCGATGCATCTCGCGCTCGACGAGGTTCTGGCAAAGGAAGTGGCCGCAGGACGCCGCGCGCCGACGCTGCGCTTCTGGGAATGGGAACGCCCGGCCATCATCATCGGCGCGTTCCAGTCGCTGCGCAATGAAGTGGATATGGAAGCGACACGCGAATTTGGCGTAGAGACCGTTCGGCGCGTAACCGGCGGCGGCGCGATGTTCGTTGAACCCGGCAGCACCATAACCTATTCGCTCTATGCGCCCGGCGAACTCGTGCGCGATATGAGCTTTGCCGATTCCTATGCATTTCTCGACGATTGGGTGCTGAAAGCGCTCAATTCGCTGGGCATCGATGCGTTTTACAAGCCGCTCAACGATATTTCGAGCTCCAGGGGCAAGATCGGCGGCGCGGCGCAGAAGCGCTTTTCCAAGGGGACGGTCCTCCATCATGTGACCATGGCCTACGACATGGACGCCGAGAAAATGGTGAAGGTTCTGCGCATCGGGCGCGAGAAGCTGAGCGACAAGGGCACGACGAGCGCAGTGAAACGCGTCGATCCTGTTCGCAGCCAGACAGGTCTGCCGCGCGAGGAAGTCATCAAGCGCATGAAGGAAACATTTGTATCGCTCAATGGCGGCGTCAGCAGCACGATTACGCCTGAGGAATATGCGGCGGCGGAAAAGCTGGTGGTCGAAAAATTCTCGACCGAGCAATGGTTGCATAACATTCCATGATCTGAAGCGGAGAATTTCCAACCGCAAAGCGGGGTGACTTGGCTGTGCCGTCGTGGCATAGGAGGCCGCAACGCGACCGCCTTCCATCCAACGCCATCTCGCAAAGTCTGCCCGTTTCATGATCCGCATCGACAATATCAGCAAATCCAACAGCCATCGCATTCTCTTTATCGAGGCTTCCGCCGCCCTGAACCGGGGCGAAAAGATCGGACTTGTGGGGCCCAACGGTGCGGGCAAGACGACCCTGTTTCGCATGATTACCGGCGATGAGCAGCCGGACGAGGGGCAGGTTTCCGTCGAAAAAGGCGTGACGATTGGCTATTTCGACCAGAATGTCGGTGAAATGGGCGGACGTTCTGCCGTCGCGGAAGTAATGGAGGGGGCGGGCCCTGTCAGCGTAGTTGCGGCGGAGCTCCGCGAGCTGGAGGCCGCAATGGTCGATCCAGACCGCATGGACGAGATGGATGCCATCATCGAACGTTATGGCGAAGTGCAGGCGCGATACGAGGAACTGGACGGCTACGGTCTGGATGGCCGCGCGCGCGAGGTTCTGGCGGGCTTGAGCTTCACGCAGGAAATGATGGACGGCGATGTCGGCAAGCTTTCCGGCGGCTGGAAAATGCGCGTTGCGCTGGCGCGCATCCTGCTGATGCGGCCGGACGTGATGCTGCTCGACGAGCCGAGCAACCATCTCGATCTCGAAAGCCTGATCTGGCTGGAAGCGTTCCTCAAGAATTATGACGGCGCGTTGCTGATGACCTCGCACGACCGCGAGTTCATGAACCGTATCGTGACCAAGATCATCGAAATCGACGGCGGCTCGCTGACGACCTATTCCGGCGATTACGCTTTTTACGAGGGCCAGCGGGCGCTGAATGAAAAGCAGCAGCAGGCCCAATTTGAGCGCCAGCAGGCAATGCTTGCCAAGGAGATCAAGTTCATCGAGCGTTTCAAGGCGCGTGCTTCCCACGCTTCGCAGGTCCAAAGCCGTGTGAAGAAGCTGGAGAAGATCGACCGCGTGGAGCCGCCCCGCCGCCGTCAGACGGTCGCCTTCGACTTCGCGCCCGCGCCGCGTTCGGGTGAGGATGTCGTGAGCCTGAAAGGCGTGCACAAGACCTATGGCAGCCGCACGATCTATGATGGTTTCGACTTCATGGTCCGCCGCCGCGAACGCTGGTGCATCATGGGTGTCAACGGTGCGGGAAAGTCGACGCTGCTGAAACTGGTTGCAGGTGCAGCAGAGCCGGACAAGGGCAATGTCAATATCGGCGCCAGCGTCAAGCTTGGCTATTTCGCGCAGCATGCAATGGATGTGCTCGACGGCGACGCCACCATACTGGAATGGTTGGAAGAACGTTTTCCAAAAGCAGGCCAGGCGCCGCTTCGTGCACTCGCCGGCTGCTTTGGTTTTTCCGGTGATGATATCGAAAAGAAATGCCGCGTGCTTTCGGGTGGGGAAAAGGCCCGTCTGGTGATGGCGGCGATGCTGTTCGACCCACCGAACTTCCTGGTTCTGGACGAACCGACCAACCATCTCGACCTCGATACCAAGGAAATGCTTATCAAGGCTCTTGCTGCCTATGAAGGCACGATGCTGTTCGTATCGCACGACCGGCATTTTCTCGGCGCATTATCGAACCGGGTTCTGGAACTGACGCCTGATGGCATCCACCAATACGGCGGCGGCTATACGGAATATGTCGAGCGGACGGGGCAGGAAGCTCCGGGGTTGCGTTCTTAACAGCGGAAGCTGTCGCAACTTTGCTCTGATTTCTCAAAATAAGTCATTGATGCACATGCGCGGTTCGGTTAGAAACGCGCATGAAAAGGCTTCGTGCCTGCCAGTAATGCACCCGTAGCTCAGCTGGATAGAGTGCTGCCCTCCGAAGGCAGAGGTCACAGGTTCGAATCCTGTCGGGTGCGCCATAAAAATCAATCACTTGGCGGCATTATCGATTTAGCCTAGGTAGCAAATAGGTAGCGCCACGGCGGGTTTCGTCCCGACTTGGCGGCTGAGCTTTCCTAGCCAAGATTCGACTCGAAGCCGGAAACATGCGAGCGAGTCGGAAGCCGCGCCAGCGCGGCTGGGAGTCTTTAGACGCTTAATCGCGTCTGAGTCCTGTATGGTTCTACGCATGAAGCGTAAAGCCATATAAACCTGAAGCCGCTTTCGTTTCGGACGAGTCTTTTCAACGTTTGCCGTCGTTCGAGTCTTTGGGCCATACAATTCGCCTCGCGGATGGATCGTATGAACCTGAAGGCCATTGCCTTGACCAAGGAGTCATAAGGCAAGCTTTGCCGGTCGAGTCATGTGCGCACTTGCCGCCATCATCAGCTCCTCCCTTCCCAAGTATATCAAAAATATACACCTCAAGTTATAGGTTAAAACCAGCTTTAATTTGCTTGTAATTTCTTGTTTTTGATCCTGATTAACATTGTTGACTAAGTATTAATGACAAGCCATGGTGGTTGAATTCAAGTGATATTGAAGCAACATGAGCCATACAGGTAGGGTTATGATGGAAAAGGAAACACTTTTACTTAGGAGGGATGCTGCGAAAGCTCTAAGCGCTGTAGGCTATCCCGTAAAAGCAACGACGTTGGCGAAACTTGCTTGCCGAGGTGGAGGGCCAAAGTTTCGTCGGTTTGGACGGACGCCGCTCTATCGATGGGCGGACCTTCTGGAGTGGGTCGAGGCGAAATCCTCCCCAGTCGGCACAACCACCACCGAATGCGAAACTCTGCGCAGCGCCGCTGCCGCATAACCCACGGAGGCGAAAGCCATGAACTACATTTCAAACGACAAGATTGAAAGCGCTCGACTGGAGGCGAAGCTCGGAAGCTTCCGGGCCGGACCCGGCATTTCCGTGACCGATCACCTCAACGGCCAAACCGTGCCAGCTTACGATAAAGGCTCGGACGCGGTGGCGTTGGGCATTAGCGAAAGTGCGGCGATGCACAAGCGGGACATGGAACGCCTAAAGGCTCGTGAAGCGGTGCGGGCCTCGGTCTTCGCCGCATTCCCGGACGCTCCAGCGGAGCTTCAGTCCATTATGTACAGCCATCCCAAGGTCGAGGCGTGGCTTGCCGCGCTCGCGGAGAAGGAGCAATCCCGATGAAATCCGAAGACTTTTATCACGCCGCCAGCGCCCGCCTCTTCACGCCGGAGCAACTGGACACCATAGCGTACCGCTATCAGCAGTCGGCGGCACTTTACCCAGAAGAGCACGAGCGCGTCGCCCGGTACATTCAGGACCACAAGCTGGTCGGACACCGGGAAGTGCTGGAGCACTATCTGCGTAGCAATCTGCCGATGAGCGTCCACGCCCTGAACGTCATCAACACCTTTGCTGACTCCACTGCCGCAGGTGCTTACGACCGAGGGGCCGAACGAGGAGCGCCGACGCATGGGGTCGAGACCTATGGCGGCGTTGAATCGGCAGCAAGCCGTCTGTTTAGCAGCACGGTGAAACCGGAGGAACGGTGATGGCACGGACTCCGTTCGGGGCGCTGCTGGAGGAAGCCGAGGCTGCGTTCATTGCGGGGGACGACGCGGGCTGGCGGGACGCCATGCGGGTGGCGCACCGGGCCGTGGCGGAGGTTCGGGCCTCGTCCGATCCGGTCAAGCAGTTCATGGCAGGACTTCGAGGGCTGCGGGAGTTGCGGGACTGGCATCGGCGGGCGGGTCGGAAAGTGTTGGCGCGGGATGCGGAGCGAGCCGTGGAGGTGCTGGAGGACTTGGCCGCGAAGCTGGTGGCTAGGTCGATGAATTGAGGCGCGGGCATGGCCACCGCGACGCGGACCGGCGGAGGTATCTAAGCAAATTCCGCCGGTCTCATTTTTCGGAAGATAGCGAGGTGAACGGCGATGACTGCAGACGTGATTTCATTGGACGAGGCCCGGAATCGGTTGCGGGTGGAGCCGGAGTTGGTTGCACAGGACGAGTTTTTCCGGGGCATGTACTTGTTGCGCGAAGCGCTGGAACTGATCGAAGCCCTGCCGGGAAAGCGGGCCGAAGATGCCTACGACCGCCTATGCCAAGGAATGCGGGTGGTTTTTGATCGAGAACGGAGGCTGGGCCGTGGGTGAGATTTTGAAGATGGAGAAGGATGTGATGGCAAGGGTGGTGCGGGAGTTAGACACCACGGACCTTGCGTTGCTCACCGCAGACGATCTGGCAATGAAAGACTTGCTGCCGGTTTCGTCCAAACCGAACGAAGTGCAGACCTTTAGCTCATTTTTGGACCGCAAGCAGGCGCGAAAGGGCAAGGCGCAGGCGGAACTGAACCGCCAAGCAAATCCGGGTGGCTTCGCGCCGTCGGTGGCGAACGCGAAGCTAGCGATCACCAAGCTGGGCATCCGCATGAAGTTCGACAAGTTCCACATGCGGATGGAGATCGAGGGTTACGATAAGCCGGTTGGCGAGGCTTTTGCGGACACGGTGCTGAAGCTGCGCGATGTTGTGATTGAGAATTTCGATTTCGATCCCGGCCAGCGAAACGTGGAAGATGCGGCAAGGCTGCTTGCGATGCAGAACGCGTTCGATCCGGTGCGGGATTATCTTGATGGGCTGGTTTGGGATGGAAGGCGGAGGCTGGACACTTGGCTTTCGGTGTATCTTGGCGCTGCGGATGACGAACTGACGCGGGCCATTGGCCGGGCCGTGCTGGTTGCCGGGATCCGGCGCGTACGGCGTCCCGGCTGTAAGTTTGATGCGATGCTGGTGCTGGAAGGGCCGCAGGGGCGCGGTAAGTCATCGGCGCTCAAGGTATTGGCCGGAGGTGATGACAATTTCACCGACGCCCTCGATTTCCGCCAAAACTATAAGGAACATCAAGAACTGCTGCTGGGAAAGTGGATCGTTGAAGCGCCGGAGTTGGATGGGCTTGGCCAGTCGGACGTGCGGCGGGCAAAGCAGTTCATTTCAAAAACCCACGACCGAGCGCGTGCCGCCTACGCCCGGACGGTCGAGGAAGTGCCCCGTCGCTGCGTCCTGATCGGCACGACGAACGACGACCATTACCTGAAAGACCCGACCGGGAACCGGAGGTTTTGGCCGGTGGTGACGGGAGAGATTGATCTGGCGGCCCTGCGTGAGGCCCGCGATCAGCTTTGGGCTGAAGCCGCGATAGTGGAGCCGGGCGAAGCTGACCCGGTTACGATCCCGGAACATTTGTGGACGGTTGCTGCCGAGCGGCAAGCCGAACGGGTTGAGGCTGATCCGTGGGAAGATACGCTCGCCGCGCTCCTACCGAAGCTTGCTAAGCAGGCCGAAGGTGAGCTTCGTATCGCCACGAGTACCATTTTCGCATCGGCATTGGCGATGGAGATGCCGAACGTGACGAAGCGGGATAGTCGGAGGCTGGGCGATTGCATGAGGCGGCTGGGGTGGACCGGGCCGAAGCTGATCTGGGCGGGAGATAAGCCGGTTAGAGGGTATGTTAAAGAGGGTGGTATGGCCCTAACGGATGATGAATGAAAAAATACAATAAAAACAACGGCCTAACCGCCTAACTGTTCCTAACGGTTATAACACGAACTTTATAGACTTCCTAGGACACTAAATCCCTTCAATCCCCTTATCAGTTAGATCAGTTAGAACGGTTAGGATTTCTTCCATCCTATTGAAAACATGGGATTTTCATCCCTAACCGAAACCGGGTCATTGTCCCTTTCATAACCGTTATGTGGAGGCAGAAGAATGGCCGAGGGTGAAATCCTAAGCCCGGCGCTCGCCGCGCTGTTGCAAATCATGACCTCGACCGAGGTGGCAGAGGCCAAGTGCGTCGAGGCCGCGAAAGCGATTATTGAGTATGAAGCGCCGCAAGGGGTCTACGACCTCACCCACCGATATTTGCTCGGGGTGGCCGAAGATGAGGAACAATCAACGGATTTGCGGCTGGACGCGTTGAAGTTGCTGCGGAAGGTGGAGGCGAGGCGCGTGACGCCGCCCCCTGCGGCCTCTCTTGTCGCGAGTAAGGAGACCGCCGAGCGGCTTGGCAGGGCGAGGTTACGCCTTGACCTTCACGCTAAAGGGGAATGGCCCACCAGCGAAGCTGGCTGGACCGAGGGAACCGAAAGCCCCGCCGTGGAAATGTCAGCAGTGGGGCTTGCGGAGCGGCTCAAGGCTGCACGAGTCCGTTAGCAGGTTCGTGGCAGTTCTAAACCGAGGTCGAGGGCAACTGTCTGAATAATTGGGTTATCTGCGCGTACCTTGCCGTCCCGAGCCCAGACATAAACTGCTCTGAGATCAGCCATCATTTTCACTTCTAAGGGAAGTTCGCTGAGGATCACAAGAACCGCTTCTTGAGGCGAGCAACCCGCCGCTTTGCCGCGAGATTGCCCAATTTGCCGAAGGTTTGCAGGGATGGTGGACGGATCAATCCCCAAAGCAGCAAGTGCAGCGTTAAACCGTATGGTATAAAACATATGAAATCAGGTGATGATTTTCACCTGCCTCCGTTTCCAAAGTACTCCCGTTACACAGTAAGCTGCACTCGCATAGTGTGTAAATACATTAAATTACAATCTTTGATCGCAGTATTCTAAACACACTCGCCCGCCCGATCCCCAGCTTCGTCGCGATTGCGTCAGCCGTCATTCCTCCGGCCTTCAACCGCAGTACATCTTCCGCTTTTGCCCGCGCAGTCGGCGCTCGCCCCTTGTACTTGCCCTCGGCTTTGGCCCTCGCGATCCCCTCGCGCTGCCGTTCCAGCATCAACTCCCGTTCAAACTCCGCAATCGACCCCAGCAAATTCAGCATCAGCTTGCCAGTCGGTGTGGCGGTGTCGAGGTTCATCGATAGGATGCGAATCCCCACGCCCTTCGTGCGAAGCGTCTCTGTGATCGCCACGAGGTCTGCGACGGAACGCGCAAGGCGGTCCAGCTTGGTGACGATAAGTGTGTCGCCCTCGCGTAAGTAATCCAGCGCCCGCTCCAGTTCGGGGCGCTTGGTAGCCACAGACGACAACTCCTCTTGGAAGATGCGCGACGCTCCCGCAGCGGACAGATCGCGGAGCTGGGCTTCAAGGCCAGCTTTCTGGTCGGTGGTTGATGCGCGGGCGTAGCCAACGATTGCGGCGGTGGACATGACGGACTCCGATGGTCTCACATAACTTTTAGATACTGTGATACCAACGTATCAAAAAGTCAACTTCAATGTGTGTGATACCACCAGTTGGCTCTATTCCGAGAATCGCTAGGGCTTGCCCTATTGATACTGCGCGGGAATACAGTGCTGTGAGGTTGAGCCATACGCATGGGGTTGGGCGATGCATTGCATGGCTAGCCATGGATAGAATTTATCGGGAAACGGGACGGAATGGTGCCGCCATCAAGCGCGGCAATGATTGCCGGTAGTTCTATCCATCGAATGACATATCCCACCATGCTGGGGATGCGGGGCGAAGATCGGTATGGCCCATGGGCTGCTAATCGCGTGAGTGGCCGAGCCCCTCCCACCCCTTCAAGTTTTCCGCGCAGAGGGAGTGGTTTCGCCGGGTGCCCCCCCATCCGCCTGACCATGTCCCTCGCAAATTTTGTGAAACATTTTGGATGGTATGGCTCAGCCTGGGCGACCTTTAGCTTTTGCGCCTGCCTGCACCGAGCGGGGCGATTGGCTCAGCGTTTTTCGGGGGAATGGCGAATAACTCGGAAACGTCGCAATCGAGAACCGTAGCCAGTTTATGGAGCGTGACGATTGTTGGGTTTTTCTTGCCGCGCTCGAGATGGCCGACATAAGCGCGCTCAACCTCTGCGGCAAACGCAAGGTGATCCTGCGATATACCTTTTTCAACCCTTAAGCGTCGAAGGTTCCAGCCGACTCGTTCTCTGACATCCATTTTGTCAGAGCACCATCTGGACTGTTATGAAACCACGTCCTATAAGACCATGATTGGGATACTTAAGAGGGACTGATATGGGGATCAATGAGAACAGAACCAGCAAGCGTGTAATTGCCGTAGCAAGCTTGCTTCTTCTATCCGGTAGAGCGTTTGCGGGGAATGAAGCGTACCCAAGTTTGGACGGCCTAACCTTATCTGAGAAAAAATCAGTCGTGTTATGTGTGCGCGGAACAGTCAGCAACAATTATCGCGACACTGTGGCCCATAATCTGGCAGCAGGAGGAAGCGATGCGACGTGGGCGATGAAAATAAATGCGCTGGAAAACGTTCACATGTCTGATCTGGCCCGAGCGGCTGACTGGATTGATTTGGAAACCTATTACCGGCAAGAGACTGACAACATCCAAGAACTGATCCGGGGTAAGTCCGACATCGAAAATTACAAATCTGTTTCGAAGCAGAACTCGCTGAATCTCGGCAAAATTCTGGAAAAAGAGCTAGCCAATCAAAGCGAACATAAGAAGAATTTTCAAAAATTTGCATCGGTTTGTAAAAGCATCGCTTCAACAATAGTGGCGAAGGCGAAGGTCGTTTCTTCGCGGTAATCTCGAGCTGATCAGCCAATGCACATGTGTCTAGTCGGACAAAGCTATCACTTTCGTCATCATCAGTGTTCTTCCAGTCCTCGTGCATTACATAATGTGCTTATTCTCAACGCATCGCAACGCGAACCAGTCCGCATGACGCGGAGCAGTTTTAGCTTTCAGGACTAATCGACATTCAAATTTCGGGCTTGGCGGAAGCCGGATTTGAACCTGAATACAGGGGAGGGCGAAGTGGTGTATATTAACAAGCGCTTTCAGAAGAAACCACATTTGAGTGCCGCGGCGAAAAGGCCGAAGTTGCATCCAGATTCACGATCTCGCTTTGATGATACATCCGCTGGAGTTGGTTGTGGCGGATGCGGAATTGACTCCGCCGTTTTAGTCCAGTTAGCGGCTCAATTTTTAAGGCTGGATCATAATACACTGTGCCATCAGCTACGGCCTTGAGAAACAGCGTTAAGTCGGTTTGCTCACACAGGAGAATGCGCGGCCCATAGCAGTATTCCGGTGGAGGCGTTCTGAATAGGGACGGCACATAAGCTGCCTGTGCGTGCTTACGGCTCCAGTGCTCGATAATACCGGGAAACTTCCACAGCGCGGCTACTTCGTCGCGCCGGTCTAGAAGTGCAATTCCGCCTTCCATGTCTGTGATTTTATCCGCTGCTATATCATAGCCCGTCATACGAAGCTGAAGCCCGGTATCCGGGTGGAAGGTTTTGTTACTCGCATAAATGCCACCAAAATTGATACGATCAGCCTTGCCACTCTTATCGCGGTATCCAAAGCGGCGCACGAAGGCTTCCGCCCCGTTGTCCCGGTAAAAGCCACCCGTCGGCTCCGGCGTCATCAACGTGACCACGCTCGTCGGCCTATAGCTGTCAAAGTCCGCAACCCCGTACTGCTTGACTTCCCAGCCGAGATAGTCTGGTTCCGCATAGCTATTGGGCGCGATACCTAGTTCGGCCTCCAGAGTGTAGCCACCACCGTTCCGGGCAGCATAGGCCTGTTTGACGCCGTGCCGGTCGAGCTTTTGGGATGGAATCCAATGCTTGCGGTAAATCGCTTCCAAGGTTTCCAGTAGGCGTTCTTTCGTACTGCCGGCCGCAGGCTCGGCTGGTATTTCCAAGAATACCCCGACTGGTTCCAAATCGTGACGTGCCTCAAGAGCACGGGCGATAGGACTGTTAGCTGACGCGGCAAAGCCGAGCACCGTGCCTTTTCGGGTGATTCCGAGGAACAACACACGACCCTCATCCCGCACACGCATTACGTCACCCGGTGCATGGTGTGCATCTTTCAGCTTGGCACCTTTGAGGAAGCCCGACATACGCACTTCGGGGTACTTGGGATAAAGAATAAGCTGCGCTGTGGGAGCCAAGTATTGGCCGCCCTCGTCAATCCACGAGAAGTGGATGGAAGCCTTAGCCCGATCACGGACACTACCGGCCATCTCTGCATCATCGGTTCGTACTTCGCCGTGCGGAATAATGTTTAAAGCAGAGAAGTCTCCACCTAGGTATATCTGGTTCTTGGAGTTGTCATTTGGAGCCAGTTTTTTGGCGTAAATACGCACTGCACCGTCTTGGCGCATCAGGCCAACGAGGGCCTCCAGTGTTTCAATCATTCTTTACTTTCCCCAAGATCTCGAAGTCCGGTGCCTCTCCACGGAGCCACTCGGCAAGAGCCCCTACAACTTCCCCCGCTGGTAAGCGTTCTTTACCCTTCAACGCGCATTCCCAGACAATGCCAACGCGCCAGCCGTAGTGGTGCAAGGTCCCAGTCGTCTTATGATCGCGTTCGACATTACATTGAATTTTTTGCTGCCAAAAGTGAGATCGGGACGCAGGCAGGCGGAACAAATGACAATTGTGACCATGCCAGAAACAACCATGCACAAACACAGCCGCCCTGTGCTTTGGGAATACCATATCCGGTTTTCCAGGCAGCTTGGCGTCATGCAACCGGTAGCGAAAGCCTTCAGCATGAAGGGCGCGACGCACTTGTAATTCGGGCTTTGTGTTTTTACCGCGGATACCTGCCATCATCCTGCTGCGAACGTCGGCAGGCACGATGTCAGCCATGTGCTACAGCCTTCCAAGGTTCAGTGAGATCGGAAGGGATGACGATAGTTTCATCGGCCAATCCGGGTAACCAAGGACTCATCGCCTCGGCAATGGCTTCGACCACCGGCACCACCACAGCATTTCCAAACTGCTTGTAGGCTTGCATGTCAGATACTGGAATTTCCCAAGTTCGATTGCCGCGCTCAAATCCCATCAGGCGAGCACATTCCTTTGGCGTCAGTCGGCGCGGTCGCTTTCCCCTGCCTTGGTTTACTAATATTTCCGAGCCGTCCTTATAGTAACGAGCAGAGAGCGTACGGGCGACGTCGCCCGGACCGAACAACCCGAAGCCGAAACCGTTACCCTTTGATTCGTGCTTCTTCTTATAGGCTTGGAGATAATCCCACAGCTTTGGGGTGAGAGTGTATTTCTCAGCAACACTTGTGTCCAAGATAGACCCAAGTGTTGGCGCCGGTCCTTCGGGGATCGTCATACTGTCAAATGAAAATGCGGTATCGTGGTCCAGAAACCCTGCAATAAAGATGCGCTCGCGGCCTTGGGGAACCCATGGACGGGCGCTAACAACCCGGGTGACAACTTTGTAACCCAATTCGTTTTCCAGCACGTTCATAATTGTTTCGAACGTCCGGCCTTTATCGTGTCGTTGCAGGTTCTTCACGTTCTCTAAGAGGAACGCTCTTGGTCTGTGAAAACGTATAATCTGGGCTACGTCGAAAAACAGAGTTCCCTGAGTAGCATCGAGAAAGCCGTGCGGACGGCCAAGAGCGTTTTTCTTGGATACCCCAGCAATCGAGAAAGGTTGGCACGGAAAACCCGCCAGCAACACGTCATGTACCGGAATCTTCGCCAAGGCGGCATCGTCCTTGGTATATTCGCGAATATCACCCGCGAAAATGTGTTCCTCGTCTTCAGGGAAATTCTTTCGGTAGGTTTCGACAGCATACTTGTCCCACTCACTTGTGAAAACGCATTTGCCACCGATGTTCTCAAAACCCACACGCAGCCCGCCAATGCCAGCGAACAGGTCAATGAAGCGGAACCTAGCAGGCCGATTTGGTGGTCGATGTCTGTTTACCATGAGTCTGAGTGTATCCAACGCGAGAGGTGAAGGAGAGCACTCGCCATTCTCGTGCCGATAGGCTGAGCGCAATGACACCTTTATCGCTTTAGCGGCTTCTTCGACTGTTAGGCCCGCCTGTTCCCGGAGGCGCGCAAACTCGCTCTTGCTTTCGTGTAGGGTCACCGCCCGAATCTCCACTGTGTCAGTTTTTGACATATTGGCATAATCAGACTCAGCTCACAAATAGTTTGTTCGTTATTTGTTCTAATAATGAGCTCATTTCACACAGATTGTTGTTCCGCACTTCGGCCTTAATATTTCAGAATTGTATCAAAGAACCCGCCTCGTTGAGTACATTGGATCTGGTGTTGGCGAAAAAAAAAGCAGTGTTTTTGCCAATTGCTGACGTTGGGATTGGCCCGATTTTTTCCGATGCCTCATGAGGGATTCTAGTCAAAGTCGAGCGTCATGCATATAGTAAACTCATAGGGAGAAGCGTTGTGGTGTAGGCTGGTAAACGCTGGGGATTCGGGGCAACATGTTCAGACGTATTTCAAGCATCAGGGATTTCGGCGTATTCAAGAACTTTACCGGAGGTACTTTGCCGGAGTTCGCACCTTTCAATTTGATTTATGGGTGGAATTATTCTGGCAAAACGACGCTATCGCGTGTTTTTCGTTGCTTAGAAGACAGTGGGCTTCATCCAGATTATCCAAACGCGCGCTTTGAAATATTACGCTCCGACGGCACACACTATGACCACAGCTTTGCTGTGCCTTGCAACGTCCGCGTCTTCAATGAGGATTTTCGAAAAGCCCATCTTCGTTGGGACGATGCCGACGGCTTTAATCCTATTCTCTTGCTCGGTGCGGAGAATATCGAACGACGCGATGAACTGACGACAAAGGAATCGCACCGTACTCAGCTCAAGGATCAGCGTAAGGCAGCCACTGCCGAGGCCAAACGCCTTGAAGATGAGATTGGTAAGACAGAAACCGACTGCGCCAGTCGGATCGTCAATGAGCTACCGGTTGGACGCTTTAACAAAACTAACCTGAAGCCCATTATCAGCGCGTGGAAGGGGGTTCTACCCGATGCGCTTACTCCAGAGGAAGTTCAGGCAGCACGCGCCAAGGTGGCAGCTGAACCGAAGGATATTTTACCGGATCTTTCAATCACTGTGCATCCTATCGACCAACTCTGGCGTGATGGCGCTGCTCTTCTGAGCGAGCAGATCGATTCATCTGCCACTATCGCCCATTTAGTGAAGCATCCGGATGTTGGTGCATGGGTTGAACAAGGGCGCCAGCTTCACGAGGGCAAGTTCCACTGTGAGTTCTGTGCAGGGGAACTCACCGCTTCTCGTAAGGCGGCGCTTAATGCTCACTTTTCCGAAGCATTTAATGATCTCAAGAAAAGGATCACCACCGCCATTGATGGACTTGTCGGTAGGCGGATGCAGTTTTCCGGCTCGGCATATCCCCGATCAGGCTTTTACGCAGATTTGCATGATGAACATACACAAGCTGGTATGGAATTAGCCCTCGCGAGAGACAGTTTCAACCAAGGCCTGCAGGAGTTAATTGATGCTCTTGAAAGGAAATTAGCTAGTCCTTTTGATGTTGTGCCAGCCCCGGATGGGAAGCCGGAAACCGATTCGCTTAGTGCCGCTGGAAAGCGATTTCAGGTCTTGGTGGATGGGAACAACCAGCGCACTCGACGCTTCGCAACCGCGCGCAATGAAGCGATTGCCACACTAAAGAATCACTATGTAGCCGAAGCAATGCGCCAGATTGATCGGTTTGCACTGGAAGCTCAAATTATTGCGCAGAATGCAATCGAAACAAAGTGTGGAGCAGAGCTTGATACACTTGAAGCCGAAATTGCTAGGCTTCAAGCGGAGCTGTCCGACGCTACCAAAGGCGCAGCGGCCATCAACGATACGTTGTATCGTTTTTTTGGGAAAGCCGATATCCAAGTTAAAGTCATTGAAGGCGACCGCTTTTTGCTCATGCGTGGTCAAGAGCCGGCGCGGAATCTGAGCGAAGGCGAACGCACGGCAATTGCCTTCTGCTATTTCATCACCAAGTTGGTTGAAAACGGAAACGATCTCTCGCAGACCATTGTCTATATTGATGATCCTATATCAAGCCTTGATGCGCATCATCTTTTGCACGTCTGTGCATTCATTAGAACAACCTTTTACCGTTTCAATGAAGGGGCACCCAGACCCGCCAGACATGAATGTCTAGCCAAGCAACTGTTCGTCTCGACACACAGCCATGAGTTTCTCAGCCTCATGATCGACTGGATGGGAAAGATGACTGAACAGATGTATCGAACATATCTCATTGAGCGGACCGACGCGAATGGCCTTGTTGCTTCGAGACTGATCCCGTGCCCTGATAGCATTCAGAAATATCGTTCCGAGTATCTCTATCTCTTCCACCAACTCGTCGGCTACGCAGAGAATCCTCTAAACGATCATCAGATCATCTTCAATCTCGGAAATATGGCCCGCAGATTCGTTGAAGGGTATGCTGCGTTTAAATTCCTCGAACATGTCAACATAGATAGCAGTATTGATCGTCTCATCATCGATCCGGTTGATGCTGAACGCGCACGCAAATTTATGCATTTCTATTCGCACACGCTTTCCCGCCGTGCCGGAATGCAATTGCCAGACATGGGGGAGGCGCAAGCGATTGTCGCCCTAATCTTAGATTCTGTAAGAAACCACGACCCCGTTCATTACGGATCACTTGAAGCCACGCGCTAAATTCGTCATCTCGTTCAGACGACGGTTAGATAGTCGAACCGTGGAACTCCGGGAAAAACTATTTAGTAACCCGCCTTCACTGCCGTCCAAGCTTGACTGTGTACCATTTCGTTCGCTGCGGAATGGCATCATATTTTTGCGATTGATAGCACAATGCTGCAGGGGGCGGGTACCCTCGCCACATAGCCCACCTCGGCTTTGTCTTGGCGCGTAGCCTCGCAAATTTTGTGGCATTGTTTTAGTTGTATCGCTCAGGCGCCAAGGCAACTCTAACGCCTTGGCCTTCCAGATAGTCGAGCACTGCGAAAAGCATAATTAAAACGCCCGACATTTCCAGCGTTTCTTCGATTGTTGAAACGACGAGGTAGGACGCATTGAAAAAGGTTTCGTCAGCCAAGAACGCGCCAATACCCTCAAAAACCAGAGCGCCGGTCACAAAAACCGTTCCTGCAAGGACGAACAGGCTTGCTGTGCGTCGGGGCAGTGCCAATAACCAGCGGATGTAAATTCCTCCGACAACAATCACCACGAAAGCAGCCGGAATGATCCATGAGAAAAATGGATGGGCGGTGCCGGGGATGGCGAAATTATCCGCGCGCCATAAACCATGCATGTCCGTTCCCTCGTCGAGCGACATATAAAAGAAGATCGCTGACAGCCCCACCACGCAGTCGAAGGAAGTGATTTGAGGCGCTGGACCCACGGGACCAATGCGAGAGCGCACGCAGTCGCAAATAGCTGAAGTACGGAAAACCAAGTCGGAACGTTCATTTCGCGGTTAAGGTCAAACATATGGCCGACGCGATTGATCGGCTCCATGGCAAGGCCACAAGCTTTTGTGTACCAGCACACCATAACCACGGAGTGCAGAAGTACTAGTAAAGCGATTATTCCAGCCGAAATCCACGCAGCAGAGATGGGCGAATACTGAAATAATGGTGTGTTTGTGCCTGTTGCATGTGCCCCATAGGCAATTACCCATTCAAATTTATCGCAACGACAGGTTACGTTCAATGAAATGGCAGCTGCTGCTGCTTGTTTCATCTCCTATCGTTAATTTCCGGTCGTGTTTTCATTTTCGACTATATCGCCATTCTTTTCACCGTTTCGTCCGCCACTGCATCAGCCGCCGCAACCAGCACTGCGTCAGCAAAGTGAACGTACCTCGCCGTGATCGTTGTGCTTTTGTGACCAAGCAGTGCGCCAATGGTCGGCTCACTATAGCCAAGATCGGCGGCAAGGCTGGCGAAGCTGTGCCGAAGTGTGTGGAGGGTAATGCCCGCTGGAAGCTTCAGCTTCTCCCAGTGCGTTTGTAGCGCCAAGGTCTCGCCTCGCGCGGGAATGAAAACCAAGCCGGAGGATTTCGCCGGGCCAAGCGCATCACAAGCTGCCTGTGAAAGTGGACGGATGCTGAAGCCCGTCTTTGTATCACCCAGTGTAGCCGTGCGGCGTTCAAGGTTCACTTCTTCCCAACGCAATAAGCTGGCCTCGCTGCGCCTCCATCCCGTAAGGGCGAGGAAGCGGATTGCCGCCAGCGCCGGGGGCCACATGTCGTCACGGACGAGCGCTTTGCCAAGCTCTTTGTATTCCTCGTCATTGAGACGTCGCATCTTGCGGGCGTCAGCTGGCCGCATTATCCCGTGGACTGGATTGTCCGGGCGCAGGCCCAGCCGGACAGCGTATGTGAAGATACCGCCGAGCAGACCTACTGTTCGGCTCGCCGTACCAGTTCCGCCCCGCACTACAGACTTACCACGCAGCTTCTTTGTCTTCTCGATTTTCGCAGTTTTTCCCTTCGCCACATCGTTCATGAAATCCTCGATGTCTTGGCGGGTGACTTGAGCGACTGACTTACGACCAAGGAGCGGTTTGATATGGCGTTCGATGCGGCCTGCATCCGTGGCGAGGGTCGAAGCTTTCTTCGGGCGACGCATCGTTGACCCTGCGTCCTTGAGGTACTGGTCGCATAATTCGGCAACGGTCTGTACCGAGAGGCGCGCAGCAGTCGGACTTTTCCCTTTTACCACGACTTCGCCAAGGAGACGCTGCGCTTCGGCCCTAGCAGTATCCGGCGCCCACGGCGCTCCGTGTCGTCCGATGGTGATCTTGTGTTGGCGTCCGTCTTTGGTGCGGAAAAAGAGAATGTAAGAAACGGACTCGCCGCGCTGCCGCCGCGCCCCAAAACCTGTCACGGTGCTATCCCACACTACCGAGTTAACCGGCAAGGCCGCTATGTCCCGAATACCAATGCGTTTCTTTGACTGCGCCATGGGACGCCCTTTGAGTTTGCTTCCTAGGTAGCTAATAGGTAGCACAAATGGGCAATTCGTGGCAATAGTGGGTAATCGTGGTCTATTGAAATAAGTATTAAAATCAATGTGATGTAATTGAATTCAATTTTAGGAAGAGCTGCGTTTCTGCCCTCCGAAGGCAGAGGTCACAGGTTCGAATCCTGTCGGGTGCGCCATAAATTCCAATAAAATCAAGTAATTACGAAGGTCGCGAAACTAGCGATTGGATCTAGCTATTTGTTGGCACAATTTTGGCACAGTGCTGAAACCCCGGTACAATAGCGATTACGGTGATTTCAGGTGGCCACGATTCGACAAAAGGGCCCAGGACAGTGACATGTCCAAATTCGGCGCAAAGATTGGCCGATGGGCAGCGGACCAGCCGGACCGTGAGGGTCGAGCCCGGCGATTAAAATGGCGCGATGACAAACAGGCCGCAAGCGAACACAGGCCTTCTGATCGCGGCCTTGAGCGAAAAGATAGTGTGCAAGCTCCACCGAACCATCTATTGATAGCGATGGGGGAGAAATAATAACGAGTCGGCTATTTGCACGACCTTCGTAAAGCTTCCCCTTCGCGAGAGGCTGAACCGGGATGATGAATTTCGGAACAGCCAAGATGAAATGGGAGGAATGTGAATGCGCGTTTTAAAGCGTATCGCTGTGGCAGCTTCGATTGTGGGGATCGCTGCAACGGCAAGTGGTTTGGCAATGGGCATTGCAAATGCCGAAGAGCCGCTGAAACTGATTATCGGAACAGAAGGCGCATATCCGCCGTTCAATTTCACCAATCCGGATGGTTCCCTGTCGGGTTTCGATGTCGATATCGCAAGGGCGCTTTGCGAGGAGATGAAGGCCGAGTGCACATTCATTACGCAGGAATGGGATGGCACCATTCCCGCACTTCAGGCCGGAAAATTCGACGCCTATGTTTCCTCCATGTCGATCACGGAAGAACGCAAGAAGCAGGTCGATTTTTCCAATAAATATTACAACACGCCTCCCGGCGTCGCGGTCCCCAAGGATAGCGACATCAAGGGCGTGACCAAGGAAGATCTCGCCGGCAAGACCATCGGTGTCCAGGTGTCCACGACACATGCCAATTATGCCGAGCACGCCTTCACCGAAAGCACGATCAAGGCCTATCCGACCGCCGAAGAATATCGGCTCGATATGGCCAATGGCCGCCTTGATGCCGTCAATGACGACAGCGTGACGCTGAGCGAGTGGCTGAAGACCCCGGACGGAGCATGCTGCAAGATGATCGGCACCTATCCGCCGGATGACAATATTCATGGTGTCGGCGTTGGCGTTGCCATGAAGAAGGGACGTCCTGAACTGGTTGAAAAGTTCAACAACGCCATCAAGGCGATCCGCGCGAACGGCAAGTACAAGGAAGTCAACGACAAGTACTTCGACTTCGATGCCTACGGCGCTGAAAACTGACCGGGCAAAGGCCAGGCGTTCACTATACTGCAATCTATCATGCCGCCCAATTTGGGCGGCATTCTTTCGATAGGGCTAGGGTATTTTCGAGCCAAAAGTGCGAAGCGCCTACGCGGGGAAATCAATCCACTGGACTGATTTCTGATCCCGCTTCGATGCGGAACCGCTCCAGACAAGCATACACCATCGAAAGATGGGGCCGATTTTCGGGCAATAAAAATAAAAAACAATAGCTTATGCGGGTTTGCTCCATCTCGTGATGATTACGGACAAAATAGATTGTCTGTATAATTATGAGATATTTGTTGCGGTTGCGCATTTTTTTACTGGCAATGACACTGTTTGATCTCGGTGCAAGGGAGGTCAAAATGTATCGACTGCTATGCCTGACCGTTTCCGGCTTCGCGCTCGTTATTGTTTCGTCACATAGCCGGGAGAAAATGCCGACATTGTCTTATGCCGCTTCAAAGGGCTGCATTTGTGATAAGAATCGCGAGCCGGTCTCTGCATGTCTTGATGTTTGCCAGTGGGCAAACTGACGACTATCCAGCAATATAAAGGAGGATAAATGCGACCTGAAAACCTCGTCATTCGTGCGGTGGAAGACAAGGATGCGGAAGGCCTGACCCGTTTGCAAAACATGCCGGGATTTCGGTTTGGCACATTGCGCATGCCGTTCCAGCGTCTTGATACCACAAAGAAATGGCTTCAGTCGCTTGGCCCGGAATCGACCATTATTGTCGCGACAATCAACGAGGAGATTGTCGGAAACGCTGGCTTGCTTCGGCATGCAGGACGGCGAAGCCATAGCGCGTCACTCATCATGGGCATACATGACGAATATGTCGGCAAGGGGATCGGCACGGCATTCATGACCGAACTGATCGATATTGCTGACAACTGGCTCGATCTGAAACGGCTTGAGCTGACCGCTTATGTCGATAATGCCGCAGCGATCCGCCTCTATGAAAAATTCGGTTTTGTTTCGGAAGGCATTCGCAAGAAAGATGCCTTCCGGGCCGGAGAATTCGTCGACACACTGGCAATGGCGAGGCTCAATTTCTGATATATTTCTCTCGGAATTATCGCACCGCCACGACTGCTGCCCAGTCGGTGACACGTTTATCATAGGCGCTGCCGGTCCAGCATTCTATTTCGATGTGGGACCAGTGGCCGTTATTGCGCCAGTAATCCGTAAGCTCTTGCGGCGAAAGATAATTGTAATAGCGGCCAAGCGCGTCATTGCCTTCAGCGGTGCCGGTCTTGAAACTGGCCCAGACGACACCGCCTTTCACCAATGCCGAGTGAATTTTTTCAACAATGGGAGCGAGTTCGCCTCTGGGTACATGGGTAAGCGACGCGGAAGCATAAACGCCGTCATATTCCTTGATTGCCGAAAGTTCGTCGAACATCATTGTCCTGACGGGTTGTCCCAGTCGTTTCGAGGCGATTGCCGCCAGTTCGGCGGAGCCGTCCGTGGCATCAAGCTTGAAACCGGCGTTCAGAATAGCTTGAGCATCGGTTCCCGAGCCGGTCCCCAGTTCCAGAATGCGGCCGCCTGTCTTGCAGCGCTTCAGGAAACCCGGCAGCTTCGGATTGGGCGTGCCGCCGTCGGCTGCGTAGTCGGTCGCATTTGAATTGTAGAATCCCAGCGTGTTGTCCTGCATGTGCCTGAAGGCCCTCTGCCCAAATGTTTGAAAGGTAAGTGGTTGCCGGGTCCGGGATTCCCGAACCTAGAGCGCATCCCGAAAAGTGTGAAACGGTTTTCGGAACAAGATGCGCGTTAAAAATAGATAGAGCATTTCCGACGATTCATGAAAAATAGGAAATGCTCTAGCAGGCACTTATGCGGTGAAATCGCACCGCATGGAAAGCCCTGACGGCGTTGGGAACCGCTATTCAACAGTCTCCCCGGCGTTCTGCGCGGGATCATTGGTGATGACGTGCAGATTAACGTTGCATTTTCGCCACAATGCGTTGCATAGATGCAACGCTATTGGGTAACATGGTTAACATGAACACGGCGAATCTGACGGCGGACATGAACGGCGAGAAACAATCATCGCAAGGCGGCGAGGGGCGCAGGCTTCTGGCGCTTCCGGGCATTATCACTGTCATTTCGGCGCTTGTCACCGCATCGATTTCTTTTGCCATTCTGATTGGCATCACGCCGATCACGCCGGACCGGACTGTCACGCTGGCATTGGTCATCATCAATGTCGCGCTGATCCTGTTCCTGATCCTGCTGATCTGCCGCGAAGTTTACCGTATCGTCATGGCCCGGCGGCTTGGAAAGGCCGCTTCGCGCCTGCATGTCCGCATTGTCGCGCTGTTTTCGCTGATCGCAGCCGTCCCCGCGATTGTGGTTGCCATCGTGGCATCGGTCACGCTCAATCTCGGTCTGGACCGCTGGTTCGATACCAATACGCGCGACATTGTCAGTTCATCGCAAAGCCTTACCACTGCCTATATTCGTGAAACAGCGCTCAACCTGCAAAGCACATCCTATTCGATGTTGCAGGATCTGGATGCGCAGCGCACCATTTACAGTCTTGATCGTGGCGGCTTCGTCCAGTTGATGACGCTGCAGGCGCGTGGCCGCGGCCTGCTCGGCGCGTTTCTGGTGCGTGAAAACGGCGCTGTGGTCGTCAAAAGCGATACCGGTGTCGAGGATCGCCTGCCGCCGCCGACCGAAGATGCATTGAAGACCGCTCCGGACGGCAAGCCCGTCATCATTCCGCCGGGCAACAGTAATTTCGTCGGCGCGATCATCAAGATGCGCGAGATACCCGACGTCTATCTCTATACGGTCCGCGCCGTCGATTCCCAGATTCTCGACGCCATGCGCCTGATGGAAGCCAACACCCAGCGTTATCAGGAGATGGATGCCAACCGCATTCCGACGCAGATCGCCTTCGCGCTGCTCTATTTCGGCCTGACGCTGATCGTTCTGCTTTCGGCGATCTGGACCGGGATTGCCGTGGCCGACCGGCTGGTGCGCCCGATCCGGCTGCTGATCGGCGCGTCCGACGATGTGGCGGCGGGTAATCTCGACGTCTCGGTTCCGGTACGCACCTCCGATGGAGACGTCGGCGCATTGTCCGGTACTTTCAACAACATGGTCGCCGAACTTAAGAGCCAGCGTAATGAGCTGCTTTCCGCCAAGGACCAGATTGACGAGCGCCGCCGGTTCTCCGAGGCCGTGCTTTCAGGCGTGACGGCGGGCGTCATCGGTATCGAGACGGATGGCTGCATTTCCATTCTGAACCGTTCCGCAGAACATATGTTCGGCGTCACATCGGAAGAGGCTGTCGGCAGGAACCTCACCAGCATCGCGCCGGAGATCGGGCAGGCTTTCGAGGTTGCCCGTTCGACGGGACGTGCCGTTCACCGCGAGCAGGTCAGCATGACCCGTGGCGGCGTGGCGCGTACCTTCAACGTGCAGGTGACGGTTGAGGATACGGAATCCGAAGATCATTCCTATGTGGTGACGGTGGATGATATTACCGATCTGGTGCAGGCGCAGCGTTCGTCCGCCTGGGCGGATGTGGCGCGCCGCATCGCGCATGAGATCAAGAACCCGCTCACCCCGATCCAGCTTTCCGCAGAACGCATTCGCCGCCGCTATGGCAAGGTGATTACCGAGGATCGCGAGGTTTTCGACCAGTGCACGGATACGATCATTCGCCAGGTTGGCGATATCGGGCGCATGGTCGATGAATTCTCCGCCTTCGCCCGCATGCCGAAACCGGAAATGCGGCTTATGGATATGCGCGAGGCATTGCGCGAGGCTTCCTTCCTGGTTGAAGTCAGCCGCAGCGATATTCGTTTCCAGAACGATTTTGGCTCCGAAAGGCTGGTCGGCTCGTTTGACAGCCGCCTGATCGGGCAGGCGTTCGGCAATGTCATCAAGAACGCCAGCGAAGCCATTGACGGACTTCCGAAGGAAGATCGCGCCAGGGAAGGCGATGACGGGCACATCCTTATCCGTTCCTATCAGGCGGATGGGCAACTGTTTGTCGATGTGATCGACAATGGCAAGGGCCTGCCGGGCGACGACCGCCAGAAGCTGCTGGAACCTTACATGACGACGCGAGAGAAGGGCACCGGCCTTGGCCTCGCGATTGTCCGCAAGATCGTCGAGGATCATGGCGGGCATCTGGAATTGCATGACGCGCCACCGGACTTCCACGGAGGACGGGGCGCGATGATACGTATGGTCTTTCCGCAGGCGCCGACTGGCGAAGCGGGCGCGAATGCGGAACCCGCCGGCGAAGCTGGCACCAATACGGATAATGACGAAAAGAACATAGCTGGACAGGTGATTTGATATGGCTGCCGATATTCTTGTAGTTGATGACGAAGCGGATATCCGGGAACTTGTTGCAGGCATTCTGAGCGATGAAGGCCACGAAACCCGCACGGCTTTCGACGCGGACAGCGCGCTCGCCGCGATCAATGATCGCGTTCCCCGGCTGGTTTTTCTGGATATCTGGCTGCAAGGCAGCCGTCTGGACGGTCTGGCGCTGCTCGATGAAATCAAGAAGCAGCATCCCGAACTGCCGGTCGTGATGATTTCCGGTCACGGCAACATTGAAACGGCAGTGTCGGCGATCCGCCGCGGCGCTTATGACTTCATTGAAAAGCCGTTCAAGGCTGACCGCCTCATTCTCGTCGCGGAACGGGCGCTCGAAACCTCGAAGCTGAGGCGTGAAGTTTCGAACCTGCGCAAGCGCAGCGGCGATCATCTGGAACTGATCGGCTCGTCGCTTGCCATGAGCCAGTTGCGCCAGACCATCGAGCGCGTGGCGCCGACCAACAGCCGGATCATGATCACCGGCCCGTCGGGGGCAGGCAAGGAACTGGCAGCGCGAGCCATTCATGCGCAGTCCACCCGTGCCAACGGACCGTTTGTGACGGTCAATGCCGCGACCATCACGCCGGAGCGCATGGAGATCGAGCTTTTCGGCACCGAAATGGACGGCGGCGAGCGCAAGGTGGGCGCGCTGGAAGAAGCCCATGGCGGCATTCTCTATCTCGATGAAGTTGCCGATATGCCGCGCGAGACGCAGAACAAGATTTTGCGTGTGCTTGTGGACCAGCAGTTCGAGCGCGTGGGCGGCACCAAGCGCGTGAAGGTGGATGTGCGCATCATCTCCTCGACGGCGCAGAACCTCGAAGGCATGATCGCCGAGGGCACGTTCCGCGAAGACCTGTTTCACCGACTTTCGGTGGTGCCGGTGCAGGTGCCGCCACTCGCCGCCCGGCGCGAGGATATTCCGTCACTGGTCGAGTATTTCATGAAGCAGATCGCCGAACAGGCGGGCATCAAGCCGCGCAAGATCGGCTCTGATGCGATGGCGGTTTTGCAGGCGCACAGCTGGCCCGGCAATCTTCGCCAGCTTCGCAACAATGTCGAACGCCTGATGATTCTGGCGCGCGGCGATGATCCCGAAGCACCAGTGACGGCCGATCTTCTTCCGGCTGAAATCGGCGACACGCTGCCGCGCGCGCCGACGGAATCCGACCAGCACATCATGGCGCTTCCGCTGCGTGAGGCGCGCGAGCGTTTCGAGAAGGAATATCTGATCGCCCAGATCAACCGGTTTGGCGGCAATATTTCACGCACGGCTGAGTTTGTTGGCATGGAGCGTTCGGCGCTTCATCGCAAACTGAAATCTCTCGGCGTATGATGAAAGCAAGGTTCGGGCAGGCGGAGCGGTCATGCGGGTAATCGTTTGCGGAGCAGGGCAGGTCGGATACGGCATCGCCGAGCGGCTTGCCGCCGAGGAAAACGATGTCTCGGTTATCGACACCTCGGCCCGCCATATCGAGATCGTGCGCGACACGCTTGATGTGCGCGGATTTGTCGGGCACGGCTCGCAACCGGACGTGCTTGCTGCCGCTGGCGCCGACGAAGCGGATATGATTATCGCCGTCACCTTGTCCGATGAGGTCAATATGGTGGCCTGTCAGGTGGCGCATTCGGTCTTCAACGTGCCCACCAAGATCGCCCGTATCCGCGCCCAGTCCTACCTCAAGGCCGAATATCAGGACCTGTTCCTGCGCGAAAACCTGCCGATCGACGTCATCATCTCGCCAGAGGTGGAAGTGGGCGAGGTGGTCCTGCGGCGCATCGCCTTGCAGGGCGCGACGGACGTGCTGCGCTTTGCCGACGACAAGATCATCGGCCTAGCCATAGAATGTCTTGAGGAATGTCCGGTCATCAATACGCCACTGAAGCAGTTGACCGATCTGTTTCCCGATCTTGCGGCAACTGTCGTTGGCGTGGTGCGCAATGACAGCCTTTTCATCCCGCGTTCTTCGGACGAACTGAATGCAGGCGATCTCGCTTATGTGGTGACGACGCGCGAGCAGGTCCGCCGCACATTGGGTCTGTTCGGGCACGAGAAACCGGAAGCCAGCCGCATCGTTATCGCGGGCGGCGGCAATATCGGCTTGTACGTCGCCAAGGCCATCGAGGACCGCAAATGGCACACGCGCGTCAAGATGATCGAAAGCGAGCACGAGCGCGCCTTCGCCATCGCCGATCAGCTGAAGCGCACCATGGTCTTGCATGGCAGCGCGCTCGACCAGAACCTGCTCCAGGAGGCCGATATTCAGGACGCCGACCTCATGGTCGCGCTCACCAATCAGGATCAGGTCAATATCCTGTCGAGCATCATGGCGAAACGGTTGGGCTGCAAGTCCAACATGGCGCTGCTCAATACGGTTGCCTATCAGGATTTCACCCACATGGTGGGGATCGACGCCTATATAAACCCGAAGGCGGTCACGATTTCCAAAATCCTCCAGCATGTCCGGCGAGGCCGAATCCGTGCGGTCTATAGCGTTTATCGCGACATGGCCGAACTGATCGAAGCCGAGGCTCTGGAAACCTCCTCGCTCGTCGGCGCACCGCTGCGCGATCTCGACTTGCCCGAAGGTCTGCGAATCGGTGCGATTTATCGTGACGGGCAGGTGATCCGCCCGAACGGCGATGTGCGCATCAAGCCGAAGGATCGCGTCGTCATTTTCGCAACATCCGACGCAGTAAAACACGTTGAGCAGATGTTCCGTGTCAGTCTGGAGTTCTTCTGATCGACGGCTCAGGGACAAAGAGGTTTCGCCAAGTTCGGCGTGACATTTGACGTCCCTGTATGGTCGGCCCTGTCAGAATTTGGCAGGAGGCTAATGAAATTGACGGTTGCACAAAGATTCCCATCCTGTTAACCGAAGCTGAATAGCGAAGCAGTTGTCTTTCCACAGCAATTGCAGTCGGGCATCGGTTTTGCACGCACCGGTGCTTGATTTATGTGCATGCGCGTGTTCGTTTAACGCATCGCGAGCTGGCTGCTGATCGATTAAAGGAATAAAAACAATGGCTGAACGATCGCAAAATCTGCAAGACCTTTTTCTGAACTCTGTACGCAAGCAGAAAATTTCCCTGACGATTTTCCTTATCAATGGCGTCAAACTGACCGGCATTGTAACGTCTTTCGATAATTTCTGCGTGCTTCTGCGCCGTGACGGTCATTCGCAGCTTGTCTACAAGCATGCGATCTCGACGATCATGCCAAGCCAGCCAGTGCAGATGTTCGAAGGCGAAGAAGCCTGACGCTTTCCGAATGGCATTGGAGCGCAATGGCCGACGTTGTTTCGCTCCAGTTTTTTGTTTCTGCGGATGATAGCCGGACATGCACTGCCTGTCCGGCTCGTCATGTTTAAACAGTCCGGGGCGTCTTTCATTTGAAACAGCTTTCGCGGTGACTTATCTGCATGGGCAGATAAAGCGCGTTTCCGCGTCCCCGGAGTGAACATTGTCCAAATTCAAGGATAAGAAGCCGACATCTGCCGATGCAGACAAGGGTTTCGAATTTTCAGAACCAGAGCCCACAAGGGCAGCCGTTATCGTTCCCATCCTTCCAGAGCGGTATAATACGGGTACGTCAGCGGAAGATGGGGCTCGCCCCGAATTCCAGCGCTCGAATGAGGCGCGTCTTGAAGAAGCCGTCGGACTTGCCCGCGCGATCAGCCTCGACATCGAACATGCCGAAATCGCCATTGTTGCCAATCCTCGTCCCGCGACCCTTCTGGGCACGGGCAAGGTGGAGGCAATTGCCGAGGTTGTGAAAGAAAAGGCCATAGGGCTCGTGATCGTCGATCACGCGCTGACCCCGGTGCAGCAGCGCAATCTCGAAAAGGAATGGAACGTCAAGGTCATCGACCGAACGGGACTTATCCTTGAAATTTTCGGCGAACGTGCGCGCACCAAGGAAGGCGCATTGCAGGTCGAACTGGCGCATCTGAACTATCAGAAGGGCCGTCTGGTCCGAAGCTGGACCCACCTTGAACGCCAGCGCGGCGGTGGCGGCTTTCTCGGCGGTCCGGGTGAAACCCAGATCGAAGCCGACCGCCGTCTGCTGCAGGACAAGATTCTGAAGATCAAGCGCGAGCTGGAAACGGTGGTGCGAACCCGCACGCTGCATCGCCAGAAGCGGCGCAAGGTGCCGCATCCGATTGTTGCGCTCGTCGGTTATACCAATGCTGGAAAGTCCACGCTTTTCAATCGCATGACAGGTGCGGAAGTGCTGGCAGAAGACATGCTCTTCGCGACGCTCGACCCGACATTGCGCCGCATTCGCCTGCCGCATGGCGAGACGGTTATCCTGTCGGATACGGTGGGTTTCATCTCGAACCTCCCGCACCATCTGGTCGCCGCATTCCGCGCCACGCTTGAAGAAGTGGTTGAAGCCGATCTGATCCTGCATGTCCGCGACATTTCCGATCCGGACAATGCCGCGCAGGCCGAAGACGTGGAAAGCATTCTGGCGGGCCTGGGCATCGAGCCTCAGGACCGCAAGCGCGTCGTCGAAATCTGGAACAAGATCGACAATCTGGACGAAAGCGGGCGCGAAGCCGCCTTGCGCCTTGCTGCTGCCGGCAGCGAGGAGGGGCGTCCCATTCCGCTTTCGGCCATTACCGGTGAAGGCGTTGACAGGTTGCTTTCGCTGATCGAAACCCGGATAGCGGGGTCGCTCGGCGCGGTCGATGTGCTGCTGTCTCCTTTCGAGCTTCATCTTCTCGACTGGATTTACCAGCATGGCAGCAATGTCGAGCGCGAAAATCTGGAAGACGGCTCCGTTCGCATCAGGGCCCGGCTGACGGAAGTAGCCCGCAAGACGCTGGACGAGAAACGCGGGATTCGGCCTGAAAAGCCGGAGTCCGACTGGGAATAGAGCGCCACTTGCGGAACAGGGGCGCAACGCCCTATGTATGGAAACGTACGATTCAGAATTATTCACTTCGCCATAAAGTTATCCAGAGGCCCATAATGAGAGATCCGATCGAAACCGTCATGAACCTCGTCCCGATGGTGGTTGAGCAGACCAACCGTGGCGAACGGGCCTATGATATTTTCTCGCGCCTTCTGAAGGAACGCATCATCTTCGTGAACGGACCGGTTGAAGACGGAATGTCGATGCTGGTATGCGCGCAGCTTCTCTTTCTCGAAGCGGAAAACCCGAAGAAAGAGATCAACATGTACATCAATTCGCCCGGCGGCGTCGTGACGTCCGGCATGGCGATCTATGATACGATGCAGTTCATCCGCCCGCCGGTTTCCACGCTTTGCATGGGCCAGGCTGCTTCGATGGGCTCGCTGCTTCTGACGGCAGGCGCCACCGGCCAGCGTTATGCGCTGCCGAATGCGCGTATCATGGTCCACCAGCCATCGGGCGGCTTCCAGGGGCAGGCCTCGGACATTGAGCGCCATGCGCAGGACATCATCAAGATGAAGCGCCGCCTGAACGAGATCTACGTCAAGCACACGGGCCGCGATTACGAGACGATCGAACGCACGCTCGACCGCGACCATTTCATGACCGCGCAGGAAGCGCTCGAATTCGGCCTCATCGACAAGGTGGTCGAAGCGCGCGACGTTGGCGCGGACGAATCGAAGTAAGAGCCGGAATCTCCGGCTCGCGCCTGTTTTTAGCGCCCTTTGCCACAAAAGGGGCCCATTTCTTGCAACTACGTGATGGTTAACGCGCCGCGTTAAGCATCTGTTGGGGTTCGGGGCGCTAAACTTGGCCGGATTATGCCGAATCTTTGCCGGGAACATATTTTTCATTTGTTCGGCGGTGCAGCTTCTGCAACAGTCCCCATATGGCTCCTTCGGTCGGGGAGCCATGCGGTGAGAGGAATCCTGAGACTACAGGCCCTGGATGACGGCAAGCGCGTATCTGCTGCTGTCATGAGCGGCGGGAGGTGCGTTTCTCCTCCAGCACTGGGTCCGAACCGGAAGAAACGATCGATCTGGACGCCTTGCGTTCATTTCGGTCAATTGAAAGGAAACTGCGATGAGCAAAGTCAGCAACAGCGGCGGCGATTCCAAGAATACGCTTTATTGCTCGTTCTGCGGCAAAAGCCAGCATGAAGTGCGCAAGCTGATTGCAGGCCCGACCGTTTTCATCTGCGACGAGTGCGTCGAACTCTGCATGGACATCATCCGCGAGGAAAACAAATCCTCCATGGTGAAGTCGCGCGAGGGCGTGCCGACGCCGCAGGAAATCATGGCCGTTCTTGACGATTACGTCATCGGCCAGAAGGATGCCAAGCGCGTTCTGTCGGTTGCGGTACACAATCACTACAAGCGTCTCGCCCATCAGTCGAAGAACAGCGACATCGAGCTTGCGAAGTCGAACATTCTGCTCGTGGGTCCCACGGGGTGCGGCAAGACCTATCTTGCCCAGACGCTCGCCCGCATCATCGATGTGCCGTTCACCATGGCCGATGCGACGACGCTGACGGAAGCAGGCTATGTCGGTGAAGATGTCGAGAACATCATCCTGAAGCTGCTTCAGGCTGCCGATTACAACGTGGAACGCGCACAGCGCGGCATCGTCTATATCGACGAAGTCGACAAGATCAGCCGCAAGTCGGACAATCCGTCCATCACGCGCGACGTGTCGGGCGAGGGCGTCCAGCAGGCGCTTCTGAAGATCATGGAAGGCACTGTCGCTTCCGTGCCGCCGCAGGGTGGCCGCAAGCATCCGCAGCAGGAATTCCTGCAGGTGGACACGACGAACATCCTTTTCATCTGCGGCGGCGCTTTTGCCGGTCTGGACAAGATCATCTCCGCACGCGGTGAAAAGACCTCCATCGGCTTCGGCGCAACCGTCAAGTCGGTCGATGAACGCCGCATCGGTGACGTGTTCAAGGAACTGGAGCCGGAAGATCTTCTGAAATTCGGCCTCATTCCGGAATTCGTTGGCCGTCTGCCGGTGATCGCGACGCTCGAAGACCTCGATGTCGACGCTCTGGTACAAATCCTGACCGAGCCGAAGAATGCGCTCGTGAAGCAGTATCAGCGCCTGTTCGATATGGAAAATGTCGAGCTAAGCTTCCACGACGATGCCCTGCGGGCGATTGCCAACAAGGCGGTCGAGCGCAAGACGGGTGCACGCGGATTGCGTTCGATCATGGAAAAGATCCTGCTCGATACGATGTTCGAGCTTCCGACGCTGGAAGGCGTGCAGGAGGTGGTTATTTCCGGTGATGTGGTGGATGGCAGCGCCCGTCCGCTCTATATCTATGCCGAGCGGCAGGACGAAAAGGGTAATGTTTCCGCCTGAGCGGAAAGATGACCGAGCAAAAGGCCGCGCAAGCGGCCTTTTTCATGTGCTGAGCTTGCGTGGGGCTCAACCTGCAACTATTGCAGGGCACAGCAATCAGGGTACATGCTAAGCTGGATATTGTACTAATGCACCGCACAGCGCAGGATAGATGACGATTCTATGAAAGTCGGCCCGATAAAGCCTATTGAATTGCCGGGTTAGGCTCTCCAAGTATGGACCGAAGCACATTCGTGACCTGCCTCATGACGAAAGGGGGCGCGGATGTGGCAGTCAGGTTGAAAAACCTGAGAAAGGACTTGAACTATGACGAGTACTGAACAGAAGACACCACTGGGTGGCTCTGAAGCGGGCGGCGCGGACGGGCTCTATGCCGTTTTGCCGTTGCGTGACATCGTCGTTTTCCCCCATATGATCGTTCCGCTTTTTGTCGGCCGCGAGAAGTCCATTCGCGCGCTGGAGGAAGTGATGGGCGTGGACAAGCAGATATTGCTTGCCACCCAGAAGAACGCCGCCGATGACGATCCGGCACCGGATGCGATTTATGAAATCGGCACGATTGCCAATGTGCTCCAGCTTTTGAAGCTGCCGGACGGCACCGTCAAGGTGCTGGTCGAAGGCACGGCGCGCGCCAAGGTTTCCAAGTTCACCGACCGTGAGGACTATCACGAGGCCTATGCTGCGGCTCTGCCGGAGCCGGATGAAGATGCCGTCGAGATCGAGGCGCTTGCCCGCTCGGTGGTTTCCGACTTCGAAAACTACGTCAAGCTGAACAAGAAGATTTCGCCGGAAGTGGTTGGCGCCGCCAGCCAGATCGACGATTATTCGAAGCTTGCCGACACGGTTGCCTCGCATCTCGCGATCAAGATTCCCGAGAAGCAGGAAATGCTGTCCATCCTCTCGGTGCGCGAGCGCCTTGAGAAGGCACTTTCCTTCATGGAAGCCGAAATCTCGGTTCTGCAGGTTGAGAAGCGTATCCGCAGCCGCGTCAAGCGCCAGATGGAGAAGACTCAGCGCGAATACTATCTCAACGAGCAGATGAAGGCGATCCAGAAGGAGCTTGGCGATGGCGAGGACGGTCGCGATGAAGCGGCTGAACTCGAAGAACGCATCAACAAGACCAAGCTTTCCAAGGAAGCCCGCGAAAAGGCACAGGCCGAGCTGAAGAAGCTGCGCTCCATGAGCCCGATGTCTGCCGAGGCAACGGTCGTGCGCAACTATCTCGACTGGCTGCTGTCCATTCCGTGGGGCAAGAAGTCGAAGATCAAGCAGGACCTGAATTTTGCCGAGGAAGTGCTTGATGACGAGCATTTCGGCCTCGACAAGGTCAAGGAGCGCATCGTCGAATATCTCGCGGTGCAGGCTCGCTCGACCAAGATCAAGGGCCCGATCCTCTGCCTCGTCGGACCTCCCGGCGTCGGCAAGACCTCGCTCGCCCGTTCGATTGCCAAGGCGACAGGCCGTGAATATGTCCGCATGTCGCTCGGCGGCGTGCGCGACGAGGCCGAAATCCGCGGTCACCGCCGCACCTATATCGGCTCGATGCCCGGCAAGGTCATCCAGTCGATGAAGAAGGCGAAGAAGTCCAACCCGCTCTTCCTGCTCGATGAAATCGACAAGATGGGCCAGGATTTCCGCGGCGATCCGTCATCGGCCATGCTCGAGGTGCTGGACCCTGAACAGAACTCGACCTTCATGGATCACTACCTTGAGGTCGAATATGACCTGTCGAACGTCATGTTCGTGACGACGGCCAATACGCTGAATATTCCGGGTCCGTTGCTGGATCGTATGGAGATCATCCGTATTGCCGGCTACACCGAGGACGAAAAGCTCGAGATCGCCAAGCGGCACCTGCTGCCGAAGGCAATCAAGGACCACGCCCTGCAACCGAAGGAGTTTTCGGTCACGGATGAAGCACTGCGCAATGTTATCCGCCTTTACACGCGGGAAGCAGGTGTGCGCAGCCTCGAACGCGAACTGATGACGCTGGCGCGCAAGGCCGTGACCGAAATCCTGAAGTCGAAGAAGAAGTCGGTGAAAGTCACCGAAAAGAACCTCTCCGACTATCTGGGTGTCGAGCGGTTCCGCTTCGGCCAGATCGACGGCGAAGATCAGGTTGGCGTCGTGACCGGCCTTGCCTGGACGGAAGTCGGCGGCGAATTGCTGACCATCGAAGGCGTCATGATGCCCGGCAAGGGCCGCATGACCGTCACGGGTAATCTCCGCGACGTGATGAAGGAATCGATCTCGGCGGCGGCATCTTATGTCCGCAGCAGGGCAATCGACTTCGGCATCGAGCCGCCGCTGTTCGACAAGCGCGACATTCACGTGCACGTGCCGGAAGGCGCGACGCCGAAGGACGGTCCGTCCGCCGGCATCGCCATGGTCACGGCGATCGTCTCCGTGCTGACCGGCATTCCGGTGCGCAAGGACATCGCAATGACGGGCGAAGTCACGCTGCGCGGTCGCGTTCTGCCAATCGGCGGTCTCAAGGAAAAGCTCCTCGCGGCTCTGCGCGGCGGCATCAAGAAGGTTCTGATCCCGGAAGAAAACGCCAAGGATCTGGCGGATATTCCGGACAATGTGAAGAACAGTCTTGAGATCGTTCCGGTGTCCCGCGTGGGTGAGGTGCTGAGGCACGCTCTGGTTCGCGAGCCCGAGCCGATTGAATGGACCGAGCCCGCAAATGCGACACCGGTCCCTTCGGTCGAGGAAGAGGCTGGCGCCTCGATGCCCCATTAAGACATTTCCGGCAAACGTTCGAACGGGTTTGCTTATTGGGAATGTACTGAAATGAACTTCTGGCAGGCGATTCTGATTCAGTCGGATAGCCCTGCCGGAAGCTGTCTATCAGGACCAACAATCGAAATGCCGGGCAAATTGCCCGGCATTTCTGTGTTTAACCCCGGTTTTCCGGGGTTTTTTCACGTTGACAGGCTTGGTTTGTGAAACGATTTGAATAAACTCCGACCAATCCGGTCACGTTATCCGTTCCGGTAGATAAAGAAAGGAAATGCCAATGAACAAGAACGAATTGGTTGCCGCAGTTGCGGAAAAGGGCGGTTTGACGAAGGCTGATGCCGGTACTGCTGTTGACGCCGTACTCGCTGCTGTTACCGGCGCCCTGAAGGCTGGTGAAGAAGTCCGTCTGCCTGGCTTCGGCGTTTTCTCCGTTTCGCACCGCGCTGCCTCGACCGGCCGTAACCCGTCGACCGGCAAGGAAGTTGCTATTCCGGCTCGCAACGTGCCGAAGTTCTCGGCTGGCAAGGGCCTGAAGGACGCCGTAAACGGCTAATCATGATCTGGAGAGTGAAAGCTCTTCGAACGGATCGTGACGATAAATTTCCAGCCCTCGCGGCATGATCGCGAATGGCTGTCGAGAAGGCCCGGTTTATCCGGGCTTTTTTCGTATGCTGAGGTGGGGGATCTGCTTCCACATACTGTCGCAACGTGGCACGTTGTGGACAATTATCGTTGGCTGATTTGGAGGCGTCTATGCTCGCCGTTGGTTTAATGGGTTTTGCAATAAGCGTGCTGCTGGCGGTGGCCGCTAACAGCCGGTTTGGGGAACTTGAGCGGCTTCCCATGCAGTGGGGTTTATCAGGCCAGATTAACTGGACGGCACCGCGCCTCTTGGCTCTATCCTTTGCCCCGGTGCTTTACGCCGTGCTGGCTGGCATATTCATTTGGGCAGCGGAGCATGATCCCGAAAAATACACTGCAAAATCGGTGGGCATAGTGCTGATCGCATTGATTGCGGTACAGATCCTCCACTTGTGGATGATCGATCGTTATCGGTTAAAGCTGCTCAAATAACGGAAGCCGGAAACTGTTCGCAGCTAAGGGATATGGCTCTCTCATGGAGCGTCCTGCTTTGGACATCGCGCCATAATCAAAACCGTGTCTGGAGAGCGAATGAGCAGCATATCGTCATAGGGGCGCGTAATGGTCACAACACCATTATTCCTCTGCAATATCGCGGATATCATTCTCTTCTCCGCCGGAGAAACAGCATCGCCATCAGCAATCCCCAGCCTGCGCACAAGCGGCTGAACGTCAGTATACGAACCGAACTGGTTTTCAGAGCGGGCCGTATAAATGGCGGATGACGGGTTTTTGCTGGCGGGCGCAGTGGTCGCTTCGAATGAATACGGGCTCAGAACTCGAACAGCTATTCTTCCAAGACTCGAGGGTTTGCAAAACAGATCAAGTTTTGCTGGATCAATTTTAGCTGGCTCCAGAGTGCTGATCGCAAACCAGTCTCCATCAAGACCAGCAAAAATCTTCTTGCGATATGCTTCTGGATTGGTGAAGTCGCCCACCAGAGTTTCCATGGTGGCTTTGTAGCGATCAAAAATGTTGGTCGTGTCAGCTAAAACCGGCGTAGCAGTGAACGCCAGTAGTGGACAGACGACCAGGCTAAGAATGCTGTGCCGCATGTCTATCCCCATCGGTCAGATTGTTTGCACCTTATCTCACAAGTGGCGATAAAAGTGCAAAAAGCCGTGGGGATAGGCATCAACAAGGGATGTTGGAGGCTCTACACACGCGAGCCGTTCCTACTCCGCCGCCTCTGAATCGCGCTTGGGGCGGCGTTCCAGCAGTTCCTTGAGGAAGTGGCCGGTGTAGGAGCGCTTCTCCTTCACAATGTCTTCCGGACGGCCCACGGCGACAATCTCGCCGCCGCCATCGCCGCCTTCCGGTCCAAGGTCGATCACCCAGTCGGCGGTCTTGATGACTTCGAGGTTATGCTCAATCACTACGACCGTATTGCCCTGTTCGACCAGTTCGTGCAGCACTTCCAAAAGCTTCGCCACATCATGGAAGTGCAGGCCGGTTGTCGGCTCATCCAGAATATAGAGCGTGCGGCCCGTCGCGCGGCGCGACAGTTCCTTGGCAAGCTTCACGCGCTGCGCTTCGCCGCCGGAAAGCGTCGTTGCCTGCTGGCCGACCTTGATATAGCCAAGCCCCACCTTGACGAGCGTTTCCAGCTTGTCACGCACCGCAGGCACGGCGGAGAAGAACTCCGCGCCTTCCTCAACCGTCATATCCAGCACATCGGCGATGGACTTGCCTTTGAACAGGACTTCCAGCGTTTCGCGGTTGTAACGCTTGCCGTGGCAGACGTCGCAGGTCACATACACATCCGGCAGGAAGTGCATCTCGATCTTGATGACGCCATCGCCCTGGCAGGCCTCGCAGCGCCCGCCCTTCACGTTGAACGAGAAGCGGCCTGGCTGATAGCCGCGTGCCTTGGCTTCCGGCAGACCCGCGAACCAGTCGCGGATCGGCGTGAAGGCGCCGGTATAGGTCGCCGGGTTGGAGCGCGGGGTGCGGCCAATCGGAGACTGGTCGATGTCGATCACCTTGTCGAGGAATTCCAGCCCTTCGATACGGTCATGCTCTGCCGGATGCTCACGCGACCCCATGATGCGGCGCGAAGCGGCCTTGAACAGCGTTTCGATCAGAAAGGTGGACTTGCCGCCGCCTGAAACGCCGGTGACGGCGGTGAAGGTGCCGAGCGGAATATCCGCCGAGACATTTTTGAGGTTGTTGCCGCGCGCGCCCACCACCCGGATGCGCTTGGATTTCTCAATCTTGCGCCGTTCCGCCGGAACCGCAACCTCCATCGCGCCCGACAGATATTTGCCGGTCAGCGAGTTTGCGTTGGACATCACATCCTGCGGCGACCCCTGAGCGATGATCTTGCCGCCGTGGACACCAGCCGCCGGGCCGATATCGACCACATAATCGGCGGTCAGGATCGCATCTTCATCATGTTCGACCACGATGACCGTATTGCCGAGATCGCGCAAGTGGCGCAGCGTGTCGAGAAGGCGGGCATTGTCGCGCTGATGCAGGCCGATGGACGGCTCATCCAGCACGTAAAGCACGCCCGTCAGACCCGAGCCGATCTGCGAGGCAAGACGGATGCGCTGGCTTTCTCCGCCCGACAATGTGCCGGAATTGCGCGCCAGCGTCAGGTAATCGAGACCGACGTCGTTGAGGAATTGCAGGCGCTCGCGGATTTCCTTGAGAATGCGGGCGGCAATTTCGCGCTGCTTGTCGTTGAAGCTGCTATCAATGTCATGGAACCAGGCATCGGCCTTGCGGATAGACATTTCGGTGATTTCACCGATATGCTTCATGCCAAGCTTGACCGCCAGCGCTTCCGGCTTCAGGCGGAAACCGTTACAGGCAGGGCAGGGCGTCGAGGCCATGAAGCGCTCGATATCTTCACGCGACCAGGCGGAATCGGTCTCCTTCCAGCGGCGTTCCAGATTGGGGATGACACCCTCGAACGGCTTTGTCGTCTGGTAAGAGCGCAAGCCGTCATCATACTGGAAGGTGATTTCCTTGCCCTTGGTGCCATAAAGAATGGCCTGCTGCGCTTCTTCCGAGAGATCAGCCCATTTTGCGCCGATCTTGAAGCCATAGGTTTTGCCGAGCGCTTCCAGCGTTTGATTGTAGTAAGGCGAGGAGGATCGCGCCCACGGGGCAATCGCGCCGTCCTTCAACACTGCCGTTTCGTCGGGAACGATCAGATTCGGATCGATGGCCTGCTGCGTGCCGAGACCGTCACAGGTCGGGCAGGCGCCGAACGGATTGTTGAACGAGAACAGGCGCGGCTCGATTTCGGGAATGGTGAAGCCGGACACCGGGCAGGCGAACTTTTCCGAGAAAAGAATCCGCTCATGGGTTTCGTTGGCCGACTTGTTGGCAGCGCCGCCTTCCGCCGTTTCTTCGGGCGGCAGCGGCTTGTCGGCGAATTCGGCAACGGCCAGACCTTCGGCAAGCTTGAGGCAGGTTTCCAGGCTGTCGGCGAGGCGGGTTGAAAGGTCCGCGCGCACCACGACACGGTCAACCACCACGTCGATATCGTGCTTGTACTTCTTGTCCAGTGCCGGAACGTCGGCGATTTCATAGAAGGTGCCGTCTACCTTGACGCGCTGAAAGCCCTTCTTCTGGAGCTCGGCCAATTCCTTCTTGTACTCGCCCTTGCGCCCGCGCACGATGGGCGCGAGGATATAGAGGCGGGTGCCTTCCTCAAGCGCCATGACGCGATCAACCATCTGGCTGACGGTCTGGCTTTCGATGGGCAGGCCGGTCGCGGGCGAATAGGGCACGCCGACACGCGCGAAGAGCAGGCGCATATAGTCGTAGATTTCGGTGACGGTGCCGACCGTCGAGCGCGGATTGCGGCTCGTCGTCTTCTGCTCGATGGAAATGGCGGGAGACAGGCCGTCGATCTGGTCGACATCCGGCTTCTGCATCATTTCCAGGAACTGGCGCGCATAGGCCGAAAGGCTTTCGACATAGCGGCGCTGGCCTTCCGCATAGATCGTATCGAAGGCAAGCGAGGATTTGCCCGAGCCGGAAAGACCCGTCATCACGATCAGCTTGTCGCGAGGCAGATCGAGATCGACATTTTTCAAGTTGTGTTCGCGCGCGCCACGTATGGAAATGAATTTCTGATCGCTCATTCCGCGTCCTGCCTGCTCATTATGCCATGGATAAACGGGCGCCGAATGGTGAAACACGTCGCGCCGGTACCTAATATGGGGTGGAACCCTCCAATAAGAAGGGGTCTCGGGTCATTCATCGATGCACTCTTATCATTAGAACAAATATCGAACAACCAGCCTTCTGATAGGCGATACGAAATGTGAACGCAAGAGCGTTGACTGTCACTCCTGACAGGAGCAGACTACCCTTACTCGCTGATAGCGGAGAGGTGCCGCGGTGGGATGACACGGCATCGGCAAGAGGTCCGCAGGAGGCGGGAGATCCAGTAGGGAGGTAAAGGAGCATGAGTCCACCTGACTACGTTGCCTAGCTTTCACAAGGATGAAAGCACGATCCGTTTCGGTTGCGGCAGCATCATTTCGCAAGGAATGATGCCTCGTTGATCGAAAGTGCGATTGCCGACAATTTGAATTTGCGCGGAATGCAAATGGCCGTGCGCCTTTGTGATCCGAAACCACCTGTTGGCGAATTATTGCCGACACATGAGCATCGCTCCAACCCAAGCCCTGCGCGCCAAAGATACAGTGAGCGGCAGGGCTTTTCCTTGGAAATCTGAACGGCCTCGCGGAGCACCTGCGGTTGTCGATTCATGAGGCACGCGAAGGCTGTTTTGAAATTAAGGCAGATGCGGTTTTTCACGCTGAAATAAGGAAAACTGCATTTTCCGTACAGGAAACGGTGCAAAAACCCATGAAAATTTGTGGCGAAGGCATGTCTTTTTAGTGTTGAAGGTTGCAATTTGAACAAAACAAGAACATAAACTCTGTGGACATTGACAAATTCACCGCGCCGGATTGAGCGCTCATTGAGCCAGTCCTGTAAGGTGAACATATGAGTTTCTGGTGATGGCGCATCATTGCGCCTGAGCCTTCATTTGGAAAGCGCCTCTTGTCCGTGCGAAGACATGCGGAAAGGGTGCGCGTGCGAGACCCGGAGTAATTTTTCGATGGCTGGTAGCGTCAACAAAGTCATTCTGGTCGGCAATCTTGGTGCCGATCCGGAAATTCGTCGCCTGAACTCGGGCGATGTGGTTGCCAATCTGCGCATTGCAACGTCGGAAAGCTGGCGCGACCGTCAGACCGGCGAACGCAAGGACCGCACCGAATGGCACAGCGTCGTCATTTTCAACGAGAACCTTGCCAAGGTCGCGGAACAGTATCTGAAGAAGGGCGCCAAGGTTTATATCGAAGGCGCGCTCCAGACCCGCAAATGGCAGGACCAGAACGGCAATGACCGTTACTCGACGGAAGTCGTGCTGCAGAAGTTCCGTGGTGAACTGCAGATGCTCGACAGCCGTGGCGAAGGCGGCGGTGAGGGCCGTTCGTTTGGCGGCGGCGGCAACCGCAACCAGATGTCGGATTACTCCGGTGGCGGCGGCGACTTCGGTTCGTCCGGTCCATCTTCGGGCGGCGGCAGCGGCGGTGGCTTCTCCCGCGATCTGGACGACGAAATTCCGTTCTGAGAACGAGTATAATCCAATTTATTAGTGAAATTCGATAAGGCGCTGTTTTACGGCGCCTTTTCTGTTTGTTGAATTGATGTTCTTGCATTCACATCGGCAGAAATACCCCGCCTGAAACCGGAGCATGATTCCGAAAAGGGGAACCACCTACGCAGGGAAATCAGTCTATCGGACTGAATTCTGATCCTGCCCGGATCGGATGAAATCACGCCCAAACAATAGCTTGCGGCGGGATGGCGATTCAACTTGAATGCATCCCGCTGCCTGAGCGCCAGACTGCCGGAATGTCAGATCGATTGCAGAGAAACACGCTTTTCAAGCTGGGCAGCGGCTTCTTTCCGTTCGCTGTAGCGATTTGTCAGATGCTCTGAAATCCTACGTGTCAGCAGGGTAAATTTCATCAGTTCTTCCATGACATCGACCACGCGATCGTAGAAAGATGAGGGCTTCATACGGCCAGCATCATCGAATTCCTGCCAAGCCTTGGCAACCGATGACTGATTGGGAATGGTAATCATCCGCATCCACCGGCCCAGAATGCGCATCTGATTGACAGCATTGAAGCTCTGCGAACCGCCGGAAACTTGCATCAGGGCCAGTGTTCGCCCTTGCGTGGGTCTGACAGCGCCGCCGGGTAACGGAATCCAGTCGATCTGCGATTTCATGACGGCACTCATCGCGCCATGGCGTTCAGGGCTTGTCCAGACCTGGCCTTCCGACCAAAGCATCGCCTCGCGCAGTTCTTGAACCTTCGGGTGGTCCGGCGCCCCATCGTCCGGCAAAGGCAAGCCATCGGCATGGAAAACGCGGGTTTCCGCGCCCATTGCATCAAGCAGTCGCTGCGCTTCCAGCATCAGGAAACGGCTATAGGAGCGTTCGCGCAACGACCCGTAGAGCAGCAGGATACGAGGCCTATGTTCCGGAAAAGGCGCGCGAAGAGCATTCTCATCCGGCAGAAGAAAGGATTTCCGGTCGAGGTTGGGCAAGTCCGCGTCTGTCATTTCCGTTCTCCATAGGTGACCTGCTCACCGTCTTCCTTGGTGAAGGAAGCAACCGGGTTTTCCAAGAGCGGCAGAACCAGTTCGGAGGGACGGCATAGCCTGGTGCCGCGCGGTGTTTCTACAATCGGCCGGTTGATCAGAATCGGATGGGCCATCATGAAGTCGATCAACTCGTCATCGGTCCATTTCGGATCTGACAGGCCGAGTTCGCCATAGGGTGTACCTTTCTCGCGCAGCAGTTCACGCGGCGTCAGCTTCATTGCCGCCAGCAAGCCGAGCAGACGATCCCGCGTGGGCGGGTTCTGCACATATTCGACAATCACAGGCTCTTCGCCGCTCGCCCGGATCATCGCCAGCGTATTGCGCGAGGTGCCGCATTTCGGGTTGTGAAAAATAGTGACGGTCATCGGGAGTTTCCTGTCTGTGTAGCGGGCTTTTGATCTGTGCCGCGTTCATACCAGTCTTTGGAGCGGTTCACGATCCAGACGACCGACAGCATGACTGGCACTTCCACCAGAACGCCGACCACGGTGGCGAGGGCTGCGCCGGATGAAAAGCCGAAAAGGCTGATTGCAGCGGCGACGGCAAGCTCAAAGAAATTCGACGCGCCGATCAGGGCCGACGGTCCGGCAACGCTGTGTTTTTCGCCGGACAGGCGGTTGAGAAGATAGGCCAGCCCCGAATTGAAATAGACCTGAATGAGGATCGGCACTGCCAGCATGGCGATGATGAGCGGCTGCGCGATGATCTGCTCGCCCTGAAAACCGAAGAGCAGGACGAGAGTGGCAAGCAGCGCGACAAGAGAAAGCGGTTGCAGCGTCTTCAGCGGCCTGTCGAGCGCGCCTTGTCCGCCACCCGCCAGCAGGCTTCGCCGGATGATTTGCGCAAGGATCACCGGAATGACGATATAGAGGACAACGGAAAGAACGAGCGTATCCCATGGAACTGTAATCGCCGAAAGCCCGAGTAAAAGCCCGACAATCGGAGCAAAGGCTATGACCATGATGGCGTCATTCAATGCGACCTGGGACAAGGTGAAGTGCGGCTCCCCTTTTGTCAGGCTGGACCATATGAAGACCATGGCCGTGCAAGGTGCTGCGGCAAGGATGATAAGGCCTGCAATGTAAGAGTCGATCTGATCGGCAGGCAGATTCGGGCGGAAAAACCAGCCGATGAACAGCCAAGCAAGAAGCGCCATCGAGAACGGCTTGACGGCCCAGTTGATAAACAGCGTGACACCGATGCCCCGCCAGTGCCGGCCGACTTGCCGAAGTGCGGCGAAGTCGATTTTCAAAAGCATGGGAATAATCATCAGCCAGATGAGAACGGCGACGGGAATATTGACCTTGGCAATCTCGGCGGAGCCGATAGCGTGGAATAGCGTCGGGAAAAGATGCCCCAAAGCGACGCCCGCGACAATGCAAAGAGCAACCCAGACGGTCAGATACCTTTCAAAGACAGACATCAGCGTTGCTCCACGTGGCTTTGCATGTCCGCGTCAGACCGTTTTTCATGGGCGAATGACTGCCCGCGCGCACGCCGGGCGCCAGGTGAAACCGATTTATCATTTTAACGTCCGTTGGGGTGAACTGGCGTCGCCAGAACGTGGTTATTGAGTGGCGTCAGCCGTCTTGGGTTCGCAGCAAGGTGTCAGGCTTTGGAGCAGAGGCGCGCAGAGTTCGGCGCTGCCGCCGCAACAATCCTTGATCATGAAAAGCGTCAGTTCGCGAAACTGATCCAGATCCGCGCGATAGATGATCGAACGGCTGTGCCGCTCGCTCTTGACGAGGCCAGCCCGTGACAGGGTAGCCAGATGGGCGGACATCGTATTTTGCGGAATGTCCAACATACGGGCCAACTCGCCCGCCTTGATTCCGGCAGGTTCGTGTCGAACCAGCAATCGAAAGGTATCAAGCCTTGTCGATTGGGCGAGGGCGGCCAGAGCCGAGATTGCCGAGTCGTTTTCCATATATCTAGAATAATGGATATATCATGCGCGTCAAGTTGCGATCTGGTGTGGCCATCCAGCCCATGGGTTCTGCCAGGGTTGAGATACAGCCACAGCCCTCAAAATGCCCAGCCGCCACAGAGGCTTACCCAAAACTGCATGAAGCAGACTTCTCAGCCGTTCTCGTCATTCTCGATAGAGAATTCCATGCGGTCTGCCGAAAAACGGGTCAAGGAATATTGGATCGGCTTTCCTTCCGTATCGATATTCACCGCCCGCGCCGTAAGTACGATGGCGCCGGGAGACAGTTTCAGGTTTCTAAGGTCTTCCGGGTCGGCGTGGCGGGCCGATATGACCGTCGATTTTCGCAGATAGTCGGCAATACCGGCGGCTTTGAAAGCAGCCGTGATCGAGCCGCTTTCCGCATAATCCTTCACAAAGGAAGGGAATCGAGCGGCATTAATCCAGTGGGTGGCCGTCGAAACAGGGTAGCCATCGGCATTGTGCATTGTTTCGAGCCGGATCACCTCTTCGCCGGGATGCAGTTCCAGCGCATGGGCGATATCCGGAGAGGCGGGTTCGATGGCTGAAGCCAGTAAAATCCCCTGCATTTCCCGCACCTGCGAGGCGAGCGACTGAGAAATGCGGGTGCGGCGCCCGATCTGGTAGGTGAGGCGTTTTGCATTGGCGACGAAAGTGCCGCGTCCCTGTTCGGCACGCAGCACTCCTTCCTGTGTCAGCGCGGCGATGGCGCTGCGCACCGTATGGCGATTGACCCCGAACCTGTCGGCCAACTCCATCTCGGCAGGCATGCGCGCGCCAGACTGAAGCTTCCCGGCTCTGATCTCGCCACGAATCTCGTCGGCAATCTGCCGCCAGATGGCAACGCCGCTGTTTCTCTCAATTCGTCCACTCTTTTTCATCAGCGCCTTTGTCATCAACTGTCATCGTCCTGTCATTGGCAGGGTGTAATCATTCTGATATTGTATAGTTGTCTATATAACTAGACAATAAGGGCGATCAGGTCAACTGAATTAGATAGGGCGGAAAAAGCTCATGCAGACAACGCGACACAGCACAGGCGAAAGTGAAGCTCGCGCCGCCGCTGGAAGCAGGCCGACAGCGGATGCGGTGCAGATTGCACGGCAGGCAAGCATGGCGCTGCTTGCGCAGGCGAGTGGCGAAGAGCTTAAGGCGCTTTGGCAAAACTGGACGGAAAAGCCGCAATTTGAAGTTTTGCGCGGTCCTGAAACCGGGCTGGTCATGCTGCGCGGGCGCATCGGCGGCGGCGGCGCTCCTTTTAACGTTGGTGAAGCGACCGTCACGCGGGCGACCGTTCGTCTGGCAAACGGTTTCGTCGGCCATGCCTACGCGCTGGGCCGCGATCAGGAGAAGGCAAAGCTTGCCGCCCTGTTCGACGCAATCTGGCTCGATGAGGGAAAGCGCAGCGCCGTTGAAAGCGAAGTGCTGGACGTGCTGCGCCATCGCATGAATGCCGCTGATGACAAGCTGCGCGGCGAAGCTGCCGCCACCAAGGTCGATTTCTTCACAATGGTTCGGGGAGACAACTAATGCTCCAATCTTCTGCTTTCGAAGGCGGACTGGCCGATCCGGTCAATGAGGCGCAGTCGGCTTTTCATGGCGTTATGCACGCCATGGCCAATCCCGGCCAAATCTATCCGCTGGCGCGTGCAGCCACGCCGCCGCAGCCGCTGACGCCGGAGCTGGGCGTTATTGCAGCCACTCTGCTCGATCACGACGCCAGCATATGGGTTGATGCTGAAATTGCCGCCAATCAGGAGGCAGCGGCCTGGCTGACTTTCCATACCGGCGCGCCAATCATTGAGGAGCAGTCGAGGGCACAGTTCGCGCTCGTGACAAATGCGCAATCGCTGCCAGCGCTTTCTTCCTTTGCGCAAGGCGAACCGGAATTCCCCGATCGTTCGACCACGGTGGTTCTCGCCGTTGCGTCTCTGACAGACGGGCAGGGTTTTGTGTTGAACGGCCCCGGCATCAATGGCGAGCGCAAGCTGCATGTCGATGGTCTGCCGCAGGATTTCATCCGGCAATGGCACGAGAACGGTGCGCAATACCCGCTCGGCATTGATCTTGTTCTGGTCTGCGACGGCGCCGTTGCAGCACTTCCCCGCACAACCAGAATTTCTGCTCTGGAGGGCTGAAAATGTATGTTGCCGTAAAGGGTGGCGAAACGGCCATCCGCAATGCCCACCGCCTTCTCGATGATCGTCGTCGCGGCGACCGTGCAGTTCCAGCACTTCGTCTTGACCAGATTGCCGAACAGCTGGCGCTGGCCGTTGATCGCGTTATGGCCGAAGGCTCGCTCTATGACCGTGAATTGGCGGCCCTTGCCATTCGCCAGTCGCGCGGCGATCTGATCGAGGCAATCTTTCTGGTGCGGGCCTATCGCACAACCTTGCCGCGCTTCGGCTATTCGCGTCCCATGGAAACCGCGCAAATGCTGATCGAGCGGCGCATTTCGGCGACCTATAAGGATCTGCCGGGCGGCCAGTTGCTCGGGCCTACCTTCGACTACACGCATCGACTTCTCGATCCCAATCTGGCTGGCGATGTGGCTGTGCCGGAACCGGAAACGCGCTCTGCGGAGCCGGAAGAAACGCCACGCGTGACCGATATTCTGGGCGTCAACGGCATGATCGAGGATGACGGCTCGCTGCCGGAAGGGCACGAGCCGGGCGACCTGACCCGCGAACCGTGGACGTTTCCGATGGAACGCGACCTGCGCTTGCAGGCGCTGGCGCGCGGCGACGAAGGCTTTCTGCTGGCGCTCGGCTATTCCACGCAGCGCGGCTATGGCAACACGCATCCTTTCGTCGGTGAAATCCGCATTGGCGAAGTGGAGGTCGAGTTCGACGTGCCGGAACTGGGCTTTGCCGTCTCGCTCGGTCGCGTGCAGCTGACCGAATGCCAGATGGTCAACCAGTTCAAGGGTTCTGCCAAACAGCCGCCGCAGTTTACACGCGGTTATGGGTTGGTGTTCGGCCAGAGCGAGCGCAAGGCCATGTCCATGTCGCTCTGCGACCGTGCGCTGCGCGTGCGCGAATTCGATACGGATGTGACCGCTCCCGCACAGGATGAGGAATTCGTCATTTCCCATTCCGATAATGTGCAGTCCACCGGCTTTGTCGAGCATCTGAAACTGCCGCATTACGTTGATTTTCAAGCCGAACTCGAACTCATCCGCCGCATGCGCGCGGAATATGAGCAAGCGAACAACGATACCGAAAGTTTGGCAAAGGAGGCCGCAGAATGAGCGATCTGGCCAATTACAATTTTGCCTATCTGGACGAACAGACCAAGCGGATGATCCGCCGCGCCATTCTGAAGGCCATCGCGATCCCCGGTTATCAGGTGCCGTTTGCCAGCCGTGAAATGCCGATGCCCTATGGCTGGGGCACCGGCGGCGTGCAAGTCACAGCCTCGATCATCGGGCCGGACGATGTGCTGAAGGTTATCGATCAGGGTGCCGACGACACGACCAATGCCGTCTCCATCCGCGCCTTCTTCCAGAAGACCGCCAATGTTGCCGTCACCACCCATACGGGCGAGGCGACGATCATCCAGACCCGTCACCGCATCCCGGAATATCCGCTGACCGAAGGGCAGGTGATCGTCTATCAGGTGCCGATCCCGGAGCCGCTGCGTTTTCTGGAGCCGCGTGAAACCGAAACCCGCAAGATGCATGCGCTTGCCGAATATGGCCTCATGCATGTGAAGCTTTATGAGGACATTGCGCGGCACGGCCATATCGCCAAGACCTATGATTATCCGGTGATGATCGAGGGGCGCTATGTGATGGCGCCTTCGCCGACGCCGAAATTCGACAATCCGAAAATGCATATGTCTCCGGCCTTGCAGTTGTTCGGCGCGGGCCGCGAAAAGCGCATCTACGCCGTGCCGCCCTATACGGATGTCGTGAGCCTCGATTTCGAGGATCATCCGTTCGAAGTGCAGAAGTTCAAGGAACCATGCGCGCTTTGCGGGGCGAAGGGCGTCTATCTCGATGAAGTCGTGCTGGATGATCGCGGCGGCTCGATGTTCGTCTGCTCCGACACCGATTTTTGCGAAGACCGGCAGGCCAACGGGCATTTTGGTCATCTGTCCGCCAATAACAAGGAGGCCGCAGAATGAGCGAGCAACCTCTACTGAGAGTGAACAGCCTGTCGAAATTCTATGGCAATCGCCGTGGCTGCGCGGATATTTCCTTCAATCTGTGGCCGGGCGAGGTGCTGGCCATCGTGGGCGAATCCGGTTCCGGCAAGACGACGCTGCTGAACAGTCTGGCCACCCGTCTGGAACCCACTTCCGGCACCGTTGAATACCGGATGCGTGACGGTGAATTTCGCGATCTTTACAAGATTGGCGAGGCGGAACGCCGCTTCCTGATGCGGACGGACTGGGGCTTTGTGCACCAGAATCCGGCTGACGGGTTGCGCATGACGGTTTCGGCTGGCGCCAATGTCGGCGAACGCCTGATGGCCGTCGGTGAACGCCATTACGGCAATATTCGCTCGACGGCCACGGAATGGCTCGGACGTGTCGAAATCGCCTCTGATCGCATTGACGATCAGCCACGCGCCTTTTCAGGCGGCATGCGCCAGCGCTTGCAGATTGCCCGCAATCTGGTGACCGCTCCGCGCCTCGTCTTCATGGATGAACCGACCGGCGGCCTTGATGTGTCGGTGCAGGCGCGCCTTCTCGATCTCCTTCGCGGCCTTGTCAGCGATCTCGGCCTGTCGGTGATTATCGTGACGCATGATCTCGCCGTGGCGCGTCTTCTGTCCCATCGCATCATGGTCATGAAAGACGGCCATATTGTCGAGCAGGGCTTGACGGACCGCGTGCTCGACGACCCGCAGGCGCCTTATACGCAGTTGCTTGTATCGTCAATTCTGCAGGTTTAGTAAATTAAAACAGATGTTTATTGCATGTTGTTCCTAAATTAGCCGAACTTCATGCGTGAGGTGAAAAATGCCTATGTTGCAAACATCAGCCCCGCTTGCCGTCACCGATGTGACGAAAACCTTCGTCATGCATTTGCAGGGCGGCATCGAACTTCCGGTCGTGCGCGGCGTCAATTTTGAACTCCGCGCCGGTGAATGCGCCGTGCTTGGCGGACCTTCGGGTGCGGGCAAAAGCTCGATCCTGAAAATGGTCTACGGTAATTATGCGGTCAATGGCGGCTCGATCCTGATCCGTCATGAAGACCGCACGGTGGATCTTGCCATAGCCGATCCGCGTGAGGTGCTGGCCGTGCGTCGCGATACGATCGGCTATGTCAGCCAGTTTTTGCGCACGCTGCCGCGCGTTGCGGCAATCGATGTGGTTGCCGAACCGCTCGTTGCGCGTGGCGTTGATCGTGAAGCGGCGCTGAACCGCGCCCGCGAACTTCTGGCGCAGCTCAATCTGCCGGAAAGGCTGTGGGCCTTGCCGCCAGCCACCTTCTCCGGCGGCGAACAGCAGCGCGTGAATATCGCACGCGGTTTCATCACGGATCATCCGGTATTGCTGCTCGACGAGCCGACCGCCTCGCTTGATGCGAAGAACCGCGCGGTCGTGGTCGATCTCATCAAGACCAAGAAGGAGCAAGGCGTCGCCATGCTTGGCATCTTCCACGATGAAGACGTGCGCTCGGTAGTTGCTGACCGAATCATTGACGTGACGGCTTTCTCTCCGAGGGGGCTGGCATGACCAAACTCTCGGTAGAACCACTGGTTCACGAAACGGCCATCGTCAACGGCTGCACACTCGGGCGCTATACGGAGATCGGCGAGCGCAGCCGCGTCTCGGAAACCGTGCTGGGCGATTACTCCTATCTTGGCGTCGACTGCGAAATCTGGTGCGCGGAGATTGGCAAGTTTTCCAATATTGCCAGCCACGTGCGCATCAACGCCACCAACCATCCGACATGGCGTCCGACACTGCATCATTTCACCTATCGTGCCGGGGATTACTGGCCGGAAGAAAAGGATGAGACCGAGTTTTTCGAGTGGCGTCGCGGCAATGCCGTGAAGATCGGCCACGACACTTGGCTTGGCCATGGTTCCACCATTTTGCCGGGCGTAACGGTCGGCAATGGTGCGGTTGTCGGTGCCGGAGCCGTGGTGAGCAAGGACGTAGCGCCCTATACGATCGTGGGCGGCGTGCCTGCGCGTCTCATCCGCGAACGCTTCGACGCTGCAACCGGCAATCGCCTTGACCGGCTGGCCTGGTGGGACTGGAGCCATGATCGTCTGCGCCAGGCGCTCGATGATTTCCGCGCGCTCGATATCGAAGCCTTCCTCTCGAAATATGAAACAGCCGCCATCACAAATGCGGTCATGAAAGAGCTGTCCAATGGCTAATGAAATCGTTCTGAAAAACGCGCGGATCGTGCTCGCTGACGAGATTATTTCCGGCTCCATCCTGATCCGTGACGGCAAGATCGCAGCCATCGATCAGGGCAGCGCCAATGGCGGCGACGACATGGATGGCGATTATATCATTCCGGGATTGATCGAGTTGCACACCGACCAGCTTGAAAGCCACTATGCGCCGCGCCCGAAAGTGCGCTGGAATGTCGATGCCGCCGTGCAGGCGCATGACGCGCAAGTGGCGGCATCGGGCATCACCACCGTATTCGACGCGATGCGCGTCGGCTCCGACTATGACCGCGATTTCGTCGGCAAGGATATGCGGATGCTCGCGGATGCGATTGAAAGCGGCGTGCGCGAAAACCGCCTGCGTGCCGACCATTTCCTGCATCTGCGCTGCGAAGTTTCCTCTGCCGATTGTCTCGAAACATTCGAGCTTTTCGCAGGCGATGATCGCGTAAAACTTGCTTCGCTCATGGATCACGCCCCCGGACAGCGGCAATTCGTTGATCTTGAGACCTATCGCACCTATTACATGCGCAAGATGAAGCTCACGGATGAGGAGTTCCGGGTGCATTGTGAAAAGCGCATGGCGGATTCGGACGCCTATTCCGCCAGACACCGGCGCGCCATCGCCGAACTGGCGACAACGCGCGGCATCGTTCTGGCGAGCCACGACGATGCGACCAGTGCGCATGTCGATGAATCGCTCGACCATGGCGTGCGGATTGCCGAATTCCCGACCACGATGGAAGCCGCCAACGCGTCGAAAGGCGCGGGCCTCTCGATCCTCATGGGCGCGCCGAACATCGTTCGCGGCGGCTCGCATTCCGGCAATATTGCCGCGCGCGATCTGGTGGACAATGGCAGCCTCGACATTCTTTCCTCGGATTACATTCCTTTCAGCCTCATTCAGTCGGCTTTCGGTCTGGCTTCCGGCGAACGACCGATTGCGCTTCCCGATGCCATCCGCCTTGTGACCAAGAATCCTGCCGACGCGATGGCCATGGATGATCGCGGCGAGATCGCCATCGGCAAGCGCGCCGATCTGGTCCGTGTACGTCCGAAAGGCGCGATTCCGGTTGTCCGCACGGTGTGGCGTGAAGGCGAACGGGTGCTTTGATGCAGATGCAATCCAAGAGGCCGAAAGGCTGTTTCGTCGCCGTCGTCGGCCCCAGCGGGGCCGGCAAGGATACGATCATGGATGCGGCGCGTGTGGCTCTTGCGGGCGACACGCGTTTTCACTTCGTGCGTCGCACCATCACCCGCCCGCAAATGCCGGGAACGGAAGATCACGACAGTCTGGACGAAGCGGCGTTCGCGAAATCGGCGGGTGAGGGTGCATTCGCCCTGCACTGGCAGGCGCATGGCTTGAGCTATGGATTGCCGAAATCGCTGGAGGGGGAAATCGCGGATGGAACGGTGGTTATCGCCAATGTTTCGCGCCGGGTTCTCAGCGATATTCGCAGACTCTATGCGTCGCGTTCGGTGGTCGTGATAACGGCCCGACCGGAAGTTCTGGCGGAGCGGCTCGCATCGCGCGGCCGCGAAAGCCGCGAGGAAATCGTGGCGCGACTGGCGCGTGAAGTCAGCTTCGATGACGGTGCGGGAGACGTTGTCACAATAGACAATTCCGGTGAAGTCGGCCTATCCACAAAAGCCTTCCTGTGCCATCTGCAAGAAATCAGCGTTAAAACAATCGCTTGATTAGATTTCCTATAGTGACGTGTAAATTTACACAAACGTCATTGTGCTTTCATTGCAGTGTCATGGAAGCCATTCAGAGTGAGCATGAATGGAGAAGAATTCATGCTTCAACTGAAAAACATAACGCGCCGCTATAATGACAAGGTGGCGGTTTCGGGCGTAGACCTCGAAATCGAACCCGGCACGTTTGTGGGAATTATCGGGCGCTCGGGCGCGGGCAAGTCAACGCTTTTGCGCATGATCAATCGCCTTGTCGAGCCTTCTGAAGGGACCATTCACTGGGATGGTCGCGACGTTACGGGGCTGAAAGGTTCGGCGCTGCGCGACTGGCGCGCGCAATGCGCGATGATTTTCCAGCACTTCAATCTGGTCGACCGCCTCGATGTTCTGACGAATGTTTTGATGGGACGCCTGAACTATGTTTCGACGCCGAAATCGCTCCTGCGCGTCTGGAGCGATGAAGAACGCCTGATCGCTCTTTCCGCCTTGCAGCAGTTCGACATAGCGCATCTTGCGGCGCACCGTGCCGACGAGCTTTCGGGTGGCCAGCAGCAGCGCGTGGCGATTGCGCGCGCGCTTGTTCAGCAGCCCCGCATCATTCTCGCCGACGAGCCGATTGCATCGCTCGATCCGCGCAACACCCGCAGTGTCATGGACGCGCTGCGCCGCATCAATCGCGAATATGGCATTACGGTTCTCTGCAATCTGCACTCGCTCGATATTGCGCGCAGCTATTGCGACCGTCTGGTCGGCATGTCTGCTGGCAAGATCGTATTCCGCGGCACGCCTTCTATGCTGACCGAAATGGCAGCCCGCGACCTGTACGGCATGGAAGCCGCTGACGTCATCGATGCCGATGAGCAGCAGGATGAGCCATTGCCAATGCCAGTTCCGCAGTCGGCTGAAGCCGTTCTGCGTCAGCTTTCCGCCTGAGCGCACAGAGCTCAGGAAAAAACACGCTCCAAACTCAGGATTAACAGGAGATACCTATGCTTAACCGTAGAAACTTTCTGGCGGCTGCTGCGCTTACCGCAACGCTGACCATGCCAATGATGGCTTCCACCGCTCAGGCTGCTGACTGGAGCAAAGACTATCCGGAAATCGTTCTGGGCGTGATCCCGGCGGAAAACGCCTCGACCACTTCCGACCGCTATGCGCCTCTGGCTGCCTATCTCGGCAAGGAACTCGGTACCAAGGTTACGCTGCGCGTTGCCAACGACTATGCAGCCGTCATCGAAGGCCAGCGCGCCGGTAACATCCAGATCGCATTCTATGGCCCGGCGTCCTATGCCCGCGCCGTCATGACCGGCGTTGAAACCACGCCGCTCGTCAACCAGCGTCACGATACCGGCGTCAATGGCTATTATTCGGTCGTTTACGTTCGCGCCGACAGCCCCTACCAGAAAATGGACGACCTGAAGGGCAAGACCATCGCTCTGGTCGATCCGAACTCGACCTCGGGCAACAATGCGCCGCGCTTCTTCCTCAATCGCGAGGGCTATAGCGTCGATACGTTCTTCGGTAAGAACTTCTTCGCTGGCAGCCATGAAAACGCAGTTCTCGCTCTGGCACAGGGCACCGCCGATGCGGCTGCCAACTCCTGGAACTCGGAAGACGATTCCAACCTGACCCGCATGGTCAGCCGCGGCGTTCTGAAGGATGCCAACGGCAAGGCGATGACGAAGGACGATTTCCGCGTCATCTTCAAATCGGACTTCCTTCCTGAAGGCCCGTTCGCCGTTCTCAGCACCCTGCCGGACCAGCTGAAGGCCGACATCAAGCAAGCCTTCCTCGACATGCCGAAGAAGGACAAGGCTGGTTTTGACGCTCTTTCCGACGGCAAGGATCAGGAATTCGTAGCCACCGAAGCCAAGGACTACGAGCCGATCATCGAAATGCTCAAGTTCAACGACAAGGCTCGCAAGTCCTGATCCGTAGAACAATTGAAGTGCCCGAAGCCGCAAAAGCTTCGGGCACTTTTGTTAGGGAATCTCGCATGACGGTATCCTCACTCGACGGCAGTGGTGCAAAGAGCCTGCTTGCCGATTATCGCAGGGAAGTCGGTAAACGGCGGCTCTACGGTATCGCGCTTCTCCTTGCGCTTGTCCTTGTCGCCATTGCTGCCTCCGTCGTTGCCGATGTTCGGCCCGGCACACTGGTCGAAAATCTATTTCGCTTCACAAGCTATCTCGGCCGCATTCTGCCGGATCTGACCATTGCCAATTTCTGGGGCGATCTCGCTGCCTGGTACTGGAACCTCGGCGGCTGGCTGAAGATGCTGTTCGAAACGCTGCTGATTGCCTATCTGGCGACATTGATCGGCGCAGTCGTTGCTTTCGCTGCGGCCTTTGCAGCCTCATCCAACATGGCCCCCAATTCCACGGTGCGCTTCATAGTCCGTCGCGGACTGGAATTGTTGCGCACGGTTCCGGAAATCGTCTTCGCGCTGCTTTTCGTCATCGCCTTCGGCCTTGGGCCGATGGCTGGTGTTCTGGCGCTGATGCTGCACACGACAGGGGCGCTGGGCAAGCTGTTCTCGGAAGTGGTCGAGAATATCGACATGCGTCCGGTTGAAGGCATTCGCGCATCCGGCGGTTCCGGCCTGCAGGTCATCCGCTTTGCCGTACTGCCGCAAGTGGCCGCCAATTTCGCCTCCTATGGCCTGCTGCGCTTTGAAATCAACGTGCGCGGCGCTTCCGTCATGGGCTTTGTGGGGGCAGGCGGCATCGGGCAGGAACTGCTCACCTCCATCCGCCAGTTCTATTACAGCGATGTCAGCGCCATCCTGCTTCTGATCATCGTGACCATTGTTGTCATCGATCTCATTACGCAGCGTGTGCGACATGCACTGCTTGGTCGCATTGGTTGAGAAAGATCATGCTCAAACAAAAGAGAGAATTATGACCGACATTGCACAAACTCTCTCGCGTGAGGCACATGCGCACGAAAAGGAATTGAGGGCCGAATATGCCGATCTGTTCGGCAATGGCCGCACATGGCGCAATCTGGCGATTTTAACCGTAGCGCTTATCGCTTCACTCTGGTTCGCCTTTTACTGGCTGGATTTTTCGCTGCTGCGCATTCTGAACGGCCTCGGTCGGCTTGGCGATTTCGCCTTGATGATGATGCCTCCATCCTCCGGCGGGCGTTTCAGCCTTTATCTGTGGTCGATGATGGAAACGCTGGCGATTGCCTATCTCGGCACATTGCTGGCGGCGATCCTTGCCTTCCCGTTCGGCTTTCTGGCAGCGAAGAACATTATCCCGAATGTGTTCCTGCATTTTGGCATCCGCCGCTTCCTCGATACCATTCGCGGCGTCGACACGCTGATCTGGGCCCTGATCTGGGTCTCGGTGGTAGGGCTTGGGCCGTTTGCCGGTATTCTCGCCATCGCCTGCTCGGATTTCGGCGCGTTCGGCAAGCTGTTTTCAGAAGCCATTGAAGGCGCGGATAAAAAGCCCGTCGAAGGCATTGTCTCGTCGGGCGGCGGCAAGTTGCACAGTTATCGCTTCGGTGTGCTGCCGCAGGTTCTGCCGCTGATTGGCAGTCAGGTGCTCTATTTCTTCGAGTCGAACACCCGTTCGGCGACGATCATCGGCATCGTCGGGGCAGGCGGCATTGGCGCGCATCTGGCCGAGCAGATCAAGGTTCTGAACCTTCAGGACGTCTCGTTCCTGATCATCATGATCCTGGTTGCCGTTGCCGTGATCGACTGGTTCTCGTCGAAACTACGTCACGCCATGATCGGCAAGAAGGCGCAGAAATCCGCCTAGCCGGTAATGAGCGTCTTGATGCCATCGGCCACGAACTGAACGGCCAGCGCTGCCAGAATGACGCCAAGGAGGCGGGTCAGGATGGAACGGCCGGTTTCGCCAAGGAACCGGTCGACGCGCTCCGCCAGCAGCAGCACAAGATAGGTGATGAACAGGCAGACGAAGATGACGCCGAGGAGGGCTGCTTTAGGCCCCACGCCTTCGAAGGAGTTTGAGGTCAGCACAATGGCCGAAATCGCGCCCGGACCGGCAATCAGCGGAATGGCGAGCGGGAAGGCGGCAATATTGCGGATATGGTCCTTGGTGATGGCAACCTCGGCGCTCTTTTCCTTGCGCTCTGTCCGTTTCTCGAAAATCATTTCGAAGGCGATCCAGAACAGGAGAAGACCGCCAGCCACGCGGAACGCGCCGATGGTAATGCCGAACATGCCAAGTATCTGCGCGCCTGCAATGGCAAAGAGCGCCATCACGATAAAACCGATGATGGAGGCGCGAAGCGCCACCTGTCCGCGGTGGTGCCGCTCCATCCCCGGCGTCAGCGCCAGGAACAACGGCGCCAGTCCGGGCGGATCGATTGTAACAAGCAGGGTGACGAACGCGCTGAAAACCGTATCGTAGAACCCCATACTGCACGCGCCCTTCTTGTTGGCATGTTATGCTCAATCGGATACATGGATTGTAGACGATCAGGAGCAGATGGTCGATGCAAAGCGCGAGGTCGGGCAACATCGTTGCTCAATCTTTATGTGAATATCTTTTAAGTCATTGAATTAACGAGCGGAAATGACCCGCCTAAAAGGCCGTGAAATTGGCGTTTTTTGCTGGTTTCCGTTATAAAGTGACTTTATCGATTCTGTTGAGAAAGAAATCTGAATAGTGTCAGATCAAACGCCTCCACCCGGTTCCGACGATATGAATGGTGGCCCAAACGGCGGCCCTAGCGGTATCGAACCGATTTCCATCATCGAGGAGATGCAGCGCTCCTATCTCGATTACGCGATGAGCGTTATCGTGAGCCGTGCGCTGCCCGATGTGCGCGACGGCCTGAAGCCCGTGCATCGCCGCATTCTCCACGCCATGAACGAGATGAGCCTCGCCTATAACCGCCCGTACCGCAAGTCGGCGGGTGTGGTCGGTGAGGTTATGGGTAAGTATCACCCCCATGGCGATGCTTCCATCTATGACGCCCTCGTGCGTATGGCGCAGGATTTTTCCATGCGCGATCCGCTGGTCGACGGGCAGGGCAATTTCGGTTCCATCGATGGCGATCCCCCGGCGGCGATGCGTTACACCGAATGCCGTCTGGAAAAGCTGACAGAAACCATCCTGTCGGATATCGACAAGGATACGGTCGACTTTCAGGACAATTATGACGGTCGCGAGCAGGAACCGGTGGTCATGCCTGCGCGCTTTCCGAACCTGCTCGTCAATGGTTCGGGCGGTATTGCGGTCGGCATGGCGACCAACATTCCGCCGCACAATCTCGGCGAAGTCATCGACGGTTGCGTTGCGCTGATCGACAATCCGGCCATTGAACTGTCGGAACTGATGGAAATCATTCCGGGGCCGGATTTCCCGACGGGCGGCATCATCCTCGGACGCTCTGGCATCAATTCCGCCTACACGACCGGACGCGGTTCGGTGGTCATGCGCGGGCGCGCTACAATCGAACCAATGCGCGGCGACCGCGAAGCCATTATCATCACCGAGATTCCGTATCAGGTGAACAAGGCTTCGATGATCGAGAAGATGGCCGAGCTGGTGCGCGACAAGCGCATCGAAGGCATTTCCGATCTGCGCGATGAATCCGACCGCGAAGGCTATCGCGTCGTGGTGGAACTGAAGCGCGATGCCGTTGCCGATGTCGTGCTGAACCAGCTTTACCGCTATACGCCGCTGCAAACCTCGTTCGGCTGCAACATGGTGGCGCTGAACGGCGGCAAGCCGGAACAGCTCAACCTGCTCGACATGCTGCGTGCCTTCGTCGTCTTCCGCGAGGAAGTCGTGACGCGCCGCACCAAGTTCCTGCTCAACAAGGCGCGCGACCGCGCGCATGTGTTGGTCGGTCTTGCAATCGCCGTCGCCAATATCGATGAGGTGATCGCGCTCATTCGCCGGGCACCCGATCCGACAACGGCCCGCGAGCAGTTGATGGAACGCCGCTGGCCCGCAGTCGATGTGGCTCCGCTGATCCGTCTGATTGACGATCCGCGCCACACGCTGAACGATGACAACACCTATAATCTCTCCGAGGAACAGGCGCGTGCCATTCTCGATCTGCGTCTGCAGCGCTTGACCGCGCTTGGTCGCGACGAGGTGGCTGACGAGCTGAACAAGATCGGCGAGGAAATCCGCGACTATCTCGACATTCTCGGTTCGCGCCTGCGCGTGATGAATATCGTCAAGGAAGAGATGATCGCGGTTCGCGACGAGTTTGCGACCCCACGCCGCACCGAAATCGGTTTCGGCGGCGCCGAAATGGATGACGAAGACCTGATCGCCCGTGAGGATATGGTCGTCACCGTCAGCCATGCAGGCTATATCAAGCGCGTGCCGCTCACGACCTATCGTGCGCAGCGCCGCGGCGGCAAGGGCCGCTCCGGCATGGCGACGAAGGACGAGGATTTCGTCACGCGCCTGTTCGTGGCCAACACGCATACGCCGGTTCTGTTCTTCTCCTCGCGTGGCATTGTCTACAAGGAGAAAGTCTGGCGCCTGCCGGTTGGCACGCCGCAATCGCGTGGCAAGGCGCTCATCAACATGCTGCCATTGCAGCAGGGCGAGCGCATCACCACCATCATGCCGCTGCCGGAAGATGAGGATAGCTGGGCAAACCTCGACGTCATGTTCTCCACGACGCGCGGTACGGTTCGCCGCAACAAGCTGTCGGACTTCGTTCAGGTCAACCGCAACGGCAAGATCGCCATGAAGCTCGAAGACGAGGGCGATGAGATCCTCTCGGTCGATACCTGTACGGAATTCGACGACGTGCTTCTGACCTGCGCCGGTGGCCAGTGCATTCGCTTCCCCGTTACCGATGTGCGCGTCTTCGCAGGCCGCAATTCGATCGGCGTGCGCGGCATCAATCTGGCCGATGGCGACAAGGTCATCTCCATGGCGATCCTGCATCACGTCGACGCCGACGCGGCCGAGCGCTCGGCCTATCTCAAGCGTTCGATTGCCGAACGTCGCGCGCAGGGCGCCGATGACGCGGATGATATCGTGGTGGTTGGCGAGGAAGTCGGAAACGAAACCGAGCTCAACGACGAACGCTATCAGGAGCTGAAAGCACGCGAGCAGACCGTGCTGACCGTCAGCGAATATGGTTATGGCAAGCGGTCTTCGTCCTATGAGTTCCGCGTTTCGGGCCGTGGCGGCAAGGGCATCCGCGCCACCGATACGTCGAAAACCGACGAAATTGGCAAGCTGGTTGCCCTGTTCCCGGTCGAGGCGAGCGACCAGATTCTGCTCGTTTCCGATGGCGGACAGCTTATTCGCGTGCCGGTGGATGGAATTCGTATTGCCGGACGTTCCACCAAGGGCGTCACGATCTTCAATACCGCAGACGGCGAAAAGGTCGTTTCGGTCGAACGCATATCTGAAACGGATAGCGAAGAAGAAAACGGCAATGGTGGCGAAGCGGCTTCCGAAGGCGAAGCGCCAATCGGAGACACCGAAGAATAATCAAAGGGCTGGGGCTCTTTGTTCTGAACAATGAAAAAGGCCGATGGTGGGAACCATCGGCCTTTTTCAGATGCCAAGACTGGAGGAATTGGCGATCACACAAACTTTTTTCCAGCAAGCTCCAACGCTGTTGCGTGAACTCGACTGTGAATACTCAGCGCGAACGCATGTTGCGCAGGCTATTGATGTCGAATGCCACCTGACGCACGCGCTGACGCTTGGCCTCATTCTCTTCAAGAAGCAGTATGATTGCCGATGCAGCCATCGCGACCATCATGGATAATGCCAGAAGAAAGATCATCATCGTGTTATCCTTTCGACATACATACGCTCAGGAAGCGAAAAGGTTGCACCGAGCTTGCACCCATCTTGGTAAATCGGTTGTGAACTTGTCGTGAAATCACTGTTCATATCGCGTTCATCTGGTTTCTTGGTTTCTGTTTTCTTATCGCAGTGGTTCTTGTTGAAAATCCTGTCAGAAAAGGCTAGCTGGAAGAAATGACGATTGCGATCTATGCGGGCTCGTTCGACCCGGTGACAAACGGCCATATGGATGTCCTGAAAGGTGCCCTGCGCCTTGCCGACAAGGTTATTGTCGCGATTGGCGTTCACCCCGGCAAAAAGCCTCTCTTCACCTTCGAGGAGCGCGTGGCGCTTATCGGTGAAAGCTGTAAGGCTGGTCTGGGCGCGGATGCAGGCCGGGTTTCTGTCATTTCCTTCGACGGGCTGGTCATCGATGCGGCGCGCAAACATGCCGCTCAATTGATGGTGCGCGGTTTGCGCGATGGCACCGATCTCGACTATGAAATGCAGATGGCAGGCATGAACGGCACAATGGCGCCGGAATTGCAGACCGTGTTCCTCCCGGCGGACCCGGCGGTGCGCACGATTACCGCCACATTGGTTCGACAGATTGCCTCCATGGGCGGCGATATAAAGCCTTTCGTTCCTGCGGCTGTTGCTGCCGCCTTGAACGCCAAATTCAAATCCTGATCACAGGGAGTTTTTCGATCATGTCTTTCATTCGTTCAGCGCTTGCCGCTGCTGCTTTTTTCGCGCTGTCGCAGGGCGCTGTCCAGATGGCCTCCGCCGCCAATGCTGAAAACACTGTGGTTCTCAAGCTGAAAGACGGCGACGTTGCCATCCAGCTCCGGCCCGATCTCGCGCCGAAGCATGTAGCCCAGATCGAAAAGCTGGTCGGTGAAGGCGCTTATAACGGCGTTGCTTTCCATCGCGTCATTCCCGGCTTCATGGCCCAGACCGGCGATGTGAAATTCGGCAACATGGAAAAAAACTTCGATGCTTCACGCGTCGGCACCGGCGGCTCGGACTATCCGGATATTCCGGCAGAATTCTCGAAGGAACCCTTCGTGCGCGGCACGGTCGGCATGGCCCGCAGCCAGAACCCGAATTCGGCCAACTCGCAATTCTTCATCATGTTTGCGGACGGCTCCTTCCTCAACGGCCAATATACAGTGGTCGGCAAGGTTGTCAGCGGCATGGATGTCGTCGACAAGATAAAGAAGGGCAGCGAAGCCGATAATGGCGCCGTGACAAACCCGGACAAGATCATCAAGGCCACGCTTCAGGCCGACAAGAAGTAAAATACAAGGAGAGGCCCAATGGCTTACAAAGACCCTGAAAACACGCTCGTTCTCGAAACCACCAAGGGCAATGTTGTTCTGGAGCTCTATCCGGACCTGGCGCCGGATCATGTGGCGCGCATCAAGGAACTGGCTCGCGAAGGCGCATATGATGGCGTGGTGTTCCACCGCGTGATCGACGGCTTCATGGCACAGACCGGCGACGTGAAGTTCGGCAAGACGGGCGGCGCTCATTTCAACGGCTCGCGCGCTGGCATGGGCGGTTCGGACAAGCCGGACCTGAAGGCCGAGTTCTCCAACACGCCGCACAAGCGCGGCACGGCTTCGATGGCGCGTTCCGCCAACCCGAATTCGGCCAATTCGCAGTTCTTCATCTGCTTTGCCGATGCTCCATGGCTCGACCGCCAGTACAGCGTTTGGGGCCAGGTCATCGAAGGCATGGACAATGTCGACAAGATCAAGCGCGGCGAACCGGTCTCCGATCCGGACCAGATCGTGACGGCGCGTATCGCTGCTGACATCTGATCCTGCTTGTTTCAATGAGAAATTACGGCTCCGGTTCATGCCGGGGCCGTGATTCGTTTACCGCATTTCCGAACGCATCGAAGCGGGATCAGAAATCAGTCCAGTGAACTGATTTCCCCGCGTAGGCGCTTCGCACTTTTGCTGGAAATGCTCTTGAGGTTCTCCATGCGTGTTGATCTTTTTGATTTCGATTTGCCGGAAGAGAGCATCGCTCTGCGCCCGGTCGAGCCGCGTGACCACGCCAAGCTGTTGCGTGTCCGTCCCGGTCAGCCATTCGAGGATCGACAGGTATTCGAATTGCCTGATCTGCTGCAACCGGGCGATGCGCTCGTGTTCAACGACACAAAGGTCATTCCCGCGCAGCTGGAAGGCATGCGCGAGCGTGAGGGCAATATTTCGCAAGTCAGCGCCACGCTGCATATGCGCACCGGCCCTGACCGTTGGAAGGCATTCCTGCGCCCGGCCAAGCGCGTGAAAGAGGGCGACCGCATCCGTTTCGGCCATTCGGGATCAAGCTGCTTCCTCGGCACGCTCGATGCCACCGTGGCGGAAAAGGGCGATGCGGGAGAGGCGCTTCTGGTGTTCGATCTTTCCGGCGCCATGCTGGATGAGGCGATTGCCTCGGCCGGGCACATTCCGCTACCGCCTTACATCGCATCCAAGCGCGCCGAAGATGAGCGCGACCGCAAGGACTATCAGACAGTCTATGCGCGCGAAGAAGGCGCGGTCGCGGCCCCAACCGCCGGTTTGCATTTCACGCCAGAGCTTCTGGAAAAGATCAAGGCCAAGGGCGTTGAAGAACATTTCGTAACGCTGCATGTGGGGGCGGGGACTTTCCTGCCCGTCAAGGCCGACGACACGGCAGACCACAAGATGCATTCGGAAATCGGATATGTGTCGCAACGCACTGCCGATGCGCTCAATGCCGTGCACAAGCGGGGCGGCAGGGTAGTCTGCGTCGGCACGACATCCCTGCGCCTGATCGAAAGTGCGGCTGATGAGGACGGTATTATCCGTCCGTGGTCCGGCGCGACCGATATTTTTATAACTCCCGGCTATCGCTTCCGTGCAGTCGATCTTCTGATGACCAATTTCCACCTGCCGCGCTCCACGCTGTTCATGCTGGTATCGGCCTTCGCCGGTTTCGATACGATGCACGCGGCTTATCGGCATGCGATCGCCAGCGGCTATCGCTTTTATTCCTACGGCGACGGCAGCTTGCTTGAACGTGCCGACAACGCTAGAGACATGGCATGACAACGGAAAACTTCGAATTCAAGGTGCTGGCGACGGACGGCGCTGCTCGTCAGGGCGAAATTTCCATGCCGCGCGGCGTGGTGCGCACGCCTGCCTTCATGCCGGTTGGCACTGCTGGCACGGTCAAGGCCATGTATATGGACCAGGTGAAAGAGCTTGGCGCGGATATTATCCTCGGCAATACCTATCATCTGATGCTGCGGCCTGGTGCCGAACGCGTGGCGCGTCTTGGCGGCCTGCATGAGTTCGGCGGCTGGAAAGGCCCGATCCTCACCGATTCCGGTGGTTTTCAGGTCATGTCGCTCGCGCAATTGCGCAAGCTCGACGAAAACGGTGTCACCTTCCGCTCGCATATCGATGGCAAGCCTTATGAAATGACGCCGGAGCGATCCATCGAGATTCAGGGATTGCTCGATAGCGATATTCAGATGCAGCTCGACGAATGCGTGGCACTGCCTTCGCCGGAAAAGAATACCGAGCGGGCGATGGAATTGTCGCTGCGCTGGGCCGAGCGCTGCAAGGTCGCTTTCGGAAATCAGCCGGGCAAGGCGATGTTCGGCATCGTCCAGGGCGGCGACGTGGCACGCCTGCGCGAAAAATCGGCGGAAGCGCTGAAGGCCATGGACCTCAAGGGCTATTCGGTCGGCGGGCTTGCGGTGGGCGAACCCCAGCAGGTCATGCTCGACATGCTGGAAGTGGTCTGCCCGATCCTGCCATCGGAAAAGCCGCGCTATCTGATGGGCGTCGGCACGCCGGACGATATCCTGAAGTCGGTCGCCCGTGGCATCGACATGTTCGATTGCGTTATGCCGACGCGGGCAGGCCGTCACGGTCTCGCTTTCACGCGGTTCGGCAAGGTCAACTTGCGCAATGCGCGCCATGCGGACGACCATCGTCCGCTCGATCCGGAATCGGATTGCCCGGCATCGCGCGACTACAGCCGCGCCTATCTGCATCATCTGGTGAAATCGGGTGAAGCGCTCGGCGCCATGCTGCTTACCTGGAACAACCTTGCCTACTATCAATATTTGATGAAGGGTATCCGCGCGGCAATTGCTGACGGCCGCTTCACCGATTTCGCCGCCAAAACCTCGGAAGGATGGGCGAGGGGCGATATTCCGGCGCTCTGATTCGCGCGCTGAAGGGCGCTAAGCGCCCTTTTCCGTTTCTGTTGTCAATTTTCTGTCAGCATGTTCTCCAGACGGCAGAGAACGGAGCGCTGCTCCTCATCGTTCAGGATTTCGCATTCCATCAATCTGGAGCATTCGAGGCCGGCGACGGCGAGATAGACAATCAGCGCCGTGTCGGGATCGGTTGTGTCTTCGATCATCCGGTCGAGAAACGCCCTGTGATATTGCCGGACCGGCACCATGAAGCCGGGGTCCTCGGCAAGTGCGGCAAGGACACCGCAAGCTGGCGGCTCGTCATCGGCCTGAACCCGGTAAACATCGAGAAAAGCCCGCGCCACGCGATTTTTGTCGCCTTTCTGGAGTGTTTCCTGAACCTCCATGGCGTGTTCGTGCTCTTTCATATATTCTTCGACAACTGCCTCAAGCAGTTTGGCCTTTGTCGGAAAAGAATAGAGCAATCCGCCTTTTGAAAGCCCCGCACGGGCTGCTACGGCATCGAGAGAGAGATGAGCGGGTCCGATCTCACGGGCAAGCTCGGTAGCAGCGCGCAAAATACGCTCGCGCGACGAGGCTTTCTTTTTTGTTAGCAACTTACCGGTGTCTCCTGACAGTTCCTGTGTTGACAATACCGTCCGGACGGTACAGTTATTCGCCACTTTCATTCAAGTAAAATACGCGCGACCTTTGCGTGAATGCGAAAGAGGGCGCCGCGGTCCATCCCCCAACCCTGATTGATCAGGGAGCCATCTGGAGTGCATCCGCAATGATCAAGCGCCTTATTCTGGCAATAATATTCCTCGTGATCGTCGTTGGAGGCCTCGTTGGCTTTAATATGTTCCGATCACAGGCCATTAAAGACTTTTTCGCGAACATGCAGCAGCCCGCCCAGACGGTCTCTACCGTCACGGTGGAGCCGGGCGTCTGGAAGCCGGGTGTCGAGGCCATCGGCACGGCCAACGCGCTCAATGGCGTTGACCTGACCGTACAGCTCGACGGCGTCGTGCAGAAGATCAACTTCAAGGCCAATCAGGAAGTCAAGGAAGGTGATCTGCTGCTTCAGATGGAAGACAGCATTCAGAAGGCGGACCTCGCAGCCGCTGAAGCCGAAGCCGTTCTTGCCCAGCAGAACCTGAAGCGAGCAGACACGTTGCGGACCCGTGGCGTGGGTGCTGTGTCGAATGTCGATACGACAGCTTCGGCCTCTGATGCTGCACGCGCACGCGTTGAAAAAATGCGCGCAACGCTGGCGCAGAAGTCGGTCAAGGCTCCGTTCTCCGGCGTCATCGGCATTTCCAAGGTTGACCTGGGACAATATTTGACACCCGGCACGGTCATCGCCACGCTGCAAAACACCGATGTAATGCGCATCGACTTCACCGTTCCGGAACAGTCGCTGCCGTCTATCAAGCTCGGACAGACGGTGAAGATCGGCTCGACCGCGGAAGCGCTCAACTTTACGGGCAAGATTGTCGGTATCGACCCGAAGATCGACCCCGCGACCCGCCTCGTTTCGGTGCGCGCCGAAGTGCAGAATCCCGATCATGAACTGACGCCGGGACAGTTTGTGCAGGTTCGTGTGGAACTGCCGGAAGAGAACAACGTCGTTGCCCTGCCGCAGACCACGATCATTTCCAGCCTCTATGGTGACTATGTCTATGCGGTCCGTCCGGAACAGAAGCAGGAAGGCGCAAAGGCTGGCGAAGAGGCCAAACAGGTCGCGCAGCAGGTCTTCATCAAGCTTGGACGCCGCTATTCCGGTCTTGTTGAAGTGACGAGCGGCCTCAAGGCTGGCGATATCGTCATCACGGCAGGCCAGAACCGGCTTTCGCCCGGTGTGCCGGTGAAAATCGACAACACCGTCAATCCGATCCCGGCCGGACAGCCGGCTGACAAGCAATAGGCGACCCCGATGAGCTTTTCCGATATTTTCATCCGGCGCCCCGTGCTTGCCACGGTGGTTGCCCTCATGATCATTCTGTTGGGCCTTCAGGGTATCGCGCAGCTGACGGTGCGCGAATATCCGAAGGTCGACGAAACCGTCATTACGGTTACAACCACCTATGCCGGTGCGAGCGCCGATCTTATTCAGGGCTTCATCACCGCACCGATCGCCGAAGCGGTCGCAACCACTGAAAACATCGACTACGTGACGTCTTCAAGCCGTCCGTCGTCGAGCACAGTGACCGTGCAGATGAAGCTTGGCGCAAACCCTGATGCGGCGCTGACGGAAGTCATCGCCAAGGTCAATCAGGTTCGCGGTGACTTGCCGGACGAATCCGACGATCCGGTCATCGTGAAGGGTACGGGCCAGAACTTCGCCACCATGTATCTGGCGGCGCAGAACCCGAACATGACGAGCGAACAGATCACCGAGTATCTGGAGCGCGTCATCCAGCCACGTATGTCCACCATTCAGGGCGTTGCAAAGGCCGAAATTCTGGGCGGTCAGGTCTATTCGATGCGCGTCTGGCTGGATCCGATCCAGCTTGCGGCCCGTCAGATCACTGCACCGGAAGTTCTGGCCGCAATCAATGCCTCCAACTTCCTGTCGGCACCGGGCACGACGAAGAACGAATATGTCGCGTCTTCGATCACGCTGAAATCAACCTTGCAGACCCCGGAAGCTTTTGGCGCCATGCCGATCAAGGCTTCGGGAGACGACGTGGTTCGTCTGCGCGATGTGGCGCGGGTCGAACTGGCGGCGAAAAGCACGGACACCATCGTTTCGTTCAACGGCTCGGCTGGTACATTTCTCGGCGTCTTTCCGACACCGGCGGCAAACCCCATCGACATGGCCGCTGCCGTCCGCAAGGAACTGCCGTCCATCCAGTCCTCGCTGCCGGAAGGCATGTCGCTGGTTCTGGTTTACGACGCGACCGAGCAGATCAGCTCTTCGATCAAGGAAGTCTTCACGACCATCGGCGAAGCCGTGGCTATCGTCATTCTGGTCATCATCGTCTTCCTCGGCTCGTTCCGCTCGGTGCTGATTCCGATCGTTACGATCCCGATTTCGCTGATCGGCGTGTGCTTCTTCCTTTATGTGCTCGGATTCTCGATCAATCTCCTGTCGCTGCTCGCCATGGTCCTCGCCATCGGTCTTGTGGTCGATGACGCGATTGTGGTTCTGGAGAACATCCACCGGCATATCGAAGAGGGCCTGCGCCCCATGGATGCCGCGTTCAAGGGCATGAAGGAAATCACCGGCTCGATCATCGCCATGACGATCACGCTGGCGGCGGTGTTCGCACCGCTGGGCTTCACTGGCGGACTGACGGGCGCTCTGTTCCGCGAATTCGCCTTCACGCTGGCTGGCGCGGTTATCATTTCCGGTGTGGCGGCCTTGACCATCTCGCCGATGATGTGCGCACGCATGCTCAAGCACGGCGACCAGACCCGGTTCCAGATGTTCATCGACCGGACCTTCTCGCGTTTCGAGAAGTGGTATCACCGCCGCGTTTCCAACTCGCTCAACTATCGCGGCATCACTTTGATGATCGTGGTGGCGCTGATGGGCCTGACGGGCTTCCTGTTCATGAATACGTCGAGCGAACTGGCACCGGAAGAAGATTCCGGCGCGCTGTTCTCGATGTTCCAGGCTCCGCAATATGCAACCTCGGCCTATACCAATCTCTACGCCGAACAGATCGACGAACTGACCAAGGATCTTCCTGAACTGAAGACCCGCTTCCAGATCGTCGGCATGGATGGCGGCACGACATCGGGTATTGCGCTTTGGGTGCTGAACGACTGGAACGAACGTACCCGTTCGCAGAAGCAGATTCAGGAAGACCTGACCGCACGCATCTCCAAGGTCGCAGGTGTCGAAGCCTTCATCTTCGCGCCTCCATCCCTGCCGGGAACGGGCGGCGGTCTGCCGATTTCGATTGCTCTGCAATCGACCGGCCCGGCAGATCAGGTTTTCGAACTCGCCGAGGAAATCAAGAACGAAGCGCAGGCTTCCGGTCAGTATATCATCGTGCAGAACTCGCTCTCCTTCAACGCACCGCAGGTCACGATCACCATCGACCGTGACCGCGCGGCGACGCTGGGCGTGCAGATCAGCGATATCGGTTCGACACTGGGTCTCCTGACCGGTGGTGCATCGGTCGCGAAGTTCGACCGCGATTCGAACAGCTATGACATCATTACGCAGGTGCCGGATAGCTATCGTTCGAATCCGGAAAAGCTGGGCGACTTTTATGTGCGCAGCGTGTCCGGCTCGATGATCCCGCTGTCTTCGGTTATCAAGGTCGGCCAGAACGCATCGCCTGCGGCTATCGAGCAGTTCAACCAGCTGAATTCGGCAACGATTTCGGCGCTGCCTCTGCCGGGCGTCACCACCGGGCAGGGCCTGCAAACACTGGTTGATCTGGCCAAGTCCAAGATGCCGGAAGGCTTCTTCCTGGATTATTCCGGTCAATCGCGTCTGGAAGTGGAGCAGGGCAACACGATCCTGATCGCCTTCGGCCTCGCGGTGATTGTGATCTATCTGGTGCTTGCTGCGCAGTTTGAAAGCTTCCGCGATCCGTTCATCATCATGATGTCGGTTCCGCTGTCGATCTTCGGCGCAATCGTGCCGCTGAATATCGGTCTCGGCACGCTCAACATCTATACGCAGGTCGGTCTCATCACCCTTGTCGGGCTGATTACCAAGCACGGCATTCTGATGGTGGAATTCGCCAATCAGCAACGCCGCCTGCATGGTCTTTCCCGCCGGGAGGCGATCATCGTCGCGGCTGAAACCCGCCTGCGTCCGATCCTGATGACCACGGCGGCCATGGCGCTCGGCGTTGTTCCGCTCATCATCGCCACGGGTGCGGGTGCGGCAGCTCGTTACTCGATGGGTCTGGTGATCTTCACCGGCATCGTGATCGGCACCATCTTCACGCTGTTCGTGGTGCCGATGTTCTACACCTTCATTGCGAAGAAGGATGTGGAAGGCGAGTATGTGGCGTCCTCCGAAGAGGGCGGCGAACCGGCCCCCGCGCCACATCACTGAAACTTGCGTTGAACCAATGACAAAGGGCGGCCTAGAAATAGGTCGCCCTTTTTGTTTCCCCGACGTTGCAAACGCTGCGTTCCAACCCATATGAGCCGGTATGATTCCCTTATCCGTTCTTGATCTTTCGCCCGTACCCGAAGGTAGCGATGCAGCGCAGTCGCTGCGCAACACGCTGGAACTTGCGCAACATGCCGAACGGCTCGGCTTCCACCGTTACTGGCTCGCCGAGCACCACAATATGCCGGGCATCGCCAGCGCCGCGACATCCGTGGTCATTGGTTACGTCGCCAACGGCACCTCGAAAATCCGCGTCGGCGCGGGCGGCGTCATGCTGCCCAATCATTCACCTTTGGTGATTGCGGAACAGTTCGGTACGCTGGCCTCCCTGTTTCCAGGCCGTATCGATCTCGGGCTTGGGCGCGCACCCGGCACCGACCAGATCACCGCCCATGCGCTGCGTCGCAATCTCGACAGCGATGCAAACGCCTTTCCGCAGGATGTGGTCGAGTTGCTGAACTATTTCAAACCGGCTGAACCGGGCCAGCGCGTGCGCGCAGTGCCGGGCGAAGGATTGAATGTGCCGGTCTGGATTCTCGGCTCCAGCCTGTTCGGTGCGCAGCTTGCCGCCATGCTTGGCCTGCCATACGCATTCGCGTCGCATTTTGCGCCTGCGGAGATGGAACGCGCCATCGCGCTTTATCGCGAGCGGTTCGAACCCTCGGAATATATGCAGAAGCCCTATGTGATGCTGGGCCTCAATGTGATTGCTGCCGATACCGACGAAGAGGCGAACCATCTTTTCACCTCGCAGCTGCAAGCTTTCGTCAATTTGCGCAGCGGTCGCCCCGGCAAGCTTCCGGCGCCAGTCGAGGGCTATGCGGAGCGCCTTGATCCAACAGCACAGGCGCTCGTCCGCCAGATGCTGTCATGCCGTGTGGTCGGCGGGCCGGAGACTGTGGCGAAGGGCATCAAGGCCTTTGCGGAAAGCACCGGCGCCGATGAGCTGATGCTGACCGGCATGATCCATGACCACAAGAAGCGCCTGCATTCATACGAGATCGCAAGCCGGTCAATTGCCTGATCGCTCGCTATTGCTTTCTGCCAGAAGCCACTCCCGGAAAGACGACACGGCCGGAGTGCTCGAACGAGCCTTCGGCGTCACGAAATAATAGCTGCTCGGGCTTTTGACCGTGTGCGGGCAGGCAACCACAAGCTGGCCGCTCTCTATCTCGGCGCGAATGAGGAAGAGCGGCATCAGCGCAACGCCGAGACCGGCAATGCAGGCCTGCGAGACATTGGAAAACTGCTCGAAGCGCATGCCCGGAGACACCGGCGCGGCCATGTCGAGGCTCTTGAACCAGTGGTCCCACGCACCGGGGCGCGAGGCCATGTTGAACAGCGGAAGTGGCAGAAGATCGCTCGGCGCATGCACCGGGTTGTGCTGAAGAAATGCGGGGCTGCAGACAGGCGCCACCGTTTCATCCATCAGGAACACACTATCGGCATTGGGCCAGTCCGGCTGGCCGATATGGATCGCCGCATCCAATCCTTCGCGATCGAAATCGAACTGGCCGATACGGGTCGCAAAATTGAGGATGATGTCCGGGTATTTCGCCACGAAACGTGGAATGCGCGGTATCAGCCAGCGCGTCCCGAATGTGGGAAGGAAAGCGAGATTGAGCGTGGTGCCGCGCATCTGCGACATGACTTGCAGCGAGGCGGCGCGGATCGACGCCAGCGCCGGACCCACCGCCTTCAGATAGGCGCGTCCGGCATCCGACAGCACCACATGGCGGCTGGTGCGGTCGAACAGCGCTGTCCCCAGCTGTTCTTCAAGCGCTGCAATCTGTCGGCTCACCGCGCCTTGCGTCAGCGACAGTTCCTCGGCTGCTGCCGAAAAGCTCTCATGCCGCGCAACCGCATCGAAGGCGGCAAGCGCACTGGTGGAAGGAAGCAGGCGTCGCGATATTGAAGTCATGATCCATTACTAAATGGAATAGATCGATGAGTAAACGTCGATTGCACCGAACCGCTGCCCGGTCCATATTTCTTGCAAATTTTCATTGAGGAGAATACACTGATGTCACGTGCGGCTTTTAGCTGGGAAGACCCGTTTCTGCTGGATGACCAGCTGACCGAAGACGAGCGCATGATCCGCGACTCGGCCAAGGCTTTCGCGACGGATGTTCTGCTGCCCCGCGTTGAAAAGGCTTATCTGGACGAAACGACCGATCCTGAGCTGTTCCGCCTGATGGGGCAGGCCGGTCTTCTGGGCGTGACGCTTCCTGAAGAGTACGGCGCGGCCAATGCAGGCTATGTTGCCTATGGTCTGGTGGCCCGCGAGGTCGAGCGTGTCGATTCTGGTTATCGTTCGATGATGAGCGTGCAGTCGTCGCTCGTGATGTATCCGATCTATGCCTATGGCTCGGACGAACAGCGCAAGAAATATCTTCCGGGCCTCGTCTCCGGCGAACTGATCGGTTGCTTCGGCCTGACCGAGCCTGATGCAGGCTCGGATCCGGCAGGCATGAAGACCCGCGCCGAAAAGATCGACGGCGGCTATCGCCTCACAGGCTCGAAGATGTGGATCTCGAACTCGCCGATCGCCGACGTGTTTGTCGTCTGGGCAAAATCTGCTGCGCACGACAACGCCATTCGCGGCTTCGTGCTTGAAAAGGGCATGAAGGGCCTTTCCGCACCGAAGATCGGCGGCAAGCTTTCGCTTCGCGCCTCGATCACCGGCGAAATCGTCATGGACGGTGTCGAAGTTTCGGAAGATGCGCTTCTGCCGAATGTTTCCGGCCTCAAGGGGCCGTTCGGCTGCCTCAATCGCGCCCGTTACGGCATTTCCTGGGGCGTGCTCGGTGCCGCCGAAGATTGCTGGTTCCGCGCGCGTCAGTATGGTCTCGACCGCAAGCAGTTCGACAAGCCGCTGGCCGGTACGCAGCTTTACCAGAAGAAGCTTGCCGACATGCAGACCGAAATCGCTCTCGGCCTTCAGGCTTCGTTGCGCGTCGGTCGCCTGTTCGACGACGGCAAGATGGCGCCGGAAATGATTTCCATCGTCAAGCGCAACAATTGCGGCAAGGCGCTCGATATTGCCCGCCAGGCCCGTGACATGCATGGCGGCAACGGTATTCAGATCGAATACCACGTCATGCGCCACGCGCAGAATCTGGAAACAGTGAACACCTATGAAGGCACGCATGACGTTCATGCGCTGATCCTGGGCCGCGCCCAGACCGGTATTCAGGCTTTCTTCTGATCGCTGTACCGCCAGCCTTCCATTCGGGCCCGTTCGCAGTTCGCGGGCGGGCTTTTTTACAAAGGTTACATCATGCAGAATACACCGCTTGACGGTCTCAAGGTGGTAGAACTGGCGCGCATTCTTGCCGGGCCATGGGTAGGGCAGACGCTGTCCGATCTTGGAGCTGACGTTGTCAAGGTGGAAAGCCCCGAAGGCGACGATACGCGTAAATGGGGCCCGCCATTCATCGATGTGGAAGGCGAACGGTCAGCCGCTTACTTCCACGCCTGCAATCGCGGCAAGCGCTCGATTACAGCGGATTTTCGCACCGACGAGGGCAGGGAACTGGTGCGCCAGCTTGTCGCTGATGCCGATGTCGTCATCGAAAACTTCAAGTTGGGCGGGCTCGACAAATACGGCCTCGATTACGAGAGCCTGAAGGCCATCAATCCACGCCTGATCTATTGCTCGATCACTGGTTTCGGCCACACCGGCCCCTACGCCGAGCGCGCAGGCTATGATTTCATGATCCAGGGCATGGGCGGAATCATGGATCTCACCGGCGATCCTGAAGGCGAGCCGCAGAAGATCGGCGTGGCCTTTGCCGACATTTTTACCGGGCTTTATAGCGTGATTGCGATCCAGTCGGCGCTCATCATGCGCGAGCGCACCGGCACCGGCCAGCATATCGATATGGCGCTGTTCGACTGCATGTCAGCGGTACTTGCCAATCAGGCCATGAACTATCTGGCGTCGGGCGTTTCGCCAAAGCGCATGGGCAATGCGCATCCGAACATCGCGCCCTATCAGACACTGCCGGTTTCCGACGGCCATTTCATCATCGCCTGCGGCAATGACGGACAGTTCGGGAAACTGACTTCATTGCTTGGCATCGGCAATCTTGCGACCGACGAGCGTTTCGCCAGCAATTCGGCACGCGTCGCCAACCGCGCGGCACTGACGGCCCTTCTGGAAGAAAAGACCAAGACATGGAAGCGTGACGATCTGCTGGCTGAACTTGCCAAAATCGGCGTGCCTGCCGGCCCGATCAACACGGTGGCCGATGTATTCGCTGACCCGCAGTTTGAGGCGAGGGCGATGAAGATCGACCCGCAAGGGGTTCCAGGCTTGCGGACGCCTATTCTCTTCTCGGATGCCGAATTGAAGCTCGACAAGCGTTCGCCAAAGCTTGGAGAACACAGCGATGCGATCCTTTCGGAAATCGGCAAAGGCTGATTGAACGGTTAGCCGCTCTATCGACGCGCTCTTCCTCGAAGGGCGCGTTTTTGTTCGTATGCACTGATGAGAAGTAAAAGTCTCTAATCAAGAAACAACTTTAACCCCTTGCGGGGAAAGCATTTTAAATTGTTCTTGAGAGAAGATGGTGCGGTCGAGAAGACTCGAACTTCCACGGGTTGCCCCACAGCGACCTCAACGCTGCGCGTCTACCAATTCCGCCACGACCGCCCGTGGTAGGAGCCGAACTCCGTCGGCGAGTGGGCATTTAGCAAATCACTTTGGGGTGCACAAGCCCCATCTGCATCTTCCGGCAATCTTTTTGAAAAAGAATGTGAAAAAGCTGCTGCTTACTCAACCCCGACAACGGCGAAACCCCGATTTTCCGGGCTTTTTCAAAGACTTCCACAATTCAGAAAAACTTCTAAAAAACTTCGTTGAAGGGACGTGTGGCAAGCAACGAAAGAGCGCGAGGGAGCAATATGAAGCGAATCCGGCGAATCCGATTCAATCGGATTCGTTTGGGCTGCCGAAAAACTCAGCTCGCGATGCCCTGCAGCCGCCTGATATCCTCCAGGCGCTTCAATGTTTCTGTATATCCCGCGTCGATTGCCTCGGATGCGCGATGGAAATCGGCGAGCCCGATCTGCCCCACAGTCGGCATGAGCATGACATCCGGCGGGTCGCCCGCCATGCGGGCACGCGAAATGCGGTCCTGGATAATGTTGAAGGCTTCCATCATCACCCCGGTAATGCCGAGACGCGCTTCTTTTTCTCCATGAATGGCGTCGGCAAGCCCTTCCTGGCGTGATTGAGCATGTTTGATGACCGCAGCGCGGCCATACTGGTCATAATGGAGATTGACCGCCAGGACGAGGCGTTGCTCATAGGCACGGCATACGGATACGGGCACCGGGTTAACCAGCGCGCCGTCCACCAGCACGCGCTCCTGCCAGCGCACTGGCTCGAAAACGCCGGGCAGGGCGTAGGAGGCGCGCATGGCCTCTACCAGAGGGCCGGAGGACAGCCAGATTTCGTGACCGGTACGCAATTCGGTGCAGATCGCAACAAAGGGGCGATCCAGTTCCTCAATGCGCAGCCCGTCCAGATGTTCACGCAGACGTCCGTCGAGCTTCATGCCGCCAAACAGTCCGCTACCGCGAAATGTGATGTCGAGAAGATTGAACATGCGCCGTCGGGTGAGACTGCGGGCGAATTCTTCCAGTTCGTCCAGCTTACCGGCCAGATAACAGCCGCCAACAAGGGCACCTATGGAGGTTCCGGCGATCATCTCGATATCGATATTGGCTTCGTCCAGCGCGCGCAGCACGCCGATATGCGCCCAGCCCCGCGCAGCGCCTCCGCCAAGCGCCAAGGCTATCCGGCGCGGCTCACGCTTGGTTTCAGGCTTTTCGACGGTTTCTTCTGCGGGCGGTGCAAGGTCGCTATTCGCAGCCTTCCGCTTCTGCCCCCACGCCAGCATCACGATAGACACCTCTTCGTTTCCGCCTGAAGCAATTCCCGCAAAAGGGCCCAGAAAGCGGGCAAACGGTTTGCGTCAGAAAATGCACAGGCAAATAGCTAAAACGATTCCGACAGTTCCGTTTGGCGGGAACCGTTTCAGGTTAGTGAAACATAGTATCCAAAGAATAAATGCTGCGAATTGATGGCGCGACTCATATTCACGCCATCACATCCTTTTGACCGAGGTTAATGCTCGTGATCGCAAGTGTCTTCCATGGCCAGCGATATATCGCCATTCTCGGAGAGAACCTGCCGATAAAAGCAGGAACGCCGGCCTGTATGGCAGGTCGGGCCGTCGCCAGCGACGTGCACTTTCAGCCAAAGTGCGTCCTGATCGCAATCGGTGCGCAACTCAACCACGCTTTGCAGATTGCCTGACGTCTCGCCCTTCTTCCAGAGCTTTCCGCGTGAACGCGACCAGTAATGCGCTATTCCCGTTTCAAGCGTAAGGCGCAGGGCTTCCTCGTTCATATGGGCGACCATCAGCAATTCGCCGTCCCGCGCGTCGGTGACGACTGCGGTGATGAGACCTGATGCGTCGAAGCGCGGCATAAATGCCGCGCCTTCTTCAATGACCTTCTTGTCGGAAGGCTGGGCTGGAAAAAAGCTCATTGTCCCGATCGCCTGCCGCTTATCTGCGGGTGAGGGTCATGAAACGAACCTGCTCCTCCGCATTCACCTGCATTTCGCCTGTAAATGTGGTGGTGATGGTCGTCGAACCCTGTTTGCGGATGCCACGCATGGCCATGCACATATGTTCCGCCTCAATCATGACGGCAACGCCGCGAGGCTTCAGAATGCGTTGGATGCTGTCGGCGATTTGGGCGGTGATGCTTTCCTGCGTTTGCAGGCGGCGCGCAAAGATATCCACCACGCGGGCAATCTTGGAAAGGCCAACCACCTTATGGTCAGGAAGATAGGCGACATGCGCCTTGCCGATGATCGGCACCATATGGTGCTCGCAATGCGAATGGAACGAAATGTCCTTCACGAGAACAAGATCATTATAGCCGCCGACTTCCTCGAACACCGTGCCGAGGACTTCTTCCGGGCTTTCCGTATAGCCTGCGAACAGTTCCTTATAGGCCTTGGCCACGCGCTTTGGCGTTTCCAGAAGACCTTCGCGCTGCGGGTCGTCTCCGGCCCAGAGCAAAAGCGTGCGTACGGCGGCTTCTGCATCGGCCTGCGTCGGCTTGCCATGCAAAAGAGCTACGTCTGCCTGCTTGTTCGGCAGGCCGGATTCGTCATCTTCTTTGAGGATGCGAGCGTCCATCAGTATTCTCCAGTAGTCTCCTTCAAGGAGGAGACGAGTTAAACGGACAATACAACGATACGCTTTGCGAGCGGGCGATGTATTGATCCGGCGCTTAAGGTCACCGGACAGGTTTTCGTGCGACTGCCCCCGGGTCTGTGCTATTGTTACCCATGGCGCAGACGCTACTTGCCTATTATATAGACAATAATTTGCAACTTCAAACCGCAGCCGGGCGACAAAATTATGTTTTTCTCCGGCACGGCGGAAGGTTCGCCCATGATTGATGACATTTATAACAAACGTATCCTGGAATTCGCCGGAAACATGGAGCGCCTGGGACGTCTTCCGGAGCCCGATGCGGTCGCCAAGGTGCACTCCAAGCTATGCGGATCAACGGTCACTGTTTACCTCAAGATGGCAGACGGGATTGTGACGGATTTCGCGCATGAGGTGAAAGCCTGCGCGCTTGGACAGGCCTCGTCCTCCGTCATGGCGCGTAATATCATCGGCGCCTCGGCGGAGGAGCTGAAAGCGGTTCGCGAGGAAATGTACAGGATGCTCAAGGAAGAAGGCCCGGCGCCGGAAGGACGCTTTGCCGATCTGAAGTATTTTGAGCCGGTACGCGAATACAAGGCACGCCATGCCTCCACGCTGCTTACCTTCGATGCGGTTGTCGATTGCATCCGGCAGATAGAGGAAAAGGCCAAAGCTGCCTGATGTGTGTCTGCGGCAAGGATCATGCGGGCGAGGGCGCGCGGAAGCGCTACAGCCGAAACTTCACCGATGCCTGGCGCAAGACGCCGGGGAGGCTAGTCGGCACGGCATTCGTACGATTCTATCAGGTGACCTTGTCATCCCTGATCGGCAATTCCTGCCGGCATCTGCCGACCTGTTCGGAATATACCTATGAAGCGATAGCCCGCCACGGCCTTTGGAGCGGTGGCTGGATGGGGCTTTTCCGCGTCATGCGCTGCGGGCCGTTCGGAACCCATGGATTCGATCCTGTGCCCCGGACACTTGCCGATGATCTCAAATGGTATCTGCCCTGGCGGTATTGGCGTTGCTCGCAGCCCAACCGTGAATTCTGACAGTTTTTTGTTAGCTGATTATAATTCATTAAGGATATCAACGTTTCATTGAGAATTGGAATTTAAGGCAGTGCTGTGGTCTTTTTCGGGCCGCAATTTGCCTGCATGACCCCTGCGCGTTCCTATTCCTGCGAGCTAATATGCTGAAATCATCGTCCCGTCTTTCGCGTCTCATTGCATCCCTGGCACTCGGTGCGAGTGTGCTTTGTACGTCTGCGGCGATGGCAAGCACCTCCTGGGTGGTTTTCGATGCCGATAGCGGGCGGATTCTCGGCCAGGACGATGCAAATGTGCAGCGCGCGCCTGCTTCGCTGGCGAAGATGATGACGCTTTACCTCGCTTTTGAAGCGCTCAAGACCGGCAGGCTGCATTGGGACGATGCGATGCCGATATCGAAGAACGCCGCTTCGAAGGTTCGCATGAAGCTCTGGCTGAAGCCGGGCGAAACGATCACTGTGCACGACGCCATCTACGGCATGATTGTGATATCCGCGAATGATGCGGCGACGGTGATGGGCGAATATATGGCCGGATCGGAAGCGGCTTTCGGTCGACTGATGACCCAGCGCGCGCGCCAGATCGGCATGAAGAGCACCTTCTTCGTCAATCCCTCGGGGCTGACGGCAAAGGCGACCCAGCTCACCACCGCTCGCGACATGGCGGTTCTTGGCATGGCGCTGCGCCGTGATTTCCCTGATCAATATGCGCTTTTTTCCACGCGCTCCTTCACCTTTCGCGACCGCGTGCTGAACGGCCATAATAACCTGATGTACCGTTATCAGGGGGTGGATGGTATCAAGACCGGCTATACGGATGTATCCGGCTACAATCTTGTTTCGTCGGCCATTATCAATGACAAACACTTGGTTGGCGTTGTTCTTGGCGCAGGATCGGCGCGGCAGCGCGACGACCAGATGGCAAAACTGCTGACACGGTTCAGCAAGGAAGGCGCTGAGCCCGAGGAGCAACTCGTTGCAATGGCCAAGCCGCAGCCTGTCGCGAAGCGAGCAAGTGCTGTTCAGCCGAAAGCTGATTTGGTGGCCGACCTCATCGACGATTCCCGCATCGAGCAGGGCGATGGCGGTTTCCTGATCGCCTCTGCCGCCGGTGCCTCGGCCTGGACAATCCAGCTCGGCGCTCCCCCGACTCTTGCCGGAGCGAAGGAACTGCTGGCCAAGTATCGACCTGCGGTCGACAAGGTCGCACCGGGTTTGAAGGCTGAAATTTCTCCGGCAGAAAAGCGTCGCAAGGTTTATCGCGCGCGTTTTTCCGGTTTCAGAGATTCGGCCTCTGCCGAAAAGGCATGCGCTCAGCTGAAACAGCAGAAGATCGACTGCCTGCCAATTCGGAACTGATTCCTTATTCCCGGCAAAAGCGAGATCAGACGCGGTAAGTCTGTCGCGCTTTACTGGCTGGGGAAAAGAGACTAGAACCCAATCTTCATTTTCATACGCATGAACCCACCCGCAATCGTTGGCGGGACTGGATAAGGATGATCAGAATGTCGAATACCGTTTCCATGCAATTTCCCGATGGCTCTGTGCGTGAATACGACGCGTCGATGACCGGCGCGGCCCTTGCAGAGTCGATTTCCAAATCACTTGCCAAAAAAGCTGTTGCCTATGCCGTCGATGGCACCGTGCGCGATCTTTCCGATCCTCTCGGCGCTTCCGGCAAGATTGAGATTTTGACCCGCGAAGACCCGCGCGCGCTCGAACTCATCCGTCATGATACGGCGCACGTTCTGGCCGAAGCCGTGCAGGAGCTTTTTCCCGGCACGCAGGTTACGATCGGTCCCGTCATCGAAAACGGCTTCTATTACGACTTTGCGCGCAATGAGCCATTCACGCCTGACGATCTTCCGGTGATCGAAAAGAAGATGCGCGAGATCATCCAGCGCAACAAGCCTTTCACCAAGGAAGTCTGGTCGCGTGAAAAGGCCAAGCAGGTTTTTGCCGACAAGCGCGAGTACTACAAGGTCGAGCTGGTGGACGCCATTCCTGCCGGACAGGACCTCAAGATCTATTATCAGGGCGACTGGTTCGATCTCTGCCGTGGCCCGCACATGGCCTCGACCGGCCAGATCGGCAACTCCTTCAAGCTTATGAAGGTTGCTGGCGCTTACTGGCGCGGCGATGCCAACAATCCGATGCTGACCCGCATCTACGGCACCGCATTTGCGAACGATAGCGATCTTCAGGCCTATCTCCATATGCTTGAGGAAGCCGAAAAGCGCGATCACCGCCGCCTTGGCCGCGAAATGGACCTGTTCCATTTCCAGGAAGAAGGGCCGGGCGTCGTGTTCTGGCACGCCAAGGGCTGGAAGATGTTCCAGAATTTGGTGAGCTATATGCGTCGCCGCCTCGATAGCCACGGCTATCAGGAAGTGAACGCGCCGCAGGTGCTCGACAAGTCGCTCTGGGAAACCTCGGGCCACTGGGGCTGGTATCGCGACAACATGTTCAAGGTGACTGTCGCCGGTGAGGAAACCGACGACGATCGCGTGTTCGCGTTGAAGCCGATGAACTGCCCCGGCCATGTGATGATCTTCAAGCATGGCCTCAAGTCCTATCGCGACCTGCCGATCAAGCTTGCGGAATTCGGCAATGTGCATCGCTACGAACCCTCGGGCGCGCTGCATGGGCTGATGCGCGTGCGCGGCTTCACGCAAGACGATGCGCACATCTTCTGCACCGAAGAGCAGATGGCGGCCGAATGCCTGCGCATTAATGACCTGATCCTGTCGGTTTATAAGGATTTCGGTTTCGAGGAGATCACCATCAAGCTCTCCACCCGCCCTGAAAAGCGCGTCGGTTCGGATGAACTGTGGGATCGTGCCGAAAGCGTGATGATGGGTGTTCTGGAGAAAATCCAGCAGCAGTCGAACAACATCAAGACCGGCATTTTACCGGGCGAGGGCGCGTTTTACGGGCCGAAGTTCGAATATACCTTAAAGGACGCAATCGGCCGTGAATGGCAGTGCGGCACCACGCAGGTCGACTTCAACCTGCCGGAACGCTTCGGCGCTTTCTATATCGACAAGGATTCGGAAAAGCGCCAGCCGGTAATGATCCACCGTGCGATCTGCGGTTCGATGGAACGCTTTTTGGGCATCCTGATCGAGAACTTCGCCGGTCACATGCCTTTGTGGTTTGCGCCGGTGCAGGTCGTCGTTGCCACGATTACTTCGGATGCAGATGAATACGCAGCCAAGGCCGCAGCCAAGTTGAAGGCGGCAGGTCTTCAGGTTGCCACCGATCTGCGCAACGAGAAGATCAACTACAAGGTTCGCGAACATTCGTTGCAGAAAGTTCCGGTGATCCTCGTCTGCGGCAAGCGTGAGGCGGAAGAAAATACCGTCAATATGCGTCGTCTCGGTTCGCGGGATCAGGAATCCATGACGCTGGATGAAGCCATCGCGAGGCTGGTGGAAGAGGCGACCCCGCCCGATCTGCTCCGCCTCAAGAATGGTGCTTGATATTTGAGCCTATCCCGAAAAGTGCGAAGCGGTTTTCGGGATGCGCGCTACGAAACAATCAGGCCGCGCAATGCGCGGCCTTTTGTTTTGCGGATGATTAGAACTCAATCCATGCTGTCTGAAACAGACTCGGACTCGCCATTGGCGACGACCTCGACTTCGTCATTCTTGCCGGATGAAACCTTGAAATCCCGCTGATAAATCCGGTCCTTGTTCTTGGCGACCGCAACATAATCGCCCTCGATGAGAACCATCGATGAATAAGCGCCCGCACTTTCGCGCACCACGTCACCAGAAGCGTTCAGGACAGACCATGACGTATCGGCAAGTGCTTCGCCGCCGCGCTCGCGCACAAGCTTCAACGTCACTTCCGCGGCGCGATGCTGAACGGTCGCTTCGGTCAATTTTCCCGCTTCCACCCGAATATCTGCTCGAATGATGGCGTTCGCGGAACCATAATTGGAAACAACGTGATAGGTGCCACTGTTGAGGCGAATGATCGTATTCGGCTTGACGTCGGGGACGATCAGCGAACGGTCATTATTGTCCTCGTCGGCATAAATTGAGAAGCGCAGGAGGTCGTTGTTGATCTTGCCGCCATCGGGCAAGATAGCGCTAAGCTTCATCCCGCCTGCATCCAGCATCATCACTTCATGACGCGTTGCATTTCCAACCGTGATCCGCTTCGTGGCACCCGCACGCCCATAGGCGACATGCACCAGATAGCTGCCTTCCGGCAGATTGAAAACTGCGCTGCCGCCCTGTGCGCTCGCGATAAGCGGTAGCTGCCCGTCGGGGCCGACATCGGGCGAAAACACTCGCCAAACAAGCCCTGCGGGAATGTCTCCGCCATCTTCGCTCAAACGTGCCTTGAGATCGAGTTCACGCGTCTGGACAAGCGGATTGTTCTCCGGACTTGAGGGCGAAGCGTAATTGTTCAGTGTCGGAAGATTGAGCGCCGGTTGCGGCAAGTCGGGCAGTCCGGTCGTGGTGGTCTGCAACTGCGGGATATGTGCCTGCGGATCGAGGCTCTGAGCCATCGTTGGCACTGCACTGACAGCAAGCAAGACCGCTGTCAAAAACGACCCCCCACGCACGGCGATTTTTCTTTTCGGGTAAAACAGGTTCAAGCGATCCGACATGATTATTTTTGAGCCCATGCGGGTGGCGAATTCAAGGCCAAATCGCTTCCGTCACCCCAATTTTTCCAACTTCCCTCAATTGATCCATTCCTGAATTATGACTTTACACTTCGCATGCAACGGGCGAGAAGAGGCAGCCCCAAATAAGTGGAGCAATATAAGCAGCATTTTTAGTGATGAGGTTATCCGTGACCCACCCGGTGTTCGATTTTCTGGCGCAGCGCAGTTCCACCCCGATTTCGGCTATTTCCGAACCGGCCCCCGAGGGCGAGGAACTTGCAGCACTGCTGAAAGTCGCCGCGCGCGTGCCAGACCACGGACGCCTGACGCCCTGGCGCTTCATCCTTTATCGCGGTGACGCGCGCCTTAAAGTCGGCGAGTATCTGGCCCAACGTGCTGAAGAAATCGAAGGTCCAATGCCGGAAGGGCGGAAAGAAAAAGAGCTGACGCGCTTTTCACGCGCACCGCTCGTTATCGGCGTCGTTTCGTCGCCCGTCGCCCATGAACGCATTCCGGAATGGGAGCAATTCCTGTCCGCCGGAGCTGTCGCGATGAACCTTTGCATCGCCGCCAACGCGCTCGGATATGCCACCAACTGGATCACCAACTGGTACTCGGACGACGCGCCCGCCCGTTCTTTTCTGGGGTTGGCTCCCAATGAACGCGTTGCCGGATTCGTCCATATAGGAACGGCAGCGAACAAAATGCCCGAACGCCCGAGAGCTGAGATGGATAAGATTGTTGCCGAATATTCTGGCCCATGGAAGCGAGCCTAGATTCAGCTTTAACAATCCTTGCTAATCAACGGATAAGCATATGTTTTACGAACCGAGGGAAGGGCACCCGCTGCCCCATAATCCGTTCAAGGCAATCGTGGCTCCCCGGCCTATTGGCTGGATAGGGACGCAATCGAAGGAAGGGGCGGTCAATCTCGCCCCCTATTCCTTCTTCAACGCGATCTGCGACACGCCGCCCATGGTCATGTTTTCGTCGAACGGCGCGAAGGACAGCGTTTCGTTCATCGAGCAAACCGGTGAGTTCACCGCCAGCCTGGTGAGCGATCATTTGAAGACACCGATGAATGCATCATCCGTCAACGCGCCGCGCGGCGTCAGCGAGTTTGAATATGCTGGCCTCACCAGAGCACCCAGCAGACTTATTGCAGCTCCACGCGTCAGGGAAGCCTATGCCGCGCTTGAGTGTGTGGCGGTGGAAATCAAGCGATTGCAGGACAAAGAGGGCAGACTAACCGATAATTATATGGTGATTGGCGAAGTCGTCGGTGTTCATATTGATGAACAGGTCCTGACCGACGGTCTCATCGACATCGCGAAAGCGAAGCCCGTCAGCAGGCTTGGCTATATGGATTTCGCCACGACGGAAAGCGTCTATCAGATGTTCCGCCCAAAATGGGAAGACGCAAAATAAGGGCCTGACTACAGCCCCTTTTTCTTCGCTTCGCCCCAAATTGCTTCCATCTCATCAAGGGTCGCGGCATCGAGATCGCTTCCGGTTTCACCGAGCGTCTTTTCGATGAAATGGAAACGCCGCCTGAACTTCTCATTGGCGGCGACAAGCGCGGTTTCCGCGTCTATTTCGAGATGGCGACCGAGATTGACCATGGCAAACAGCAGGTCGCCATATTCCTCTTCGATATCCGCACGTTCTTTCGCCGCCATAGCTTCCTTAAGCTCTGCGGTTTCCTCGGCGATCTTGTCGAGAATTGGTGCAGCTTCAGACCAGTCAAAGCCGACTTTCGCTGCTTTCTGCTGGAGCTTCAGCGCGCGCAGCAGGGCAGGGAAGGCTTGCGGAATATCATCCAGAAAACCGTTCTTCTCGGTCGTTTCAAGCCCGAGTTTTGAGCGTCGTTCGACCCGCTCGGCTTTTTCTTCTGCCTTGATGCGATTCCACGATCCCTTGGCCATGCCAGCGCTTCTGGCTTCGGCATCGCCAAAAACATGCGGATGGCGACGTATCATCTTGCGGGTTATGGCTTCGACAACATCGCCGAATGCAAAACTGCCCTGTTCCTCGGCCATGCGGGAGTGGAAAACCACCTGCAACAGCAGATCGCCAAGCTCTTCGCGCAGATCATCCATGTCGTTGCGCTCTATCGCATCGAGGACTTCATAGGTTTCCTCAAGCGTATAGGGCATGATGGACTGGAAATTCTGTTCCACGTCCCACGGACAGCCGGTTTCGGGATCGCGGAGCGCTGCCATGATCTCGAGCAGACGATCAATATTGCGGGATGGCTTCATCTTCGCTCCATCAAACTTGGCTAATCCATGGCTGTCAATTCCAGAGAATCGCGCCGGATGACTTGAAGTCTGTTGCTGATTTTGCATAGTCAGCCGGGATCGCACATCGGGGCGGCATGTTCAACAAGCGGATACATAAACGATGACAATTCTTGTGACTGGCGGCGCTGGTTATATAGGCTCCCACACTTGCGTGCAGCTCATCGAAGCGGGCCACGACGTTGTTGTGGTCGACAATTTTGATAACAGCCGCCCGGAAGCCCTGCATCGCATCGAACAGATCACCGGGCGGGCACCACGCCGCGAAGCGGGTGATATTCGGGATCGCGCTTTTCTCGAACAGGTTATCCGGCATCATAAATGCACGGCCGTCATTCACTTTGCGGGCCTGAAAGCCGTAGGCGAATCGAACGAAAAACCGATGCTCTATTACGACTGCAACGTGGTGGGCACGCTTCGCCTGCTGCAAGCGATGGAAGCAACGGGTGTCAAGACGCTGGTTTTCAGCTCATCGGCTACGGTCTATGGCGATCCGCAGAAATTGCCGATCACCGAGGATCAGCCGCTGACGGCGACAAACCCCTATGGCCGTACCAAGCTCGTCATCGAAGATATGCTTCGCGATATCTACAATGGCGACAATAGCTGGAAGATCGCCATCCTGCGTTATTTCAACCCGGTTGGCGCGCATGAGAGCGGCTTGATCGGTGAAGACCCGAAGGGCATTCCCAACAATCTGATGCCGATCATCGCTCAGGTCGCCACGGGTCGCCGCGAAAAACTGAATGTGTGGGGTAATGATTACCCTACACCTGACGGCACCGGCGTTCGCGACTATATCCATGTGGTCGATCTGGCTGCAGGTCACCTGAAAGCTCTCAAGAAGCTGGATGAGCCGCAATGCTTTTCGGTCAATCTGGGAACAGGGCAGGGCTATAGCGTTCTCGATGTCGTCAAGGCCTTCGAGCATGTTTCGAACCGCGAGATCAAATATGAGCTTGCACCGCGCCGTCCGGGCGACGTGGCGGAATGCTACGCCGACCCAACTTTCGCGCGGGATTTCCTTGGATGGTCAGCCGAGAAGAACCTCCGGGAAATGTGTCAGGACATGTGGCATTGGCAATCCAAGAATCCCAACGGCTACGAGTGACCTGACAGGGTTTCCGGGACACCCGATTCGAGGCTCTGTCTCGAAGCTGCGTATCGTTTAGGCCTCGGGAGGATTGAAACCCCTCCCGAGAAGTTTATGAACGAGCAAAAGCCTGCTAGCACTTGGAGCGGTTCCTATTTTCACTGAATCACCGGAACCGCTCCAACTATTTGTTTTGTCGCATTTTCAAAGCAAAACCGTTTCTCACTTTTGCTGGAAATGCCCTTAGAATGAAGCGGTCGTCGCATTTCGCGATGCCGGCAAGATTGGACGATATGATGCGTTTCCTGCCTGACAAATTCACCAGCATGCTGATCGTGACCATTCTGCTCGCGTCGGTGCTGCCCGTGCGCGGTGATTTTGCAGACTGGTTTGCGCTGGCGACGAAATTCGCTGTCGGGCTGCTTTTCTTTCTGCATGGCGCACGGCTCTCCCGCGAGGCCGTGATTGCGGGCATAACCCACTGGAGACTGCATCTGGCGGTGCTTTCGTCGACATTTATCCTGTTTCCGATCCTTGGCCTGGCGGCGGGATGGACCATCCCGGGTTTGTCGCAGTCGGCTTTCTATACAGGTCTCCTCTATCTTTGCGTTCTGCCTTCGACCGTCCAGTCGTCCATCGCCTTCACCTCGATAGCGGGAGGCAATGTTTCGGCGGCCATCGTATCCGCCTCGGCCTCGAACATTTTCGGTATGTTTCTCACCCCGTTGCTGGTGGGCCTCTTGTTCGCAGTCAATGGCGGTGGCGGAATATCGGTCGATGCGCTGGAATCCATCCTGCTCCAATTGCTGGCGCCATTCGTGCTCGGCCAGATTTTACAGCCATGGATTGGCAGTTTCATGCGTCGTCACGGCAAGGCGCTCGGTTTCGTTGATCGCGGCTCGATTCTGATGGTCGTTTATCTGGCTTTTAGCGAGGCGGTCGTGGAAGGTCTTTGGCGCACTGTTTCCTGGGATGACCTCGGCATGATGGTCGGCGTCAATATCGTTCTGCTGGTCGCCGTGCTGCTTGCCACCTGGTACGGCAGCAAGTGGCTTGGCTTCAACCGTCCGGACCGCATCACCATCATGTTCTGCGGTTCGAAAAAAAGCCTCGCCAGCGGTGCCCCGATGGCAAGCGCGATTTTCGCCGGTGCGAATGTCGGCAGCATCGTTCTGCCCCTGATGCTCTTTCACCAGATCCAGCTTATGGCCTGTGCAGTGATTGCCCGAAAACTCGCTGACCATAAAGGCCATGACGAGCGCGTCACAGCGGCGGCGGAGTAGGGGGCTCCAACCGCGCCTTGCGTTATTTTTCGGGAAACAGGAACGTGGTTACGAAGCGAGCTCCCCATTTGGGGCCGTTCGACGGTGCCTCTGCGTAATATCGCGCTGATACGCCAATGCTGACCCGTTGTTCGCCAAACTTGAAGACCTTCGATATGCCCGCATTAATCGGTACGGTCCATTGTTCCGAATTCCAGTCATAGGTCATTTCCGACGAGAAATTTAGCGCAGTCGTATCGGGAAACGTATAGGTAAGAAACGGCTGGACAAAGCTCTGGCTAACGGTATCGCGGTCACTGTGCCCAGCATAGGACCATATATGGTTCGCCAATGCACCGTAGGTCCAACTGCCATGTTGTTTAAGCACGACACCGGTAGGGCCAGCGCCCCATTTGCCAGTGCCAAGTTCGCTATTGGTAGCAGTTGGCCACAGAAATACCGGGCCGACGCCCCAGGTTACGCCGTCTACAGTCTGGGCAGGCGAAAAGAAGAAGCTTTGCGTAGTGTCGCTCAGTCCGAAACGATCGTCGAAGCCAGCCGCCGGAGCCTGTTGGTAAACGATCGGAACAATCGTGCGGACAATAAGGTTCCAATCCTCGTTCAGTGAAAATGGCACGACTGGCTGAAGGTTGAGTGTGTATCGGTAGGCGTCTTTGGGGCCAAAACAACAGTCGTAGTTGCTCTGCAACGGAACACTGATAAGGCTGGAGATGGGATTCGCAAGTTTTTTGGCCAATTCCTGATCGTCATCGGCATGCGCATGCACAATGCCAGCCATCATTGCCATCAAAAAGAATAATGGTTTCAAAGTTGAACTGTACATTGGCGCCTCATTAGGGGTGTATAATATACTTATTCAAGCAGCAGAATATCGTCTTTAGGCTACCATCCATTTTGTATTTTTCATTGAATACTTTTGTTATTCACAACTATAATAGTAATATTAGTATAATCTTTTTTAAGGCCTGAATAAAACATGCCTCCGTCACGGTGCTTGCGGGAACAAGAGGATCGGCGTAGGAGAACGGGCAGGGGCCCTGCTCCCGTGATGCGGGTTTCTGGTCCTCATATCGAAATATGTTCTAACGAGATTTGCGCGGTTTGCGCTGTCCTTGCACATTTGCAGTGCAAGACGGGAAAGGCAGGTATCAATGGCTGAGGACGATAGCCGGGCTTTTGATCAGGAAGCGCTTGCAGAAGCCTATAACCGGGCGCTCGCACTGGAAAAGGCTGGTGATTTCGATGCCGCTGCCAGAGCATATGAAGATGTGTTGCGCATCGATCCCGAGGACCATGGTGGTGCTGCCGTGCGGCTTGCGAGCATGGGACGCGGCGCTGTGCCGCTAAAGGCGCCGGACGCCTATGTCTCCACGCTTTTCGATCAGCACGCCGAAATGTTCGATACGATCCTTGTCGACCAGCTAGGCTATGACGTTCCGCTGCAGCTGCGCGAAATGCTCCTTGAAATGAATGAAGAGTTTTTCGCAGAGCGCATGCTTGATCTCGGCTGCGGCACAGGTCTGTCCGCCGACGCGCTCGATGACATGGCCGGACATAAAACCGGTGTCGACATATCTGAAAACATGATCGAAGTTGCCTACGAGAAAGGCGACTATCAGGCATTGTTCGTCGGCGAAGCCGTGCGTTTTCTCGAAACCACAAGCGAACCGCGTTGGGACCTTATCGTCGCCACCGATGTCCTGCCTTACATGGGCGAACTCGACAAATTTTTCGCGGGCGTTGCCGCGCATTTGTTACCGGGCGGACATTTCGGCTTTTCCAGCGAGACGCTGGACGATGCGCGCCTTGCCGGGCGTGCATTCATGGTGGGAGACTATCAACGTTTCGCCCATGCCCAATCCTATGTGCGAGCGATGCTCGACAACCACGAAATGGATTGTGTGCGTTGTGAAGATATTGTCGTTCGCAGTGAACAGGGAGCGCCAGTTCCTGGACATCTCTATATCGCGCAGCGCCGTTGATATTCATGCTGATGGCAAATGCTTCAGCGAGTGTCGCATTTTCTAACGCAAAACCGTTTCACTGTTTTGCTGGAACGCGCCAGTCACCATCATACAGCACCTACACGTTAGTTCCATAATCTATCTTATGCGACCTTCGTGTGTTGCTCTGACAGGATGGGATACGCTTGCGCCCTTTACGGTCAAACCGATATGCGTCGCCGTTCCAACTCGTTGATTTCAATCATTTCGAAGAATCGCATCGCGTGGGAAACAGATTCCGTATCACGGTAATCTGTGTTGGCATCTAAGACCAAAGCATGCATGTACTGTCGATCCATATGGGCTATTACCCTGCGGCGCCATTTTTCGAGAGCGGGAACGCAATGGCATTCCGTTTTCGAAATAGCGAGTACCATTTCCGGATCACCTCCCCAGAAAAACGGTCCGGATGGGAAGGAAGGTAGATTTACAGATGTTGGAAGCACGTATTCGAAACACATCGCTTCGGAACAAGATCATTACCGCAGAACAGGCTGCGGGCCTGATTCAAGACGGCATGATAGTCGGCATGAGCGGTTTCACGCGCGCTGGCGACGCCAAGGCCGTTCCGGTCGCCATGGCCGCACGCGCTGCGAAAGATCCGTTCAAGATCACGCTGATTACCGGCGCCTCGCTTGGCCACGATGTCGACAAGCTGCTCACGGAAGCGCATGTTCTCGCACGGCGCATGCCGTTCCAGGTAGACAGAACCCTGCGTGCCGCCATCAATCGCGGCGAAGTGATGTTCATCGACCAGCATCTTTCCGAAACCGTCGAGCAATTACGCTCGAACCAGATCGGCCCGATCGATTATGCCGTCGTCGAAGCGCTTGCCATCACCGAGAGTGGCGGGATCATTCCCACTACATCAATCGGCAATTCGGCGAGCTTTGCCATTCTGGCCGACAAGGTCATCGTGGAGGTGAATCTCAACCAGCCTATGGCGCTTGAAGGGCTGCACGACATCTATATTCCTACGAAGCGCCCTTCCCGCGATCCTATCCCGGTCACGGCATGCGACAGCCGCGTTGGCCTGCCCTACATTCCGATCCCACCGGAAAAAATCGCGGGCATAGTCATCACGAAGGAAAATGACAGCGCATCAACCGTGGAACCGGCTGACAGTGAAACGATTGCCATCGCTGGCCATCTCATCGAGTTTCTGATGCAGGAAGTAGCTGCCGGGCGTCTCGACCTGACGCTGAACCCGCTTCAGGCCGGTATAGGCACAATCGCCAATGCGGTATTGAACGGTTTTGCCGACAGCCCGTTCCATAATCTGCGCATGTATAGCGAAGTGCTGCAGGACAGTACCTTTGATCTCTTCGATGCCGGAAAACTGGACTTTGCATCGGGATCGTCCATCACGCTCAGCCCCGCCTGCGGAGAGCGTGTTTTCAACAATATCGACCGTTACCGCGACAAACTCATTCTGCGTCCGCAGGAGATCAGCAATCACCCGGAAGTCATCCGCCGCCTAGGCATCATCGGCATCAATACGGCGCTGGAACTCGATATTTATGGTAATGTGAACTCCACGCATGTCGATGGCACCCACATGATGAATGGGATCGGCGGTTCAGGCGACTTTGCCCGCAACGCCTTTATTTCCATCTTCGTGACCAAATCCGAAGCCAAAAATGGCGCCATATCGTCTGTCGTGCCGATGGTGACCCATGTCGATCATACCGAACATGACGTGGATATTCTTGTGACTGAACAAGGTCTTGCCGACCTGCGCGGCCTCGCCCCTCGTGAACGCGCACGGACAATCATAGATAACTGCGCGCATCCTGACTATCGCGACCAGCTCAACGATTATTTCGACCGGGCGTGCGCACGCGGTGGGCACACCCCTCACCTGATCGAAGAAGCTTTCAGCTGGCATCAGCGCCGTCGCGAAACGGGCAGTATGCGCAAATAGCGATCTGCAAGCTCCGGCGCTAAGCAGCGCGCCATTTTAAGTTCTTGCTTATAAAGCGGAACCTTCTTTTTCTTGGAACGTTAACCGGCACATTGTTTTTGGATTGGAAACGATGTGCCGGCTGCAAGAGCCCTGCTCTTCCTTCCGGCTTAAACAGGCTCAATCGGGCGGCGCGAAGGAACGGTCGTTTGATGGGCAACGCAACCCCAAGTTCCGGGAAGGATCAGACCGCCCATGTCCATCCTTATCAGCCTGCTGATAACAATTCTCGTTATCTTCCTCATACTTTATCTGATCAACATGCTGCCTTTGGATGCCAAGGTCAAACAGATCGCTCAAGTTATCGTGATCATTATCGGCATTATTTCACTTCTGAAATATCTGGCGGTCTTCTGATTAAAAGCCTTCAGCAGCTACGATCCCGGAGTTTTCGGCCCCGCGCTACTCCGGGATTTTCCGAATTGCCTTGCTAAAGGCGCTTCATACTTATATTAGCTACTGATGATTTATGTCTTGTCGGGATCGTTCTTTTAAACATAGTTGTGCTTATTTACATTTCTTCGTAATATATAAACATCATGCTACCTATGATTGTGTCATTAATGGCACTCATCAACAAAAAATTGTAGGGGCGCATGGTGATACCTTTCCCCTCTCAGGCGTTCCTTTTATAAGGCCCGCAAAATAAAGCCCATTCATGATGGGTTCAGGCGGGGTCGTTAATCATCCTCACTCAGGGTTGGGAGTTCGAGGGAATGAAGAAGTCTGCTCTTTTGAAAGCAGCACTGATAACGCTGTCTGTCGTTGCGTTTTCGCTGGCGGCGACATCGATAGTGGCCTTTTCTGCTGGTGCCACTCCCGGCCTCGTTGCGCTCGGCCTCAGCGCGGGCATTCCTGCGGCAACGGCCTTCCCTTCCCTCGCCTATATTTTCCACCAGCACGGCAAGCTGAAAGACGCCTATCTTCAGTTGGAAAAGGCCCATGTTGAACTACAGGCGCGGTCGCGGATCGACCATATGACTGGTCTTCTCAACCGCGAAGCGCTGTTTGAGGCCATGAAGATCAGCCGTTCCCGCATCGAAACGGGTACTCTGCTCGTTATCGATGCCGACCACTTCAAGGCGATCAACGATACGTTCGGCCACGGCGTTGGCGACCGTGCCCTAAAGCTGATCGCTTTCGCGCTTCAAAACGTGACGAGAAAAGGTGATCTCGTGGGGCGTATCGGTGGAGAAGAGTTTTGTGTGTTTCTACCGGGCGCGAGCGGCGAAACCGGCATGCGCGTTGCGCAGCGCATACGCGCAGAAGTGGAAAATACCCCATTTCACACGACCGAGTATCAGGTCTATCCGCTGACGATCAGTATCGGTGTCGCCTCTGCACCGAAGAACGAGACGAACTCGCAGGTGCTAAGCCGTGCTGACCGCTGCCTGTACATGGCAAAGCAACGTGGGCGCAATTGTGTGGTCTTCGATGAGGAAAGCGGGCGTCTGGCCAGCGCGTCTGTCGTTTCCATCGCGAGCGCTCGCGAAGTGGCGCGCGGATAGCGCCGCATCTCATTTCCAGGGTTCGATTTCCTCTTCGGACCATCCAACCGGCACAAACCCCATTTTCTGGTAAAGCTGCAATGCGCGCGGGCTGTCGAGCGTATTGGTGTGGATCGTCACCTTTTCCGGCCCATGCGCCCAAGCGGCTGAAATAGCCTCGCTCAAAAAGAACTTGCCCAGTCCCCGCCCCTGAAAATCATCAACGAGACCGAAATACAGGATTTCCGCGGTAGCGGGTAACGCCGACAGGTCCAGTTCGACAAATCCCGCCGGGCACCCTTCCGCATAGAGGACGTGAATTTCGGTCGTGTCCGCATGGATAGCGGCCGCAACCTCCGCGTCTGTCTGGACACGACGCATCATCCAGTGATGCTTTCGTCCCACCCGTTCATAGAGATAGCGGTAATAATGTACAGGCATATTGCCCGCACGCATCATTGCCAGCCGGATACCGGAAGGTACGGGCACCGGGACAGTCTGACGGGCAGACATTTCCAGATGGGTGATGCGGGCAACCAGTTTTTCCGACATGCTTATTCGGCTTCACCTGTCACGACAGGAGTGTCCTGCCTGCTGCCCCATTCACTCCAGGAGCCATCGTAAAGACGGTTATCCGTATGACCGAGCGATATGAGGGCCAGCGTAATGACCGCAGCCGTCACGCCCGATCCACAGCTCGTAACAACCGGCCTGGAAAGATCGATCCCCGCCTCATCGAAAATTTTGCGCAGGCTGTCCAGGTCCTTCAACTCACCGTTTTCCGACAGAGTACCGACGGGAACGTTGCGTGCGCCAGGCATATGACCGGATCGCATGCCAGCGCGCGGTTCCGCATCGCGGCCTGTGAAGCGCCCGGCGGCGCGTGCATCGGCGATCTGCGAGCCGCGTTCGTCCACAATCGTCCGCATCTGCGCAAAATCGACCACTGCGGCCTCGTTGAAGGACGGCGTGAACAAGGTGGGTGCAATCTTCGTAACTTCATCGGTCACTGGATAACCAGCCTTCTTCCAGCCATCGAAGCCACCGTCGAGAACATAGACATTCTTCACGCCCATGACACGAAACATCCACCAGACGCGTGGCGCGGAAAACATGCCCGGCCCATCGTAGACCACGACTGTTTCATCGGCCGTGATGCCCATCGCACCGACATGCTGGGCGAAAAGTTCCGGCGACGGCAGCGTGTGCGGCAAACCGGATTCCTTGTCGGCGATTTTATCCTGATCGAAGAAAACCGCGCCCGGAATATGAGCAGCGTTGTATTCGCCCTCGCCATTGCGCCCAGCCGCGGGAAGATACCAGGATGCATCGACAATCGCGATGCCCGGCTTATCGAGCCGTTCTTTCAACCAGTCGCGTGAAACGACGAAAGCGCTCTTCTCAGCCATGACAATCACTCCCATATGGCTCAAGATTCCGGCAAAGCGCCGAAACGAATGCGGAAACGGCGGTTTTCCTTGCCCTTCTTTTCGATCTTGCCGATGTGGATTTCACCCACTTCCTGCGTCTCGGAAACGTGCGTGCCGCCGCAAGGTTGCGAATCCACCGCGCCGTTTTCACCGATGAGAACAAGGCGTATACGACCAAGGCCCACCGGCGGACGCACATTCTTTGATTTCACGATATCCGGATTTGCAAGGAACTCTTCATCGCTGATCCAGCGAATGGCAACCGCGTCATTGGCGTTCACCCGCTCCATGAGCTTTTCGGTCACGAATTCCTTGGTGTAGGTCGGATCGGGAAGATCGAAATCAACGCGGCTTTCATCCTCACCGACAGCAGCGCCGGTAATCGGGAAAGGGCAGACGACGGACAGCAGGTGGCAGGCCGTATGCATGCGCATCAGCTTGTAGCGGCGCGGCCAGTCGACGTGCAGGACCAGTTTTTCGCCGACTGCAGGCGAAGCCTGCCCTTCTGCCGGAACGTGAATGATTTCGTTTTTGTTTTCGCCGGTAACGGTGGTCGCAATCTCGATGCGAGAGCCGTCAGCGCGTTCGAAAAAGCCTATATCCCCCGGCTGGCCGCCGGAGGTGGCATAGAAATTGGTTTGGTCGAGAATAATCCCGCCGCTTTCGGTAATGGCGAGCACCGTGCCCTCCGCCGTTGAAAGATAGGAATCTTCGCGGAAAAGCGCTTCGGTCTCGTATGCCATGATTATCCCTCGAACGGTATGTCTATCTCGGTTTTCTTCTCCAGCCATCCGGGCACAGGCAGGTTCTTGCCGCGCAGGAAAGCAGGATTGAACAGCTTGGACTGATAGCGATTACCATAGTCGCAAAGCACCGTTACAATTGTGTGGCCCGGCCCGAGATCTTTTGCAAGCCGGATTGCGCCTGCAATGTTGATGCCCGACGATCCGCCGAGGCAAAGCCCTTCATTTTCCACGAGATCGAACACGATATCGAGCGCCTCCGCATCGGAAAGGCGATAGGAGAAATCGGGGGTGAAACCCTCGAGATTGGCGGTGATACGCCCCTGCCCTATGCCTTCGGTAATCGAGTCGCCCTCGGCTTTCAGTTCGCCTGTCGTGTAGAAGGAATGGAGTGCGGCTCCATACGGATCGGCAAGTGCGATCTTGATATCGGCATTACGATCCTTCAGGCCGAATGCCGTGCCGACAAGCGTTCCACCCGACCCGACCGCTGCGACAAAACCATCAACCTTGCCACTGGTATCGCGCCAGATTTCCTGTGCGGTGGTTTCGACATGGGCTTGCCGATTGATCGGATTATCGAACTGGTTGGCCCACACGGCACCATTCGGCTCGCTTTTGGCGAGTTGCTCGGCCAGCCGTCCAGAGAGGCGGACATAATTGTTCGGATTGCGATAGGGCGCGGCCGGAACTTCGATCAGTTCGGCGCCAAGCAGACGCAAGGCGTCCTTCTTTTCCTGGCTCTGCGTTTCGGGAATAACGATGACGGTGCGATAGCCAAGCGCTTTCGCGACCATGGTGAGGCCAATGCCGGTATTGCCGGCCGTACCTTCAACGATGACGCCGCCGGGTTTCAGGAGGTCGCGCCTTTCCGCATCGCGAATAATGTAGAGCGCGGCTCGATCCTTCACCGACTGACCCGGGTTGAGAAACTCGGCCTTGCCGTAAATGGCGCAGCCGGTCAGTTCGGAAGCCTTTTTCAAGTGGATCAATGGCGTATTGCCGATAGCGTCGAGCACCGATTGGAACATGGCATCCGTCCTTCCTGTTTCGCAGAGGAAACTATGAGGAACAGCCCTGCCCTTCAAGCAAGCAGGGAATATTTTTCCCCGCCAATACGCAAAGCACAACCCGTTTCCGGGTCATAAATAGAAAAGCCGCCCGAAATGGGCGGCTTTTTGGAAAAATGTTTGAGAACCGGAGTTATGCCGCGCGCTGACCGCCATTGCCGTTGGCATTGCGGCGCTTGCGACGGAACGGACGCTTTGCTTTCGGAGCGGCTTCGCCAGTTGCATGACCACCTGCACGATGATCGGCTGCCTTTGGGGCTGCGCGGCGCGGCTTCGGCGGCGTCGCGCCTTTGCGATGGGTCTTCTGCGGGCGTTCGCCTGGAGCTGCCGCGCGGGGTGCCGGAGCCGGTGCGAGTTCCACCGGTGCGTCCTTGATCGGAAGCTTGCTGCGCGTCACACGCTCAACCGCCCTCAGCTTGGATTCTTCCGCCGCTGGATCATAGAGCGTGATCGAAGCGCCGCTGGCTCCATTGCGGCCAGTACGACCGATGCGATGAACGTAGGTTTCCGGCTCGTCCGGCAGATCGTAGTTCACGACATGGCTGATACCCGGCACGTCGATACCACGTGCAGCAATATCTGTTGCGATCAAAATCCGCAGCGATCCATCACGAAAACCATTCAGCGCACGCTGACGGGCATTCTGCGACTTGTTGCCGTGGATGGCGGCGACTTCGTAGCCATCGCGCTCCAGATGGCGGACAACCGCATCGGCGCCGTGCTTCGTGCGCGTAAAAACGATGACCGAACGCATGGCCTTGTCGCCCAGCAGCGCAGAAAGAAGACGACGCTTCTCCTTGGTATGCACGGGATGCACGACCTGCGTGATTTCAGCAGCCGTCGTTCCCTGCGGGGCAACTTCGACGCGGACGGGATCGCGCAGCAGGCTCCCGGCCAGCGATGCGATTTCCTTCGGCATGGTGGCCGAAAACAGTGCTGTCTGACGATCGGCATGCGTTGCCTTCGCAATGCGTTTCACATCGTTGATGAAGCCCATGTCCAGCATGCGGTCGGCTTCATCGAGGACGAGCCAGCGCGTCTGCGAAAGGTCTACCAGACCGTCACGCATCAGATCGGTGAGACGACCCGGCGTAGCGATCAGAACGTCGATGCCCGGTGCAATACGCTTGATCTGCGAAAGCTTGGAAACGCCGCCAAGAACAAGCGCCGTCGAGATATGCGCGTGTTTGGAAACATTGCGGATCGTCTGTTCGATTTGCACTGCGAGTTCACGCGTTGGGGCCAGGATCAGCGCGCGCGCGGTCTTCGGGCGGCGCTTGTCGCCGAGGCCGATGATCTTTTGCAGGATAGGCAGGCTGAAAGCCGCCGTCTTGCCGGAGCCCGTCTGGGCGATGCCGAGAATATCTCGGCCTTCAAGCTGGTGCGGGATCGCCTGCAACTGGATCGGCTTCGGTTCGGTCATGCCAGCGGCTTCGACGCCCTTGAGCAAAATGCCGGTAACGCCAAGAGCGGCAAAACCGCCCGTAATTTCTTTTGTCAATTCAATCTCTCTCAGTGGCACCATGCTGTCATGGTCCACATCCAATGCCGGTCAAGCGCAACTTGCCGAACTCTATCTCTTCAATGATAACGACGGGACGCCGGAACTTTTAATCTCCTGGCGACTTGCGCTGCCGTGCCCGAACATTTCTCGGGTCTCCCCGCTTTCGGACCATTCCGAAAAACAGAGGCGAGACGCAACAAGTCCAATGCCGGGAAAGCCGACGAACACGTCGGCCCATGCGCCTGACGCGGCATATGGGGTGTTTTCGCCGAAAAAGCAACTGATTTTGCTTAAGCCACCAAAATCAGATGATGAAGTCAGCAAGCACCTGATTGTCCGTAATGTCCTGATAGGCCCAGCCCGCTTCGGCGAACTTCTTTTCCAGAAGCTTGAAGTTCGACGCGTTCTTCGTTTCGATACCGATCAGTACCGAGCCGAAATTGCGCGCCGATTTCTTCAGATATTCGAAACGCGCAATATCATCCTCGGGCCCCAGAAGATCGAGGAACGAACGAAGCGCGCCAGGCCTCTGCGGAAAGCGGAAGATGAAATATTTCTTCAGTCCTTCGAAACGAAGCGCACGCTCGCGCACATCGGGCAGGCGCTCGAAATCGAAATTGCCGCCCGAAACAACAATGACGATCCGCTTGCCCTTTATATCGCTCTTCTTGAAATCCTTGAGCGCATCGATGCCGAGTGCGCCAGCGGGTTCAAGCACCACGCCCTCGATATTCAGCATCTCGATGATCGTCGCACAAAGCCGGTTTTCCGGAACTGTTATGACAGTTTTCGGATCAAACCCTTTGAGCAGCTTGAAGTTTTCCTTGCCGATCTCGGCAACAGCCGCGCCATCGACAAAAGTATCGACCTGCGAGAGCTTGATACGCTTGCCCGCTTCAAGGCTTCCTTTCAGGCTCGCCGCGCCCTGTGGCTCGATAAAGCGGAAACTCGTCTTCCAGCCGAGATCGGAAACATAGTGCGTGACGCCGCCGGAAAGTCCCCCGCCCCCGACGGGCAACAGGATAAAATCAGGCTTCCTGTCGTCAGGCAATTGCCGTTCGATTTCCAGCGCTACCGTTGCCTGTCCTTCGACTATACCGGGATGATCGAAAGGCGGCACCATCACGCCCTTATGGCTTGCGGCAAACTCCTGCGAGGCGGCATAGCAAACGTCAAAAATATCGCCCACCAGCCTGATTTCGATAAACTCGCCGCCAAAAGCACGCGTTTTGTCAATTTTCTGCTGCGGCGTCGTCACCGGCATGAAAACCACGCCCTTACGACCGAAATGACGGCAGACGAATGCAAAGCCCTGTGCATGATTGCCTGCGGAAGCGCACACAAACACCGCATTCTTGTCGGTCGTTTCGACGGCCTTGGAAATGAAATTGAAGGCGCCGCGTATCTTGTAGGAGCGGACGGGCGTCAGGTCTTCGCGCTTGAGCCAAATCTCCGCGCCGTATTTCCGCGACAAATAGTCGTTGAGTTGCAGCGGCGTTTCGGGAAACAGCGCACGCATTGCCTTTTCGGCCTCGGATACGGATTTGACAAAGGCGGTCATTATTCGACTTTCTGCATTTCCAACTGGATTTTGACCACCGCTACATGGCTTTGACAACGCAGACAAGGTTGAAGGGCGTCAGGTTGCTAAATCAACGAATTGGAGTGCGCATATATTCAGCAATGCTAACTGTTGATGTTAGCAGGCTTTGCGGCTTGAATTCGTGATGCAAATCATGACATAGACAATGGCAATTGCTGCGGTCGTGGCGAAATTGGTATACGCAACGGACTTAAAATCCGTCGCCTTTTAGGCTTGCGGGTTCAAGTCCCGCCGACCGCACCACCGATTTCCGCATAAGTAAGCCGCCGTTTTACCGGCGGCTCTTGGTTGGCGCTGATTCCATCAGCCGTACAATTTCGCGGTAATTTCGGCAACGCGTTTCCCCTGGAACCGGGCACCGTCGAGTTCCTGTTCCGACGGCTGACGCGAACCGTCGCCATCGGCAGTAGTTGTCATCCCGTAGGGCGCGCCGCCGCGCACCACATCGTTGCCCATCTGCCCCTGATAGGCATAGGAAAGCGGAACGATGATCATGCCGTGATGCTGCATCTGCCATTGTGTGGAAATCAGTGCCAGTTCTGCGCCACCGTGTTGCGTCGCTGTTGATACCATCACCGATCCAACCTTGTTGATAAGGGCCCCCTTAGCCCAAAGCCCGCCAGTCTGGTCGAGAAAATTCTTCATCTGGGCCGCCATCATCCCATAGCGAGTTGCGGTGCCAATGATGATCGCATCGTAATCCGCCAGTTCAGCTGGCGTGGCGATGGGGGCATCCTGATCCACCTTATAGTGCGACGCCTTCGCGACATCAGGCGGAACCAGTTCGGGCACACGCTTGAGAGTAACCTCCGCGCCGCCTTCCCGCGCCCCTTCTGCCGCAGCCTTGGCCATTTTCTCCATATGGCCGTAGGCCGAATAATATAGCACCAGCACCTTAACCATGTGACGTCTCCATATCCCGTTTTGTGAGGCCCAACCTCGACAGTCTCAATTAGGGGAGCGTCCCTTTTTGGGAAGGCGCAACTTCTCCCAAACGAATGAAACGCCGAAATAAAGCAGTTGCAGCCTTGTCTTGCTGGCGCTTAACTGATGCCAGAAATGGAGTCTGAATATGACCGACAATCCGCAGCAAACCGTCAAGGCAGCCATGCTCGCAATTGGCGACGAGCTTCTCTCAGGACGCACCAAGGACAAGAATATCGGGCATCTTGCTGATGTCCTGACTGCAGCTGGCATTGATCTTAAGGAAGTGCGGATCGTTCCGGACGACGAGATCGCCATCGTAACCGCCCTCAATGCACTGCGGCCACACTATGATTACGTCTTCACGTCTGGCGGAATAGGCCCGACCCATGATGACATCACCGCCGACGCGGTGTCTGCCGCCTTTGGCGTGCCGTGCATCTACGACGAAAAAGCCATGAAGTTGCTTGGCGACAATTATGCGAAACGCGGGCTGGAGTTCACGGACTCACGCAAGCGTATGGCGCGTATGCCGCAAGGCTCGGAGCATATAGCGAACCCTATCTCCGCCGCCCCCGGTTTTCATATCGGCAATGTGTATGTGATGGCCGGCGTGCCATCCGTTTTTCAGGCGATGCTCGACAATGTGCTGCCTACATTGAAGACTGGTCGCAAGCTTCTGTCGAGATCGGTCCATTGTCCTTTTGGCGAGGGTGTCATCGGCACCCCCTTGACCGAAATCCAGAAGGAAAACCCGGAAACCATCATCGGTTCCTATCCGAAATTCGAGAACGGGCGTTTCAGCACTGAGCTGGTCGTCCGCGGGAGTGATCCGCAAAAAATAGATATGGCGATCCAGGCCATCGAGAAAATGATCGCATCGCTGGAGACTGAGGGGGCAGCTTAATCCTCTGCAACCTTTTACCCGCGCAACTCGTTGCATTCTATGCTAAAATAAAAACACACAGCCGGAAGGAGTTCGGTCATGTCCTACAAGACGGTGGTTGCCTATTCTCGCAGTGAATCCGAGTTGAAGCGGGTCATGTCTGCCGTTGGACTTTTGAAGCAGAAAGTGCCCGATATTCACGTCATCGGGCTTTACTCCATTCCTTCACCCATCGTTTACGCCGACCCGAACGGCTTCATCGATCCCGGAATGTTCGAGCTGCATGACAAGCAGCACAAAGAACTTTCCGAAAGGCTGAAACGCATTTTTGAAGAGGAAATGCGCCGTCAGGGCATCAATTGCGAATACCGTATTACCCGTTCTGAAACCGGCACGGCTGCTGATGGCGTACTCACCGCGTGTCTGGGAGCGGAATTGCTGGTCGCCGGTCAGCCTGATCCCGACGATCCAGCCACGAATGACGAAACAGCAGATACGATTGTTTTCAATTCCAGCTGCCCGGTTATTCTTGTTCCCTATGCGCCGGTTCTGCCGATGGTTTCGCTCGATCACATCGTGGTCGCCTTTAACGGCAAGCGTGAAGCAGCCCGCGCGGCATTTGATGCCCTCCCTTTAATGAAGCATGCGGACAGAACGGAAATCGTCTGGGTAGATCCGCCGGAAATCGAAGGCGAGAATCAGGCTTTGGCGAGCGACGATATCGCGGAGTCGATTTCGCGACATGGCATTAACATAACGCCGGCCGCAATCGCATCCAACGGACGCTATGCGCAGGACGCATTGCGGGAACATATCATTTCCGCGCGCGCTGACCTTCTTGTCATGGGAGCCTACAGCCACTCCCGGCTGCGCGAATTGGTTTTTGGCGGCGTGACGCGATCCATGCTGAACGAATTACCCATTCTCACGCTTTTCTCGCGTTAAAAGCCACGACTAAAGCCAGTTTGATCCGGCAGCCAGCCGACAACTGGCGTCAGATGACACGACACGCTTGCAAGAACACCATTTTTGCGGTTATCAGCATCACCCGGCGCTGACTGTGCCGGGTGGAGAGCCTTTTCCTCTCCCGCCGCCCACCGGAATGGGTGCGGATGAAGAAGAGCTGCAGATCCTGACAGTTACAGCGCTTGGCAACCCGTCATAGCGCATTTTTGGTTTTTAAAGGTCCGGAGCACAAACTCCGGATCGTTCCACGGAGCGTTTCGATGTCCTTGCCAGATAAAGCCTTTCCCGTTTCCTGGGATCAGTTCCACCGCGATGCCCGCGCCCTCGCCTGGCGGATTGCCGGCATGAATCGCGATTGGCACGCCATTGTCGCGATCACACGCGGCGGTCTCGTTCCGGCGGCCATCGTTTGCCGCGAACTCGGCATTCGCCTCATCGAAACCGTTTGCATCGCCTCTTACCATGACTACACGTCGCAGGGCGACATGCAGATTCTGAAGGGCGTGAGCGAAACGCTTCTGGAAAATGGCGGCGAAGGCGTCATCGTCGTTGACGATCTGACCGACACCGGCAAGACCGCAGCCATTGTGCGCGAAATGATGCCAAAGGCCCATTTTGCAACGGTCTACGCCAAGCCGAAAGGCCGCCCCCTGATCGATACTTTTGTAACGGAAGTATCGCAGGACACGTGGATTTACTTCCCGTGGGACATGGGCTTCACATATCAGGAACCGATTGCAGGCGGAAAGCGCGGCTAGAACCCAAGCGGACTGATGCTTAAACCTTTTCGAAGCCGCTTCCGTTGGAACCGGCGGCTTTCATGCGTGTCGTATCGGAACGCTACGAAACGAAAATAAACGAATGTGATTGCGGCGATATTTCCGCCGCAATCGCACCTTATAGAAAGTGCCTTCAAATAACGCAGATAGAGGGCACAGTGCCTTTCCAGGGTCGCCAACCCACCGCGCAATTTCAGTAATGCCTTTAAAATAAAAGATTTTTTGAAAAATTTTCAAAGGTCCGTTGCCGAACTAATCAGTTGTTATTTTGACGAATCGGATCATTCTGTAAGAAAAGAGGGGATTTTCGCGGTGAAATCGCAGGTAAAACAACTGATTGCAACCGAAAAGCGTATTCTTACGCCTTCAGGCCGTTTGCAGCAGGTTGCAGCACTTGTTCATCGTCGCGACATGGGAGCTCTCAAGGTTCTCGTCATCACGAGCCGCGGTACAGGCCGCTGGATCATACCCAAGGGCTGGCCGCAAGTTGGCCGGACGCTCGCTGAGACAGCACTCCGTGAAGCCTATGAAGAAGCTGGTATTCGCGGCGAAGTTTCTCCCGAGCCAATCGGCAGTTTCTGCTACTGCAAGACGGACCTTCCGCCAGAACGGATAAATCAGTTCACGGCAGCTGTATTTGCCGTGCAGTTCACCAGCCAGGAAAAAGACTGGCCCGAACGGGATCAGCGCATTTGCGAATGGGTTTCTCCGCAGGAAGCAGCAAAGCGCGTCGAAGAGACGGAGTTGAAGCAAATATTGAATCAATTTGGTGATTCGGGCATCGCTGCCGCCGCCGAATAAGCAGCTCCGACCTGGCCTCGCTGGTGACATATTTCACATATGGGCGCTTTCGCAGGGAATTCCTCACCGAACACGGCAAGCCGGCGGACTTGTTGCAGATAGCGCTGATAGCAAGCGGCTCTTCTTCTTGAATCATATAGCCGGCTTGGTTCGCAAAAGCGTCGCTTCTCCCCGTTATCCACATTTGCCCCAACCGGTTACGCACAATATCTAGATGCCGGAGCGTTATCGCAAACCATTGCTTGACGCTCACAGCCGAGTCGTTTTTTATGATGCTATCGTTGCGTAAGTGGCGTGATCGGGCGTTGTAATCTGCCGGTCTTTTTTTCGGTCAAGTTGAGTATCGAACGGGCGTTGCGCTTTGAAAGCGCGGTTTTCGCTCGGTGCTTTTTTGCGCCCAAATTCTGGGTGCATTCTTCTCTGAGGAAGCTGATGCAGCATCGAGCAAAAACCGCATTAACACTAGATTTAGTATTTGCGCTCATGCTGGTTACAAGATAAGGTATTTCTCGTTCTGCTGATTTGTGATCGTGATAGTGCCAGCAAGGTTGCGAGCAAGCTTCCTGAGGCCCTTTTTCACGAGTTCCGATGAGGCGGAAGCGGATTTATGGGAGTTTTCTCCCCAACAAGGCGCTCCTCCCCGTAGAGGAGCTGTTTTGACAGAGACGCGATACAGACAGGCCGTGGCTGAAAACCGTCACTAGAGCTACTATATATAGAACGTTTGGATGGGACAGATGAAGATCGAACGCCGTTTCACGAAAGAGAATCAGTCGGCCTATGCGGACATCGCGTTCCGGACTGCGACCAGCGAGATCAAGAATCCCGATGGGTCCGTTGTGTTCCGCCTTGAAAACATCAATGTACCTGCGCAGTTCAGCCAGGTAGCCGCTGATATTCTCGCACAGAAGTATTTCCGCAAGGCTGGCGTCCCCGCGCAGCTGAAGAAGGTCGAAGAGAACGACGTTCCCTCATGGCTCTGGCGCTCCGTCGCCGACGAGGACGCGCTCTCCAAGCTGCCAGAAGGCGAACGCTATGGCTCCGAAATGGATGCCTGCCAGGTGTTCGACCGTCTCGCTGGCACCTGGACCTACTGGGGCTGGAAGGGCGGCTATTTCGATGCGGAGGAAGACGCCCTCGCCTTCCGTGACGAGCTTGCCTATATGCTTGCAACGCAGCGCGTGGCACCGAACAGCCCACAATGGTTCAACACCGGCCTGCATTGGGCCTACGGCATCGATGGTCCCGGCCAGGGCCATTTCTATGTCGACTGGCAGACCGGCAAGCTGACCAAGTCCAAGTCCGCTTACGAACATCCGCAGCCGCATGCCTGCTTCATCCAGTCGGTTGGCGACGATCTCGTCAATGAAGGCGGCATCATGGACCTGTGGGTGCGTGAAGCGCGACTGTTCAAATACGGTTCAGGCACAGGCTCCAACTTCTCCTATCTGCGCGGCGAAGGCGAAAAGCTTTCTGGCGGCGGCAAGTCTTCCGGCCTTATGAGCTTCCTCAAGATCGGCGACCGCGCTGCGGGCGCGATCAAGTCCGGTGGCACGACGCGCCGCGCTGCCAAGATGGTGGTCGTGGACATCGACCATCCGGATATCGAGGAATATATCGACTGGAAGGTGAAGGAAGAGCAGAAGGTCGCTTCGCTCGTCACCGGTTCAAAAATCGTCAAGCAGCATCTGACCGCGATCATGAAAGCTTGCGTCAACTGCGAAGCCGGCTCTGAAGCCACTCGGGACGATTGCTTCGACCCGGCGAAGAACCCTGCCCTGAAGCGCGAGATCAAGGCCGCGAAGAAGAACCAGGTTCCTGAAAACTACGTGAAGCGCGTGATCCAGTTTGCGCGTCAGGGCTATACTGACATTCAGTTCAAGACCTACGACACGGATTGGGATTCGGAAGCCTATCTCACGGTTTCGGGCCAGAATTCGAATAACTCCGTTTCGCTCAAGGATGAATTCCTGCGCGCCGTGGAAAACGATGGCGACTGGAACCTGACGGCGCGTCGCGACGGTCGCGTCATGAAGACGCTGAAGGCGCGCGACCTGTGGGAAAAGATCGGCTATGCCGCATGGGCTTCCGCCGATCCGGGCCTGCATTACAACACGACCATGAACGACTGGCACACCTGCCCGACGGCTGGTCCGATCCGCGCCTCCAATCCGTGCTCGGAATATATGTTCCTTGATGATACGGCCTGCAATCTGGCGTCGATCAACCTGCTCACCTATCGCAACAAGGACGGTTCGTTCGACATTGCGGCTTACGAGCACACGGCGCGCCTGTGGACCATCGTTCTCGAAATCTCGGTGATGATGGCGCAATTCCCGTCGAAGGAAATCGCCCGCCTCTCTTATGAATACCGCACGCTCGGCCTCGGCTACGCCAATATCGGCGGCCTGCTGATGACTTCCGGCATTCCTTATGACTCCGATGAAGGTCGCGCTATTTGCGGCGCGCTGACGGCGATCATGACCGGCGTGGCCTATGCCACCTCCGCCGAAATGGCGAAGGAACTCGGAACCTTCCCGAGCTATGAGCCGAACGCCCAGCACATGCTGCGCGTTATCCGCAACCATCGCCGCGCCGCACATGGTGAAACGCAGGGTTATGAAGGCCTTGCCGTCAACCCGGTCGCGCTGATTGCCGAAGATTGCCCGGATCAGGATATGATCCTCCATGCCCGTGCGGCCTGGGACAAGGCGCTGGAACTCGGCGAAAAACATGGCTACCGCAATGCACAGGCAACAGTTATCGCGCCAACCGGCACGATCGGCCTCGTCATGGATTGCGACACAACCGGCATCGAACCCGACTTCGCTCTGGTGAAATTCAAAAAGCTTGCTGGCGGCGGCTATTTCAAGATCATCAATCGTGCCGTGCCGGAAGCGCTGCGTACGCTCGGATACTCGGAAAGCCAGATCGCCGAAATCGAAGCTTATGCTGTCGGTCATGGCAATATCAATCAGGCACCGAGCGTCAATCCGGCCTCGTTGAAGTCCAAGGGCTTCACCGATGAAAAAATCGAAGCACTGAATGCCGCACTCAAGAGCGCCTTCGACATCAAGTTCGCTTTCAACAAGTGGACACTGGGCGAAGATTTCTGCAAGGACGTGCTGAAGTTCACGGATGAGCAGCTCAACGATTTCTCCTTCGAAATGCTGCCTGCCCTGGGCTTCACCCGCAAGGAAATCGAAGCCGCCAATATCCATGTTTGCGGCGCGATGACGCTGGAAGGCGCACCGTTCCTGAAGGAAGAGCATTACGCCGTATTCGATTGCGCCAACCCGTGCGGCAAGATTGGCAAGCGTTACCTGTCGGTGGATAGCCATATCCGTATGATGGCTGCTGCCCAGCCTTTCATTTCCGGCGCAATCTCCAAGACGATCAACATGCCCAACGATGCGACCGTCGAGGATTGCAAGGACGCATATATGCTGTCCTGGAAGTTGGCACTTAAGGCTAACGCGCTTTATCGCGATGGTTCGAAGCTGTCCCAGCCACTCAATGCATCTCTGATTGCAGATGATGAGGACGAAGACGATGCCATCGAGGCGCTGATTGAAGCACCGGCAGCCGCTCGTGCTGTTCAGGTTACCGAGCGCATCGTTGAGAAGGTTGTCGAGAAGATCGTCCATGAACGTGAGAAGCTTCCGAACCGCCGTCAGGGTTATACCCAGAAGGCAGTCGTCGGCGGACACAAGGTCTATCTGCGCACGGGCGAATTTGGTGACGGGCGCCTCGGCGAAATCTTCATCGACATGCACAAGGAAGGTGCCGCCTTCCGCGCAATGATGAACAACTTCGCCATTGCCGTATCGCTCGGCCTGCAATATGGCGTGCCGCTGGAAGAATATGTGGAGGCTTTCACCTTCACGAAATTCGAACCGGCTGGCATGGTTATCGGCAACGATGCCATCAAGACCGCGACGTCGATCATCGATTATGTCTTCCGCGAACTGGCTGTGTCCTATCTCGGACGCAACGACCTCGCCCATGTCGATACCAGCGATTTCGGCAATACGGCGCTCGGCAAGGGCATCAAGGAAGGCAAGACCAATCTGGTTTCCACCGGGTGGACGCGCGGTTACAAGCCTACTCTGGTGACGAACTCGTCTAACGAAGCCAAAGGATCGACGAGCTCCGCGCCGCAGGCTTCCAACGTCACCACCTTGAAAGCATCCGCTCCGGCGGGCAATCGCCCGGCAACAATCGGCTTGGTCACGGATGGCGCAACGGCCTTCAAGCGTGAGTTTGAGGAACAGCCTGCACCGGCGCAACAGCAGGAGAGCGCATCGGCAACCGAACTGTTCTCGGACAAGGCTGCCGCAGACGCCGCTTCGGCCCGTGCCGAAACCGCCAGTGCCGCCAAGAAGCTGGAAGCCGACCGCCGCATCAAGTCAATGATGCAGGGCTATACGGGCGACAGCTGCACCGAGTGCCAGAACTTCACCATGGTGCGTAACGGCACTTGCCTGAAGTGCGACACCTGCGGCGCAACGAGCGGCTGCAGCTAAAGCTCAATCGCCGGTAAAACCAGCAATACTGAAAGCCCGCCTCGCGCGGGCTTTTGGTTTGTCAAATGGTAGCAGAGGAAAGATCTTCCCCCATAATCAGAACTGTAACGGCCACTGAATTGGAATGAATTTTGGAACGAAGTGACTATTTCAGCGTTCGGATAATGTAACCGGAACGTATCAAGGAGATAGTTATGTTTAAAACTACACTTCTGACAACGACCTGTGCATTGCTGATTGGGGGATCGGCTCTCGCCCAAACAACAGCTCCTTCGCCTGCTCCGGCGGAAGCCCCTGCAACCACGCAAGACATGCCGGTTTCATCCAAGGACATGTTCGGCAAGCCTATGACCGGAGAAACCGGCAAGGTTGGCTTTGTGGAACCCAAGGAAGGCCAACTCCTTGTCTCCTCATTCATCGGGCAAAGCGTCTATGAAAGCGATGCACCGGACGCCCAATCGGTCGGCAAGCTGAATGACCTGATCGCCAGCCCTGATGGGCAGATCGAAGCAGCTGTCATCGGTGTAGGCGGTTTCCTTGGCGTCGGTGAAAAAGATGTGGCGGTCAGCCCTGACCAACTGCAACTCGCCACGCGCAGTGACGGAAAAACATGGTTGGTCATCAAGGCCAACAAGCAGCAATTGAATGACGCACCGGCCTTTGACCGTTCGAAGTTCTTTGCCGATGGCGTAGCCGACCCGTCTGCTGCAACCGAGACGAACGCTCCGGCCACGGAGGCGCCTGCAAATGGCACAACGCCCGCACCAGCATCACCACCCCCTGCACAGTAAGAAGCCGACAAATTCCGCCATAACAGGCTAAAACCAAATCCCCGGCGCTCCAGCCGGGGTTTTCGCGTGAGCAAAACGCACCCCTATGGTTGAATTCAGCACGCAACCACGCTACGCAACAATAAAAGTCCGCATCAAACCATTTAACGGGAAAGAATATTGTCGGAATTCCTGATCGCTTATCCTTGGGCGGAAACGCTTGCTGCTCTCGGCGGATTATTCCTTTCAGCATTTATTGCAAATTTTCTCATCAAAGCGATCCTATTGAAACTTCTGGATCGTATTGTCCAGAAAACATCTTTTGGACAGGATGAAGAGCTTAAAAAGCACGGTGTCATCAGCCGGCTTGCCAATATTGTTCCCGCTTTGATCATTTCATCCGGGATCATGGCTGTGCCCGGGCTGCCGGAAGGTGGTATCACCGTCATTCGAAATGTCGCGATAGCCTTCATCATATTGACGCTGGCACTGGCGGTTAATTCGGTGTTCGGGCTTGTCGATACGCTCTATCACCGTCGCCCGGAGGCGCGATTCCGCCCCATGAAGGGCTATATTCAGGTCGCCAAGCTGGCGGTCTATATAGTCGCGACGGTACTTATCATTGCGACATTGCTGGACAAATCCCCAGTTATCCTTCTTTCAGGCGTTGGCGCCATGGCGGCAGTGCTGATCCTCGTTTTCCAGGATACGTTGCTTTCGCTCGTCGCCAGTATGCAGATCGCTTCGTCCAACATGGTTCGTGTCGGCGACTGGATCGAAATGAAAAACCTCGACGCCAATGGTGACGTTACGGAGATCGCGCTCTATACCGTCAAGGTGCAGAATTTCGACAAGACGATCACCACCATTCCGATCCGCAAGCTCATCACCGAGCCGATGAAGAATTATCGCGGCATGCAGGAATCCGGCGGGCGACGGATCAAGCGCGCGCTTTACATAGATCAGAATACGATCCGCTTTCTGTCGGATGAGGAACAGACAAAACTCGCATCGGTCGACTGGCTCGCTGATTACCTGCCGAAGAAAGCAAGGGAAATCGCCGAATGGAACGAAAGGCTTGGCGATCGCGCCAGGAATCCTGTCAATCGACGGCAGGTGACCAACATCGGCACGTTCCGCGCCTATGTGGAAAACTACCTGCGCAATCATCCCGGCGTGCACAAGGCAATGACCCTACTCGTGCGTCAGATGGACCCGACGCCCGACGGATTGCCGCTCGAAATTTACTGTTTCGCGAACACAACTGTCTGGGCGTCCTTCGAGCAGATCCAGTCGGATATTTTCGATCACCTCTATGCGGTGATGCCGGAATTTGGCCTTAGCGCGTTCCAGAATCCGAGCGGCAATGATTTCCGCAAACTGACGATCAACGCTCCTGTTGGACAGCCTCAATAATCTTGGCGTTCAGCTTTTGGACGTTGTAGCCCGACCGTGATGGCGTCAGGCCGAGACGAACCACCGCAAGATGCATCGAAGGAACGACCATGACACTTTGCCCGTCATGCCCGGACATCCAAAATGCATCTTCCGGAATACCGTTCTCACCTGCTTTCACACCGCCGAGCTGCAACCAGACCTGCGCCGAACCATAACGTCCTTCCGACTCTGGCGTGGGCTTCCGCATGAACGAAACATAGTCGACAGGCAGAACCTGTCTTCCGTAGAGCTTTCCGTCATCCGCGAGAAACGCACCAATGCGGGCCCAATCACGCGCCGTCGCGTACATATAGGAGGAACCGGCAAAAATACCGGTCTGATCCGCCTCCAGAATGGTACTGCGCATCCCTAGCGGGCCGAAAAGCGCCAGCCGCGGATAAATGAGAGCTTCTTCACGGCTGTCGAAACTATCCATGAAGAGCTTTGACAAGATGTTGGCGGTTCCGCTTGAATAGTTGAACTTCGTGCCAGGCATTGCCTCCAGCGGCAAGGATGCAGCAAAGCCGGCCATATCCGGCTCCAGATAGAGCATGCGCGTGACATCTGCCACAGTGCCATAGTCTTCATCGAAGCGCAGGCCGCTGGCCATCGCCATCAGATTGGCAAGCGAAATCTTTGCCCGATCATCGCTTTTCCATTCCGGCAGCAGGCCGGTGCTTTCCATCGCCATACGTCCTTCGGCAATGCGCATGCCGATCAGTGTCGCCATGACGGATTTGGTCATTGACCAGCCGAGCAAAGGCGTATCGGCGCTAAAACCCGCACCATAATTCTCGGCGATCAGTTTGCCATCGCGGATAACAGCTATCGCCCGCATGCCGGGGCCAGCCAGAGCCTGATCCTCGATCACGGTCTGCACTGCCGGATCGGCCTGAACTTGGAGAGGTTCCGCGGGCACTTGCGGCCCGGTTGGAAGTTCTGGCCGCAAGTCATCCTGCTGAATATTCGCGCATCCAAGTGCCTGCCGATAGGTAGCGGTGCTCGGTGCGAAAAAGCCGAAAATCCGCACCGTCACGCTGTTGCTATTCTTGTCGACGGAAACATTCAAAAATCGCAGCAGCGGATGCCCCGGCGCCTGGACATCGTCTGCCATTACGGTCTCGGCATCCCGGCCAGCAATGAAAACATTCGAACAGATGATCTTGGCGGCGTAACCGGTGCCAACGCGCAGCAATTCAGGCGGTCGAATCGAAAGCCAGAGCATTGCAACCAACACGATGGCAAGCAGAAGACCACCGACAAACTTCAAGATGCGCTTCATGCCGCCCCTCGCACATAATCGTTGCATCAGATCATACCAAGCCAAGATAGCTTGCCAACTCCCGGGCAGCAGCGCCTCCGGCCCGGTTTGCCCCGATGGTCGAAGCTGACGGACCATAGCCAACCAGATGAACCCGGGGATCGGCAGCCACCTGTGTCGCCAGACGTCCGGTCATGAGAATCCCGCCTTCAAGATTGCGCAACTGCAACGGCGCCAGATGATCCAGCGAACTGCGAAATCCAGTACACCACAAAATCACGTCGAAGGATTGTTCGGTTCCGTCTTCCCAACGAACGCCCGTTTCGGTGATTTCGCTGAACATCGGCAGTCGGTCCAGCACGCCGCGAGCGCGGGCCGCTTCGATTGCGGGCGTCAACGGCAGACCTGTTACCGAAACAACTGATCCCGGCGGCAGACCTCGACGCACACGCTCTTCAACCAAGGCGACGGCGGCACGACCGAGTTCCGGTGTAAATGGTCCCTCACGGAAAGCGGGCTCTTTGCGTGTAACCCACACGGTTTCAGTCACGCGCGATATCTCATCCAGAAGCTGCACAGCAGAAATACCCGCGCCAACAACCAGAACACGTTTGCCCTTGAAGACGTCCGCCGACTGATAATCGCGCGTGTGAAGCTGTTGTCCCTTGAACAGCTCTGCCCCCGGATAAGATGGGATGTAAGGGGATTCCCAGGTGCCTGTTGCGTTGATGATCCCCCGTGCGGAATAGTTGCCCTGATCCGTTTCCACGCGAAGCCGTTCGCCGCGATCGCAAACGACCTTGACATTGACGGGCCGGTGCACGGGAAGATCGAACGCTTCCTCATATGCGCGATAATATTGCGGGACGGCGACCGATGCCCGCACCTCGCCATTGGTTGGTTCGACAACGTCCTCCAACTTCATGCCGGGGAGATTGTGAATGGCATTCGCGGTTCTGAGCGTCAGCGATGGCCAGCGAAACTGCCATGCTCCGCCCGGTCCTGGAGCCTTATCGAGAACCACGAATTGCCGCTCGCCGTCCAGTCCGAGCTTGTTCAGATGATAGGCCGAAGAAAGCCCGGCCTGCCCTGCTCCAATAACCACGATGTCGACCTTGCGGGCGACCTTGACATGGAGCTCACCAGCTTGTTGATCGTCGGACTGCGTGTCTGACATAGTGCGCGCTTTCCCTTCCCGGACGACATGCATTCAATGCCATTAGCCTGCGGTCGGTCAAGATCGCGTTGACTTAACTCGGGTTACGCGTATTTCTGGCCTTGATCCATGCATCAATTCCATCGGCTGCAGCGCGCCCCATCGCGAAACAGGCTGTCAGCAGATAACCGCCCGTCGGAGCTTCCCAATCAATCATTTCGCCAGCGACGAAGATGCCGGGCAGCTTTGGAAGCATGTAATTTTCGTCGATTTCGTGCCAGCGAATACCACCTGCCGATGAAATCGCCTCACTAAGCGGGCGCGGACGAAGAAGCGGTACCGAAAGCGCTTTGATCGCACGGGCCAGCTCTTTCGGATTCTTGTTACGCGTGAATTCCGTCACGAGGGCCGCTTTCACACCTGTCAGGCCAGCGCTCTTGCGTAAGAGATTGCCAAAGCTGAGCTTCGCATCCTGCCGGGCAATATCGTTTTCCAGCCGCTCCAGGCTTCGCCCCGGAACAAGATCGAGCGTTAAAGACACCCTCCCGTTTTCTTCCAAGCTGTCGCGCAGTGCTGCGGAATGCGCATAAACGAGACTTCCTTCGATTCCACCGCGCGTAATGACGAACTCGCCCTGTATCGTACCTGCATCGGATGTCGCGGTAACGGACTTCACAGGCTCCCCGGCAAAGCGTTCAGCAAAGAAATCGCTCCAGGCAACATCAAAACCGCAATTGGCAGGGCGGAAAGGCGCGATGTCGATTGATTTGTGTCGAAATTCGTCGATCCAGTGTCCATTCGAGCCGAGTTTCGGCCAGCTTCCACCGCCAAAAGCAAAAAGCGCGGCGTCACATGCAATCGCCTCAACGCCATCCGGGGTCTCGATCAGAAGGTCGTTGCCCTTGAAACCAACCCAGCGATGCCGTTTGAGTATCCGAACGCCCTGTTCTTCAAGACGTTTTCCCCAGCCCCGCAGAAGTGGCGACGCCTTCATTGCTTTGGGAAAAACGCGACCGGATGACCCCACAAAAGTATCGGCATCCAAACTATCGGCCCAGGCTCGCAATTCCGTCGGACCGAAAACAGTCAATGCTGGAAGAAGCCGATCACTACTGGCGCCGAAGCGCTTTGCGAAAGCCGCAAAACACTCCGAATGCGTAATATTGAGGCCAGATTTGCCCGCAAGCAGGAACTTGCGGCCAATCGTGGGCATCTGCTCGTACACCGTCACACGGTATCCCCGCACCGACAGTCTTTCGGCAGCCATCAGGCCAGACGGGCCGCCGCCGAGAATAGCAATATCGCCCTCAGGCATTATGATCGAAGCCTCGTCGAAGCATTAATCCTGCTTCTCCAGCATTTCCTTAACTGTAGTGGCCAACTGCTTGAGCGAAAAGGGCTTCGGCAGGAATCCGAATTTTGCATCGGCTGGAAGATTGCGTGCAAAAGCGTCCTCCGCATAGCCCGACACGAAAATGAACTTGATGTCCGGATGCGTCTTGCGCAACTCGCGCAGAAGCGTCGGGCCATCCATTTCGGGCATGACCACATCCGACACAACAATATCGACCTCGCCGCCAAGTTCAGCCATCACCTCAAGCGCTTCGACGCCGGAAGCCGCTTCGTGGACCGTGTAACCCCGCGACTGGAGCGCGCGTACCCCGCCCATGCGGACTGCATCCTCGTCTTCCACAAGAAGCACTGTTGCGGAACCGGAAAGATCGGTTGCTTTCTCGACCTTCTTTTCCTTCACGACGACAGGCGCATCGTCGGCGCGCTTTTCCTCGATGAGGCGCGGCAGGAATATCTTGAAGGTCGTGCCTTTTCCGACTTCGGAATCACAATAGATGAAGCCGCCGGTCTGCTTGATGATACCATAGACCATCGACAAACCGAGGCCAGTGCCCTTGCCTACTTCCTTCGTCGTGAAGAATGGCTCAAAAATCTTTTCAAGCACGTCTGCGGGTATGCCTGTGCCGGTGTCTTCGACTTCAAACACAACATAATCCGCTTCCGGCAGATCGCGATATTGAAGCTTTGCAGCTTCCTGCATCGGCACGTTGCGGGTACGAAGCGTGATTTCACCGCCCTCCGGCATGGCATCGCGCGCGTTGACCGCCAGATTGACGGCAACCTGTTCGAACTGTCCGAGATCGGCCTTGACCGGCCACAGATCGCGTCCGTGATCGATCTTCAGCTCGATATCCTTGCCCACCAGGCGCGCGAGAAGCATGCGCAGATCGGCCAGAACGTCAGTCAGGTCGAGGACTTCCGGACGCAACGTCTGACGGCGCGAGAACGCCAGCAACTGGCGCACAAGAGAGGCGGCGCGATTGGCGTTCTGCTTAATGTTCATGATGTCCGGGAAAGACGGATCGGACGCACGATGATTGGTCAACAGAAGGTCCGACGACATGATGATCGCAGTCAAGACATTGTTGAAGTCATGCGCAATACCGCCTGCGAGCTGACCGACAGCCTGCATCTTCTGGCTTTGCGCCATCTGGTTTTCGAGAGCTTTCTGCTCGGTCGTCTCGACGGCGGAGATAATCGCCGCCTCTTCGGCGCGCTCGCCACCCAGGTCGGTAACGGGGCTCATATAAAAGCGGATGTGCCGCTCTTCATTGCCCGGCAACACCGTATCGACGGGGGAAATGCTGGCTTGCCCTGCAAAGGCGGCAGCCAGCGCCCTGTTGAAAGTTTCGCGGTCGCGTTCATGCACGACGATTTCAAGTTTCGCATTGCCGTCAATCGCATCGCGATCGACAACGGGCGCGAAAATATCGAGGAAGCGTGCATTGGTGCGCAAAATATGCCCGCCCGCATCAACTGCCGCGATGGCCATCGGAGCCGAATTGAAGAACCGCGTGAAGCGCACTTCGGCGGAGCGCAGCGCCATTGACGAATCTTCACCCTCCGCACGATCCAGAACGATGGTGCGGCTCGTCCCGCGTGTACCATCGCGTGCAGCCTGAACACGGTGATAGAAGCGAACGGCGAGGCTCTGTCCGTTGCGCTTGATGAGGTCGAGATCGATGACCGTGTTGCGGCTTGTACCCGGTTCGGCTTTCACCGCCTTGATGAGCGCCATTCCACTGCCCGCCACGATATCGTTGAGCGTCAGTGATCCGGGCGTGAACTGGGTCAGATCAACGCCAAGCCATTCGGCAAGCGTCGCATTGAGGTAGATGATCCGGCCCGAAGGATCAGCGGAGAAAAAGCCGGCTGGCGCGTGGTCCAGATGATTGATGGCTTCCTGAAGTTCCTGAAAGAAACGCTCCTGCTCCGCACGCTCGTCGGAAATATCCGCAATCTGCCAGGCGACGAGCGGACTTTTAAACTCCTGTCCCGCCTCGATGGGGCGCGCCTTGATGCGATACCAGACTGGTGCCAGCGAACCATGCCCTTCTCGGGAAAGACCGCCGGAAAGACGCACTTCTTCCTGTGCCGACAGGCCATCGCGAACTGCATTGGTCAGGCGATAAATGGCATCCGATGCCGCCGGTTCTGCCGTCAGCACATTATCGAGCGAGCGAACGCCTTCCGCATTCGCAACGCCGGTCATCACTGCATAAGCCTGATTGGCGTAAACGATCTGCCCCCGCGCATCGGAAATGACCGTTCCTTCCGGCTGCGAATCCATGAAGGAATGAGCGAGATCCTGCTCGCCGTTCTTCTGGCTGAACTGGATCAGGCCTGTTGCCGCGCCGAAGAGATAAAAGACGCCAACCATGGACAGAATGCCCATAAGGACAAGAGCAAATCCATCTCCAACTTGATCGCGAAACAGAAAATAGGCGATTGCTGCGACAGTCAGGAGGACGCCGACGATCAGCAGTCGAAGGGCTCCGCTGCGGTTGCGCTTTGGCATTACAAGGGGTTTCGGATAGGCGTTGTCCGTCTGTCGCGACATCAAGCCAGTTGCCCTTTCATGTTGCGTGGCTGGGTATCAAATGGCTGCTGCAAGCCATTTGTTTTTTCGATCAGCCAGGACGTCATTTCAATCATCCGCATATCCGATTTTCTCGAATGCACTTTTCTGCGCAATTCAGCTGCCGCGTGGCGCGGCGCAGCCAATATGTCTGGGTATATCCGATTCGCAGAATGCTTTAATTGGCGAGCAGCACAAGCATTGGTACACCGAAACAGCGCAAATTGGACTTTTTTGCACTGTTTTGCCTGGGGATCATATATTTCCCGCAATTCGAACAAACATTCCCAAGCCAGAAAAATTCAACTACTGTACCACCCACGTGATGACGCGGAGTGTAGGGGAAACGCAGTCTCCGCTCATCGCAAGTTTTTCGTTTATTGTATAAGAGGGTATCCGCATGAAGGAATGGCTCACCGGCATCGTTGGAGAGAGCACGGCTAATATTGTTGGCTTCGTCCTGATATTTGCGATCATTCTTGGCGGAATTTTCGTTGTTCTCAGTATCATTCGTCGTTTCAGCCGTGGAACTTTCGTCGCTAACGGGCGCACGCGCCAGCCGCGTCTTTCGGTGATGGACGCCGCAGCAGTCGACAGCAAGCGCAAGCTTGTTCTGATCCGTCGTGATGATGTGGAACACCTGTTGCTTATTGGCGGCCCCACCGATGTGGTGGTCGAGCAAAACATCATCATGGAATCGCGCGCCCATGCCCGCATCCAGACCTCACGTATAGAACCCGAACACATCGAGCGCTTCAAGCAGCATGAGGCGACCCTGACGAACGAAAAGGCGGAGCGCCCTGCTCTTTCGCTGCACACACCACAGGCTGAAGGGAATGATGAAGCAATCCAGCTGACTTCGGCAATCGAAACGCCGGTTTATCGCAAGCCTGAAGCACAGCCGGAGGCGCCCGTGCAGCAAGCCGCCTCGCCTGTTCGTGTTACTCCGCAGGCCCCAACCACACCTGTCCCGCCGCGGCCAGCTGCAGAGCCGAAATCCAGCCAACCGGTCCAGCAGCGTCCACAACCGCGCCCGGCACCGAACTATCCGCCGCAGCCACGGACGGTATTACCGCCCCGCCCCGCACAATCCCAACCGCAATCAACCCGCGCCCATCCTGCTTATCCGTTGAGCCAGGTTTCCCGCGGCGTTCTGAGCTCAACCTCATCGGGCACGGCCACCGCCGCAGCCAGCGTTGCGACGACGGCTTCGGTCGCTTCTGCAAATCTCGGCAGCATCGTTCCAGAACGCGAAACGACTGTTGCCGACAAATCCACAACGCTTGACGTAACGGGCCCGACAGTCTCCTCGACTGCCACGCCAGCCTTCACTCCCTCCGCCGAACCCCAGCGGATCGAGCCGGAAATTGCGGGGGCAGCCCCCGCTTCATTGGAACCAGAGGCTGCCTCGACAGAAACGGCAGACGACGATCTGCTCGATCTCGGCGACGCATTGCATGACGCAATCACGGCAGACATCCGATCGCAGAGCACTACCAACGAGACCACCAAGGAAGAGGCTTCGTTCGATACTGAATTCTTCGAAAATGAGCTTCTCAGTTCGCTTGATATTTCCGCAGCGGATGACGCCGCTGAAGAGAAAACCGGGAATGATATCGAGGATGAAATGGAAAAGCTTCTCGGTGAATTGACCAAGGATGAAATTCGCAGAAACTGATGTTTCCGTTAAAGCTTATCTCGATACTAAGAAAATAGGCTGCGGAAACCGCAGCCTAAAATTTTTCAAACCGTCTCGAAACTGAAGCATGTCCCTCAAAATGGGAACCGGTTTCCAACTATTCTGTTTTAACCGGAAACGCCCCAGCCGCATCTACCCAAAAATCAGATCAGATTCTTGAAAGGTAAGACGCGAGGATGCAGCCTTAAGGCTCTAATCGTCGCGATAGACTTTCTCACGACGCTCATGACGCTCCTGCGCTTCGATGGAAAGCGTAGCGATCGGACGCGCATCAAGCCGCTTCAAGCTGATAGGTTCTCCCGTTTCCTCGCAGAAGCCGTATGTTCCTTCATCGATGCGGCTCAAGGCTGCGTCAATTTTGGATATCAATTTGCGCTGTCTGTCGCGAGCTCGTAGCTCAATTGCCCGATCCGTTTCGGAGGATGCCCTGTCCGCCAGGTCGGGATGGTTGGCATTTTCCTGCTGTAGCGCCTCAAGCGTTTCGCGCGCTTCTCGCAGAATATCATTCTTCCACGCGATCAGTTTCGCGCGAAAGTAAGACTTCTGCCGCTCATTCATGAACGGCTCGTCTTCAGTGGGCCTATAGTCAAGGTCGATCAATTCACTCATTCTGAATCACCCCACATCTAGGAGACGCGAGCGGTTATATAGTTCCATAGCAACAAGGACACAACATCAAACAAGCGTATCTCACTACTTTTTAGTGCATCAGTTTTGTATGATTTTGCATGAAAATTAAGCAATTCAAAATTCTCCGGAAAAATTCATTGGTTAGACTTTGGAAATGACTTCAAACAATTACAGGCAAATCGCATATAAATTCCAGACGAAACGAACATCAACCTTAGGACGCATGGCCCGCCCAACAATTAGGCAGACCGAGGCTGTGAATATTGCTGACAGACATCAAAAAATCGCGAGAATGAACGCCAACAGCGCCCATTTGCGCTCAAAATGCGGCAAGAAAATTCGCAATCACACAAATTGGAACGTTACAGATGAGTCGTTTGCTTCTCCTAAGGCATGCCAGAGCCATGTGGGCAAAACCTGGAATGAAGGATTTCGACCGCCCGCTGGATGAGGAAGGAAAAACATCACTCGACCGGCTTGCAAGGACTATGAAGTCTGTCGGCCTCTATCCTGATATGGTTGTTCTTTCCGGTTCGCGTCGAACCAGAGAAACTGCTTACGGGATCATGGAACAGCTGAAGATCGAGGCGGAACCCATCATTGATGACGCGATCTATAGCGGCGGGGCGGCCGACTATATGCAATCAATACGCAGATATGGCGATGTGCCCACCCTCCTGCTCGTCGGGCACAATCCCAGCATTGAAGATCTCGCGCTCGCCTTGTGTAGCGATGGCGACAAGGACGGTCTTCTGAAACTTCGCGCAGGTTTTCCAACAGCAGCACTGGCGAACATCACATTCCCCGCGTCGTTGGGCGAGCTTGAGCGCGGCACGGGCTATCTCGAAAGCTTCATCCTGCCCCAATAGATTTTCCGTAACTGCAGTGACCTTCCTTGCCAAGACGACTGGCTCGCCCCTATCTATAGCTCTGACAGAGCACCGAATTCGGCGAGGGATAATTGGCTAAGCTGACGAGTATTGGCGACGAAGCAAAGATCGCACTGGATACGCTGGCAGATCGTGCGACCGGACTTCTATCTCCGTCATTGCGGCTTGGCGTCACTGGATTGTCTCGCGCGGGAAAGACGGTTTTCATCACAGCCCTCGTCCATAATATGCTGCACGGCGGCAGACTCCCGATGTTCGAAGCCTATAAATCAGGCCGCATTTCGCGTGCATTGCTCGAACCGCAGCCGGACGATGCGGTCCCTCGCTTTCAATATGAAGAGCATCTGTCGGCATTGATCGATGAGCGCATCTGGCCAGACTCCACTCGTGCAATTTCCCAATTGCGCCTGACAATCGAATATGAATCCGCCTCTGCCTGGGGACGATGGTTGTCGCCCGGCAAACTCTCTGTCGATATTGTCGACTATCCCGGTGAGTGGCTGCTCGACCTGCCCCTGCTTGGCAAATCCTATGCCGAATTCAGTGCGGACTCCTTTGCTCTGGCTCACGAGCCGACGCACAAGGATTTGGCTCGGGAATGGATCGCTGAAGCTTCCCTCGTCAAAGCGTCTGAAAAAGCAGATGAACTGACCGCACAGCGCCTTGCCAGAAGCTTCACAGCTTACTTGCGTGCAGGCAAAGCTGATGAGCGTGCACTATCCACCCTGCCGCCCGGGCGTTTCCTGATGCCGGGCGACCTTGAGGGCTCACCTGCCCTGACATTTGCTCCACTTCCAAACCTGAAACCCGACGATCTGAAGCCGGGTTCCTTGGGCGCCATGATGGAACGGCGCTACGAAGCCTATAAAACCTATGTCATCAAGCCGTTTTTTCGCGAACATATTGCGCGGCTCGACCGGCAAATCGTGCTTATCGATGCCATGCAGGCGATGAATGCGGGCGGCGCGGTCGTTGCCGATCTGGAACGCGCCCTTACCGATATTCTGTCCTGCTTCCGGCCCGGCCGTTCGAACCTGCTGACTGGCCTGATCCAGCGCCGGATCGGGCGCATTCTTGTCGCCGCAACCAAAGCCGACCACCTGCATCATGAAAGTCACGACCGCCTGCAAGCTATCGTGCGACGACTGGTGGAACGAGCCATCGAACGTGCCGATTTTTCCGGCGCGGATATTGATGTTCTCGCCATGGCGGCAGTTCGCGCCACCCGCGAGGCAACGGTGACGCAAGGCAAGGAAACCCTACCTGTCATCGTCGGCACACCGCTGAAAGGCGAAAAGATCGACGGCCAGCTATTCGATGGTGAAAGTGAAACCGCCATATTTCCCGGTGACTTGCCAAAAAATCCCAATGCAATCTTCGAGCAGTCCTTTGCTGAAAACGAGCCGACCATTCGCTTCGTGCGTTTTCGTCCGCCCCGGCTTGAGCGTACGGCCGAAGGCATAACGCTTTCCCTTCCGCATATAAGGCTGGATCGCGCCTTGCAGTTTCTGATTGGGGACCGTCTCGCATGACTGATAAGACGCCGCGCAAACCAGCATCCTTTGCGGTAAACCAGCCTTCGGCCCGCCCTGAAGCAGTGGAAGAAACACCTCGCCGTCCTCGTGCAGTGCGCGACCTTGACGCGGTAGTGTCACAACCGGATGTCTTTGCATTGAGTGATGAGGAAGCCGCGGAACTGGAAATTCTCGATCCGTCATTGGAAGTGCCTGAACGCAAGGGCTGGTCGCTCGGCAGAATACTTTTCGGGGCACTCGGCATCCTTGTTTCATTCGCTGTCGGCATCTGGACCGAAGACCTTATCCGGGCGCTGTTTGCCCGTGCGGACTGGCTCGGTTGGACGGCCTTGGGTGTCGCCATGATCGCGCTCGCCGCCTTTATTGCTATCGTCGTTCGCGAATTATTCGCGCTCCGTCGTCTCGCTTCCGTGCAGCATCTTCGTAAAAATGCGGCAGATGCGGCGGAACGTGACGATATGGCGGCAGCCAGAAAAGCCGTGGATGCGCTGCGCTCGATTGCGGCGGGCTTGCCGGAAACTGCGCGCGGACGACAGCTTCTGGATGGCCTGACTGACGATATTATTGATGGGCGGAACTTGATCCAGCTCGCCGAAACGGAAATTCTCCGCCCCCTCGACCGCGAGGCGCGCGCGCTTATTCTGAATGCCTCAAAACGTGTTTCAATCGTCACCGCAATCAGCCCGCGTGCATTGGTCGACATTGGCTATGTCATTTTCGAATCGGCGCGACTGATCCGTCGGCTCTCGCAACTCTATGGCGGGCGCCCCGGCACGCTTGGCTTCGTGAAACTGGCCCGCCGGGTCATCGCTCATCTGGCCGTAACGGGAACGCTGGCCATGGGCGACAGCGTCATACAACAGCTTGTCGGTCATGGCCTCGCCTCCCGGCTTTCTGCCAAGCTGGGCGAAGGCGTCGTCAACGGTCTCATGACCGCCCGTATCGGAATAGCGGCGATGGATGTCGTGCGCCCATTTCCGTTCAATGCGGAAAAACGCCCTGGCATCGGCGACTTTATCGGTGATCTTGCAAGATTAAGCGGCGAACGGACCGATAAAAAGCATTCTGGAAAATAGCGCCATCTTTCCGAAGCATTAACCATTCGCGACGATTATGGATAGATAGAAATCTGCGCCAGAATCGAGCGATCCGGTGTATCGGCACACTCTCCTAATCGTGCCCTTCCCCATCGACCGGCTTATGGCAGCGTCGGAATTTCCGACAGTTTGCGAGGCACGACCGGCTTTTGGTCGTGACATGCTGAAAAACAACGATTAGGAATGACGTCCGATTGAGGTCGTGAATCCGGGACAGAGCTGAATATGAAGAATTGCATCGCCGCCTGCCTGACGCTGCTGCCCGTGTCATTTTCCGCCGCGCCGGTTCTGGCCGCTGACAAGGACAAGCAGTTTTTTCAATCGATCGAAGGCCAATGGTCAGGTCCGGGTGAAATCGTCGCTGGAAAATACAAGGGCACGAAGTTTGTCTGCAATCTTGCTGGCTCGACACCGGATGAAAACATCGGAATGACACTGGATGGCACTTGCCGCGTCGGCGTCTTCTCGCAGCCAATGAAAGCTACTGTAACGCGTGTTGGCTCGGCTTATTCCGGCAAGTTCAATGATGGCGCGGAAGGCAAAGGGCTGGACGTTACATCTGGGTCTGTCAGCGGCAACAAGGTGGTCTTCGGCCTGAACCGCAAGCAGCTCAATGGCGCAATGCTGGCGCGCATCTCCGATCCGAACACGATGAATGTGACGGTTTCCGTTCGCGTCGACAAGGAACTGGTTCCCGTCATCGGCATGAATCTGAAGCGCGTCGATAATATCGCTGTCGGCAGCATCGCCAAGAACTGACAAGAAGTCTATTCGTGCCACCAGCCCGCATCCGTGCGGGCTTTTTCTATTCCGGATTGTTCGATCCTCGCTTTCCAGGCCGCGACAGACTGGCCCGCAATTTCAAGGCTCGGTGCAATATCGTTCAAAGGCACCAGAACGAAAGCCCGTTCGTGCATGCGCGGATGCGGTAACTCAAGCTTGGCGTCTGCCATGTTAATGACTTGTCCGGCATCGTCCTGCATTGCCAATATGTCGATATCGATAATGCGTGGCCCCCATCGCTCCAGCCTCACACGCTTTAAGGAACGCTCAACGTCGAGGCAGATCGCAATCAGATCCAAAGGTTGCAACGCAGTTTCGATTTCAGCGCAGGCATTGTGAAACCACGCCTGGTCCGTCTTTCCCCAAGGCGGCGTGCGATAAACCGGCGAAACGGCGACGATATTCGTGTCTGCTCGTTCGTTCAGGATGCGCAGGGCCTTACCCATCGAAGCAACCGGGTCGTCGATATTTCCGCCCAGTCCCAGCCAGGCGCGATAATGTCTGTCTGTGGTCACTGCGGATAAACCACGGTCACTTCAACATGATCCAGCACACCCGGAACCGGTGCGTTCGGCTTGCGTACAGTAATTTCAGCGCGCTTTACCTGCGGGAACCGGGCAGCCAGTGCCTTGGCGACATCAAGAGCCAGCGTCTCGATCAAATAGCGCTGACGGCCTGTGACGATATCCTGAATGACGGCGAAAGCGATACCGTAATGTACGGTTCCCTCGATATCGTCATTTTCCAGCGCGTTTCCCGGATCGACATCCAGAATGGCGTCGACGTAAAAGCGCTGTCCCAGCTTGTGCTCTTCATCGAAAACGCCGTGGTGCGCGAAAAACGCGCAATTCATCATTCGGATCGTGTACACGGCTTCACTTTCTGTTTTCACTGCGTCGGGATTGCAGGATATCATCTGCAACGGCAAGTGCATCTCTATTAAAAGCGACATTGTGAACACGGAAGATGTCGGCACCGGCCAAACGCAATGCGACCGACGTTGCCGCTGTTCCTATGTCACGGTCGAGTGGATTTTCCCTGCCCGTCATGCCGCCGATGAAACGTTTGCGCGATGTGCCGACCAGCAACGGAAATTCGAGTTTCTGTAGTTCATCCGCTCTGGCCAACAGCGCAACATCCTCATCCTTGTTCTTGCCGAAACCGAAACCGGGATCGAGCACGATATGGGACGGGTCGATGCCGGCCTTTCGCGCTATGTCCAGAGAAATATTCAGGAACGAGAACTGATCTTCGATGACATCGGCGAGAACCAGCCGGTCCCTGCTGGTGTGCATGATGACCAATCCTGCGCTGCTCTTTTTGGCCACATGGGCAATTTCCGGTTCACGCTGGAGTCCCCAGACGTCATTGACGATATGTGCTCCGGCATTGACCGCAGCCTGCGCGGTCGCCGCGCGGTAAGTATCGACGGAAATGATGCAATCGTATTTCTTTGCCAATGCCTCGATGACAGGAACGACACGAGAGATTTCCGTTTCGGCATCAACGGCAGCGGCTCCGGGGCGGGTCGATTCCCCTCCCACGTCGATGATTGTCGCGCCATCAGCGAGCATCTGCCCCGCCGCTTCAACGGCCTTCTCCAGATCGTTATGATGGCCGCCATCAGAAAAAGAATCTGGCGTGACATTCAATATGCCCATGATCACTGACTTGTCGCCTAATCGGAGACTTCGTCCGTGAGCAAGATGCCATTCTTTCGTCATAGCGAAATGTTCCTGTGCCAATTCTTCGGGCATTAGATCGTGGCGAGGTTGCAACCAACCTCGCCTAAAGTCATTTTGTCGGAGGCGTTATAGTTCTCTTGACGATTGCATGCCATGCTCGCGGCAGAAAAAAGCGAATTTCTTACCGGTTTTAGAAAGAGGTGTCAGGACATGAATTTAAAGAAGAAGGTTCTGGCTCTCAGTGCAATTCTTTCTCTCTTGACCCCGCAGGCAGAAGCAGCAGCGATTTTTCGCAAATTCAACTATTATACCGTGAGCGGTAAAACAGCAGCCGACCTCGACAAGGCTCTTTCCCGTAACGGGCCTTTCCTAAAAAAAACTGGTCAACATCATCCGGGTGCTGCCGAAATCCGTTTCGATGCCAAAGTGCGCTATGGTCGCGCGCCAGGAACGGCGTGCAAGGTGCAGGATGTCTATGTAAATGTTCACGCGAAGGTATCCCTGCCCCGCTGGAAACAACGTCGCAAGGCAACGCCGGAATTGGCTTTGATCTGGGATACGCTGTTGCAGGATATTCGCCGTCACGAAGAAAGCCATATCGTCATCGCACGCAGCTTCGCAAGCGAGATGGAACGAAAAATACGCGGTTTGCGTACTCGCCCGGATTGTGCGGTTTTGCGGGCCGACATAGATAAAGTGACCGCGCGTCTCATGGAGGCGCATGACAAGCAGCAGCAGCAGTTTGACCGGGTCGAAACGATCAATTTCGAAAATCGTTTCACGCGTTTGTTGACTTACCGCCTTGAACGCGCCCAGCAGGCATCCAAATAGAACGGGCCTGAAATTATGTGCGATAGGTCCGCAGCACCGACAATTGCAACGTCGATCTGCGGTTCAACGCCCAACCTATCACCTTTTCTTTGGGCTTAAAGCGCGTTGCATTTTATCTTACGCATATGACGCGCTTTAAGTTTTTGTTTTCATGCATGTCCCAAAATCGGTTCCCACTTTTGGGAGACATGCATTAGTTCTGGCGCTCTGGCACCTGCACGACAAGACCTTCAAGATCATCCGAGACGCGGATCTGACATGAGAGGCGCGAGGTAGGGCGAACTTCATAGGCGAAATCCAACATGTCCTCTTCCATCGCATCGGGACCACCGACAGTGTCGGCCCAGTCGCCGTCTACATAGACATGGCAGGTTGCGCAGGCGCAGGCCCCGCCGCATTCCGCATCGATACCGGGAATGCCATTGCGAATGGCAGCTTCCATCACGCTTGACCCGTTATCGGCTTCAACCTCGGTCCGTGTCGCGCCATCAGCTGATACGAATACGATCTTCGTCATCTTCATTCCTTGAAATACGCAAATTCCGCGATCCTTAATTTGAGCATCCATCAGTGGTTCGGCGGAAAACGCAAATAAACTCGGAATGGCAGATACGGCGTTCTGCAAATAGTTTCAACCTTCCTCCCAACCAAGGCTAGAATTGCGCTTTTATGTCATGCATCATGTGTTGGATACCCTGCCTGAGAAATCCGACAGTTGTCTTCACAACAGGAAAACTCTTCCTTGCCGTCAGCCGAAAGTGCATCATATGATATGCCGTAAGGGAGAGTAGGGATAAGGGATAGAATCTCTTGGTCGCCCCTCCACAATCCAGACTTTCGATAATGTACTGTATACACGCAATGCGGGTAATTTTGTTAAGAATCTTGCAGAGACTTTTCGGATCAGGGAAACAGCAACGATCGATTTCCACAACTTGCTGGTAAAGTCCCGAAGCCCGGAAATGTCGAATTTTCACGAATTGATACGGCTTCCGTTAACCTTGTATTTAAAGTTTTAGGTATCGGCAAAAGACGCCTATTTCCTTAACAGACGCTAGCCGATACGATGCAAAATGGCGGAGAAAGTTTGTAACGGCTATTTTTGTGGTCCGGCCGTCACAGTAATGAGTACGAGGTAGGCAAACAATGGCTTCCAAATCCAAGGCACAGAAGCTCGACCTTGAGGTTGAAAAGGCACTGGAACAAGCGCTCGACATCGATTTCGGCGATGATCTTGATATCGACATGGACTTGAGTGCCTTCGATGAAGGCTTCTCCGTCGATGATCTGGAAGAGCAGATTTCGCGCGCGGCTGAAGAGCTGGTTGCCGAGCAGAAGACGAAAACGGCCGAACCGGTCGCTGTTTCGCCAGTGGAAGCGGCTACGAAAGTGGCCACCATCACCACTGCCTCGGTAATAGCGACGCCTGCAGCACCGCCAGTCCCGCCTGTTGTGAAAGCCGCCGGACCTATTGCGCAAGCAACGGCCAATACTCAGCACAAGCCTGCCAATACCTCCAAGGCCGCAACGCCAGCGCCAGAACCTGTCAGCAAGCCTGTTTCCGCTGCGCCTGTTGCGACCGCTGCCAATGTCGCCTCCTCTACCTTCACGCCTGCAAACGACGATTCCCGCAGTGAAAAAGCAATCATCGCAGCTCCACGCCGCGTGACGGAAAACTCGTCGAAGCTGTTCTGGACCACGACCGCGATTAGCGTGCTCTGGGCTGCTGGCGGCGTTGCTCTCAGCAAGGCCATCAATCCTGATGTCTTTTCGAGCCTGCAGGCCACGAAGGACTTCTTCACCTCGCCTGCTGGTCTCGGTGTGGTTGCGGGTGTAGCTCTTCCGGTTGCCATGTTCTGGGGTTTCGCGCAACTCGTTAAGCGTGCGCAGGAAATGCATATGGCCGCGCGCAGCATGTCGGAAGCAGCCATGCGGCTGCTCCAGCCGGAAGCTGTATCCGGCGACCGTGTTTCGACGCTTGGCCAAGCCGTGCGCCGCGAAGTCGCTGCCATGAACGAAGGCATCGAACGCACCCTGGCGCGAGCAGTCGAGCTGGAAACGCTCGTTCAATCGGAAGTCAACCAGCTTGAGCGCGCCTACAGCGACAACGAGGTTCGCATTCGTTCGCTCGTCAGCGATCTGGGCAACGAACGCGAAGCCGTGGTCAGCCACGCCGAGCGTGTGCGCTCGTCCATCTCCGGAGCACATGAACAGTTGAAGGAAGAGCTTTCGAGCGCTTCCAACATCATCCGCGACAATGTTCTGTCGGCTTCGCAGCAGTTGAGCACCCTGCTCACCGAATCGGGCGAACGCCTGATCGGCAGCATCAATGAAAGCGGCGGCGCCATTGCCGAAGCCATCGAGACCCGCACGGGCGACATCGGCTCGCGCATCACGACATCGGGCGAAGCTTTCGCGAATCTGCTCGATACGCGGATCGCGACGCTTGATGAACAGTCGCGCACGGTATCCGATCGTCTCGCAGAAGCTCTTGACGAGCGTACGACTGGCATCGCCAGCCTGCTTGGCAATGCAACCCAATCCATGGTCGGCGAATTCGACGCCCGCCTCGCCAATCTCGAAAGCACGCTCTCCGAACGTGGCCGCTCGCTTCTGTCCGAGTTCGAAGCCCGTGCACATGCCCTCGACAGCAGCACTGAAAAACTCAATGCTGCCCTTGAGACCCGCTCGCGTCAGATCAACGAAAATCTCATCGCTCGCACCCGTGAAATCGCTGAGACCTTCTCCAGCGGCCGCACGTCCTTGAGCGCGATGATCGATGAAACCAAGACAAAGATCGGCGAAGACCTGACGTCCATCGGTGAAAGCGTCGGCAACATTCTTGGCGAAAAGGCTGATGCTTTCGCAGGCAAGCTGGCCGAAAGCCGCGATACTCTGGCTGCTTCGCTGGAAGGCGAGACCGAGCGTGTTTCTGCTGTTATCCGCGGCCATGCCGATACGCTTGCCGCCCGCACGAGCGACATTGAAAATGCCGTGAATGCCAGCGCATCGGCGCTCAACTCGGTTGCCGATAACCATGCGGCAATTCTGGCAGAGCGGACAAACGCGCTCCGCCAGACAATGGAAAGTCACTCCGCATTGCTCAATGCGAGCTTCGCAGACCACGCCAACTCCTTGGAAGAGCGCGCGACCGCACTTCACGGGGTCATCGCAGGCAATCAGGCCATGCTCGCTCAGCTTATGGATGAGCGCGCAGCCGCAATGCGCGATAGCTTCAACGAAAATCGTGAAGTTCTGGCGCGCACTTTCGATGAACGCGTTAATGCATTGCAGGCACTCATTGCCGACAACCAGGAGACGCTTGCACGCATTCTTGACGAACGCGCAAGCAGCATGACCGAATCCATCGGTGCCGGTCGCGATGCCTTCGTCGCCGCTCTGGGTGAACATGTTCGCCAGGTCGAAGAACGCACCAACGGCCTCCACACCGTCTTGAACGATCACAACAATGCCCTCGCCGGCATTCTGGACGGTCATGAGCGCACGATAGAAACCCGTGCAGCGGAAATCCGCGCAACCCTGAGCGAAAGCACCGCCTCGCTCAGCCAGACACTGCAGGATCACGGCGATATTCTTGAACAGCGCACGTCCAATCTGCACAATGCGATTGCCGACAGCAGCTCAACCATCAGCCGCGCATTCGAAGGCCAGACCGGCATTATCGAAGAGCGCACGCAAACGATGGAGAAGGCGCTCGCTATCGGCGTCGACAATGTCCGTCGGGCGCTCGAACAAAGTGCTGGCGTCGTTGCAGGCACGCTGCGTGAGAAGATTGGCGAGGCAGCAAGCACGCTTTCGGCTGAAGCCGCTAAGGCTGGCGAAGCTCTGGACGGTTTTGGCGAGGCATTCAGCGCCCGCCTGATAGACAACCTGTCCGGCACGGAAGCACGCCTTGGTGACCGCGCCGACGCAATTGCCGGTCGTCTTGGCGAGATCGAAAGCCGCCTCACCGGCGAGCTTGGCTCGATCGAAGCCCGTATTGCCAACACGGCGAGCAGAACCAGCGAAACGCTTGCCGGTCATAGCGAAGCCTTTGCGGCCAGCGTTGCCGACAATCTGGCTGGCACAGAAGCCCGCCTCAATGAACGCGCCAGCGCCATCGCAAGCGGTCTTGAGGCAATCGAAAGCCGCCTCACCGGTGAACTCAGCACCATCGAGTCTCGTATCGCGGATACAGCCTCCAAGACGAGCGAAACGCTTGCAGGTCACAGCGAATCCTTCTCGGCCAGCGTTGCCGACAATCTCGCTGGCACGGAAGCCCGCCTCGCGGAACGTGCCGATGCGATTGCAACGCGTCTGGGCGACATTGGCTCGCGCATCACGATGGAACTGGGTTCTGTCGAGGCACGCATCGCCCAGGTCACCGATACGACCGCGGTTACGCTGGAAGAGCGTACCCGCGAACTCAATGCTGTCCTCGCGGCCCGTTCGCAGGAAATCACCAAGATCCTCAACGATACGGCAGAACCGCTCGTACAGCGGCTTGCCGACAGCGGTCGCGGACTGGCGCAACAGCTTGAAGAAGCAACCCACGCCGCAACCGACAGGCTGCGCTCGGAAAATGCCGCTCTGGTCAACGCGCTTGCAAGCCGCACGGCAGAAACCATTGCCGCTGTTCAGCAGGCCAAGACGGGTCTTTCCGATAATGTCAGCGAGCTGATCGACCGCCTTGCTGCGTCGAACGGCGAACTGGGCAAGCTGATTGATGCCGCAACGCGCAATCTCACTGATATTGACGGTCGCCTCGTAGACTCAACTTCGAGCTTCGTTGAGAACACCAATCGTGCCGCGCAGATGTTCCAGGCTTCCACGGGCCTGATCGACAGCAATATCGGCACGTTGCGCGCACTCTCCGACAGCACCCTGTCGCAGATCGCAGACATTGCCGACCGTTTCGAAGAGCATGGAAAGGTTCTCTCCTCAGCTTCCGACATGATCAACACGGCTCAGAACGGCCTCGTCAGTACGCTTGAAGATCGCCATCAGGCGCTCGACAAGCTGGCATCCGGTCTGGTCGAGAAGTCGGAAGGCGTGGAAAAGCTGATGCAGTCCTTCGAGGAATTGGTGACGTCCGCCTTCCAGCGCGCCGAGGGCCAGACAAGGACGTCTGCCGAGAAAATGCGCGAAAGCGTTTCGGAAATCGTGGAACAGGCCGCACAGAAGTTCTCTGCTGCGACCGACGATATCCGCCGCACCGCAAGCGAAATTCGCAACGAACTCAACACGACCCGCGGCGAACTGAAGCGCGGCGTTCTCGACATGCCTGCTGAAGCCAAGGAAACGACAACAGCAATGCGCAAGGCCGTGAGCGAACAGATCAACGCGCTCAAGGAACTCGCGGAAATCGTCAACAAGTCAGGCCGACTGGTGGATGTCGGTGAAAGCCGTGCGGACCGTCCGGTTTCGCGTCCGGCACCGGCAGCAGTTCGCCCGACGCCTGTTCAGGCACCGGCAGATGTTGCAGTGCGTCAGCGCACCTTCGAGGCACCGAAGGCTCAGCCTGCGCAGACAACTACCCAGGCCGAAAAGCCACGTGGATGGGTATCCGATCTTCTTGCCCGCGCATCCCGCGAAGAAGAAGAAGCGGCGCAGCCGAAGGTTCAACCGACCGCAACGCCCCGCTCGCCAAGCCATGTTGTAGAATCTCTGAACTCGCTTTCTGTCGATATTGCGCGTGCGATCGACCACGAAGCTTCGGTAGAGTTGTGGGATCGTTATCGCCGTGGCGAACGGAATGTCTTTACCCGTCGTCTCTACACGCTGAAGGGACAGCAGACCTTTGACGATATCAAGCGCAAGTATCAGACGGATGGTGAATTCCGCCGCGCGGTTGACCGTTACATGGATGACTTCCAGCGTTTGCTGGAAGATGTGGCCCGCAACGACCGTGACAACATGGTGACGCGTACCTATCTCACGTCGGATACCGGCAAGGTTTACACCATGCTTGCACATGCAAGCGGTCGCCTCCGCTAAAAGCTGAATTCAAAGAAACGCGGCCTTCGGGCCGCGTCAGATTGATTACAAACCCCTCGTTTTTGGCATCAGTCAAAAATCGAGGGGTTTTGATTCCGGTCTGCGGTTTGGATTTGTCACGACCCGTGTGTCTAAGATCATTTGCCGCTATCGAAGATTTGTCAGCAGTCTGACGCAGCCCTCGGGTCGCGTTTTGTTTGTCTCGCAGAGATCAAAACGGTTTATTCTGCCCAATAAAAAAGGCCGGCGAAACACACCGACCTTTCATCATTCCATTTGCCTCAGTTTAGAGCGTCGCCACAGTCCAGCTCACGATTTCGCTGGCAGTCCGTTCAAAAGCCGCATTAAGCGCCTTCACATAGGCAGCGTTTGTCGCGCCGCTCACAGGAATGGCTGTCCGGAACACGCGGGTCGCACGTACCTCCCCAGTCTTGTCGTTCATCAGCCTGACGGCCAGTTCGACCACTGCCAGCTTTGGTGAGGCATAGGCCTGAATGCCGAACATACGCAGATCGGTGAGTATCTGATAATTGATTGCCAACCCATCTCCGGGACGGCCAATGCCGCCGAACACACCGGTATTCTCATAAGCCTGTACCAGACGTGACTGCACGATATTGGTCAGCCTGTCGCCCCATTGAGCACCCTTCAGATACTCAATGGAACCCGGAGCAGAGCTTACCACGATATTCTCGCTATCAAGGGCCTTGAGTGCGCTTGGTGTCGGAACCAGCAACTGCGTATTCTTTCGGCTCGGCGCTGACACGCCGGGCTGCGGTGCTGAGAGATTGAAAGTATCGAGCGGCGTTGTTGTCCCACAACCCGCAAGAAATATGCCGAGGAGGATAGAAGCTGAAGCTGTACGACGAAGAGTGCGATATGATTTCATGTCAATAAAGCTGGCTTTGGAAATCAATGACGCGTCCTCCCGTCATACTGGGGTACATTCCCCTTGCCACCAAAAATGAGGCGTTGAGGATTGCGCTCAAGATCGGTAATTGCCTGTTCTATACGTTGAATGGACCGGCGGCTATCCACCACCACGGATTGCACATCACGCAAACCCTGCCCGGAGAAACGCTGAAGATTGTCCGCGATCGGACCCAGTCGTTTATCGAGATTGTCAGATGTCTGGCGGATGGACTCCAATGTTGCCTTTGCCTGCGCGACAACGCCGTCCTTATCGTCACTCGACAGAAGCCTGTCTGTTTTTGCCAGGATAGCATCGACGCGCCCGGAAGCGGCATTCAGACGAGCCATCATGTCCTTCGCATCCGTGACAATCTGATTGATATTCCCAGTGTTCTTGCCAAGCTCCTCAACGATGTTGGCGTTCTTCGCCAGCGCGTCAGTGAAAGTCTTCGTATTATTGATCGTATCCGTCAGCGGTCCACGAGCATCTTTCACGAAGCCTTCCAGCTGACTGAGTACCGAATTCGCGCGCGCCGCAATGTCCTGCGCGGTGGCGAGAAGATTGTTGATTGAAGACGGATCGGCATCAATACGGGCAACTGTCTCGCCCTTCTCGGCTTCTGTCAGCAGATTGGGTTCATCAAGGCGGCCGCCCTTCAGCTCGATATAAGCGAGCCCCGTCAGCCCTTGAAACCCAAGGGTTGCCGTGGTCGAACGAGTAATCGGTGTTGTCGCGTTGACCCGCGTTTTTACGATCACCATTTCCGGATTGGTGGGATCGAGACGCAGCGCCCGAACATCACCAACCTTGATGCCGTTGAACAGGACCTGACTTCCAATTGAAAGACCCGTAACGGAGCCTGGGATACGAACATCGAGTTCCAGAGAATCGCGTGCTTCTCCGAAACGGGCGATCCAGAACACGAAAGCGAAAGCCAAGAGGCTGACGATCAGCGTGAAGACACCCACCAGTACGTAATTGGCTTTAGTTTCCATATTTTATCCAGTCTGCAAGCGGCTGCCTGGCCGCCGTCGCGTAGGCGCTGACGGGTCGACCTGGCGCGCCCGCTTGCCCCGAAAATAGGATTTAACCCACGGATCGTCCACCGTCAGCATGTCTTCAATGGTGCCGCTGACGAGCACTTTCTTGCCTCCAAGAACAGCGATCCGGTCGCAAATCGCAAAAAGACTATCGAGATCATGGGTGACCATATAAACGGTCAACCCCATCGTATCCCGCAGGTTGGCGATCAGGTCATCGAACTCCGCTGCGCCGATCGGATCGAGTCCCGAGGTCGGTTCATCAAGAAAAAGAATATCGGGGTCCAAGGCCAGCGCACGTGCCAGCGCAGCGCGCTTGATCATGCCGCCGGAGAGTTCGGACGGAAATTTTTCTGCCGTATCCGGCTTCAGGCCGACCAAATCAATCTTCAATCGCGCCAGCTCGTCCATCAGTTTAGGCGACAGATCGAGATATTCGCGCATCGGAACCTGAATGTTTTCAAGAACATTCAACGCGGAAAACAAAGCTCCGTGCTGGAACAGAACACCCATACGCATATCGATGGCCATCTTTTCCAGCTCATTCAACTGATCGATATTGCGACCTAATATCTCGATCTCGCCGGACTGCTTTTTATTGAGACCAAGAATGGTTCGCATCAGAACAGATTTACCCGAACCCGAAGGGCCGATAAAACCGAGAACCTCACCCCGGTAAATCTCAAGAGACAACTTATCGAGCACCGTTTGACGTCCGAACGACACCGTCACGTCGCGCACCGAGATCATCGGCACGGCCGTTTGAGTAACTTCGCCCTGCGGTTGCAGCTGATGGTCGATGCCGTTCTCCATAATCATTCTTTAACCGAGCTTGGCTTCCGACTGAACCGCCGAACACAATCTTAGGGTCAATTTTCTGTGCAACTGTGTCTCAAAGAGCCCATTAAAAACAAGGAGCATAAGCAATATCTAAAAATCAATTGCCGCATAGAACATGGCAAACAAACCATCCACGACAATAACTACGAAAATTGCCTTCACAACGGAAGCGGTAACGCGGCGGCCCAATGATTCCGCACTTCCGCCTACCTTCATGCCTTCTACCGAAGCGAGAATCCCAATGATCATGGCCATGAAAGGAGCCTTGATAAGCCCTGCAAAGTAAGTGTTCAACGCGACTGCATCGTGCAAACGGCTGATGAAAGCATCAGGTGAAATATTGGAATAAAACCAGGCGACGCCGCCTGCCCCGATTAACGCGGCGAGATCGGAAATGATGGTAAGCAATGGCAGGATCAGAACCAACGCCACAAGACGTGGAAAGACCAGAACGCCCACCGGATTGAGACCGATCACGGTGAGAGCATCGGTTTCCTCGCGCATTTTCATGGAACCGATTTCAGCCGTGATCGCACTGCCGGAACGACCGGCAATCATAATAGCCGTCAGAAGCACTCCGAGTTCACGCAAGACCAGAATGCCCACCAGATCGACAACGAAGATCTCGGCGCCGAAATAACGCAGCTGAAACGCACCCTGCTGGGCAATGATCGCTCCAACAATCGTCGACATCAGGATGATGATGGGAATCGCACCCACGCCCATGCGATCCATCTGCGTGACAATCGCGGCGAAGGGAATGCCGCTACCGCGCCCATATTTCAATTGAGCTCCGCGGATGGTGGCCCCAAGAATGTGCATCGCCATCTTGAAGTCACTACCCACGGAAACAACGCCGCCGCCAAGCGCGGCCAGAAATGAAATTAAGAAGAACGGCTTCTTCTGGCGTTGGATATCCAGGGTGCGCTCGACGGCCTGCCCCACTTCCTCCATCAGAGGAAGCCAGGACTGTCGTATGCCTTCCAACTCAACTTCCACTTTCTGTGCGGCGAGGCGCTGCCGCAGGCGTTCAAGCAGCCAAGCGCCTGCCGTATCGAGACTGGATACGCCAGAAACATCAATGATCGTTGCTTTGTGACCTTCTGTTTTCTCGAGATTGCGCATCCTGTCGTCGACAAGATTGACACTTTGCGACACCCAGCGACCACTCAGTTGGATACGACGCGCGCCATCCTCCTCCACCAGATCAATCTTCGGCGCAGAATTATTGGTAGCTCTTGCTTTGTCGGCAGTGTCGGTCAACATGGCCTACCTCATATACGAGTCGTTGAACGACCGAAATACTGCGTCCCAGAGGGCATCTCTATGCACAATACCTTGAATATCATTGTCGAACGCTATCCCATCGCCGGAAAATTCACAATCTCCAGAGGATCCAAGACGGAAGCTGCCGTTGTTGTGTGTGTGATCGGCAACGGTCCCCATCAGGGGCGCGGCGAATGCGTTCCCTATGCACGCTACGGCGAGAGCATCGAAAGCGTGAGCGCACAGATCGAGGCTGCCCGCTCCGCAATCGAGAACGGCGCGACCCGACAGGATATTCAGAATCTGATGCCCGCGGGTGCCGCCCGCAATGCGGTCGATTGCGCTTTATGGGACCTTGAAGCCAAGGAAGCGGGGAAAAGTGTTGCCGAGATGCTGGGGACACCAACCCACCCGCTTGAAACTGCAATCACCGTCTCGCTCGGCACACCTTCCGAAATGGCGGAATCGGCTGCGAAAGTCGCTCATTACCCTCTCATCAAAGTGAAAATGGGCGGAGATAACGATATCGAAAAAATCCACGCGGTCACCCGCGCGGCGCCGAACAGCCGCATCATTATCGATGCGAACGAGGGGTGGACAGCCGACAATATTGCCCAGAACATGCGTGCGGCAGCGGACGCAGGTGTTGTTCTTATCGAACAGCCCCTTCCCGCAAATAACGATCATATTCTCAGTGAAATCGAACGGCCTGTCATTATCTGCGCTGATGAAAGCGTTCACACGTCGATTGGCCTTGAGGAACTGGCCAAGCGCTACGATGCCGTCAATATCAAGCTCGACAAAGCGGGCGGGCTGACCGAAGGTCTTCTCATGCGAGACAAGGCAATCGACCTCGGCCTTCAGATCATGGTCGGCTGCATGGTTGGGACGTCGCTCGGTATGGCGCCTGCGGTGCTGCTTGCCCAGAAAGCCAACGTGGTCGACCTTGATGGACCACTGCTGCTTGCCCATGACCGCGCCCCTGGGCTGCGTTACGAAGGCGCTCTGGTTTATCCGCCGGAAGCTGCAGTTTGGGGCTGATCAGAACGTCGATAACTCTCGCTTGCGATTCCATTGATCGGAGCGAGAGCTCCTTCGAATATGTCGGCACAAACATCCCAGGTGAATTGGCGGAGCACGTGCGCTGGCTCGAACGGCTCCATTTCCAGAGCCGCCAGACAAGCCTCCCCAAGATTTTCCGAAAGAACACCTGCGCCAGTTATTCCGACAACATCGCGTGATCCGGGCACGGGATAGGCTGCAACAGGCAGGCCGGAAGCTATCGCTTCAAGCAAAACAAGACCGAACGTGTCCGTCCGGCTGGGAAAGACAAAGACGTCCGCTACAGCGTAAGTTTTGGCGAGCGCTTCCCCTTCGCGTTTCCCAACAAACACCGCTTTGGGAAACCGGGTCCGAAGATCGTTGAGGGATGGACCATCTCCTACGATCAGTTTCGTGCCGGGAAGATCCAGTTCCAGAAACGCTGGCAGGTTCTTTTCCGCAGCGACGCGTCCCACGCAGAGAAACACCGGCCGTGGCAAGTCCTTTTGCACTTCAGGCCGGGGATAAAACAGCGTCTGATCGACACCGCGCGTCCAAAGGGTCAACTGCGTAAAGCCACGGGCCTTGAGATAGTCCAGAATGGACTGCGTCGGTACCAGCGTATGCTGGGCCGCGTTATGGAAACGCCGCAGGAATGCGTAAGTCCATCTGGTTGGGACAGGAAAGCGTTCCCGCAGATATTCGGGAAAACGTGTGTGAAAACTTGTCGTGAACGACCAGCCCATTTTCACACAAGCGCGCCGTGCCATGAATCCAAGCGGGCCTTCGGTTGCGATATGCACATAATCGGGTTGCAAGGCTCTCAGGCGGCGTTTAAGCGCGCTTGTCGCGGTCAAGGCGAGCCGGATTTCCGGGTAGGTCGGACAGGGTACTGATCGATAATCAAGCGGAGATATGACTGTGACATCATATCCCCGGTCGATCATCAAATCACGGCATTTCGTCAGCGTGCGCACAACGCCGTTGACTTGTGGATGCCAGGCGTCTGTGACGATGACGATTTTCTTCATCGGCTGAGGTTTACCAATTCGCGAGCGGGACGCGGAAGATGGATTACCTGCGCCTCGTCGTACTCTTCGCTGCCGGAGTTAACGTTTCCTGTCATTGGGCGGCGGTCACGACGCTCCGTCCATTCGATCAACTCCATTCGACCATCAAAATGTTCGATTACAGCCGTGCAGCTTTCCACCCAGTCGCCCGTATTTATATATTCGACGCCGTTCATGCTTTCGATCGTCGCGTGGTGGATATGGCCGCAGATTACTCCATCGACGCCGATACGCTGTGCCTCCTCTGAAACCACATTCTCGAATTGGCCGATGAAATTGACCGCCTTTTTGACGCGAAATTTCGCCCAGGCCGAAAACGACCAATAGCGCAGCCCAAAAAGCGAGCGGACACGGCTCATTATCGTGTTTATCCAGATGGCGGTGTCATATGCCCAGTCGCCCAGATAGGCGATGAAGCGGGCATTTCGAACAATCACATCGAACTGATCACCGTGGATAACCAAAAATTTTCGACCGTCCGCCGTTTCATGAATCGCCCGGTTCATCACCTCGATGCCGCCGAAATGCGTCCCTTGGAAATTCCGCAGAAACTCGTCATGATTGCCAGCGATGTAGATGATATTGGCGCCCTTGCGGCTTTTGCGAAGCAGTTTCTGGACCACGTCGTTGTGCTCTTGCGGCCAATGCCAATTGCGCCGGAGACGCCAGCCATCAACAATATCGCCCACAAGATAGATTGTCTCCGCGTCATGATAACGGAGAAAATCCAGAAGCAATTCGGCCTGTGCTGCTTTTGAACCGAGATGCACATCCGAAATGAAAAGCGTTCGGAGTTTTCTGGCCTGCGGAGCATCTGCGCTCATTTGGTTGTCCCCTTCAATGGCAACCTGATCTGGGCGCAGAAAACCCGATTCCTGTCACAGCGATATGACAGCTGTTTTTGTAGTGCGAAAAGCAACTTCACGTAGCTTCGAATACGCCAGGAGCGCCGACCTGAATAAATCAAATCCGCGCTCCAGGCTGTTCTTTCTAGAGCTAAGTGTTGGTCTCGTGGACTATGCGTCAAGCAACGAGTTCGACCTTTGGGCCAACATAACGCGACTGCGGGCGAATGAGCTTGTTCGTTGCAGCCTGCTCCCGGCAGTGAGCTATCCACCCCATGGTTCTACCCATGGCAAAGACACACGTGAAGGCCTCACGCGGGAAACCCAGTTGCTCAAGCAAAAGAGCGGTATAGAACTCGACATTGGTTTCGAGGGGCCGATCCGGCTTGTGGCGCTTGAGAACTGCTATGGCAGCTTTCTCAACTGCCTCAGCCAATTCAACCCGGTGTTTTCCACGTTCATGCCCAAGGGATTCGATACGCTTCAAAGCACCTTTCAGGGCATCGGCACGTGGATCACGTACCCGATAAACCCGATGACCGAACCCCATCAGCCGTTCCCCATCGGCAATTGCTGATTCAAGCCACCATTCGGCGTTCGCGGGCCTGCCGATGGCATCGAGCATATCGAGTACCGGTCCCGGAGCACCACCGTGGAGCGGTCCCTTTAATGCGCTGATCGCAGCAAGCAGAGACGAGGTCAGGCCAGCCCGTGTCGATGCCACGACGCGGGCGGCGAAGGTCGACGCATTCAATCCATGATCGCAAACTGTCACAAGGTAAGTATCCAGCCCGGCAACTTCTGCTTCATCGGGCATTGCCGCATTCATCATGCGAAGAATGTCCGCACTGTGCGGAAGCGTCGGATCAGGACGGATAGGCCGCCGTCCCTTGTGGGCGCGCAGAATGGCTGTTGTGAAAACCGCCGGTGCGGCCATCAGATGCAGAGCGGCGGTCACGTCGTCTTCATCTGGAATGCGCGCCATCAATGCGCGCAACGCTTCTATTGGAGACATTTCCATCAATGCATCGTCAAGCGCATCGGTATGGTGAAATACCTGCAAACGGGCTTCGCCCAGAGCCTGCTGAAGTTCTGCTCCTGTGGGGAGGCCTTCAAAAAAACCGTCCCATAGAAGTTCTATTCCGTCTTCGACGCTGCTGTGCGGAACCAGATCGTCCAGCGATCGACCGCGAATAACCAGCCTGCCTGCAAGCCCATCGACGTCTGACAGCACGGTTTCGGCAGCGATCACGTCTTCAAGTCCGCTATTCATAGTAATTCTCCTTGTTTGCCTTTCGACATTCTATCCAAGTATAGTTGACGTCAATCTTGATGAAATCGATCAATGTAGGGAGCAATAATGAACTGGCTTACAGCGGAAGAAGCGCTATCCATTCTTCAGACAAAGCCTCAGACGCTTTATGCCAATGTCAGTCGTGGTCGCATCCGTTCCAAGCCGCAGCCCGATGATCCCAGACGCAGCCTCTATCGATCAGAAGACGTTCATCGTCTGGCCGGCAGACGTCCGGGTCGCAATAGAGATAGTACTGTTGCTGCTGACACTATTCGCTGGGGGCTTCCGATCATGCGCTCCGGCATTTCGACCATTATTGATGGCCGTTTGCTCTATCGCGGCTGCGATGCGGCTGAGCTGTCGGAAACGGCAACGTTGGAACAAGTGGCCGCCCTGCTATGGCAGATGAATTTCGACAATAGCGGCGGTGCCTGCGGAGAAATGCCGCTATGTCGACAGCAGCCATGCTCTGCGCCGTTGGAACGCCTGTTCACCACCTTTGCCGTTCGAGCAGCGAACGACCTGCCCAGTTCCGGACGTTCCGCAGCAATCCTGCAGCAAGAGGCTTTCGGTCTGCTACAATTGTTCCACAATACTGCTCTTGGCGTATCTATATCCGATATGCCCATGCATGAGCGTATTGCTTCTGTCTGGCAAAAGCCGCAGGCAAGCGATATTATTCGGCGTATTCTGGTGCTTCTGGCAGACCACGAACTCAATGCGTCGGCATTCGCAACCCGCGTCGCCGCCTCCACAGGCGCTCCATTGTCTGCAGCAACACTGGCCGGATTATCAACATTGATCGGCCCCAGACATGGCAGGGCAGCCACGGCCGCAACGGCTATTATTGCCCAGGCTCGGGAAATAGGTCCCGAAGCCACCATCAAAGACCAGCTCAGACAAGGTACTCAAATCCATTTGTTCGGTCATCCCCTTTACCGGGAAGCAGGGGACGTTCGCGCTTCCGCATTGCTGGAACAACTGGAGTTGCCCACCATCTATCGTGATTTGGAACGAAGCGCTGCGGACATCCTGGGAGAGAAACCGAATATTGATTTCGCGCTCGCCGCAGTGACTGAACTATATGAGCTGCCAGCCGAGGCACCACTGCTTCTGTTTGCGCTCGCGCGCATCGCAGGTTGGCTTGCCCACGCGCTGGAACAGGTGGACAATGGATCGCTGATACGACCGAGAGCGGAATTCACTCCGCCTCACGAATAACGACGTTCACCAAATATTGTTCGTGAATATTGCGCCTTCTGGCTCTAAAAAGTGGACACATGCTCCTGTAAACCAGAATCTGGTTGATTGGACCGCTTGCTTGGTGGCATGTCTCTAAAACTTGAACAGAATGCGAGGATCGAGCCGTGGACTTGGGCCTGAAGGGTCGAAAAGCAATTGTGTGCGCTTCCAGTAAAGGGCTCGGACGAGCTTGTGCCGAGGCGCTCGCCGAAGCCGGATGCGATCTCGTTCTGAATGGACGAAATGAAGAAACCCTCGCTGCAACGGCGGATACAATTCACAAGACGTTTGGCGTGAAGGTTGATGCGGTTGCGGCAGACATATCAAGCCCCGAAGGACAGGCTGAACTGCTATCCGCCTGCCCCGCACCTGATATTCTCGTGAACAATAATGGCGGCCCGGCATTCAAGGATTTTCGGCTTCTTGATCGAGATGCCATTCTTCAAGGCGTGACACAGAATATGGTTACGCCGATAGAGCTGATCAAAGCCGTGATCGACGGGATGGTCGCACGCCGATTTGGGCGTATCGTCAACATCACATCGACATCGGTATATGCTCCCATTCCCGGCCTTGACCTCTCCTCCGGTGCCCGCGCTGGCCTGACTGCGTTTCTTGCTGGCGTCGCACGTACGGTCGCGGCATCCAATGTGACCATCAACAACATCCTTCCCGGCGCGTTCGACACAGATCGTCTTCGCAACGGTTTTGCGTTCTCGGCCCAGAAGAATGGTACAACACCGGAAGAAGAAGCCGCAAAGCGGGCCTCGACAATTCCCGCCAAGCGGATAGGCCAGCCGAAAGAGTTCGGTCAGGCCTGCGCCTTCCTTTGCTCGGAACATTCCGGGTTCATTACCGGGCAGAATCTCGTTATCGATGGCGGCGCCTATCAGAGTGCATTTTAGCAGCACCAAACGATAGAACTGCAAATTTGGAAAAACTCATTCTCGAAAACGGGCCTACTGAGATTTGAGCCGATAGACTAAGAACAATAATGGCCCGGTGTGCGGAAGCGTCATGCACAACCTGTATGCGAATCCGCGCCCTCCCGTGCAAATGGCTCCAGCCCTGCGCGAAAGATTTTGGAAAGCGATGCGACCATGACCAAGAAAACACCTTCCACTTCCCGTTCGGATTTTGATGAAGCAGCTCTGTTCTTCCATCGTTATCCGAAGCCCGGAAAGCTGGAAATTCAGGCGACAAAGCCCCTTGGCAACCAGCGAGATCTGGCGCTGGCCTACTCGCCTGGCGTCGCTGCGCCATGCCTCGCAATCCACGAAGACCCCGCAACCGCCGCCGAATACACGGCGCGGGGCAATCTCGTTGCCGTGGTGTCTAACGGCACTGCAGTTCTTGGCCTTGGCAATATCGGTGCGCTTGCTTCCAAACCGGTGATGGAAGGAAAGGCTGTTCTCTTCAAGAAATTCGCCGATATCGACGTGTTCGACATCGAAATTGATGCGCATGAAATCGACCGCATTGTCGACGTTGTTGCCGCTTTGGAACCAACTTTCGGCGGTATAAATCTCGAAGATATCAAGGCACCTGAGTGCTTCGAAGTCGAAGAGCAGCTTCGCGCAAAAATGAACATCCCTGTCTTCCATGACGACCAGCACGGCACGGCGATTATTGTTGCTTCCGCAGTGCTGAACGGCCTGGAACTGGCCGGCAAGAAAATCAGTGATGCCAAGATTGTCACCTCCGGTGCAGGTGCAGCGGCTCTTGCCTGCCTTAATCTTCTGGTCAACCTCGGCGCAAAGCGCGAAAATATCTGGGTCTGCGATCTCGAAGGTGTTGTCTACGAAGGCCGTAACACGCTGATGGATCGTTGGAAGGAAGTTTACGCGCAGAAGACGGACGCCCGCACTCTGGCCGACGTTATTGGTGGTGCTGACGTCTTCCTCGGCCTTTCCGCTGCCGGTGTTCTGAAGCCCGAACTTCTGAAGCAAATGGCCGAAAACCCGCTGATCATGGCGCTGGCCAATCCAAAGCCGGAAATCATGCCGGAAGAGGCACGTGCGGCTCGCGCCGATGCCATGATTTGTACCGGTCGTTCGGATTATCCGAACCAGGTCAACAACGTTCTGTGCTTTCCTTATATCTTTCGTGGCGCGCTCGACGTCGGAGCAACAGCAATCAACGAGGAAATGAAGCTGGCTGCTGTGCGCGCCATCGCTGCCCTCGCCCGCGAAGAGCCTTCGGATGTCGCCGCGCGTGCCTATTCGGGCGATACGCCCACTTTCGGGCCGGACTACATCATACCGTCGCCATTTGATCAGCGCCTGATTCTGCGCATCGCCCCGGCAGTGGCGAAAGCCGCCATGGAAACAGGCGTGGCCACGCGGCCGATCGAAGACATGGAAGCCTATCTCGATCGCCTGAATCGTTTCGTCTTCCGTTCCGGTCTCATCATGAAGCCGGTGTTCGCTGCTGCTCGCGCTCAAGAAAAGCCGAAACGCGTTATTTATGCTGACGGTGAAGATGAGCGCGTGCTGCGTGCTGCTCAGGTCGTGATCGAGGAGCGGATTGCCGCACCGATTCTCGTAGGCCGCCCACAGGTCATCGAAACACGCCTGCGTCGCTATGGTTTGAAAATCCGTCCGGGGACGGATTTCGAACTCATCAATCCCGAAGACGATCCGCGTTATCGCGACTATGTCGACCTCTATCTGTCCTATACCGGCAGACAGGGCGTCACACCGGAAGCCGCACGTACTATCGTGCGTACAAACTCGACCGCAATTGCCGCTCTGGCCGTTATGCGTGATGAAGCTGACGCCATGATCTGTGGTCTTGAAGGCCGGTTCGAACGCCACCTCCGCGTCGTGCGCCAGATCATCGGAAAGGTTCCAGGCATCCGAGACTATTCTGCATTGAGCCTGCTGATCTCGCAGCGTGGCGCCCTCTTCCTTACAGACACTTATGTCAACGTCGAACCAAGCGCAAACGAAGTCGCCGAAATGGCAATTCTCGCCGCAAAGGAAATCAGCCGCTTCGGTATTGAGCCAAAAGCGGCCTTGGTATCGCATTCCAATTTCGGATCGAAAGAGTCAGCCAGCGCAGAAAAAATGCGCGAAGCAGCCGCAATTCTCGCCGAGAAAGCACCGGAACTCGAATCCGATGGTGAAATGCATGGAGACTCTGCTCTCTCCCAAGCGTTGCGCGACCGCGTATTCCCGAATTCGCGGCTGAAAGGTGAGGCCAATCTTCTTGTCTTCCCGAACCTCGACGCTGCAAATATTACGCTGAATGTGGTCAAAATGGTAACGGATGCTTTGCACGTGGGGCCGATTCTGCTCGGTGCGGCGCGACCTGCACACATTCTGACTCCTTCCGTTACCTCGCGCGGCGTCGTCAACATGACTGCGCTGGCAGTGGTTGAAGCATTGCAAAAATCGGGAGAAACCCTGCGTAACAAGCGAATTATTAAGAAGAGCTAAGTTAGCTTTATTTAAAATAATGACATTAGATGGCGAGTATACTTAAATATACTCGCCATTAATGTTTAATTAACTATATTTTTCAAACATGATGGCATAGTTATTTCTTGCGGGGTCATCATGTCTATTATTTCATTCTGTTCTAATAGAAAGCTGTTTTATTCAGTACTTTTGATAGCCTCGGCAGCGCTGGCTGGCTGCACGACGACAGCCCCCAGAGATTTGTGTACGCCAGCCGAGCAGAAACAACTGAAGAAGCATCTTCTCTCGACCCAGTCGCTTCTTGACCAAAGGGAAGCCAGTCTTTCTCGTTTGAGAGCGACTGCAACTCAGGATCGCTGCATGGGAAGTTTGTTTACACCGGCCGTCAAATCAGTGCAGTGCGTCAAACTGCTCACAAAAACAGATAGACTGAAAACTGAAACGCAAACTCTACGCGAGCGCATTCACGAATTGAATATGGCGCTTGCTGGACGTCCGTCACCATCCAGGCATGTCAAATCGTGCCGCGCTTCTTGGATCGTAACTCCCAAGAAGCCGCGATCAAAAACTGTGCTCATACCGCAGCAGAAGTCAAAAACCATAACCCGGCCCAAGGCCAAAATAGCCAGCGCCATAGCATTGCCTGTCTATGAAATTCCGCCCCCATCAAAGCCGAGAAGGTTGACTATATCCCCGCCTCAACGGTGCAAACATCAAACACTCCGGCCTATGTCGCCCCCGTCACATCGACACCACCCGTTGAGCGCCCTTATACGGAAAACACAAAAGTCAGGGTCGTCGGCTCAGACTTCTTTCCGGACCAATCAGCACTAGCAGGTCAGCCAGTTCCGGCCCATGCACCTGCCCCGTAAGCGCCAACCGCAGGGGCATGAAAAGGTTCTTGCCCTTGCGTCCCGTTGCAGCCTTTACAGTCTCCGTCCAGCTTTTCCAGGTTTGATGATCCCAGGGAGCAGGTGGCAGAAGGGTGAATGCTTCGCGCAGGAAAGCACGATCTTCTTCAGACAGGTCCGGCATTTCAGGTAGTTCACCGTCAACGATAGACCACCAGTGAACCACATCCTTGAAACGGTCGAGATTTCCCCGTACCGCCATCCAGAATGGTTCCGCCTTGTCGCCAGAAATGCCCAAGGCTGCCAGGCGCGGCTCGGCTTCTGAAAATTGCATCGCGTGCAGCAGGGCGCGGTTGAGCGTATCCAGCTCTGCGGGATCAAATTTTGCAGAAGACTTGGATATCGAGGCCAGATCAAAATGCTCGGCAAGACTTGCCATATTGGGTTCTGCCGAAACACTTTCCGACGTACCGATCAGAATCGCCAGTGAGGCGACTGCCATAGGCTCAAAACCTGCTTCGCGTAGTGAACCAACAGATAGAGCGCCGGTCCGCTTTGAAAGCCCCTCGCCCGAAATCGTCGTCAGCAGATTATGGTGCCCAAAAACCGGCGCCTTGGCTCCTAACGCTTCGAAAATCGCGATCTGTACACCTGTATTCGTCACATGATCGTCGCCACGAATAATATGCGTAATACCGAGATCTATATCGTCCACCACAGACGGCAGGGTATAGAGATATGTGCCATCCTCACGCACCAGCACCGGATCGGACATTGAAGCCAGATCAACAGTTTGCGGGCCGCGGACCAGATCGTCCCAATGTACCTCGGTACGCTTGGTGTTAAAGGGATCGACATCAAAATTGGGCAGCAGGAAACGCCAGTGGGGCTTGCGCCCTTCGGCTTCAAAGGCTGCTTTCTCTTCCTCAGTCAGTTTTAAGCCTTCACGGCCATATACCGGCGGAAGCCGGCGTGCGAGACGCAACTTGCGGCGCCGCTCCAGTTCTTCAGCCGTTTCATAACAAGCATAGAGCAGGCCAGCCTGTTTGAGCTTCTCCACGGCCTTGGCATAAACATCGAAACGCTTCGATTGATATTCGACACGATCAGGTTTGACACCGAGCCAATCGAGATCGACGGCAATTGCCTGTGCGTACTCTTCCCTGGATCGCTCAACATCGGTATCGTCATAGCGCAGTATGAACTTGCCGCCATTCTTTTGAGCGAAAAGCCAATTTGAAAGCGCCGTGCGCGTATTGCCAATATGAATATAGCCCGTCGGCGACGGAGCAAAACGAACGATTACGGTCATTTCAATGTCTTTCAGCGGTCGCGGAAGCGGTTCGTTATAGGGTAGCGGCGATCGCGTCCGAAATTCTTCTTGGTAATTTTGACACCGGGTGCCGATTGTCGGCGCTTATATTCAGCCAGATAAAGCAGATGCTCTATCCGTTGAACCGTTTCGAGCGGGTGACCGCGAGCAGCAATCTCGGTGTTGCTCATTTCATTCTCGACGAGGCATTCAAGGATATCGTCCAGAACCGGATAGGGAGGCAAGCTGTCCTGATCCGTTTGGTTTTCGCGCAGCTCAGCGGATGGAGCCTTGGAAATGATGTTGTGGGGGATTACTTCACCCGATGGGCCAAGCGCGCCATTCGGTACATGGCTGTTACGCCATTCGGACATCGCATAGACCTGCATCTTGTAGACATCCTTGATCGGGTTGAATCCGCCATTCATGTCGCCGTAAAGCGTCGCATAGCCCACCGACATTTCAGACTTATTGCCTGTGGTGACAACCATCGAACCAAACTTGTTCGAAACCGCCATCAGAATGGTTCCGCGTGCACGGCTCTGCAGGTTTTCTTCGGTAACACCACTCTCGGTTCCCGAAAACAGCGGATGCAGCGCTTCAAGAAAGCCCTCAACCGGTGCGGCGATTGGAACAATATCGTATCGAACACCGAGCGCCTTTGCACAGTCAGCGGCATCTTTCAGCGATTCGTCGGAGGTGTAGCGGTAAGGCAGCATGATGCAGCGAACGCGGTCCTTGCCCAAGGCGTCGACGCCCAAGGCCGCACAGATTGCCGAATCAATGCCGCCCGAGAGGCCGAGCACGACATCCTTGAAACCGTTCTTGTTCACATAGTCACGCAAGCCCAGCATGCAGGCTGAATAATCGGCTTCGAGCCCTTCTGGAAGAATGGCCTTCTCCCCTTCTTCGCAGCGCCAGCCATCATTGTCTTTGTTCCAAATGGTCAGCGAAATCTGTTCCGCGAACTGCGGCATTTGCAGACAGAGCGAGCGGTCGGCATTGAACGCGAACGAACCGCCATCGAATACCAGTTCATCCTGTCCGCCAACCTGATTGGCATAAACCATCGGCAATTCGGTTTCGATTACCTGTTTCAGAACAACCTGATGCCGTCGGTCCATCTTCGCACGGTGATAGGGCGAACCATTCGGCACGAGTAAAATTTCTGCGCCACTCTCCGCCAGCGTTTCGGCGACACCGAGATCGCCCCAAATATCCTCACAGATGGGAATGCCGATGCGGACACCGCGGAAATTGATCGGTCCCGGCATTGGGCCTGCCTCAAATACGCGCTTCTCATCAAACTCGCCATAATTCGGCAGATCAACCTTAAACCGTTCGGCAATCACCTCCCCCGCGTCCAGAACCGCGATAGAGTTGTGCAGTCCGCTCTCACGCTTAAGGGGCGTACCGATGATAACACCTGGACCGCCATCGGCGGTATCACTTGCGAGTTCCCGCACGGCCTTTTCGCACGCCGCCAGAAAGGACGGTTTTAAAACCAGATCTTCCGGTGGGTATCCGGAGATGAACAGTTCTGTAAACAAAATGAGATCGGCCTGCATCCTGGCGGCTTCAGCGCGCGCCGCGCGTGCCTTGGCCAGGTTTCCGGCGATATCGCCCATGACGGGATTGAGCTGCGCAACGGCAATACGGAGCATGGCAAGATTCTCGTAAGAGGCTAACATGTTCAAGGTTTAGCGCGCTTGCGCAAACAAATGCAACGGATGCAATCAGTCGACCACTTTGTTTGTCAGGCGAGATACGTGCTGGCTAGGATATAGCCCCAGACCGCGACGACGAACAGGATGGAAATAAGAACGGCGAGCGATCCGCAGTCCTTTGCAATCTGAATTTCCTTATGAAAATCCCGCGAGACGGCATCGCATGTCGCCTCAATACCGGTGTTCAGCACTTCCACAAGGATGAGAAACAGGATCGATCCGGTCATCAAGAGGAAAGTAAGCCAGGTCGGCGCGAAGAAGAACGCCACCGGAAGTGATAGAAGAAGCAGCACCAGTTCCTGTTGAACTGCCTTTTCATGTCCTGCGAGGTATTTCAGTGCCCGCATCGAGTTGAGAAAAGCCAGGAAAATGCGCTGCATCATTACCCTCAATCAAACTGGTTACGTCATCAGCCCGCAGATCGGATTCGATTTTGGAAAACACGATGCGTAGATTCAATAGGTTAGAGCGTCCTGATACGTCTGTTCGGACGTATGACACACCAACGCAATCAATAGGTGAGTTTTGCTGAAAAGCAACAGGGCGGGATCGCCTCCCGCCCTGCAAGCTCCATTATATGCGAATCTGGTCAGGCGCTTACGACCTGCTTGTCGACACCAGCGTCGCGTTCCTTCTTCAGCAGTTCAGCCAGCAAGAACGCCAGTTCCAGCGCTTGATCCGCGTTGAGACGCGGATCGCAATGCGTGTGGTAACGATCATGCAGGTCTTCTGCCGAGATCGCACGCGCGCCGCCCGTGCATTCGGTCACATTCTTGCCGGTCATCTCAACATGGATGCCGCCTGGATGCGTACCTTCGGCGCGATGGATCGCGAAAAAGGACTCCACTTCCTTGAGAATACGGTCGAACGGACGCGTCTTGTATCCACCGGCGGTAATCGTGTTGCCATGCATCGGATCGCAAGACCATACGACCTTACGACCTTCCTTCTCGACAGCCCGGATCAACTGCGGCAGATGATCGCCAACCTTGTCGTAGCCAAAGCGCGCAATCAATGTCAGACGCCCGGCTTCGTTTTCCGGATTCAGCAGATCGATCAGGCGGATGAGATCATCCGGCTGCAAGGACGGACCGCACTTGAGACCAAGCGGGTTCTTAATGCCCCGGCAATATTCAATATGCGCATGGTCAGCCTGACGTGTGCGATCACCAATCCAGATCATATGGCCGGACGTGCCATACCAATCACCGGAGGTCGAATCCACGCGGGTCAGCGCTTCTTCATAGCCAAGAAGCAGCGCTTCGTGGCTGGTGTAGAAATCGGTTTCGCGTAGCGAGTGATTGCTATCCGCCGTAATTCCGATAGCACGCATGAAGTTCATGGTCTCGGAGATACGCTGCGCCAAAGCTGCATAGCGTTCCGCCTGAGGGCTCTTGCCGACAAAGCCGAGCATCCACTGATGAACGTTCTCAAGATTGGCGTAGCCGCCCTGAGCGAATGCACGCAACAGGTTAAGCGTCGCCGCCGACTGGCGGTATGCCATATCCTGGCGCTGTGGATCCGGAATACGCGACGCCGCGTCGAACTCGATACCGTTGATGATGTCACCGCGGTAGGACGGCAGCTCCACCCCGTTCAGCGTTTCCATATCCGACGAGCGTGGCTTGGCAAACTGACCGGCAATTCGACCGACCTTCACAACCGGCTTCGAAGCACCGAATGTGAGTACGACAGCCATCTGAAGAAAGACGCGGAAAAAGTCGCGAATATTGTCCGCGCCGTGTTCCGCGAAGCTCTCCGCGCAATCGCCACCCTGGAGCAGAAATGCCTTGCCTTCCGCCACTTCGGCCAGTTGCTGCTTCAGCTTGCGCGCCTCACCTGCAAAAACCAGCGGCGGATAGGTACGAAGACGGGCCTCAACGTCGTTCAAAGCCTGTGCGTCTGGATAAAACGGCACTTGCTTGATCGGTTTGTTTCTCCAGGAATGCGGGGTCCAGTTCTTCGTCATTTGAGCACCTGTTTGCTTCTATCCGCTCGATTTCTCTCGGATTATATCCTCCTTACACGAAAGCCGGAATTCCTTGAGCGGCAGCCCGAATCTGACACAGATGACAGCCTGCCCCGGAAAACCGGCGTGCGTGGTCGCGCTGATATAATGCACGCTGAGATTTTATGCCAGCAATATTCGTTAACCGGAGAAACCGGCTGCGAAAGATTCAGTCATCAACTTTCTTACCATTCACGACACGATAGGTCGGCTTGTACATCGTGACCAGCTCTTCGGCTGCCGTCGGATGCACGGCCATGGTGCGATCGAAGTCATCCTTGGTGGCACCAGCCTTGAGCGAAATACCCAGAAGCTGGGCCATTTCTCCGGCATCCGGCCCCATAATATGGGCGCCGATGACCTGACGGCTCGCCGCATCGACGATGAGTTTCATGAGCATTTTTTCATTGCGGCCGGAAAGCGTGTTCTTCATCGGGCGGAAAAGCGCCCTGTAAACCTCGATTTCAGGATACTTCTTCGCCGCCTCATCTTCCGGCAAACCAACCGTGCCGATCTCTGGCTGCGAAAACACGGCGGTCGCAATCAGTTCGTGATCAGGCTTCGTCGGATTGTCCTTGAAAGCAGTTTCCAGGAAGCACATGGCTTCATGAATTGCCACCGGCGTCAATTGAACACGATTGGTGACATCGCCTACCGCCCAGATATTCGCGACATTGGTGCGCGAATAATCATCGACAAGGATGGCACCCAGTTCATCCATCTCCACGCCAGCCCTCTCAAGTCCGAGACCGGCCGTATTGGCCTTGCGCCCGATGGCCATCATTGCTTGGCCGACTTCGAGTGTGTCACCATTGTTTAGCGAAATTTTCAAATCGCCATCGGGTTGCTTCTCAATTTTCTCGAAAACTGCGCCGCAGATGATGCGGATGCCCTTTGCCTCCATCGTTTCATGCAAAAGATGGCGCAGGTCAGGGTCGAAACGGGAGAGGATTTCCTGGCCGCGATAAACCAGTGTCGTCTCGACACCGAGGCCGTGGAATATGTTCGCGAATTCAACGGCGATATACCCGCCACCCGCGATCGCGATTGCCTTCGGCAGTTCAGCGAGATGAAACGCTTCGTTGGAACTGATGCAATATTCATGCCCCGGCATGGTTTCAGGCATGCTTGGATGACCGCCCGTCGCAATCAGTATCTGGTCTGCCGTGACCCGGCGACCGTCGGCCTTCAGTTCGATCGTATGTTCATCAATCAGTTCGGCACGGCTGGCGAAAATCTCGACATGCGAGTTCTGAAGGCCTTTGGTATAAAGGCCCTCCAACCGGGCGATCTCCTTATCCTTGGCATCTATCAGCTTTTTCCAGTTGAATGCGGAAGCACCAACCTCCCAGCCATAACCGGCTGCATCCTCAAAATGTTCCGGAAACTGGGAAGCATAGACGAAAAGCTTCTTGGGCACACAGCCACGAATAACGCAGGTTCCGCCCATACGGTATTCTTCCGCAAGACCGACCTTTTTCCCCATCGCTCCGGCCAGGCGCCCAGCCCTGACACCACCGGAACCGCCGCCGATAACAAAAAGATCATAGTCGAAGCCGGTCATGGGAGTCTCCAATCCATATTACATTGGCCGATATGTAGGCAAAACAAAAAGCCCGGCCAAGTGACCGGGCTTTTAAATTCCGCGTTACCGTCAGAAATTACTGCTGTGCGGGCTGCGCCGGAGCCGCAGCAGCGCCAGCCTGTGCTGCCAGAACCTCAGCCACGCTGGTTGCGAGATCGCGCGCGATGCCGTTCTGCCAAATATTTGCGGCCTTCACGACTTCACGCGTCACAATCGGGCCTTCCGACAGAAGCTTCTTGCCCGCAGGCGACGTATAAAACGCTGCGATAGCCTTCAATTCGTCTTCCGAAAAGGCTTTGGCGTAAGCGCGAGCGGATTCGGTTTCGAGATCAGAACGACGCGAAGCGAGAGCAAGAGCCTTGTCATCGACCGTCTTGGTAATGAGGGCTTCCAGGTTCGGATCTTTCTGGATCAGCTCACCCTTTAGTGCACGGGCAGCATTCGGCAGAATTTCGTCGAACTGCTCGGTAGCATTGATCGCGGAAATAGCAGCGCGGGCCGCTTCCAGATGAGCTTCAGTGATTTCCTGTGCAGATGCCGCATGAATGCCCGACATCAGTACGAGTGCGGAAAACGGTGCAATCAGACGGCGAAAGCCAGTTGCCGGGATCATATGGTCAGTACTCCGTTCAATCAGTTCAGGATCGGTTCATGGTGCGGATGCCGTCGTTGCCAGCAATCACTGCCGCACGCGCCAGTCCGATGAAAAGTCCGTGCTCGACAACGCCTGGAATTGCGAAGAGAGCGTCAGATAGTGTCTTTGGATCGGGAATGCGGCCAAAAGATGCATCCACGATATAATGCCCACCATCTGTTATGAAGGGTGAGCCATCTTTTAAACGCAGCACCAGCGGGCCTGCAAGACCACACTTTGCAGCTGCTTCTTCAATCGCGCGCATCGTTGCGCCGAGACCGAAGCGATTGACTTCCACAGGCAAAGGAAAACGTCCAAGCGTTTCAACCACCTTTGAACTGTCAGCAATAACGATCATCGCGTCAGAGGCAGCAGCCACGATCTTTTCACGAAGAAGAGCTCCGCCACCGCCCTTGATGAGTGAAAGATCGGCATCAACTTCATCGGCACCATCCACGGTAAGATCAAGATGAGGCGTTTCGTCAAGCGTCGTAAGCGGAACCCCGAGTTCCTCGCAAAGTTTCGCAGTGCGTTCGGAAGTGGGCACTCCAATTACCTTGAAGCCGTTATTTACCTTTTCGGCGAGCAGGCGTACGAACTCCTCGGCCGTTGAACCTGTACCGATCCCCAGACGCATTCCATCCTTGACGTGCGTAAGAGCTTCTGCGGCGGCAGCGATTTTCAGCTTGCGAGCTTCGTCCATACCCAAATTCCCGATGGTCCCTGCGGATTCTCATTGTCACCTGGTTCGCCTCTAGCATGCGGGCGCGGCACAACAAAGCGCCTAATCGAACTATGACGCAGAATTTCGACTTTTAAGCAAATCTGATCGCGAGGTTGAGCCCGAGGCGACAATCAGATAGGAACTTCTTGTCCCTACTTCAAACACGAGAAGCTAATGTCTGCTGCTAATCCCAAGCCCATCATCGTTTTTGATCTCGACGGAACTCTTGTCGATACAGCACCCGACCTTCTCGACAGCCTCAACCACTGCCTCGCCATCTCAGGTTTGAATACAGCGGATCGTGAATCGTTGCGGAGATTCGTCGGCCAAGGCGGACGCGTCATGATCGAGCGTGCCTTTGCCGCCCAGCAGAAACAGCCTGACGAAGCCCAACTCGATAATCTCGTGGAAGAATTCCGCGAACATTATGCCAATCATATGCCGGGACATTCGACTTTCTTTCCCGGCGTCCTTGAAGCAATGGACCGTTTCACGGCACACGGTTACGAGCTGGCCGTCTGCACCAACAAATTCGAATCCCTGTCGGTCAAGCTGCTGACCTCAATGGGTGAAGCGGGACGGTTTGCGGCAATTTGCGGCTCCGACACTTTTGCCTATCGCAAACCCGATCCACGTCACCTTACCGACACCATCGCACGCGCAGGCGGCAATCGCGAACGGGCAATCATGGTTGGCGATAGCCGAACCGACATCGACACAGCGAAGGCAGCTGGCATCCCCGTTGTTGCCGTTGATTTCGGATATACCGACCTTCCTGTCCAACATTACGGTCCAAGCCGTGTTATCTCGCATTTCGACGAGTTCACTCTCGAAATGGCTGGGCAACTGATTGATGCGGTGGCCGATCCCGTATAGGGAGAATGGTAAATGATCACGAAGCATTTTCTAATATTTAGCATCGTTCTTTTAGCCATCACATCAACGGCGTCTGCGAATGACGGATCGCCGGGCCTGCCCGGAGTCCAGCCTCAAAGGCCCATCGTAGCCGCTCCACCGCCTGCCCCGGAACCAGATCAGAAACCGAATGGCGATTGGAAGAATTTTCGTATCGGCAATACCGACGTGTCGATTTCGGGCAGCATAACCGTCGATGTCGGCACCGGGAATAGTCGCACGTCCCGCCGCTAATTTCGGCTGGCGCGGGCCAGCGTCGACAGGACGGCAGGTAGCTGAGCTGGCAGATCTTCGGCGAGAAGCCCATGGCCAAAACGACGGGCGGCATCGGCGTGCATCCATACAGAGGCGCAGGCAGCCGCAAATGCGGGCATGCCCTGCGCAAGCAGGCCGCACACAATACCAGCCAGAACATCCCCTGATCCTGCTGTCGCCAGCAAGGGTGTTCCATTGGCATTGATGACCGCAAGTCCATCTGGATGCGCGATTACAGTATCGGGCCCCTTGTAAATAACGACAGCATTGGCGCGTTTTGCAGCCTCACGGGTCTTGTCAACTTTCGAGCCGTTGCTCCTTGCTATATCCGGAAAGAGCCGCCGGAACTCTCCTTCATGCGGCGTCAATACGAGCGCGGTCCTGCATCCTTGGCGCTTGTCAAAAAACTCTGCTGGATTCTGTTCAAAAGCCGTGATCCCGTCAGCATCCAGAACGAGACCATGAAATCCCTCCAGTTCGTCGCCCGCCAGATACAGAGCATGCTCACGCGCCAATAAGGGGTTGCCATAACCGGGGCCGAGAACCGCTGCTGCGACCTTGCGTTCCGCACAAAATTGACGAACATCTCTCAAACCGCGCGTTTCACGAACCATGATACTGGTGAGATGAGCGGCATTAACCGCCATCGCATCAGGCGGAGAGAGAAGTGTTACCGCCCCTGCACCCATGCGAGCTGCGGCGAGAGCCGACAGGCGCGCCGCGCCTGTCGAATGAGCGCCACCTGAAAACACCACAGCATGGCCACGACTATATTTATATGCCTCGGCTCCTAAAACTGGCAGAGCGTTTTCCCAGAGGTCAGGAGTGTTTTCAAAAAAAAACGGTTCGATCTTTGTCAGTACGTGATCAGGAATTCCAATATCCGCGACATGAAGAACGCCGCAATGAGCCCTTCCCGGCTGCAAAAGATGCCCCGGCTTTTTACGAAAGAAGGTGACCGTTGCACGCGCGCGGATTGCCGTACCCAGAATTTCTCCACTTGCGCCGGATATGCCGCTGGGCAGATCAACCGCCACAATCGGTAAGTCCGATGCATTGACAGCGTCAATTGCCACGGCTTCGGCTCCATGAATACCGCGAGCCAACCCTGCGCCGAACAAGGCATCGATCACGCCGCCAAAACTCGCGGCTGAAAATTCACCCAAATTGGAAACAGGCCCCTTGTAGAAAAGCGATGCGCGCATGGCGTCCGAACCGTTGCGAGGCGAAGCGGATGTAAAGCATACAACTTCAAAACCTGCCTCCAGAAGGAACTGCGCCGCAATATAGCCATCGCCGCCATTATTGCCTGGCCCGCACAGAACCGCGACAGGTGCGTTGCGCGGAAACATCCGTTGTGCCACATCTGCGACAGCACGTCCTGCTGCAAGCATCAGCGAGAAACCATCCTTGATTCCACTCTCGATGGCATATTGGTCAGCTTCTGCCATTTCCTGCGGTGTCAGCAACTCGTACATCGCGTCCCTTTTCAACACAGCTAACGGCCATGATTAAATACGCGGCACCGGACTTTATGCAAGCCTGCCCTGTTTTGATGCAATATGACTAATTTTTAGCCAGTTGCATTGCGGCAATAGACCCTATTTCATTGCCGACCTGCAGACTGCAGCTTGCACAAGCGTTGTTAATAGTGCCACTGTGCCTGCGGATGAATGAAAACAAAGAAAATTCATACAAGACTTCAAACTGGCACACTTCATGCTTCTGTACTGGTGAAGCGGGCACGACGCCCATTTCCGAAGAAGAGCGGAGACCATTCTCTGATGAAAAAGATCGAAGCCATCATAAAGCCTTTCAAGCTGGATGAAGTGAAGGAAGCCCTTCAGGAAGTCGGCTTGCAGGGGATCACTGTCATCGAAGCCAAGGGCTTTGGACGACAGAAAGGTCATACCGAGCTTTACCGCGGCGCCGAATATGTCGTCGACTTTCTGCCCAAGGTGAAAGTTGAGGTTATCGTCGCAGACGAAACCGTGGACAGCGCTATCGAAGCCATCCGCAAGGCTGCCCAGACGGGACGCATCGGCGATGGCAAGATTTTCGTCTCCAACATCGAAGAAGTTATCCGTATCCGTACCGGTGAATCCGGCGTGGATGCCATCTGACAAGACCTGCGTACAATCCATCGTCGCGCAAACAGGGAATTAAAATGACGACTGCCAACGATATTCTCAAACAAATCAAAGACAACGACATCAAGTTTGTCGACCTTCGCTTCACCGATCCGAAGGGTAAGCTGCAGCACGTTACGATGGATATCGGCCTCGTTGACGAAGACATGTTTGTCGACGGCGTGATGTTCGACGGCTCTTCCATTGCCGGCTGGAAGGCAATCAATGAATCCGACATGGTTCTGATGCCGGACCCAACTACGGCCCATATTGATCCGTTCTTCGCTCAGTCTACCCTCGTCATCCTTTGCGACATTCTCGATCCCATTTCGGGCGAAGCCTATGGCCGCGATCCGCGCACGACCGCAAAGAAGGCCGAAGCCTACATGAAATCGCTCGGAATCGGCGACACCGTCTATGTCGGCCCGGAAGCCGAATTCTTTGTCTTTGACGACGTGAAGTACAAGGCTGACCCGTACAATACCGGTTTCAAGCTCGATTCGACCGAACTTCCGTCGAATGACGACACTGATTATGAAACGGGCAACCTCGGTCACCGTCCACGCGTCAAGGGTGGCTATTTCCCGGTTCCGCCGATCGATAGCGCGCAGGACATGCGCTCGGAAATGCTGACTGTTCTCACCGAAATGGGCGTCACGGTCGAAAAGCACCATCACGAAGTCGCCGCTGCCCAGCACGAACTTGGCGTCAAATTCGACACGCTGGTACGCAATGCCGACAAGATGCAGATTTTCAAGTATGTCGTGCATCAGGTCGCCAATGCTTACGGTAAAACGGCAACCTTCATGCCGAAGCCGATCTTCGGCGATAACGGCTCCGGGATGCACGTTCACTTCTCGATCTGGAAGGAAGGCAAGCCGACTTTCGCCGGTAACGAGTATGCCGGTCTATCGGAGAACTGCCTCTATTTCATCGGCGGCGTCATCAAGCACGCCAAGGCCGTGAACGCCTTTACCAATCCGTCGACCAACTCCTACAAGCGCCTGGTTCCGGGTTATGAAGCCCCGGTTTTGCTTGCCTACTCGGCTCGCAACCGTTCGGCTTCCTGCCGTATTCCGTTCGGTAATTCGCCGAAGTCCAAGCGTCTTGAAGTTCGCTTCCCTGATCCGGCTGCGAACCCGTATCTTTGCTTCGCCGCCCTGTTGATGGCTGGTCTTGACGGTATCAAGAACAAGATTCATCCGGGCCAGGCTATGGACAAGGATCTTTACGATCTGCCAGCCAAGGAACTGAAGAAGATTCCGACTGTCTGCGGCTCGCTGCGTGAAGCCCTGCAGTCGCTCGACAAGGATCGTGAGTTCCTCAAGGCTGGCGGCGTGTTCGACGACGATCAGATCGACAGCTTCATCGAACTCAAGATGGCCGAAGTGATGCGTTACGAAACGACGCCGCATCCGATCGAGTACGACATGTACTACTCGGTTTAAGAACACTGCGCGGACGCGCAATCCGTTCGCGCGATTTCTTTTGCCTTTGCCGAGGGGAACGACGCGCAACATTTGATTGCGCGCGCAAAAGAAATCCCGGCATTGCCGGGATTTTTTTATTAGATCAAAATGATAGGCTTGATATTTAAAGTGCCTGGAGCACGCGGGCAGCCATCATCATTTCGATTTCGCGATTCTTGCGCCGCTCTACCGCTTCAGCATCAGATCCCCAATGCTCGATGGTCCAATCCTCATCGATATGTGCGAGCTGCCAGCCTTGTTCTGCGGTCACCTCGCCTTTTGCGATAGCCAATGCAATAATTGCTGATCCGGTCAGTGTCGTCATCGTATGCAGCGAAGCCAGCGCGATCGGGTCTTTGAAAGCAGCCAAATGAACGCCGAATGCAGCTATTGCCTCCCGAGGCTGTTCGATATGCATCACACCTTCGGCGAGCGAAAAACGGGCTCCAAGCCCTTCCATCCAGTCGATCAGCGGGTCCCACTGCCGGGTTTGGCGGGAAACCAGTTCTTGCGGACTATCGGCGCGATAGCAAAGCATATCCGTACCGGCAAAACGGAGGATATCCTCGAATACCGCTTGCGGGTCCTGCGCAATTCCGTCGATCGCCGTATTGACGAGCCGCGTCGCGGGCATTTTACCTGGATCGATGACCTTTTCCTGAGCGGCGAATTCGTCTGCCACAATCTGTGCAGCCGCCTTCGTCGGTAACCGCAGCAGACTGCGCGCTGGCGTCTTGACGGGGCGACCATCCAGATGGACGGCAAAACCGCCTTCAACTTCCGCTACTTCTGCTTTTTCATAAAAGCGTTTGGGCAGCTGTGCCAGCATCTGCTTTTGCGCACGCACGATAGGGTTCTCGTCGGAAAGCTGCTTTCCTGCTTCAAGATCACTCAAAATATCACGCATAGATTTATCCAGTTCTATATCGCTAACTCGGTGCAAGGCTCAACAACTAGACGACCCGTTCGTCCATAGTCTGCAGCAATGCATGGAGTTCGCATGGCGCTTCCAGAATGTGATGGGCGCCAGCTTCTATCAGTCCCTGCCTGTTATGATAACCCCAGGAGACACCGGCGGCCATAGCGCCTGCCGAACGGGCCATCTGCATATCATAAACGGCATCGCCAATGACAATCGTTCGGCTGGGCTCTATCCCCATTTCCGCGCAGGATTCAAGCACCATGGCCGGATGCGGCTTTGACGGGCAATCATCGGCGGTCCGTGTCACTACGAAATGATGCCCGATGCCGTGCCGTTCGAAAACAGAGCGAACGCCACGTTGGGACTTTCCGGTTACGATACCCAGCAAAAGATCGTCCCTCGCCCCAAGCTCTGTCAGAAGCGGCAGAATTCCATCATAGAGCGGCTCTGCGAAGTCTGGAGCCTGCCTCAACATCACAAAGTTTTCCTTGTAACGTTGCGTCAGCCAGTGAACCTGCTCGTCCGGCTCGCGATTCAACAGCTTAGCAATAGCAAGATGCAACGACAGGCCGATGATCGAATGCGTTTCCTCGATTGCGGGAGGTTCCAAACCAGCGTCGGCAAAACTGGTCGCCATACATCTGTGAATCAAATCACCGCTATCGACCAGCGTTCCGTCGCAATCGAACAGTACAAGTTTCATCGGGCGTTGGATACCTTTACCGGCTTATTGATAATCATCAGTCCGCAACCGATCAGCGCAAGAGCCGCAAAGATTTTCCAGCTCAAAGGCTCGTTCAGAATGAGGCCGCTCAATAACACGCCAAAAGCGGGCGTGAGGAAGGCGAAATTAGAAAGTTTCGACGCGGGGTATCGGCGCACCATCCAGAACCAGAGCGGATAGGTAAATGCCACCACGAATACGGCCTGAAACAGGAAGGCTGATATGGACAGGACATCCGGACTGCGAAGCAACGGGCCACTCAACGAAATGAACGGCAACGGCACCAAAGTTGCAATCACCAACTGGTAAAGGAGTGTCTTTTCCGGCGCTGTATAGGCCAGCCGGGTCCGCTTGATAACCAGCGTGGTTAGCCCCCACAACACACCAGACACAAGCGCCAGCGTATCGCCATAGATAGCGTGCGGCCCCGGACGGCTGACATGATCGGAAAAGACCAGAAACACGCCCAGAAAGGCGATGCACATGCCGATGAAAGCACGAACCGACATGCGTTCGCCTAGAAGAAAATGACTGCCGATAGCGACCCAGAACGGCATGACATTCATCATGAGCGTTACACGTCCCACGCTCGTCAGCTCCATCGCCAGAAAAATCAGGACAAACTCGGTACCGAACAGCAATCCGGCAGCTATTCCAGCTGCCAGCGTGCCATCCCGCTTGAAAAGCGGAATGCGACGCCAATAACACCAGAGAAAGACGCACATGCCGCCGAGCGCGGAGCGCCCTGCTGCCATCAGCATGGGATTGAATCCTTGATTGCCGATCTTGATGGCAACCTGATTAAGCCCCCAACTGAACATGATGAACATGACCAGCATGATGGCCAGCCCATTGAACGAAACTCGTCCTTCGGACGATCCCCCCGCTTCGCCTGACATTTTTATTCTTCCGCGCTTTCCTCGTCGAAGCCTAGCAGATTCCACGACTGCACCATGTGCGGCGGCAAAGGCGCCGTCACATCTATAATGCCGCCCGACGGATTCGGAATGCGAATACGGCGCGCGTGAAGATGCAGCCTTTTTTGTATCCCGCCCGGAAACTCCCAATTCTGGTCAGCTTCAAAATATTTGGGATCACCGATAATTGGATGGCCAATATAGGCCGCATGAACGCGCAGCTGGTGGGTTCTGCCGGTATAAGGTTCCATTTCAAGCCAGGTCAGGTTGTTCCCCGCCTTCTCGATGATGCGATAGTAGGAGACAGCATGGTCGGAATCCGGTTCGCCATGCTGGCAAACACGCATCTTGTCGCCGTCCGGTGTCTGCTCCCGGACAAGCCACGTGGAAATCTTGTCCTCGCGCTTGCGCGGAACGCCCTTAACCAAGGCCCAGTAAGTCTTCTTGGTATCGCGTTCACGAAAAGCGGCGGTCAAAGCCTGTGCCGCGCCGCGCGTACGCGCCACAACCAGCACACCTGATGTGTCGCGGTCGATACGATGCACAAGACGCGGCTTTTCGCCCTTCTTGTTCCGCCATGCTTCCAGCATGCCATCCACGTGTCTTGACACGCCTGAACCACCTTGTACCGCGAGACCTGCGGGTTTGTTGAAAACAAACACTTTCGGATCTTCATAGAGAAGCATCTGCGAAAGCACGTCACCGTCCTGCTGACTGCGGATTGTCCGCGCTGTAACCGGGCCAGTTGCCTTTTCGTCGACACCGAGAGGCGGAATGCGCACAGTCTGACCGGCCTGAATACGTGTATCGGCCTTCGCCCGGGAACCATCGATACGTATTTGGCCCGATCGGAGGAGTTTCTGCAGGTGGCCGAAACCCAGTCCCGGATAATGGACCTTGAACCAGCGATCGAGCCGCATGCCCGCCTCGCTTGTATCCACAATCTTCTGCTCTACGCCTGCCATGGAGAAACCCGATCAATGCATCCTGATGCGGTACGCATGCGCGCACCGATTGCTTGTTCCTGTCAATAGACGCGAGTTCCGAGGATTGCTAGGCAGAAATCCGCAAAACTGCAATTTGGGTGCTTGACGTATATTCGGCCCACCCTCCTCCAATGAGTTTGATTTCGACGGGGGAATCTTCACACTCGGTTACATGCGTTTTTAATTTATGGTCGATCTTGACACCCAATCGCCACTTCTTGACGCCATCAGATATTGATAGAAGAACGGGCCTATACCATTTAGTCCCGTGAAATAGAGCGAGCGGGAGTGCGAAAGTGTCATTGCTCAAAATCTACTGGCGAGCCATGGAATATCTTGCGGTTGAAAAGACCGCGACGATAACCATGTGCGTCGCCAGCGTGCTGGTTGCCCTCGTTACCCTTGCCGAACCAATCCTGTTCGGCCGGGTCATTCAGGCCATCTCCGACAAGGGCGATATTTTCTCGCCACTTGCAATGTGGGCAGCGCTAGGCGGCTTCAATATCATTGCTGCTGTCTTTGTGGCGCGCGGAGCAGACCGTCTCGCGCACCGTCGTCGTCTGGGCGTGATGATCGATTCCTATGAGCGTCTCATCACCATGCCGCTTTCGTGGCACCAGAAGCGCGGCACATCCAACGCACTCCACACGCTGATCCGCGCAACAGATTCGCTCTTCACGCTCTGGCTCGAATTCATGCGCCAGCATTTGACGACAATCGTGGCGCTATCAACGCTGATCCCGGTTGCGATGAACATGGATATGCGCATGTCGCTGGTGCTCATCGTACTAGGCGTCATCTATGTGATGATCGGCCAGCTCGTGATGCGCAAGACAAAGGACGGTCAGACCGCAGTCGAAAAGCACCATCACAAACTGTTCGAACATGTCAGCGACACGATCAGCAATGTCTCAGTTGTCCAAAGCTACAATCGCATTGCCTCGGAAACCCAGTCCCTGCGCGATTATGCGAAGAACCTTGAGAAAGCACAGTTTCCGGTTCTCAACTGGTGGGCGCTGGCCAGCGGCCTGAACCGCATGGCGTCTACCTTCTCAATGGTCGTAGTTCTCGTTCTGGGCGCCTATTTTGTCACCAAGGGCCAGATGCGCGTGGGCGACGTGATTGCCTTTATCGGCTTCGCCCAACTGATGATCGGTCGCCTCGACCAGATTAGCGCGTTCATCAACCAGACTGTCACCGCACGCGCCAAGCTGGAAGAATTCTTCCAGATGGAAGACGCCACTGCTGACCGTCAGGAACCGCAAGACGTTTCGGACCTGAACGACGTCAAGGGCGACATCGTTTTCGACAACGTCACCTTCGAGTTTCCGAACTCCGGTCAGGGCGTCTATGACGTGTCTTTCGAGATCAAGCCGGGACAGACTGTAGCTATTGTCGGCCCGACCGGTGCAGGCAAGACTACGCTCATCAATTTGTTGCAGCGTGTTTTCGATCCGGCAGCGGGTCGCATCACAATCGATGGAACCGATACCCGTACCGTCAGCCGCCGCTCCTTGCGCCATGCTATTGCAACCGTCTTTCAGGACGCCGGACTGTTCAATCGCTCTGTGGAAGAGAATATTCGTGTCGGTCGTGACGACGCCACATCCGAAGAAGTGCACGCGGCAGCTCGTGCTGCTGCTGCCCACGACTTCATTCTGGCCAAAAGCGATGGCTACGATACGGTTGTCGGTGAACGCGGCTCGCAGCTTTCAGGCGGCGAACGCCAGCGCCTTGCGATTGCACGAGCAATCCTGAAGGATTCGCCTATCCTCGTTCTTGACGAAGCCACCAGTGCGCTCGACGTCGAAACCGAGGAGAAGGTGAAACAGGCGGTGGACGATCTGAGCCACAACCGCACCACCTTCATCATTGCGCACCGTCTTTCGACGGTCCGTTCTGCCGATCTGGTCCTGTTCATGGATAAGGGGCATCTGGTCGAAAGCGGCAGCTTCGACGAGCTTGCCGCACGCGGCGGTCGTTTTACAGACCTTCTGCGCGCCGGTGGCCTCAAACTGGAAGATAAGGCAGCCAAAGTCGTGGAGGGCAGCAACGTAATGCCTTTCCCGGCCCGCGCTTGACATTCAAAGGAGGGTCTCGCAGGTAAGCGAAACTCTCCCCAATATTTCAGGATGCTTTCATTATTTTACACGAATTGTAAGTTCTGGATAGTTAGCATCGGCGGTAAAGTATGTATCAAAATCAACATCACTAACGCTAACGCCGTCAAGTTTAATATACCCATTGGACTTTAGAGCAGAAAAATAAACCTCATTCATATTCGTCAATGTGAGTGCAGAATGCACACCTTCCTCATACACTTGAGATCCGAAATCAAAATGGAATTTAGCCTCCTTAAAGAAAACTCCACTGTCAATTCCATCCAAAAAAACTCTGCTAGAAGAATTAATAGCGATACGTGAGCCATCATCAATACGAATTGATTTAGCAGTAAAATTTACAGACGTATTGTTAGAAGCGCTGATAAAGCCGCTATGATCAATCTCTGGATTAAATAAGTGCAACTCTCCCCGACAACTTGCCCTCAAATCAGTATTTGCCATGTATAAAGTAGATACTCCTATATTAGGCGCAGAGACAATTAATGAATCACCAGCAGAAAAAACAATAGGGCCATACTTAACATCATGAAACGATTGTATTTCTGCATTTCCTTTATATCGAATAAAATCTGATATTTCCATAAGTGCAATCCTTTTTTACACAATGCTAGGAAATATTATAAGGAATATATTTATATAAAACTGTGAGAACAATCAGGATTGATATTATTTTCCCTAAACACAGAAACGCAACCCGTCATAAGCGGGCTCAACATTGTCGGGTGTCTCACGCAAGACGGTTTCATAATCAAGCGGAACATGCATATGCGTGAGAATGGCGCGTTTGGGCGCCAGTTTTTCTATCCATTCAAGCGCCTCGCCGAGCGAGAAATGGCTGGGATGCGGACGATATTGCAACGCATCGATGATAAGCACATCGGCACCGCCCAAATACTTGAGACTTTGCTCAGGAAAAGCGCTCACGTCGGTGCAGTAAACGACGGAACCGATGCGAAAGCCCAACGACTCAATGTCGCCATGCACCTGACTGAATGGCTCGAAACGGATTTCTCCTCCTGCTCCCGATATGGAAAACGGCGTCTCGGGAGCAATGTCGTGCATGCTGAGGATCGGCGGATAGCTCGACCCGGCAGGCGTTTCGAAACAATAGCCGAATGCCTCGAAAAGCCGGTTACGCGTTAGCCGATTGGCGTAAACATCCATGAGGCGGCGATTTTCGACTACATAGGTACGAAGATCGTCGATACCGTGAATATGGTCCGCATGCGGATGGGTATAGACAGCCGCGTCGAGGCTATGCGCTCCGGCATCAATCATCTGGGCGCGGAAATCCGGCCCCGTATCAATCACAACCGTTGTGCTGTGACCCGCATCGTCAAACCGCTCCACCAGAAGCGATGCCCGGCGACGCCGATTTTTTGGGTTTTGCGGATCGCATTTGCCCCAATCACCGTTGATACGCGGCACGCCGGGAGACGACCCGCAGCCCAGAAGCGTAAAACGCAGGCAGTTACGCGGCACTGACACGATCAGCTTCCTTTTGCAGCCAAGTCATCTGGCATGGGCATCTTGGTGAACAGTCGGAAGACATTCTCGCTGGTGATTTGCGCAATCTCTTCCCTGCTCACGCCGATCGTTTCGGCAAGCACGGCAGCAGTGTGCTGAACAAATGCAGGCTCATTGCGCTTGCCACGATAAGGAACCGGCGCCAGATAAGGAGCATCCGTCTCAACGAGTAAACGATCGCGTGGAACGATGGAGGCAACTTCACGAATTTCGGCTGAATTCTTGAAAGTCAGAATTCCCGAGAAAGAAACGTAGCCACCGAGCGCGATGCCTTTTTCGGCCAGCGCACGACCGGAAGAGAAGCAGTGCAGGATAAACGGAAAAGCGCCCTTCTCCGTTTCTCGCTCCAGAATATCGGCCATGTCTTCATCCGCACTGCGGGCATGAATGACCAGCGGCAATTGGGTACGGCGCGCTGCCTCGATGTGGACGAGAAAGCCCTGCCTTTGCGCTTCCGGTGGCGCATAATCATAGTGATAGTCGAGCCCCGCCTCGCCAATGGCCACCACTTTCGGGTGTTCGGCCAGACGCACGAGATCATCGGCGGTCACGTCCAGTTCTTCATGCGCATTGTTCGGATGGGTTCCAACCGAACAATAAACGGAATCATAGGTTTCAGCGAGTGCGCGGATCGCGTCGAATTTCCTGACCCGCGTGGAAATCGTCACCATGCGCCTGACTCCGGCATCCAGAGCGCGGCGAACGATATCGTCGCGCTCCGGCTCGAAGTCGGCAAAGTCGAGGTGACAATGACTATCGACAAGCATCATCGAACTCAGTTCTACTCTTCTGTTTCCACATAGCGCGGGAACACCGGCTGCGGGGCTGGCAGATCGGTGCCACCGACAAGCTGGCTTGCCGCAACGTCAGAGAACTGGCGGTTGTCGGCAGGGATAGCCAGTATATCGAGTAGTTTTTCCGCCGACTGCGGAATGAACGGCTGCACCATGATGCCAACGCGCCGGATCACCTCGGCCGTCACATAAAGGACAGTGCCCATGCGTGCTGGATCAGTCTTGCGCAACGCCCAAGGCTCCTGCCCCGCGAAATAACGGTTGGCTTCGGCAACAACAGCAAAAATCGCTCCGAGCGCAAGATGCAACGCCTGATCGTCCATTGCCTTACGCGCGGTATCGAGCGCCGCATCGGCCTGATCGAGAATAGTCTTATCCGCGTCCGAAAACTCGCCCGGAACCGGAACCTTGCCTTCGCAATTCTTGGCGATCATTGACAGTGAGCGCTGGGCAAGATTGCCGAGATCGTTCGCCAGATCGGCGTTGGTGCGGTTGACGATAGCGTCATGGCTGTAGCTGCCATCCTGACCGAATGGCACTTCGCGCATCAGGAAATAGCGCAACTGATCGAGCCCATAACGCTCAACGAGACCGAACGGATCGATCACATTGCCGAGGGACTTCGACATTTTCTCGCCGCGGTTGAACAGAAAGCCGTGTGCGAAAACCCGCTTCGGCAGCGGAATACCAGCCGACATCAGGAATGCGGGCCAGTAGACAGCGTGGAAGCGCGAGATATCCTTGCCGATGATATGCGCATCGGCGGGCCAATAGCTCCATTTCTCATCCGAAGTGTCGGGATAGCCGAGAGCGGTAATGTAGTTGGTCAGGGCGTCGACCCAGACATACATGACATGTTTCTCGTCGCCCGGCACCGGAATGCCCCAGTCGAAGGTCGTGCGCGAAATCGACAGATCCTTCAGACCGGACTTGACGAAGCTCACGATCTCGTTGCGGCGCTCCGCAGGCATGATGAAGCCCGGATTCTTCTCATAAAGGTCAAGCAGCTTGTCCTGATAGGCTGAGAGACGGAAGAAATAGCTTTCCTCCTCGACCCATTCGACGGGTGTGCCCTGCGGGCCGTAGCGGACGCCATCGTCGCGGACTTCCGTTTCCTCTTCGCCGTAGTAGGCTTCGTCACGCACGGAGTACCAACCGGCATATCCACCCTTGTAGATATCGCCATTGTCGGCCATCGCTTTCCAGATAGCCTGGCTGGCCTTGTAATGGCGCTCTTCCGAGGTGCGAATATAATCGTCATTCGAACTGTTCAGCACGTCTGCCATCTGCCGGAACGCAGCCGTATTGCGGTCTGCAAGCTCCCGCGGCGTGATGCCTTCCTTGCGCGCGCTCTGCAGCATTTTGATGCCGTGTTCGTCCGTACCGGTCAGAAAGTAAACATCCTTGCCGTTCAGTCGCTGAAAACGTGCCATCGCATCGGTCGCGATCAGTTCATACGCATGACCGATGTGCGGCTTTCCGTTCGGATAAGCAATCGCGGTGGTGATGTAATATTTTTCGCGGCTCATTAGGGACCCGGTCTTTCGAAGTTTGAAAGCGCGCCTGAATGACTAGCAGACACACGAGGAGAAAATTATCAGCGCTGACATAACGCATGTCAGCGGCCATGTCACGCAAGCGGAGGCTGACCGGACCGAAAAGCGCGATGCGTTTTTTCCAAAAGGATTACCACAGCCTGGCGGCGGTCGAGATTGTAGGTTTCGGCATCCACGGTTTCGCGTGACAGATCGCTCCAGAATCGCGACCAGCGGTCTGCATCACGCAGTTGCCCTGCCTCGGCTCGACGCCGAGCTTCCGTCGCAACCCGCCCCAGCAGATGGTCGCGGAACAGCTCATACTGAATCTCCGACTCACGTCCGTTCAATATGCCAGCAAGCGCCTGTGCCTTCGGCAAATCGAAAGCCTGCCCTTCAAGAAGGGAATCGGCTGTGTCGGCGATTTCAATACCGCCATTCGCCACCAGCAGAAGTGCCTTGCGCACACTGCCTTCTGAACGTTTGAGCAGCGTTTCCGTTACTGCATCAGCCCCCATTCCGATACCGGCACCGACATGGGACAAGGCGTCCGTAAGTGCATTATCGTCAAGCGGCTTGAAACCGATACTCTGGCAGCGAGACCGGATTGTCGGGAGCAAACGCCCCGCCGAGTGGGAAATCAGGATAAAGAGCGCCCGTGCGGGGGGCTCTTCCAGTGTCTTCAACAATGCATTGGCCGCATTGCGGTTCATATCGTCGGCAGGATCGACAATAACGATGCGCCAAGCGTGATCCGAGGCCGTCCGGGACAGAAAATGCGTAACCCGGCGGATTTCCTCTACCGGAATACCCGTTTTGAATTTTCCCGTCTTCTGATCGAACGGGCGGTTGATATGCAGAACGGCGGGATGCATGCCGCCCGCAATCTGCCGCCAAAGCGGTCGCGCGAAATCCGGAGCGGCAATATGTTCCGGCGCTTCGCCATTGTTGCCATGCGCCAGCATATGGCCCGCCAGATGAAAGGCGAGCGTTGCCTTGCCGATGCCCTGCGCACCTTCAAAGAGCAGCGCGTGATGCATGCGCCCCTCACGATAGGCTTGTGCCAGAAAATGACTGATCTCCCGGTGCCCGGCAACATAATCGCTTGCCGATGGCTCTGGCACACCCTCAATGGAATCGTGGGCTTTAGGGACGTCGAGCTCCTCGATCACAACAGCCCCCTTTTCGTCAGTACACGGTCAACTTCTTTAGCGATATCATTCGCAATCGTGTTTTGCGGGCGGTCAGCATCAATGACCTTGCAGCGCTCAGGCTCCGCTTCGGCAATTGCCAGAAAAGCCTGCCGTCGCGCCTCATGCACCGCAATATCTTCCTTTTCGAACCGGTCTGCAGTTTCACTGCCACGCCGTTTTCCGGCGCGAGACAACCCCTTCTGCGCAGGAATATCGAGAATGATCGTCATGTCAGGCATGGTGCCGTCTATGGCAATGCGTTCCACCGCCGACATATAGACGCCGTCGAGATTGCCAGTAACACCTTGATAAGCACGGCTTGAATCTATGAAACGGTCGCAAAGCACCACCCGCCCCTCGTTCAAGGCCGGACGGATAAGCTGGTCCACATGGTCTGCCCGCGCAGCTGCGAACAGCAGGGCTTCCATCGCTGGGCCGTAATTCTCTGCATTGCCGCTCAGTATGACATGGCGAATTGCTTCCGCACCAGGAGAACCGCCCGGTTCTCGCGTGATGACCGGATCGAAGCCGCTTGCCCGCAGGTGCTTGGCCAGCAACGCGATTTGCGTCGACTTGCCCGCTCCTTCGCCGCCTTCGAATGTGATGAACAATCCCGACAAACCAACTTCCAAATGTTTGAATCGATGCCCGAACGGACTTCTGTGAAAGTTAATATCGGCCTTTGGTCAACAGGTCGAGCCTGCATTACGCGTCGCGCAATCTAAAGATATTTCCTCAGCCAACCGGTGGATAGCTCCATCGCCGCACCTAAGGCACGCTTTGAAAGACTTCCCTCATCAACAGATTGGGCTGTGAAAACAGGGACATCACGAAGAATACTGCCATTAAGCTTTAACTGAAGAACACCGACCCGTTGGTTGTCGGCGACAGGGGCATCAAGCGGTCCATTATAGATAATGCGAGCTTTCAGCTTGTCGCGACCGTCCTTTGGCAGCAACAACTCAACACGGTCCTTGACCTTCAACGGTACATGCGTGAGCGCACCGCCGAAAACTTGCGCCTCCCCCACGATTTCATCTGCCGGATAAAGCTGCACATCGTCAAACGCCGTCATCCCCCATTGTAGGAGACGCCTTGCTTCTTCTTCACGCTCCTTGATGGTGGCAAGGCCGCTCATCGCCAGATAAAGCCTGCGGCCGTTCTGTTCTGCCGACACGACCAGGGCAAAGCCGGACGCTTCCGTAAACCCAGTTCCCATGCCGTCAGCCCCGACATCAAGCCGCAGCAATGGATTGCGGTTGCGTTGCATGATGTTGTTCCAGGTAAAAGCCGGCTGGGAATAGAATTTATAGTATTCCGGATGGGCGGTTCGGATATGCTGCGCCAGTCTGACCAAATCTTGCAGAGAAACCGTCTGCCCTTCAGCAGGTAACCCTGTGGAGTTGACGAATTTGGAGGCGGTCAAGCCCAGCTCGTGCGCACGATCATTCATGCGCTTTGCAAAAGCCTGTTCGCTGCCTGCCAGGCCTTCGGCCAGTACGATAGCGCCGTCATTCGCCGACTGAACAATCATACCCTGCAACAGATCGGCGACCGTTGGCGCAGACTTGATGCGCGCGAACATCGTTGATGTGCCCGAGGGCGCGCCACCGGTTCTCCATGCATTCTCGCTGACGATGTAAGATGTATCGAGCGTCGTAGCACCTTTATCGAGGGCTTCGAAAACCACTTCGGCCGTCATCAGCTTGGCGAGAGATGCGGGCGGAATAGGAACATTGGCACTCTTGGAGAGAAGCACCGTTCCGCTTCGCTCGTCGACCAACAAGACCTGTGGAGCCTTTGAAACAAACGCCGTTTCTACAGGGGCCGCCAGACTTATAACCGGCACGAATACAGCCAGAGAAACGCCGACGGACGCGGCGCGCGCAAGTACCGTTGTTTTTGAAATCAGCCCCATGCAAATCCCGTTACGTGAGCAGAGAAATAGAGCTTACGCAACGAATCCGCCCAAAATCAATATGCCAGCGTTTATCACCCTATCGTGAGCGTTCAATCGAGACGAACGACAAACGCATTCACTGCGCCCGCCTTCCAGGCCGCGCGTAGGAGGGCGTCGTTTCCGCCCTTCTCCGCCACAGCTATCAGCTCGTAGGTTTCGACAGTTTCGGTCGGAATTTTGGTAAGCGTAAATCTGGTCGCTCGAGGCAATGAGGCTTGAAGCTGCTTCACCTCTTCGAGCGTACTGAACGTGCCAAGCTCGACATATTCGCCATGTTCCTCGGCCTCACGACGTTTCCAGGCGCTCGAAATCGCATCCTTGGTCAGGATGCTGCTATAGGCGCGCTCCTCGGCATAAGCCGCTACAGCCAGCCGGTCCGTAGCATAACCAGCCAATCCACTCACACCGGCAGCATTCGCTACCCCGAAGCTTGAGCCGGGGCGTTGCGACGGCACAGGCACATTCGCCGGCAACAACGGAGCTGCGGCACCGGACGGATCGCTATATGCAGGATCAACGGCAAAAGGCGAGTTTTCCGGCATAGGCGCAGAAGCTGGAACGGCATCCATTACCGGCATCGGAACACGCGACTTCGGCGAAGTCGGCGTCGGCCCGTTCATAGCCATCATGACGCCAGTTGCAGGCTGGCCGATCGTATCGCCACCAGCCGGGCGGTAAGACGCCATGAGGAATGCGTCGTCATTGCCATCCAATGGCGCTCTGCCGACATATTCGACCTTCACATTAGCCGTACCATGGTGCTGATAATCGAGCATCTCGGCTGCTTTCTGGGAAAGATCGATAACGCGGTCGAATTCATACGGACCACGATCATTCACGCGCACAATGACCGAGCTGCCATTCGCAAGATTGGTGACGCGAGCATAACTCGGCAAAGGCATGGTCGGATGCGCAGCCGTCAGATGCGCCATGTCATAAACTTCACCATTGGCCGTCAGGCGACCGTGGAAAGCTTCACCATACCAGGAGGCGTGACCAACCTTGACATAATTCTTGTCTTCCTTGGGATAATACCAGCGTCCTTTGACCTTGTAGGGCTGACCGGTCTGATCGCGCCCTCCGCCACGCGGCAGCGGCTTTCCCTTCGAATAAGACACGCGTGGGCTGGCTTTCACGCCATATTTGGATTCAGCAAAATATTCTTTCGAACGTTTTGTCTTCGATTTTGGCTGCGGCGCCGATGCACAACCCGCCAAGGCGACAGCGATAGCCATGAACGACAACATCGCGACCGAACCGCGCTTGTCGCGCAGCTTCAAAGCCTTGCCGTTGACCGAATGTTTCAGCCCTCGTTTCGAATCCATACGCCACACGCCCGCTACTCAACAGCACAACCGAAAACGCTGGTTGCACCTTTTTAGATTTTAGTGATGTCACCGATTGATTGACGGATCATTAAAGCTTTTGGAAATCCGCATTTTTTGAGTCGCGCAGCAGGACATCCGCTCAACTTCGACGGGCCGTATCCTCTCGGTCTTGTGGAACAATCGTTCATTCAACGCGTTGAATTTTCAACAGGAAGGAGAAAACGAATGTTGAGAGCAATGATCCTTTGGCTGATGGGCGTTCCACTCGTTGTCGTGCTGCTTATCTGGTATTTTTTCTTTTAAATTTGGAACGTTCAAGGCCTTCAATCGTTATTTATATGGCTCTAATGACCTCCGAGCCAGTCACCTAACGTCATGAACTAGGCCCGCCGCAACAAGGCGGGTCTTTTTTGTCTTGCCCATTACGGCCTCAATCCGGATCAGGCATGTAAACATTGATCGCCTTGGGCAACAGGCGGAAATGAGCAGGCGTCCAGGTCGACAGCTCGCCATCTGTGTTTACGGCACGCGGCTTCTTGGTGCGTACAATCACTTCGGTCGTCGGAAAAGCCCGCACATCATCCCATTTGGAATGGGTGCCACGGCGTAGACTTGGCAGAAGACGCAATAGTTTCCACCAGTGATCGACTTCCAGACTATAGAAATCCAGCCTGCCGTCGTCCACTGTCGCATCCTTCTCAACGGCCATACCACCGCCGTAAAACTTTCCATTCCCGACAGAGACCTGCAATGTACGAATTTTCTCCGTCATGCCGTCGTGTTCCAGATAAGCTGTGAAGAGCTCAGAACGCATGAGAATGCGCGCCGCGACAATCGCATAACCGAGCTTACCCCACTTCTTCTTCGCGGCAGAACTTAGTTGCTGCGCCAGTTCTGCGCTGAAACCAATGCTCGCGACGTTGAAGTAAAGATGGCCGTTTACCTCACCCAGATCGATGGCGCGCGCCTTGTAGGAGATAAGTCGACGCGCCGCCTCAACCGGATCGGCAGGAATGCCGACAGTTCGCGCGAAATCATTTGCAGTTCCAAGCGGAAGGATTGCAAGCGGCAATCCCGTTTCCATCAACCCTTGGGCCGCGGCGTTCAGCGAACCATCGCCGCCGCCGACAATAACGAGATCACAATCTCTTTCACGAAGGATAACATCTGAAATCGTCTCGTCGTCCTGCGGATTTCGCTCGATGAGCTGAATGCCACCGCGCTCCAACGCCGAGCGAATATCTGCACCGTATCCGCTGCCATTCCGGGCATGTGGATTTACGATAAGCAGTGCCCGGCGCTTTGTGGTCTGGTCCATGGATATCCTGTCATCTGCAACAGCCTGCCAATCGGCCGCATGGTTGGAAGCGTCATCTGCAGATGGCCTCTCAATCCTGGATATCAATGGAAGGGTTCATGAAAAATTTGTCACGGCTCTGAATGTTTTGTGAAGTGAGGAGACCAAATGTGGTGGCAACGCCAACCTGTCGACAAAACAGTTTGACGATATTCAAAAGAGAACATAGGTTGACTGCACCAACTGTAAAACTTTTGAATGTGCCTCATCACACATGTCGCTAATTGCCTGAAATACATTACAGTTTGCGGGTATGATGTAATGGTAGCCTGTCAGCTTCCCAAGCTGAACGCGCGGGTTCGATTCCCGCTACCCGCTCCAGCATAATTGCTCACGCAAGCATCAGAGACTAGCGAACATTTTCTCCGGTTTTCGGATCGACCTTCACCTCAACTTTGGCGCCAGCCTTGGTGACATATTCGATCTCGTAATAGCCACGATCATTCCAGTCGACTTCATCAATGAAAGCCGTATCCGCGTTCTGTTCGATTTTGGCAATTATTTCCGAGAGTTTTGCGCCTTCCGGGGGCGGAGCAGCATAGGCCGCAGCAACAGACAAACCAAGAAACAAAGTCGTAGCAACAAGACGCATGATTATCTCCTTTAGCTATGCTAAAAGAGTAGGAATGCAGGCGTCTTATTCAAGTCCAACAGCCATTACTTTATGATCGGGCTTATCGAACCGGTGAAGGTTTGATCGATCATCGCGGAGAGCCTCGGCTCCGCACCTGACAAGATAACGACTATTGCAAGCATCAATATCAAAGGCGCGGCAAGAATTCCGCTCCTTACTGCCGGCTCGAGAATGCGCCGGGTTTTGTTGCTTCGTGTTGATTGCTGATTTCTCATACAACCAATAGTAGCCGAACAGACTTAATCACCTGTTAAATATCGTGGTTAACGCGTTATCGGCGTGTGATTGTCGCTAATTTCCCTTGTTTCCGCGATATATATTGACGCCAAGTTCACGAATTTTCTTCCGCAGCGTATTGCGATTTAGCCCCAAAAGATCGGCTGCCTTGATCTGATTTCCACGTGTTGCCGTAAGACATGCGAGGATGAGGGGATATTCCAGTTCAGCCAGAACCCGATGGTAAAGTCCCGGCGGCGGCAAGTCGGAACCGAAAGACGCAAAATAACGCTGCATGTTCTGCTCAACCGCTTGCGAAATGGAGATGTTTTCCATATCGCCACCGCCAGCGGGAACAATATCCGGCTTGGTGAGCTCGGCTCGCAACTCCGTTTCGATAATTTCGGGCGAAATTTCTTCTTGCGGGTAAAGCGCCGCAAGCCTTCGCACGAGATTTTCAAGCTCGCGGACATTGCCCGGCCACGGATACCGGCGCATCATTTCCAGGCCAGCGGTGCTGATGCGTTTCTCCGGCAGTCCCTCTTCGGCAGCGCGCTTGAAAAAATGGCGCACAAGATCGCCAACATCCTCGCTGCGCTCGCGAAGCGGCGGCAAGCGCAAAGGCACAACATTCAGCCGGTAATAAAGATCCTCGCGGAAAAGCCCCTGTGCTATCAGCTGCCGCAAATCCTTATTGGTCGCCGCAACGATACGCACATCTGTCTTGATCGGCGTGCGCCCGCCGACTGTCATATATTCGCCCTGTTGCAACACACGCAAAAGACGGGTTTGCGCTTCCATTGGCATATCGCCGATCTCGTCGAGAAACAGCGTTCCGCCATTTGCCTGCTCGAAACGACCGCTTGAGCGGTTTTGCGCGCCGGTGAAAGCGCCCTTCTCATGTCCGAACAATTCAGACTCGATCAGGTCGCGCGGGATTGCCGCCATGTTGATCGCAACAAACGGCCCTTTTCGACGACGCCCGTATTCATGCAGGGCGCGCGCAACCAGTTCCTTGCCTGTGCCGGATTCACCGGTAACCATGACGGTCAAATCCGTCTGCATCATGCGCGCCAGCAAACGGTAGATTTCCTGCATCGCAGGCGAACGACCGACCAGCGGCATGTTATCTGTCTGCTCATCCGACAATGCCGCGATGGGCTTGCGTTTTGGTTCAGACAGGGCGCGGCCGACGATATTGATGAGTTCCGTCAAATCGAATGGCTTCGGCAGATATTCGTAAGCTCCTGCCTCTGATGCCCGGATAGCCGTCATGAACGTGTTCTGCGCACTCATGACCACAACTGGAAGATCTGAACGCATCTTCTTGATGCGCGGCAGAAGGTCGAAGGCATTCTCGTCCGGCATATTGACGTCGGTAATGACCAGATCACCATCGCCTGCCGCCACCCAGCGCCAGAGCGAAGCGGCATTGGAGGTCACACGCACATCGTAGCCTGCCCGCGACAATGCCTGGTTCAGCACGGTCCGAATGGCTGCATCGTCATCCGCCACCAATATGGTTCCCGTCGGACGTCCTGCGATCATGCGTTATCTCCAGTATTTCCAGCCGTATTTTTCCACGCCGGCATCAAAACGCGGAAAGTCGTTCGCGAAGGATGGCTGTCGCATTCGATGATGCCGCCATGATCACCAATGATCTTCGCAACCAATGCCAAACCAAGTCCAGAACCGTTGGTCTTCGTCGTCACGAAAGGGTCGAACAGATGCGGCAGCATATCCTGCGGCACACCCGGCCCATTGTCATGCACGCAGAATTCGAGAGGTAGCGCCACCCTGTCCCGTGCGCCCGGTACCTGCAGGCGGATGCCCGGTCGGTAAGCCGTGGACAGAACAATCTCGCCACCTTCGTGATCACCGATAGCTTCCGAGGCATTCTTCAGCAGATTGAGGAAAACCTGCACAAGCTGATCACGATTAGCGAAGACTGGCGGGAGAGAAGGGTCATAATCTTCAACGAAGCGAATCTTCCGCGCGAACCCGTTCTTCGCAATCGCCTTCACATGATCCAGAACCGCATGAATATTGACCGCAGCGCGCTCGATAGGACGCTCATCCGAGAAGACCTCCATGCGGTCCACCAGTGAAACGATCCGATCTGTTTCATCGGTAATAAGCCGTGCCAGCGCACGATCTTCATCGCCGACAACCTGTTCCAGCAATTGCGCAGCACCGCGGATACCCGAAAGCGGGTTCTTGATTTCATGGGCCAGCATTGATGCAAGCCCTGTGACGGACCGCGCTGCGCCGCGATGCGTCATCTGGCGGTCAATCTTCTCGGCCATCGTCTTTTCCTTGAAGAGGATGACCACAGCTCCCGGCAACTCTGCGACAGGCGCTACGTAAATATCAACAATACGTTCCGTGCCGAGGCGTGGCGACGAGACATCGACGCGATACTCGTTGACCGGCATCTGGCTGGTGCGAACCTGATCGACCAGCGCTAACAGCGGGCTGCCAAAGGGTAGAAAAGACTCTAGCCGGTTGCGCGCCAGAATAGACGAGCCGGAACGAAAGAACTGTTCCGCATCCAGATTGGCGTAGGCGATATAGTTTTCGGCGCTGACCATGATAACCGGCTGGCTGATTGCATCGAGCACAACCGATGGAATGCCGTTCATTTCGGTTCTCTCGCGCATCAGGCAACCTCTTTGAGCGCGGCTTCGGGAACTTCGCGCATGAATATACGACGCAAGGCGTCGATGACGGCTTGCCGGTCAGTCAGAGTCATCACGTCCGCTTTCTCGGAAGGCGCACATGCGGCGCCAGCATGACGATCAAGATACCAGCCCAGATGTTTGCGGGAATGACGGATGCCCGTTATGCTTCCGTAATGCTCGAGCATATCTGCGTAATGCTTTATAATATAATCAAGAACTTCGCTTCGCGATTTCGGAGCAAAGTCGCTTCCTGCGATTGCGCCGGCCAACCACGGTTGCCCATAAGAAGCACGTCCGACCATCACCGCATCCGCTCCGGAACGGCGCAGAATTTCCTCGGCATCGCCACGACACGCCACATCGCCGTTGGCGACCAGAGGAACACGGATCGCGTCACGAACCGCGCGAATTGCATCCCAGTCCGCCTTGCCTTCATAAAACTGGCAACGCGTACGTCCATGGACAGTCACCATGGCAACACCGGCGCCTTCGGCGCGCCTTGCCAGCTCGGGCGCGTTGATGCTTTTCTCATCCCATCCCAGCCGCATCTTCAGCGTAACCGGAACGCTGACCGCATTGACGGTAGCCTCAACGAGGGTCATTGCGTGATCGAGATCGCGCATCAGCGCGGACCCGGAATAACCACCGGTCACTTTCTTGGCGGGGCAGCCCATGTTGATATCGATGATGTCGGCGCCTTCGCCTTCGGCGATCCTTGCCGCCTCACCCATCCAATGCGCTTCGCGTCCCGCAAGTTGCACAACATGCGTTCCAAGCCCTTCCCCCGAAAGGCGCAAAAGGCTCTCTTTGTGACGATTGCAGAGTTCGGCACTGGCTACCATTTCAGACACGACCATGCCCGCACCAGCTTCTGCTGCCCGCCTGCGAAAAGGAAGGTCGGAAACGCCCGACATCGGCGCAAGAAAGACGCGGTTGGCAAGTACCACACCGCTTATGTTCAAAGGTTGATCGAGAAAACTCACCGACAAATGCCTATTTGATGTGCATAGCGCAATTAGCACATACATTAATCAGCCTCACTTTTCAACGCAAGGAAAAGCGCACGCAAAACTACGATAAATCAATTGTCGACTGGCATTTATCCGCGCAAGGCATTATTCGGCATGCAAGCACAAATTTGAACAGATGCAACCTTTGGCAGAGGCGACAACTATTTCAAGGATAGCAGCAGTCATTGTGGCGGCTGGCCGCGGGGAGCGAGCCGGACAGAGCGTCGAAGGGCCGAAACAATACCGGCGCATCGGTGGCGAAGCCGTGCTTGCCCGCACTTTACGCGCTTTCATCGACTGCCCGCTGGTTGATAGCATCGTTGTCGTCATCCACCCCGATGACCATGCGCTTTACGAACGCGCCCTTCCGGAGAGCCGAGACAACATTCACGTTGTGAATGGCGGCGCTACCCGGCAGGCATCAACGCGTCTTGGCCTTCTTGCGCTGAGAAACGACGCGCCGCAATATGTCATGATCCATGACGGTGTGAGACCGTTCATCAGTCAGGATTTGCTGAATCGTATCGTCGAAAACCTTGCACCTGATGAAGGCGTTCTTCCTGCTCTGGCAGTTTCGGATACGCTCAAGCAATCAGCTACGAACGGAACGGTTAAAACGACGGTGCCACGCGCGGGCCTTTTCGCGGCACAGACGCCGCAGGCATTTCCCTACGCGCCTATCCTCAATGCGCATGAAAAGGCCTTCGCGATCAATCGCTCCGACTTCACTGACGACGCCGCCATTGCCGAATGGCAAAATATCGCTGTCCGCATCATCGAAGGATCAGCGGACAATACAAAGCTTACCTGGGCAAAGGATATTGAGATGGCTGACAAGCGCCTGCGGCAAGACCACGCCTCGTTTCCCGACATTCGAACCGGCAATGGTTATGACGTCCATTCCTTTGAACCCGGCGACCATGTGACGCTGTGCGGCGTGAAAATCCCCCATGAAGCAAAGCTCAATGGTCATTCAGACGCCGATGTCGGGCTTCACGCGCTGACCGACGCTCTCCTTGCGACCCGAGGAGCGGGTGATATTGGCACGCATTTCCCTCCTTCCGACCCGCAGTGGAAGGGTGCCGCTTCCCGCATATTTGTCGAACACGCCGCCAATATCGTGCGTGAAGCAGGTGGCCGCATTGCCAACGTCGACGTGACCTTTATCAGCGAAGCACCGAAAATCGGCCCACACCGCGCAGCAATGACAGAAGCGCTTTGCGACATGCTGGGAATTGCCGCAGACCGGGTTTCCATCAAAGCGACGACCAATGAAAAGCTTGGCTTCGTTGGGCGCCGTGAGGGCATTGCAGCCATCGCAACCGCAACCGTCATCTATCCGGGTGAGGTACCCGAATGAGTGCGTTGATTGCAGAAGAAAAAGCTGTTGCCGTGCTGGAAGCCTGCCGCAAGGCTGGCATAATGATCGCGACGGCAGAATCCTGCACGGGTGGGCTGATATCCGAAGCACTGACCGACATTGCCGGATCATCTGATGTCGTGGATCGCGGCTTTGTCACCTATTCCAATGAAGCAAAAGCCGAAATGATCGGCGTTCCGATGGAACTGATCAATCGCTTCGGCGCTGTCTCGAAAGAAGTTGCGCTTTACATGGCTGAAGGGGCACTTTCTCACTCGCGCGCCAGTGTAACTGTGGCAGTTACGGGAATTGCCGGGCCAGGTGGCGGCTCCGATGAAAAACCTGTCGGCCTCGTTCACATCGCCTCAGCGCGAAAAGGCCACCCGCCCCTCCATCGCGAATGCCATTTCGGTCCAAAAACCAGAGCCGAAATTCGTCACGCTACTGTTATCGCCGCGCTGGACCTCGTTCTGGAAAACCTTCGATAAACTTAGAGCGTATACTTTTATCTACGGTGCCCTACCTTTGTCTTTGATCAAGACAGGGAGAACATGGCGATGCGTTTCGATGGCAAGGTGGCAATCGTTACAGGTGGGGCAAGCGGCATTGGTGAAGCAACCGCTAGGGCCTTCATTCGTGAAGGAGCGAATGTTGTCATTGCCGACTATTCCGAGCACGGCCAGCAACTGGCCAATGAGCTTGCGGGCGGCAGCGAGCGGGCATTGTTCGTCAAGACCGATGTGGCCGACACGAAAGCCGTGCAGGCGCTGATTACCAAAACCGTTGAAACCTATGGCCGCCTCGACATCATGTTCGCCAATGCAGGCATCGCCGCGGATGGCCCGATAGACGAGCTGGACGAGGCTGCTTGGCAGAAAACCATCGATATCAACCTTACCGGCGTCTATCTCTGCGATAAGTACGCGATTGATCAGATGCGCTCGCAAGGCGGCGGCGTGATCGTGAATTGCGGTTCCATCCATAGTCAAGTCGGAAAATCAGGTGTCACTGCTTATGCGGCAGCAAAGGGAGGTGTAAAACTCCTGACGCAGACGCTTGCTATTGACTATGGTGCGCAGAACATTCGGGTGAATGCTGTCTGCCCGGGCTATATCGATACGCCCCTGCTCAAGAATATACCCGAAGACAAGAAAGAGGCTCTGGTAGCCTTGCATCCGATAGGTCGTCTCGGTCGCGCCGAAGAAGTAGCCAGCGTCGTGCTTTTCCTGGCGAGTGACGAAGCCTCCTTCGTCACCGGAGCATCCATACTGGTTGATGGCGGCTATACGGCGCAATGAAAAAGAGAGCCCGAGAACCGGCCCGTCGTTCAGGCCAGACCGTAAATCTGATCGGCCCGTTTCTCGAAAGCTTCGGAAAACTTCTTGAAAGCGAGATCGAACATCGTTCCCATCAGAAGGCCAAGGGTACGGCTCTTGAACTCATAATCGATATAAAACTCGACATCACACTCGCCTCCGTCGCCAACCGGCTTAAAGGTCCAGCGGTTGTCGAGATAGCGAAACGGCCCGTCAAGATATTTCACATCGATGACATTGTCTGCGGGTTTCAGCAGTACCTGACTGGTGAATGTCTCGCGTATGAGCTTGTAACCAACCGTCATGTCAGCAATGAGAAGAGCCTTGCCGTCACGCTCCTTGCGGGAGCGAACGGATAAGGCCTCACACATCGGCAGAAATTCAGGGTATTTCTCAACATCCGCTACGAGGCCGAACATTTGCTCTGCCCGGTGATGTACCCGCCTGACGGTGGTAAACTGCGGCATGACTGATCTCAGGCCTTTGCCGTGATCTGCGCCTCGCGCGCTGCCCTCAGCTTGGCGAAATCATCGCCAGCATGATGCGATGAACGCGTCAGCGGGCTGGATGCGACCAGAAGGAAGCCCTTCGTCCGGCCGATCGTTTCGAACGACTTGAACTCGTCCGGCGTCACGAAGCGAATGACAGGATGGTGCTTGCGCGTCGGCTGGAGATACTGGCCGATGGTCATGAAATCCACATCTGCCGAACGCAGATCGTCCATCAGCTGAAGGATTTCATTCCGCTCTTCGCCGAGACCAACCATGATGCCCGACTTCGTGAAAATGGTCGGGTCCAGTTCCTTGACGCGCTGCAACAAGCGGATCGAATGGAAATAACGGGCGCCGGGACGAACCTTGAGATACTTCGAAGGTACGGTTTCCAGATTGTGGTTGAACACATCCGGGCGAGCCTTGACCACAACTTCAAGAGCGCCTTCCTTGCGCAGGAAATCCGGTGTCAGGATTTCAATCGTGGTCGCGGGGGTGGCTTCACGAATGGCCTGAATGACCTCGGCAAAATGCTGCGCACCACCATCGCCCAGATCATCGCGATCAACCGAAGTAATGACCACATGCGTCAGGCCCATTTGCTTGACGGCCTTTGCGACATTCTCGGGTTCATTTGGATCAAGCGCGGTCGGAATACCGGTCGAGACATTGCAGAACGCGCAGGCGCGCGTGCATATCTCGCCCATGATCATGAAGGTCGCGTGCTTCTTTTCCCAGCACTCGCCAATGTTCGGGCAGCCCGCTTCTTCGCAAACCGTAACCAGCTTGTTTGAACGAACGATATCACGCGTTTCACTATAGCCGCGCGAGACAGGAGCCTTGACGCGAATCCAGTCGGGCTTCTTCAGGACAACATTGTCCGGACGATGCGCCTTCTCGGGATGCCGTTCACGCTTGCCTTGGTTCACCAGATCGAGAACTGTAACCATGCTTTTCCCTGCCTATCCGAAGCATTTTCAGGAAATGCTTCCAAATTCGGTTCGGTCCTAATCCCTGCTCCCTACCCTGTCAACTTGAGCGATTTGCTACTCATCGCCGCGCTGCCAGTCCAAGAGCCCGGAAAACCAATGCCCATATCAGGCCAAATACCAATCCAGCGGTGCCAAGCGCCAATGTGAGCGCCCAGACGCCGTACCAGCCGGTTAGAACTATTCCGTTGACCGATATGGTGTTGCCGCCAAGAACACTCAAGGTGCCGGCTGCAAACCCCAGCACCAGACCTCCCGCGGTACACCATTTGATGATGGGCCAGGCGGCACGCCGCCAAGGCCCTCCGTTCTCGATCAGCGGAATGAGCGTCTCTCCGTCTTATGCGTTTAGTGCGCGACCATACGCATCCAGAACGCTTTCCTTCATCATTTCCGAAAGGGTTGGATGCGGGAAGACCGAATGCATCAGTTCTTCCTCGGTCGTTTCGAGGTTCATGGCAACCACGAACCCCTGGATGAGTTCGGTCACTTCTGCACCGACCATATGGGCGCCAAGCAGTTGTCCCGTTTTCTTGTCGAAGATGGTCTTGACCAGTCCCTGATCTTCACCGAGCGCAATCGCCTTGCCGTTTGCGGCAAACGAATAGCGACCGACCCGGATGTCGTAACCTTTTTCCTTAGCCTTCGCTTCAGTCAGGCCAACGGAAGCGACCTGCGGATTGCAATAGGTGCAGCCCGGAATCATGTTCTTTTCGAGCGGATGAACGTTTGGAAGACCGGCGATTTTCTCAATGCAGATAACGCCTTCATGCTCGGCCTTGTGCGCCAGCATCGGCGGACCTGCAACGTCACCGATAGCATAGATGCCTGCAACATTGGTCTTGCCGTAGCCGTCGATAACGATGCATCCGCGGTCGGTTTTCACACCAAGCGCTTCCAGGCCGAGATTTTCGATATTGCCCTGCACACCAACCGCAGAGATCATGCGATCCACGGTCAACGACTGCGTCTTGCCGTCCTTGGTCTCGATATGAGCGGTCACATTGTTTGCGCCCTTCTCGACCTTGGTAACTTTGGCATCGGTGATGATCTTCAGTCCGCGCTTTTCCAGCTGCTTGCGAGCGAATGCAGAAATCTCCGCGTCTTCAACCGGCATGATCTGCGGCATGAGTTCCACGACCGTCACATCAACGCCCATGTCTTTGTAGAAGGAAGCGAACTCGATACCGATTGCGCCTGATCCCATTACAAGCATGGACTTCGGCAATTCCGGCGGAACCATTGCTTCGAAATAAGTCCAGATCAACTTGCCATCCGGCTCAATGCCCGGCAAAGCGCGCGGACGCGCACCGGTGGCGACAATGACGTGCTTCGCCTTGTAGGCGCCCTCACCCAGAACGCCCTTCGGGACAGGGTTCTGCGGCTGCATCGGCTGCTTGGAGGACTTGCCGACCGAAATCTCAACCGGATTGCTGCCTGAAGCGGCCTTTACGAGCTTCGCCTCGCCCCAGATCACGTCGATCTTGTTCTTCTTCATCAGGAAGCCGACGCCGCCGTTAAGGCGAGCCGAAACACCGCGCGAGCGCTGCACCACAGCCTTAACATCAGGCGTGATCTTGCCTTCCAGCTTCAAGCCGTAATCCTTGGCGTGTTCGCCGAAATGCAGGATTTCAGCAGAGCGCAGAAGCGCCTTGGTCGGGATACAGCCCCAGTTAAGGCAAATGCCGCCCAGATGTTCGCGCTCGACGATAGCCGTCTTGAGGCCAAGCTGCGCAGCGCGGATTGCGGTTACATACCCACCCGGGCCCGAGCCGATAACAATAACGTCGTAAATGTCGGCCATATTGTCCTGCCTTTGCTCAGTTCACTTCTCGGGTGAGCAGCACCCAGTCGTGTCTTTTGTCCTGCCCAATGCGTTCTATCGCTTCGAGCCGCTCAATTTCCTTGAAACCATGGGCGCCGTAAAGGGAGAGCGCCACATCGTTGTGGCTTTCGGTTATCAGGCTAATTCCTGGGTTACCGTTCCGGCGTGCCAGATCGATTTCGTTGGCGACAAGTGCGCGGCCAATACCTTTGCCGCGAAACTCTCTATAAACGCCAACGCTGTCTATGAAACGATTGCCTATCACTTTGCGCTGCAAGTCGATGAGCTGATCGAGAACCGGATGCTGCGGTGGTGTACCGTTCAAACTGTCATCGAGTGTGAAACCGATCGAAAGTCCGGCAATGTCGCCAGCCCACTCGGCAATTGTCGTGCTCTGCCAGCCTTCGGTTCCGTCAGCACGCATATATTGCCGACCGCGTTCCATGGCCGTTTCAGTTCGTCCGTCAAGAACAGCACCGTACCAGAGCCATGACGCAAAACCGTGCGAAGAGATATCGACAAGAATGGCGATCTCAGCGGCTTCATGGCGTTCAGCCCGGCGTAGGTTCAGTTGTCCAGCCATTCAAAAAAACCTCAGGCGTCGAGTTCAGCAGAACACGACGCCCTTGAAGTTGATCAATCAGACCAGCATACCCATCGGGTTTTCGATGTGGCGCTTGAAGGCCTGTGCAAGTTCGGCAGCCAACGCGCCATCAACGGCACGGTGATCGGTTGAAAGGGTCACGGACATAACCGTCGCAACCTTGATTTCACCGTTCTTGACAACTGCACGCTGTTCACCTGCACCGATTGCGAAAATGGTCGCATGCGGTGGATTGATGATCGCAGCAAAGTCCTTTACGCCGAACATGCCGAGGTTGGACACGGAGGTCGAACCGCCCTGATACTCTTCAGGCTTCAGCTTGCGATCACGCGCACGCTTGGCAAGGTCCTTCATCTCGTTCGAAATCGCCGACAATGTCTTCGAGTCCGACTGACGAACGATAGGCGTAATCAGTCCGCCCGGAATGGAGACGGCAACACCCACATCGGCGCGCTTGTGCTTGACCATGCCGCCTTCGGTCCACGACACATTGGCGTCCGGAACATCGCGAAGCGCCAGAGCCGTTGCCTTGATGACCATATCGTTGACCGAAAGCTTGTAAGCCGGAACCTCGCCCTTCTCGGTCTTGATCATCGGTGCCGCGGCATTGATCTGCGAACGCAGAGCCAGAAGCGCATCAAGTTCGCAATCGATCGTCAGATAGAAATGCGGAACAGTCTGCTTCGATTCCACCAGACGGCGGGCAATCGTCTTGCGCATGCCATCGTGCGGAACGATCTCGTAGGTGCCTTCTTCAAACAGCTTGAGAACGGCATCATCCGACATCGGCTTCGGAGCGGCAGCAGCTTCTGCTTTCGGCGCAGCAGCCTTGGCACCACCGGAAGCCAAAGCGGCCTCCACATCGCGCTGAACGACACGGCCATGCGGGCCAGAGCCCTTCACAGCAGCAATATCGACACCAGAGTCCTTGGCGATGCGACGCGCAAGCGGCGACGCAAACACGCGGTCGCCCTTATTCGAAGCAACAGCAGGTTGCTCTGCCTTGGCGGGTGCGGGCGTCGCTGCCGGAGCTGCCACTGGCTTCGGTTCCTCTTTCGGAGCCTCGGCCTTTGCTTCTGCCTTCGGCGCAGAAGCTCCACCCTTGGCCGCAGCCGCCACGTCCTCGCCTTCTTCAGCGAGGATAGCGATCAGCGCATTGACCTTGACGCCTTCGGAGCCTGCGGGGACCACGATCTTGGCAATCGTGCCTTCGTCCACGGCTTCCACTTCCATCGTCGCCTTATCGGTCTCGATTTCAGCAATGACGTCGCCAGGAGCGATCTTGTCGCCTTCCTTGACCAGCCATTTCGACAGGTTGCCTTCTTCCATCGTCGGAGAAAGCGCTGGCATGGTGATATTGATCGGCATGTCCAGACCCTTTCTGTTTAAGCGGTATAGGTAACGGCTTTCACCGCTTCGACCACTTCGGCAACCGTCGGCAGCGCCAGTTTTTCCAGATTTGCCGCATAAGGCATCGGAACATCCTTACCGGCAATGGTGAGGATCGGCGCATCGAGATAATCGAAAGCCTGCTGCATGACGCGGGTGGCGATTTCCGTACCAACGGACGACTGCGGGAAACCTTCCTCCACCGTCACCAGACGACCGGTCTTCTTGACCGATTCAATGACTGTTGGAAGATCCATCGGGCGGATCGTACGCAGATCGATGATTTCAACATCGATACCCTGCTGGGCCAGTTCTTCCGCCGCCTTGACGGCGTAGGTCATGCCGATACCGAACGAAACGATGGTGGCGTCCTTGCCCTGCTTGTGAATACGGGCCTTGCCGATCGGCAGAACGAAATCGTCAAGCTTTGGCACATCGAAATGATGACCATAGAGAATTTCGTTTTCGAGGAAGATGACCGGATTCGGATCGCGAATTGCAGCCTTCAGCAGGCCCTTGGCGTCGGCTGCCGTATACGGCATCACGACCTTGAGACCTGGAATGTGGCTGTACCAGGCTGCGTAGCACTGCGAATGCTGGGCAGCAACGCGCGCAGCCGCACCGGACGGACCGCGGAAGACCATCGGAGCGCCCATCTGTCCGCCGGACATATAGAGCGTCTTGGCGGCAGAGTTCACAATCTGGTCGATTGCCTGCATGGCGAAGTTGAAAGTCATGAATTCAACGATCGGGCGCAGACCGGCGAACGCAGCACCGACGCCAACACCGGCAAAACCATGTTCGGTAATCGGGGTATCGACAACGCGCTTGGAACCGAACTCGTCGAGAAGGCCCTGCGTTACCTTGTAAGCGCCCTGATATTCGGCAACTTCCTCGCCCATCACGAAAACGCTCGGATCCCGGCGCATTTCTTCCGCCATAGCGTCACGAAGCGCTTCACGAACGGTCGTGGAGACCATTTCTGTGCCAGCCGGAATGTCCGGATCGGATGCAACTTCAAGTGCCGGAGCCTTGGGAGCAGCGGGAACGGTGTCCGTCTTCTTTTCTTCGGCTTTTGGCTCTTCCTTCGGTGCTTCAGCTTTGGCAGCCGGAGCAGAACCGACATCAGCAGCGCTTTCGCCGTCACCAAGGAGCACGGCAATCGGCGTATTGACCTTAACGCCTTCGGTGCCTTCTTCGACAAGGATCTTGCCGATTGTGCCTTCATCGACGGCTTCGACTTCCATCGTCGCCTTGTCGGTTTCAATTTCAGCGATCACATCGCCGGACGTAACCTTGTCGCCTTCTTTCTTCAGCCACTTGGAGAGCTTGCCCTCTTCCATGGTTGGGGAAAGTGCGGGCATGAGAATTTCTACGGGCATGACAACACCTTCCTGGAATTAGAGCAGAATATCCGTGTAGAGCTCGGATGCATCCGGCTCCGGATCGTTTTGAGCGAAATCGGCAGAATCGGCGACAATGTCACGGACTTCCTTGTCGATTTCCTTCAGCTCTTCCTCGGTTGCCCAACCCTTCTCGATCAGACGCTGCTTGACCTGCTCGATCGGATCGTGTTCGGAGCGCATCTTCTGCACTTCTTCCTTCGACCGATACTTTGCCGGATCCGACATGGAGTGACCGCGATAACGATAGGTCTGCATGTCGAGAATGATCGGTCCCTTGCCGGAACGCGTCCACTCAACAGCCAGATCGGCAGCAGCCTTCACCGCACGGACGTCCATGCCGTCTACCTGGATGCCCGGAATATTGAACGAAAGACCGCGCTTCGAGAAATCGGTTTCTGCGGACGAGCGCGAAACCGATGTGCCCATGGCATAGCGGTTGTTCTCGATGATGTAGACTACCGGCAGCTTCCACAGCGATGCCATGTTGAAGCTTTCGTAGACCTGCCCCTGATTGGAAGCCCCGTCGCCGAAATAGGTCAGCGTTACATTGTCGTTGTCGCGGTAGCGATTCGCAAACGCCAGACCGGTGCCGAGCGAAACCTGTGCACCAACGATGCCGTGACCGCCGTAAAAATGCTTCTCTTTGGAGAACATGTGCATGGAGCCGCCCTTGCCCTTGGAAAGGCCGCTGCGGCGCCCGGTCAGTTCGGCCATGACGCCACGTGCGCTCATGCCGGCTGCAAGCATATGACCATGATCGCGATAGGCGGTGATAACCTGATCGCCTTCCTTCAGCGCCATCTGCATACCAACCACCACGGCCTCCTGGCCGATGTAGAGGTGGCAGAAACCGCCAATGAAGCCCATACCGTAAAGCTGACCCGCCTTTTCCTCGAAACGCCGGATCAACAGCATTTCGCGATAAGCGTCCAGCTCCTGCTTCTTGTCGAAGTTTGCAGCTGCAGGTGCCTTGGGTGCAGTTACAGAAGACGCCTGCGCTTTGTTAGCGGGCGCCTTTTTAGCCCTCGGTGCCATTTCTCGCTCCCTAAATTGTCGTTCTATTGTGACGTTATACGGGCGCACCACAAGATACAATATGCGCCCAGAGCATAGCTGCTATGTCGCCAAGCCCTTAAAAACATATCACAAAAAGACAATTAACCGGATTTCAGTTAATTCGATCGATCTTCCCGAGAGGTAATAATTGTCACTTCATCGGGATGGGAGAGATTAAGCGCCCTGCGAGCCTGCTCGTCAAGCATATCCTTTTCGATGGAACCGTCACGCAAAAGCATGACGCGCTTTTCGAGTGCCGTACGATCGGCGGTCACCTGCGCCAGTTGCTTGGCCAGAAGGCTTTTTTGCTCTTCCAGCTGGATGCGGGAATAAAGACCAAATTCGCCATGATAGGCATGGAAACCGAAATAGCTCAGAAACGCAGCCGTCAGAATAGGCAATACAAACCGCCCACGGATCGATTTACGCTTCTGTTTGGTCCACATTTCAGCTTCCTTCCCGGAGATTCGGAGCCACGTCGAATCCTGCGAGCGGCATCGTTCCGAATTCCACCATCAAGCATTATTTTGCTTAACAGAGATTTACCAAGATCCCGTGTCGAAAGACGTCGGCCGCATTTTTGTTGAATGCTGAAAGGATCAGGTCCGGACGTGAACGGTTGAAACCCAGGCTAGAATCGAAAACGGCTCGCCGCGAGGACAAGCCGTTTATTCATGACATAAAAAATGGCTGGACCAGATCAAGCATCTACAATGGTGGAGAAACCGCCAAAGATCATGCGCTTACCATCAAACGGCATTTGATCACCCATTTCCTTCATACGTGGATCGCTCATCATCTTGCTATTTGCAGCGTCACGCGTTGCCTTGTCAGGATATTCGAACCAGGAGAACACAACCTCCTCGTCCGCCTCCGCCTTAACCGCGCGGCGAAAATCAGTGATCTTGCCGTCTGGCACATCATCTCCCCATGCTTCGACCATGCGCGTAACGCCAAACTCTTTGAACAATACGGCTGCCTTGGCGGCGTGCTGGCGATAGAGTTCCTTGTTCGCCTTAGGGACGGCGACAACAAATCCTTCAATATAAGCCATTTACTCTCTCCCATTGATAGCCCGCCCAAGCCCCTTCTCCCGGTTCGGATAGCTTGTCCGAATGCGACAGATTTATATTGATATCAAGATAAATGGAGTTGGTCAAATTTATCGCTTTACATACCCCCGCCGAAACGTTGCGCATCAGAGGGCGCAATCAACCGTCTGATCACGACCAAACCAGAGCAAACACGTCTTGAGCATGACGCCAGACTAAGCCAACATCCAAACAATAACGAACAGCAAATTGAATTCAATTATATAAGTAAATTATAAAATTACTGAAACTTAATGTAGAATTTTAACCTTACAAAATTGCATTATATCTTGTATTGCAGCGGCGAAATTATTTAATCTATTAAAATACTGAACATATTAGAGGATAATATTATGAATGAAGCGACTGTAAAGCGCATTCCATGCATCATCATGGCGTTATTTCCCGCCCTATGGGGTATATTTAGTTTACTTAATAATACTGCTAGTTTTTCAGAAACAGCCGAGAATGCAATCAAGCCACTTTTGGCTATGACCGATACTTATGGGATACCCGGTCAGACATGGCGGGCAGTCACCGCGAGTTGGGTGCCTTATGTCGGCCTCGCTGTAATCACAGCCATGGAAACGTTCGCGGGCGTACTCGCCGCAATCGGTTGTGTAAAAATGCTGGTTAATCTTCGCGGCAGCTACACAAAATTCTCGGTTGGCAAAAACTTGACAATTCTGGGCGCTTGCTGCGCTGTCGCCGTATGGGGCATTGGCTTTATGGTCGTCGCCGGCGATTGGTTCATGGCATGGGAAGCGAAAGAAAACTCCCTCAACACACAGTTGGGTGCCCTGCTTTATGCGCTTCCATCGATGATGTGCATTGTTATCATGCTCTCGCACAAGGAAACCGAGGCCTGATATAGATGGAGTGACGCACTCCACAATTAAAAACGGCAGCCATGAGGCTGCCGTTCTCCTATCCATTCGCGATAGAATTAAAGAAATTTCAGTGCATTACGGCCTGCATAGCGAGCCTGTTTGCCGAGTTCTTCTTCAATACGGATAAGCTGATTATACTTGGCCGTACGGTCCGAACGGGCCAGCGAGCCAGTCTTGATCTGGCCGCAGTTGGTGGCAACGGCGAGGTCGGCAATCGTCGAATCCTCGGTTTCACCCGAACGGTGCGACATGACTGCGGTGTAACCGGCCTTGTGCGCGGTTTCGACAGCATGGAGCGTTTCCGACAGCGATCCGATCTGGTTGACCTTGACGAGAATCGAATTGGCAACGCCCATGCGGATACCGTCGCGCAAGCGGGCCGAGTTGGTGACGAACAGATCGTCGCCCACAAGCTGGCACTTGTTGCCGATAAGATCGGTCAGATATTTCCAGCCTTCCCAGTCGTCTTCGGCCATACCGTCTTCGATGGTGACGATAGGATAATCGCTGGCGAGCTTGGCAAGATACTTAGCCTGCGCCTTTGGATCGCGCGTCTTGCGTTCACCTTCATAAACGTAGTTTCCGTCCTTGAAGAACTCGGTCGCAGCGCAGTCGAGGCCTAGAGCGATATCTTCACCCGGCTTGAAGCCAGCCTTCTCAATCGATTCCATGATGAAATCGAGGGCAGCCTGGGCATTCTTCAGATTCGGGGCAAAACCACCTTCGTCACCCACATTGGTGTTGTGACCGGCATCCTTGAGGCGCTTTTTGAGCGTGTGGAAAACTTCCGAACCGTAACGGACAGCTTCACGAACGGACGAAGCGCCGACCGGAAGAATCATGAACTCCTGGAAATCGATCGGATTGTCGGCATGTGCGCCGCCATTGATGATATTCATCATGGGGACCGGCAGAACATAGGCGTTTGCGCCACCAACGTAGCGGTAGAGCGGGAGACCGGTCGCCTGGGCCGCAGCCTTGGCAACCGCAAGCGAAACGCCCAGAATTGCATTGGCGCCGAGATTACCCTTGTTGGCCGAGCCATCGAGCTCAATCATCGTCTGGTCGATGAGCAACTGGCTTTCTGCGTCCATGCCGGCAATAGCGTCGAAAATTTTGCCATTGACCGATTCAACAGCCTTTTCCACACCCTTGCCAAGATAGCGGCTGCCACCGTCGCGCAACTCTACGGCTTCATGCGCACCAGTCGATGCGCCGGACGGAACGGCAGCGCGTCCGAAAGAGCCATCTTCAAGCACAACGTCCACTTCGACGGTCGGGTTGCCGCGGCTGTCGAGAATTTCGCGGCCGACGATGTCGATGATTGCAGTCATAGGAACCAGTCCTTCCCTATAGATTGCCCCGCCACATCCGCGAGGCGCTTAACAAATCCGATGCGGCCATTTCTTAGCGCATAATCCTGAAATTTTGCAGAAAAGATTATGCACCGGGCCAGTTTTTAAGCCTTAGCGAAACAAAAGGCGGAGGAAAATCCCCCGCCTTTTTAAATTCTCCGAGAACTGTTTAAAGCCCCTTGGCGATACGATCGAAAGCCATGAGCTTTTCAAGAAGTGCAGGCATCTTATCCACCGGCACCATGTTTGGGCCATCGGATGGTGCGTTATCCGGGTCCTGATGCGTTTCGATGAAGAGCCCCGCAACACCGACAGCCACAGCTGCCCGAGCCAGCGTTTCTACAAACTCGCGCTGTCCACCTGTCGAACCGCCCTGCCCGCCCGGCTGTTGTACGGAGTGAGTCGCATCGAACACAACCGGCGAACCAAGACCGGCCATGATCGGCAGAGAACGCATATCTGAAACAAGTGTATTATAGCCGAAAGAAACACCGCGCTCTGTCGCAAGCACATTCGGATTGCCGCTTTCCGTGATTTTGGAAAGGACATTCTTCATGTCCCATGGCGCCAGAAACTGCCCCTTCTTGACGTTCACGACACGTCCGGTCTTTGCCGCAGCAATCAGCAGATCAGTCTGGCGGCAGAGGAATGCCGGAATTTGCAGGACATCAACCACAGGAGCAACTGCAGCACACTGCTCTTCGGCATGAACATCCGTTAAAACCGGAAAGCCGAATTCCTTCTTGAGGTCGGCAAAAACTTCCATGGCCTTTTCGAGGCCAATACCGCGCTGAGCTTTCAGTGAAGTGCGATTGGCCTTATCAAAGCTGGACTTGTAGACCAGACCGATGCCGAGTTTATCGGTCATTTCCTTGAGGCGACCTGCCATATCGAAAGCGTGTTCACGCGTTTCCATCTGGCATGGACCCGCAATCAGAGCCAATGGCACACTGTTTGAAAAAGTAACATTTCCGATTTTTACAGATGAATTGGCAGTCGCCATAACGTGAACCTCGATACTGAGTGCCTTGCAGGCACCTTATCTGGCGTAAAGCTGGGTCGAAAACAAGACCGCAACCTGAATGCCAAACGAAAACGCGCCCCGAAAGGCGCGTTAGAATTTTAGACCAGACGGCTCTGCTCAATCGCCGCTTCAATGAAGGAAGCGAAGAGCGGATGTGGTTCGAACGGTCGGGATTTCAGTTCCGGGTGGTACTGAACGCCGATAAACCACGGATGATCGGGATATTCGACTGTTTCTGGCAGAACACCATCCGGCGACATGCCTGCGAAATTTAGTCCAGCAGTTTCCAGACGTTCCTTGTAGTCGACATTGACTTCGTAGCGATGACGATGACGTTCTGAAATATCCGTCCCCCCATAGATTTCCGCGATCTTAGACCCCGGCTTCAATGCTGCTTCGTATGCACCAAGACGCATAGTGCCGCCAAGGTCGCCTGCCGCTGCACGCTTTTCGAGCATATTGCCCTTCAGCCACTCGGTCATCAGGCCGACAACCGGCTCCTTGGTCGGACCGAACTCGGTCGAAGACGCATTCTCAATGCCAACCAGATTACGCGCTGCCTCGATGCAGGCCATCTGCATGCCGAAGCAGATACCGAAATACGGAACCTTGCGTTCACGGGCAAATTTCGCGGCAAGAATCTTGCCTTCCGCACCACGCTCACCGAAGCCGCCCGGCACCAGAATGCCGTGTACCTTTTCCAGATATGGAGCCGGATCTTCGCTTTCGAAGACCTCCGCTTCAATCCAGTCGAGATTGACCTTCACCTTGTTGGCGAGACCACCGTGATAAAGCGCTTCGATCAGTGACTTATAGGCGTCCTTGAGACCGGTATATTTGCCGACGATGGCAATGGTAACTTCACCTTCCGGATTATGGAGACGGTCGGAAACCTCCGCCCAGCGATCCATGCGCGGTTTTGGCGCCGGATCGATGCCGAATGCCGACAGAACCTCCGAATCAAGGCCTTCCTTGTGGTAGGCAATCGGAACGTCATAGATCGTTGCCACGTCGAGCGCTTGAATGACTGCGCTTTCGCGGACATTACAGAACAATGAAAGCTTGCGCCGTTCCGATTCCGGAATCTCGCGATCAGCGCGAACGAGAAGGATATCTGGGGCAATGCCGATAGAGCGCAGCTCCTTCACCGAATGCTGGGTCGGCTTGGTCTTCAATTCGCCCGCAGCCGGAATATAAGGCATCAAGGTCAGATGGATGTAAACTGCCGTACCGCGCGGCAATTCATTGCCAAGCTGGCGAATGGCTTCGAGGAACGGCATGGCTTCGATGTCGCCAACCGTGCCGCCGATTTCGCAGAGAACGAAATCATAGTCTTCATTGCCTTCAAGAACGAAGTTCTTGATCTCATCGGTCACATGCGGAATGACCTGAACCGTCGCACCGAGATAATCGCCGCGGCGTTCCTTTTCGATGATGTTGCGGTAGATGCGACCGGTAGTAATATTGTCCTGCTGGTTGGCTGGACGACCGGTGAACCGCTCGTAATGACCCAGATCAAGGTCGGTTTCAGCACCATCGTCAGTGACGAACACCTCACCGTGCTGGTAAGGCGACATCGTGCCGGGATCGACATTCAGATAAGGGTCGAGTTTACGGATACGCACGCGGTAACCGCGTGCCTGAAGGAGTGCAGCCAGTGCTGCGGCAGCTATGCCTTTTCCAAGGGAAGAAACCACGCCGCCAGTGATGAATACATATCGCGCCATGGGCTTATCTCGTTAGACTTTCTTGATCGATTCCGCCACAAGAAAATGCACTTCGGTCACGTTTTTTCACCGAAGTCAGGCGGCAATCCTCGTTGGACATAGAAAAACCGGAGCCAAAACCCCGGAGCGAATACGTCTGTTCTCTCTAGCGCCCCTGTCCGCATAAAGCCATGTCGAAGCTCGAAATCCACAGCTTCCACCGGCAGGAACAGCGAGTAAGGCAAAAGAAAAAGGCCGGACCCGTAGGTCCGGCCACGTTCACATAGTCATTTGCAGATCAGAGTACAACCACTTCGGTTCCAAGACCGACGCGCTCGTAAAGATCCATCACATCTTCATTGATCATGCGGAAACAGCCATTGGAAGCGGAGCTGCCGATGGTCCAGGGCTGAACGGTGCCGTGAATGCGGATGTAGGTATCCTTGTTGCCCTGGAACAGGTAGAGGGCGCGAGAACCGAGCGGATTGCCCGGACCGCCATCCATACCATTCTTGAAACGTCCGTAATGAGCGGGATCACGCTCGATCATTTCCTTGGTCGGAATCCAGCGCGGCCACTCACGCTTTGCGTTGATTGTTCCGGTGCCCTTGAATTCCAACCCTTGCTTACCGACAGCAATGCCGTAGCGGCGAGCCGTCGACGATGTTTCAACGAGGTAGAGGAAACGCTGTTTCGGGTCGATCACGATCGTGCCAGGCTTATAGCCGGTAAAAGCTACTTCCTGTGCCCGGAACTTCGGATCAATATTGTACTTGCTGGCTTTTACCGCATTGCCGCCCTTGGAAGCCTTTTTCTTCTTCGGCTTTTCGGGATTGGCCTTGGTGTCGCTTGAAAGAGCTACCTGCTGAACGGATGTGGCAGCTTCGTTGAGCTGCGCTTCAGCGCTTACCGGCGAAGCTGCAAATGCCGGAGCGGTCGCCCCAATACAGAGACTTGCAATACCTGCCATCAGAATACGGCGTGAAAACATGTTCGGTTCCCGAAAAATCAAGCACAAGGGAGAAACGCCTGCCGCATTAATTGCGACCAGACTTTCGCTCTGCTTACTGCAAAGCGATCCGGTTCTCAATTCAGCGCCGCTGTTCTGCAATGCGATTCGGCGGCGCCTATTGCCTACCTGCAACACTTTGCAGCCCGATAGTTAACAAAAAGAAAACCGGCCACAAGGACCGGTTTCCACATTGGATTCACACTACGCGTTTTTTCACTGCGAGCTTGGAACCGGATTGGCCGGGGTTTGCGGCACAGCCGGAGCCTGTGGCTGCGTTGCTGGCGCAGTTGCACCTGGAGCAGCAGGTGCCGTCTGATTTGAGTCAGGACGTGAAGAACCGCCGCCCAACTGGTCCAGAATACCGCCGCCATTGCCGCCCGCCGGAGCAGTCTGGCTGCCGGTTGCCGCCGGGATACGATTGAGAATGTCGGTCGGCTTTTCGCCGTAGCGCGCCATGATGCCGAGAATAAGCGAGGTCGCGAAAAAGCCGATCGCAAGAATGGCCGTCGTGCGGGTCAGCGCGTTCGCAGCACCGCGAGCCGTCATGAACCCCGAACCACCGCCAATGCCAAGGCCGCCGCCTTCCGAACGCTGGATAAGCACAACGCCGACAAGCGCCAGCACGATCAACAAGTGAATGACAATGAGTACGGTCTGCATGGGTTACGGTCTTTATATCCCTAAAACTAGAGCGGCTCTTTACACGCTATTGTCCGATAATCCAAGCCCCGAGGCCAAGATAGACAGACGTGAAACGCCAGTTACAAATTACGATAGGTTTCGCATATGGCGAGAAAATCATTCGCCTTCAAGCTCGCACCGCCGACAAGCGCGCCGTCCACATCCGCGACGCCGAGCAATTCCAATGCGTTGGAAGGCTTGACCGAACCGCCGTAGAGCAGCCGAAGATGCGCACCCTTCGTGCCGAACCGTTCAATCAGCTGCTCACGCATGAAAGCATGAGCGGCACGCACGTCCTGCACCGTTGGCGTCAAACCTGTACCGATTGCCCAGACCGGCTCATAAGCGATGATTGTATTCTCCGCATTCACGCCATCCGGCAAGGAACCCGCCAGCTGCGAGCCTATAACGTCCAGCGTGCGTTCCGCCTTGCGCTCATCGGCCGTCTCGCCGACGCACACGATTGCGACCAAACCGGCGGCCCATGCGGCTTCAGTTTTGGCGCGAACAATCTCATTGCTTTCGTGATGATCGGTCCGGCGCTCAGAATGACCGATAATGACATGCGTCGCGCCTGCTTCCTTGAGCATCTCGGCAGAGACATCGCCAGTATGCGCACCAGATACTTTATGATGTGAGTCCTGTCCGCCGAGACCAACCGTTTCGCCTTCGAGCGTTTCTGCTGCGCGAGAAAGAAGCGTCGCCGGCACACAGATTACGGCATCGAGCTTGCGGCCGAGATCGGAGCTCAGACCCGCAGCAATCGCGCGCAATTCGGTCAGGGATTCTCCCGTACCATTCATCTTCCAGTTGCCAGCAACCAGCGGACGGATTCCCGGAGTCATGCTATTCTCCTCGCCTGTTCAAAACAGCAGGCGCTACCGCCTCGCGAAAGCGGATCGGCGCCAAAATTTGCCACTGACTAAGCGTATTCGTGCCGCAATGCAAATGTTCTTAGGTTCCTAGTTGCAATGAGACCTTGCATATGGGGCTGGCTTAAGGTTATCCCCTGACTGGCTCTATCTATAAAAGCCGAGCTTCGATTTATTCTTGAAGGGTTTCCAATGCTCGACAGCCTGCGTTCCGCCGCTCAATCCTGGGTCGCCAAACTTCTGCTTGGCCTGCTTGTGCTGAGCTTTGCGATCTGGGGCATCTCCGATGTCTTTCGCGGTGGCCTGTCAGGCAATGCCGCTTTGACGGCTGGTGGTTCCGAAGTAAGCGCCACCGATTATCGTTTCGCTTATGAGCAGCAGATGATGCGCCTGTCGCAACAGTTTCGCCAGCGCCTGACGCGTGAACAGGCACAGGCGCTCGGCGTCGAAAATCAGGTACTCGCACAGCTTGCAGCCGGAGTAGTCCTTGATGAAGGCGCACGAAACATGCAGCTCGGCCTCTCCAAGGATGGGATTGCGCGGTTGACCGGCGAAGACCCGGCTTTCCATGACGCAAGCGGCAACTTCAATCGTGCGCAGTTTGATGCGGTGCTTCGTCAATCCGGCATTCGCGCACAGGATTACCTCGACAATCGCGCGAAAGTCGCTCGCCGCCAGCAGATTGTGGAAGCCGCGACCGACGGAATCAAGCTCCCGAATGCGGCCTTGAAGGCGCTCGCCCTTTATCAGGGGGAAACCCGCAGCGTTGATTACGTGACTATTCAGGCTGAAAAGGCCGATGCTGTTCCGGCTCCTTCCGATGATGCGCTCAAGACCTATTTTGAGACGCAGAAAGACGAGTACAAGGCACCGGAATACCGGAAGATAACCTACGTGAAGCTGGAACCGGCTGATATTGCAGATCCGTCTGCCGTCACGCAGGATGAAGTCAACGAATATTACGAAAAAAACAAGGACCGCTTCGGCTCGATAGAAAAACGCACCATCGAGCAGCTTAGCTTTGCCGACGATGCCGCCGCAGAAGCCGCCCAGCAAAAAATCGCCGCAGGAACCAGCTTTGTTGATATCGGCAAGGAACAAGGCAAAACGGAAGACGACCTGAAACTCGGTTCGTTTGAAAAATCCGCTATTCCTGATCAGGCTGTTGCCGATGCAGCTTTTGCCCTTTCGGAAAATGGCGTGAGCCAAATCGTCAAGGGTAGTTTTGGTCCCGTTATCCTGCGTGTGACACAAATCGAACCGGCTCATGTGAAGCCGCTGGCAGAAGTTGAAGGCGAAATTCGCACCACGCTTGCAAACAACATTGCGGCAAGCAGCATCAGCGGGATTCACGACTCCTATGAACAGGAGCGCTCCGACGGCGCTTCCATGGCCGACGTGGCAAAGAAGCTGAGCCTCAAATCGGTCACAGTGGAAGCCGTTGATGCAGAGGGTAACGATCCTTCCGGCAATCCGGTGCAGCTGCCAAATTCCGAAGCACTGCTTTCCGCTGCCTTCCAGGCCGACCAGGGTTTTGACAACGACGCACTTACCATGGGCAATGTCGGCTATCTCTGGTATCAAGTCGATGGCGTAACGCCAGCACGTGAACGCACACTGGACGAAGTCAAAGACAAGGTTGTCGCCGCTTGGAAGGGTGAAGAAGCCGTCAAGCGCCTCAATCAGCGTGTGGACGAGCTCAAGAAGCGCCTGGACGGCGGTGCGACGCTCGACACGATCGCTGCCGAACTGGGCGTTGAGAAGCAGACCAAGCGCGGTATTATCCGCACGACCAACGATGCCGATATCGGAACGGCTGCCGCCGCGCAGATTTTCCGCGGAACAAATGGTTTTACCGGCAGCGCTGTCGCACCTTCTGACAATGCCCAGATTCTGTTCAAAGTTGTGGAAGTAACAGAACCTGCCGCAGCGGGCCCCGAAGCTATTCCGGAACAGCAGCAGAAATATCTGGCAACTTCTCTGTCGGACGACGTCCTTGAACAGCTCGTCGGTGAATTGCAGAAGCAATACCCTGTTAAGATAAACCAGACCGTCATCAACAACGCTCTGGCGTTTTAAGGACGGTGAGCATCCAAAATGGCTGATCTAAAACCCTATATTGCGAAAGCAGCTGCTGGAGAGCCGCTTTCGCTGGAAGATTCCAGAGCCGCTTTCGACATTATGATGTCTGGCCAGGCGACGCCGTCGCAGATCGGCGGACTGTTGATGGCGTTGCGTGTACGTGGTGAAACAGTACCGGAAATCGCCGGTGCCGTTGCCTCCATGCGCTCGCGCATGCTGGAAGTTTCCGCTCCCGACAATGCAATCGATATAGTTGGTACCGGCGGTGACCAATCCGGCTCCTACAATGTTTCAAGCTGCTCGGCGTTTGTTGTGGCTGGTGCCGGAGTCCCCGTCGCCAAGCATGGCAACCGCGCCCTTTCCTCACGTTCGGGCGCGGCTGATGCGCTAGCCGCGCTTGGCATCAATATCGAAGCTGATGCAAACACGATAGGCCGCAGCATCACCGAAGCTGGTCTTGGTTTCATGTTTGCACCAATGCACCATTCCGCCATGCGCCATGTCGGCCCCTCCCGTGTCGAACTTGGAACGCGGACCATCTTCAATCTGCTTGGCCCCCTTTCCAATCCAGCCAGCGTCAAGCGTCAACTCGTTGGGGTATTTGCGCCCCAATGGTTAGTACCATTGGCCGAAGTGCTCAAAGAGCTGGGTTCCGAAGCGGCGTGGGTGGTCTATGGCGATGGTCTTGATGAAATGACCACCGCAGGCACAACGCAAGTTGCGGCCCTCGAAAACGGCCAAATCCGTACTTTTGAGATCACGCCGGAAGAGGTTGGCCTCCGTCGTTGCGATCCGGCAGAACTGAAAGGCGGCGAAGCTTCAGCCAACGCCAAGGCTTTGCTGGGCGTACTTGAAGGCGATAAAAATGCTTATAGAGACATCGTGCTGCTCAATTCGGGCGCTGCCCTCGTCATTGCCGGCAAAGTGAAGGATCTGAAGGAAGGCATCACGCTAGCGGCGCAATCCATAGATAGCGGTGCAGCGCTTGCCGTCTTGCAAAAGGTGATTGCTGTTTCGAACGATAGAGCGGCCTGACCGAAAGGAATCACTATGTCCACCGACATTTTGCGCAAGATCGAGGCTTACAAGCGCGAAGAAATCGCCGCAGCCAAGGCAAAGCGCACCGTCGCTGATCTCAAGGCACGCGCACAGGATCAGGAAGCCCCGCGCGGCTTTCTGAAGGCACTGGAGGCAAAACGCGCTGCCGGTGAATTCGCGTTGATCGCTGAAATCAAGAAGGCAAGCCCGTCGAAAGGCCTTATCCGTCCTGATTTCGACCCGCCCGCACTTGCCAAAGCCTATGAATCTGGCGGCGCGACATGTCTATCCGTGCTGACCGACACCCCTTCCTTTCAGGGCGCGCCAGAGTTCCTGACAGCAGCCCGCAACGCATGCGGCCTTCCGGCGCTCCGCAAAGACTTTTTGTTCGATACCTATCAGGTGCATGAAGCTCGTAGCTGGGGCGCAGACTGCATCCTGATCATTCTCGCAAGCGTCGATGACGATCTGGCGAAGGCGCTGGAAGAAACTGCGTTCGAGCTAGGCATGGATGCGCTCATCGAAGTACATGACGAAACCGAGATGGAACGCGCATTGAAGCTTTCATCACGTCTTCTCGGCGTCAACAATCGCAACCTACGTACATTCGAGGTCGATCTCGCTGTGTCGGAACGCCTGTCGAAAATGTCGCCCTCTGATCGCGTTCTGGTGGGTGAAAGCGGCATATTCACACACGACGATTGCCTGCGTCTGGAAGAATCTGGGATTGGGACCTTCCTCATCGGGGAGAGCCTGATGCGCCAGGCAGATGTGGCGGCAGCTACCCGCGAACTCCTGACCGGCAAGGCTTGACCAATGATGTCCAAGCTCACGCATATCGACCAGAGCGGTGCTGCCAATATGGTGGATGTTGGGGCAAAGGATGAAACCGAACGTCAAGCCACGGCCGAAGGATCGGTCAGAATGAAGCCGGAAACGCTGTCGCTCATTCTTGAAGGGAATGCCGCGAAAGGTGACGTTATAGGCGCAGCGCGTCTGGCGGGTATTATGGCGGCAAAAAAGACCGCCGATCTGATTCCTCTCTGCCATCCGTTGATGCTGACCAAAGTTGCTGTCGAGATCGAGCCGGATCAGGCGTTGCCTGGTTTACGCGTTCGTGCTCTCGCCAAGCTCAAAGGACGCACCGGCGTGGAAATGGAGGCCCTCACCGCCGTTTCCGTCACGTGCCTTACCATCTACGACATGGCCAAAGCCGTCGACAAACATATGGAGATCGGCGGTATCCGCGTGACAGAAAAAAGCGGCGGCAAATCCGGTGACTGGAAAGCATAAAGCGCTGAACTTTGCTCTGGATCAATTCATCCAGACAGGCTTTCTGTTCTAAAGGGTCAACAATTCAGTTCGAGAGGAAACGCAATGTCCCTTCTCCCGGTCGATGAAGCACTGGCCCGCATTCTGAAATCCGCAGAACCACACGGCAAGGAGCAAGTCGCTTTGTCCGACGCGGGAGGGCGCGTGGTTGCAACACCTGTGCTGGCACATTTTCTCCAACCGCCTTTCGACGGGTCGGCAATGGACGGTTATGCCCTGATTGCGCCCGACAACATCTCTTATCCTGTAAAGTTCGACATCATCGGCGAATCGGCGGCCGGCAATCGCTTCGAGGGCGAATTGGGAATCGGACAGGCGGTTCGCATTTTCACCGGCGCGCCAATCCCCAAAGGAGCTGATACCATTGTCATTCAAGAACACACCGAGCGTTCAGGCAACCAGCTGATCGTCCATGAAGGCATAGAGTCAGGACGGCATATCCGCCGTGCGGGCCTCGATTTTTCGCCCGTCAACATCGTCATTTCAACAGGACGCGAGCTGGACGCCGCGGCACTATCGCTGGCAGCCGCAAGCGGCAATGCAAAGGTTGACGTATTCAAGAAACCCAAGGTGGCGATCGTTGCGACTGGTGATGAACTCGTGCCTCCCGGTGATATTCCCGGGAAGGATCAAATTGTTGCATCGAACAGCATTGGAATCGCCGAAATCATAAGGCGGGCGGGCGGCAGCCCTGAGGATAAGGGGATTATTCCAGACGATCCAGCCAAGATTGAACAGGCGATAGCAGACAGCCTGCAAAGTGGCATCGACGTTCTGGTTACGATTGGCGGTGCGTCCGTCGGTGACCGGGATTTTGTGCACGGCGCGCTTCAAAAACTGGGAGTCGGTCTCGACTTCTGGAAAATAGCCATGAGGCCGGGCAAACCCCTGATGTATGGCCGCATCAGTGTGAAAGATAAAATTGTGCACGTCATAGGGTTGCCGGGTAATCCCGTCTCAAGCCTGGTCTGTGGCCTCGTATTTCTTCGTCCCCTTGTTGCCAAACTCGCTGGAACCAGTCTTGACGCCGACATCCGTCCGGCCAAGCTGGGCGTTACCCTGCCCGCTAACGATCATCGCCGCGATTATATTCGGGCAATAATCGAATCATCTCCGAATGGAACGCTGATCGCAAAGCCGTTTCCAGTTCAGGATTCGTCCATGCTTTCGGCCCTCGTCGGCTCGGATGCCCTAATCATCAGGGACGAGAACGCACCTACCGCCGCGATCGGTGATGATTGTCGTGTTCTTATGTTATAGAGCGGTCGTGCGCTCCCATTTTCAAATTACACGAGAAAAAACATATAACTAATTATAAAATATACATTATTTTTTGGACGCCACTTAAGGAACGCCGCGACCGGATCGGATACCGGCCTTCCATCCATTCTCGACGCAAATGTTAAGGATTTTAAAACCATTGCAGAACAAGACTGGAACATATAGTGTTCGTTCTGGTTTTGTTTTTCTCGATTCTTGGCCGGGAGGGTATCGCGCATGTTAACCCGCAAACAGCACGAGCTTCTGCTGTTCATTCACGAACGTCTGAAAGAGACGGGGATTCCCCCATCTTTCGATGAAATGAAGGAAGCGCTCGATCTGGCATCGAAATCGGGTATCCATCGTCTGATTACCGCTTTGGAGGAGCGTGGTTTTATCCGCCGCCTGCCGAACCGGGCACGTGCGCTCGAGGTCTTGCGTCTGCCAGATTCCATCGCTCCGGGGCTCAATGCGCAAAGGAAGTTTGCTCCCAGCGTTATCGAAGGTAGCCTGGGCAAAGCACCACCAGCCCCTCCATCATCGCGCCCCGCCCCTGCGGCTACCAATGACGATACATCTGCACCAGTTTCCGTGCCGGTCATGGGACGAATTGCTGCCGGTGTACCGATTTCCGCGATCCAGAATCAAACCCATTCCCTCAGCCTTCCGCCGGAAATGATTGGTGCAGGCGAGCATTACGCTCTCGAGGTCAAAGGGGATTCAATGATCGATGCTGGAATTTTTGACGGAGATACAGTCATTATCAAACGTGGCGATTCCGCAAATCCCGGTGAAATCGTTGTAGCGCTTGTCGATGACGAAGAAGCGACTTTGAAACGCTTTCGTCGCAAAGGAGCATCCATCGCGCTGGAAGCAGCCAATCCCGCCTATGAGACCCGAATCTTCGGCCCCGACCGTGTAAGGGTTCAAGGCAAGCTCGTTGGCTTGATCCGCCGCTATTAAAGTGTTGGCGCAAAATGCATAAAGCAAAAAGTTCGAGCAGATTGATCGGTCGTTTTTAGCTGACAGCGCTTAAGGGTCATTCGCAGCGATTTTCGTCATCGTCGACGTCTGCTGAACAGCTCCTTGAATTTCTGGCAGGCTGGGATTTTGGTTTGTATTCGCGTTCAGCCAAACCGCGAGCCGGGCGTGAATGGATGCGATGTAGATGCCAAGGACGGCTCGGCGTGTCGACTGCAAACCTTATCCGGTTGTCCTGTTGCAGAGTAGATATCGGTTGCCCCACCTCGGCTCTTGTTGTTTCGGGAGAAACTACGAGTAAAGCCTGGGAAACTCCGTTTTGTTCTGATGCTTTTCCGAGTCTTATCTCCACAGCTCCCTTTAACGCCAAATCACGTTTACTGATAATCAGGATAGTTGAACGACGGCACGAAGCTTCTTTACCGGGAATAGCGAGAATAACCACATCGCCAATATTGCAGGCTATCTCTCGCATTGCAGTGTCTGCCGTATAGGCAAGTATGCGTCCATCGCGCAAGCTGATCGTGCATAAACCATCTTCGCACTCGAACCGATTTCCATCGGTTCCTTCGTTATTCTTGCCTGTCGCCGGCGCGATAAACTCATCGACCAGATAGGCAGTTTTCCAATTGTCGGCTGTAAATTGCGAGGGGCGACTTCGATTGATTGCCAGCCTCCCATCAGCCAGTCGGACCCCCACCAGTTTGGCATCTTCCGATACCACGATGTCGGGAAAAGGCTCACTGACGAAAGCCACGAACCCAAGAACAATGAAAGGGAGCGCCAGCGCCTTCAGTCGCGTCGACAAAACGACACCCAGAACGAGCGCGATGGTCCAAACAACAAGCGTGAGAGAAGGCATGGCTCCCGGATTGCCGTCGGGTGACCATGTCGCCACGAAAGCAGCTATATGACGGACAGCAAAAATACCCCAGCCCATTATCTGTAAAGGCACCCAGTCCAGTCGCAATGGCATTAGCACAAGACCGAAGACGGCAAACGGCATTACGAGAAGAGCTATTACGGGTTCGGCGAGGACATTTCCTACCAAACCAAACGGCGCTGTGTTGTTGAAGTGATAAGCTGCAAAAATCCCGCTCGCCAGCCCGGCAATGAGGGACGTGCCCGCCGCCGCTGTGAGCAGCTTCAAGATTTTTCCGGCAAAACCAGGAACTGCCTTCCCGCGTTCTTCCGCGCCAAAACGCTTGCTCGCATTGCGTTCGCTCCACCAAGCATAGCCGGCAATCAACGCAGCCGTAGCCGAGAAAGACATTTGAAAACTCGGCCCCAATATTTCATGCGGCGAAATTGCAATCATAGCGACCGCTGCAATCGCCAGGTTACGCATACTGATGGCAGCACGGTCCACCAGCAATGCGCCAAGCATGACTGCGATCATCACGTAGCTTCGTTGTGCAGCGACATCAGCACCCGACATGGCAAGATAGAAGGTGCAGCTTAGCAAGGAGAGAAATGCCGCATACTTCTTCACCGGATGCCTTACGCTGAAAGCCGGAAATAGTGCGAAGAGAGACCGCAACGTCAGCATGACGACCCCTGCGGCAAGCGCCATGTGCAAGCCTGAGATCGACAGAATATGCGCAAGCCCCGCTTTACGCAGATCTTCATTCGTCTGCTCGCTGATCCCCGCGCGCGTGCCTGCTACGAGTGCCGCAGCGACACTACCGTCCTCACCGCCTATCACTTCCTCAATGCGTTCAGACACCTGAACACGCAGCATCGCAATCCACTGGGAAATTTCGGCGGTCAGTTCATCTGGCGGAGGAACCGTCGCAACTTTAGGCGTTCCGAGAAAGAAACCATTGGCGCCAATCCCATTGAAATAAGCATGAAATGAGAAATCATAATTGCCGGGACGAACCGGACCTGACGGTGTGCGCAATCGCGCGAAACCCGTCAGCCCACTGCCAATCGTCGTAGAGGCCGGAATATCCCTTGCATTGATGCGAATGCGTTTTGGTGGAAAACGAAGCTCTGGGCGTTCGGTCTGGAGCACATCCAGTGTTACTCGCCAACTGCCATTATCCTGATATTCCAGAGCAACAACCCGGCCTGTTACGCGTGTTGCGACATCTGAACCCAACATCGGCGTTGCACGGCGTTCCGTCTCCCATTTGGCGACTACAAGCCCCGCCACCAAAGCGATGCTCAATGTTATGCCTTGAGCTGCAACATAATACCGGCGCGCTGCACTCCTAAAGATGACGGCAATTGCAAGCATGGACAAAAGTGGTGTCCATTCAGGTTCGAATGAGAGCGTGAAATAAATGATCGCGCCAACACCGGCGAAAACTGGCAGCAAAAGAAAAAACAGGCCACGCCCGACTTCAGTTTCGATCGCGGCCCTGATCAGATTTTTCGCAATGGAAGGAATAGATAGAAGACGTTCACGCAGGAGGGATGCAGATGGCTTGACCAGTTTCGGATTTGCCGGAAATTCCTTTTCATTCTCTGGCCAGGCCTCTGGCAATAGTGTGCGCACAAAACCATCGGGCATGCTTCTGACAAGCGCCCGTTCGTTTGCATCGCTCGCCTCCCTGATGCCCGTCATGCCCCCGCCTGACCGCAAAAGTTAGCCCAAACCGCCTTGATACCCCAAAAGAACGACGGCACATCAGCACGAAAGGGATGCGAAACCCTTGCGCACATTGCTGCCTATGCTACATGAACCGCAGCCGAAATCGAGTGGGTTCACATCAAGAGCCTCGATTACCCTGCCGGGTATCTCCCGCAGGCTTCAGAATTCAAGTTTGCGCCAATGTCTCGGCATTCGCCGCTGTTCTCAAAAGGCGCATGACATAGTGGAGCTATCATGCCGAAACCGGTTGTAACCCGTTTTGCCCCCTCGCCCACGGGGTATCTGCACATTGGCGGCGCGCGTACTGCCTTGTTCAACTGGCTTTTTGCCAAGCACAATGGCGGCAAGATGCTGCTGCGCATTGAAGACACCGACCGGGAAAGGTCCACAGACGCAGCAACGGCTGCAATTCTTGATGGTCTGACCTGGCTGGGATTGGATTGGGACGGCGATGCCATCTCGCAGTTCGAGCGCGCACCTCGCCATCGCGAAGTTGCGGAAGAACTCGTGGCTCTTGGCAAGGCATATTATTGTTATGCCACGCCTGCAGAACTCGAAGAAATGCGCGAGAAAGCACGCGCCGAAGGCCGCCCACCGCGCTATGATGGCCGCTGGCGTGATCGCGATCCGTCGGAAGCGCCTGCTGGCGTAAAGCCGGTCATCCGGATCAAGGCTCCGCAGGAAGGCGAAACGCTGGTACAGGATGCCGTGCAGGGCGACGTACGTTTCCCGAACAAGGACCTCGACGATTTCATCATCCTGCGCTCTGATGGCACGCCAACTTATATGCATGCGGTCGTTGTCGATGATCACGATATGGGCGTGACGCACATCATTCGCGGTGACGATCATTTGACCAATGCCGCCCGGCAGACCGTTATCTATAACGCCATGGATTGGGATGTGCCGCAAATGTCGCATATCCCGCTCATCCATGGTGCAGATGGCGCAAAGCTCTCCAAGCGCCACGGCGCTTTGGGCGTCGACGCCTATCGCGCGATGGGGTATTTGCCTGCCGCACTCCGCAACTATCTGGTACGCCTCGGCTGGAGCCACGGCGACGACGAAATCATGTCGACCGAACAGATGATCGAATGGTTCGACGTGAAGGATATCAATAAGGGTGCCGCTCGCTTCGATTTTCAGAAGCTTGAGGCGATCAATGGCGTCTATATGCGCGCCAGCGATGACAAGGCGCTTTATGATGCGCTTATCGCTGTTCTGCCGGAAATCGAAGGCGGCAAGGAAATTGCGGACGTGCTGGACGAGAAGCGAAGCGCACAACTGCTCGCCGCCATGCCGGGCCTGAAGGATCGCGCCAAAACTCTGGTGGAGCTGGCCGACGGATCGAAGTTCATCTTCGCTGCTCGCCCGCTTGATCTGGATGAAAAGGCGGCGTCACTCTTGAATGAGGAAGGCCGAGCCGTCCTCAAGTCCGTGCTGCCGGATTTGGAAGCAGCAGGCGAGTGGACCGCTGAATCACTTGATGCCGTCGTACGGACTCACGCAGAGAAAACCGGCCTGAAGCTGGGCAAGATTGCACAGCCGCTCCGTGCAGCATTGACCGGTCGCGCCACCTCTCCGGGCGTGTTCGACGTGCTTTTTGTCCTTGGCCGTGAAGAGTCGCTTGGACGTATCCACGATCAAATCGGTTAAGGTGGGAACATTCACGCTGACGTGACAAAACCGGCGTAAATAGTTCAAATTACGCATTGCATCGCGAACCGTTTGGGATAGTTTGACGTGCAAAATCGTTAGGATAATGCGTTGAAACGCTGATGGTCCCCGCGGCTCGGGGATCACACCAAGAGATAAAAGACAAATTATAACGGCGATTACAATTCTGCCGTCGTGCGGGCGGCAAAGTGGACATGAAAGGAAACACGATGTCAGATAGGACAGCCAGCTTTACACTAGAAGGCAAAACATTCGACCTGCCTGTGCGACAAGGCACTGTCGGACCAGACGTCGTTGATATCGGTCCACTCTACAAGAACTCGCAGATGTTCACCTACGATCCAGGCTTCACGTCCACGGCATCGTGCGAATCCAAGATCACCTACATCGATGGCGATGAAGGCACCCTGCTCTATCGCGGTTACCCGATCGATCAGCTCGCCGAACACGGTGACTTTCTGGAAACCTGCTATCTGCTTCTCTACGGTGAACTGCCGACCGCAACCCAGAAGGCTGACTTCGATTATCGTGTGACGCGCCACACGATGATTCATGAACAGATGACGAAGTTCTTCTCCGGCTTCCGCCGCGACGCCCACCCTATGGCAGTGATGGTTGGCTGCGTCGGCGCAATGTCGGCATTCTATCATGACTCTACCGATATCACTGACCCGCATCAGCGTATGGTTGCTTCCATTCGCCTGATCGCCAAGGTTCCGACGCTAGCCGCCATGGCCTACAAGTACCATATCGGCCAGCCGTTCATGTATCCGAAGAACGACCTCGATTTCGCATCGAACTTCCTGCACATGTGCTTTGGCGTCCCATGCGAGGATTACAAGGTCAACCCGGTTCTGGCGCGCGCTATGGACCGCATCTTCATCCTCCATGCAGATCACGAACAGAACGCCTCGACCTCGACGGTGCGTCTTGCTGGTTCGTCGGGTGCCAATCCTTTTGCATGTATTGCTGCTGGCGTTGCCTGCCTCTGGGGACCTGCCCATGGCGGCGCAAATGAAGCTGCGCTTAACATGCTGGCTGAAATCGGTTCTGTCGACCGTATTCCTGAATTCATCGCGCGTGCAAAGGACAAGAACGATCCGTTCCGCCTGATGGGCTTCGGCCACCGCGTTTACAAAAACTACGACCCGCGCGCCAAGATCATGCAGAAGACCTGCCATGAGGTTCTGGGCGAACTCGGCATCAAGGATGATCCGCTGCTCGACGTCGCAATGGAGCTCGAAAAGATCGCTCTGACCGACGAGTACTTTATTGAGAAGAAGCTTTACCCGAACATCGACTTCTATTCCGGCATCACGCTGAAGGCTCTCGGCTTCCCGACCGAAATGTTCACGGTTCTCTTTGCTCTCGCCCGCACCGTCGGCTGGGTCGCACAGTGGAAGGAAATGATCGAAGATCCGCAGCAGAAGATCGGTCGCCCGCGCCAGCTTTATACCGGTGCTGCCGAGCGTGATTACGTGCCGCTCGCAAAGCGTAAATAAGCACCAAAGCTAAAAGAAAAACCCCGGCCGCCAAAAGCGACCGGGGTTTTCGTTTTTTCCTCGCATTAACAAATCAGTTCTTGGAAACGCCAGCCAGCTCCAGAATAACCTGCGCTCCAATATCGCCGGACGGCTTTTCGGTCGACATGATTGAAGCCACCTTATCGAACCCATCCAGTTGAGCCTGCCGCGCGGATCCGGATCGCATAAGCCGTTCTAGGTTGCGGGCGAGCATTCCCGGACGAACGAACTCGTTAAAATATTCAGGAACAACAGGCTCATCGGCGATAATATTGGGCAGCGCCGCACTCCAGATGGTAATCTTCGGCATCAGAAATTTGCGCGCAAACCAGTCCGCCTTATAGGAAAGCACGCTTGGAATGCGCGACAGGGCGAGCTCCAGCGAGACCGTTCCAGAAGCTGCGAGCGCTGCATCTGCTTTCGAAAATGCTTTCCACTTCTCCTCATCTCCCACGACTATAAGCGGCTTGACTGCCCAGTTCGTGGAGAGAGCCCGTACCATTTCCTCGATGCGGGGCAAGGTCGGCAGAATAACGTCGAGCTTTTCAACCCGAGTAGCGAGTTCGCCAATAGCCTGACCAAATGGTTCCATGAGCATCTGGATTTCGGTACGGCGAGACCCCGGCAAAACAAGCAACGTTTTCCTTGCTTCGTCCGCTCGCTGGGTCTCAAGAACCATTTGCCCGGCGCGCGCGCGCAATATCGGGTCATAACTGGAAAGACGATGCCCCACATAAGTGGCGTTAGGCCCGCTTAACCGCTGCATGACATCGACTTCAAAGGGAAGAATAGTCAGCACATGGTCGAAATATGCTTTCATCGCGCGGGCGCGTTGCGGTCGCCATGCCCACACGCTCGGCGCAATATATTTCACGATCGGAATCGACGGCTTTGCCGCCCTGATCTTTTTGGCGACACGATGTGTAAATTCAGGGCTGTCGATCAGCACGACACAATCGGGATTCTCCGCAACAATGCGTTGTGCCGTTTGCCTGATACGCAGCATCAGACCCGGTAAATTCTTGAGAATTGCACCCAGTCCCATTAGCGCGATCTCGTGCGGATCAAAAAAAGACTTCATTCCCCGAGCCGCGAGGTGATCGCCACCGACCCCCACGATGTCGACCAATCGGTCTGTCTGCGTCCGCAGCGCATCGATCAGATCGGCACCGAGAAGATCACCGGATTCTTCACCGGCCACGATTGCTATTTTCAATGGCCGGCTGGTGGTGCTCACTTCTTGATGTCCTTTGTCTCGCGACTGACCGTCTCGACGAAGAGGCCTTTGTCGTTTGCCGCAGCGATGGTTTCGCCGAAGCCTAGAATGAATGTTCTGCCTGCCTCAACCGCAATTCCTGACAAACCCGCTTGCGCGGCATTATTTACTGTCGAAATCCCTATGGTTGGAAGATCAGCTCTTTCCTCCTGCCTCGGCTTCGCCATCTTGACGAGAACACCGCCGCGTCGAGGTATGCGGCCAGCCGCACGCAAATCGCGCACGCGCTCAATCATCTGGTCTGTGCCTTCAGCTCCTTCAAGCGCCACCACACGACCGCCAACAGCAACAGCGCCTTGCCCGACATCAAGATCGCCCAAACGAAGTGCGGCCTCCATCGCAAGTTCAAGGTTCTGGCGTTCTCGTGCGTCCGGTGCTTTCGAGGTCAGGATTTGGGGCGGAAACGGGGAAAGTAAATTCGGGACGACTTCATGAGCGCCGACGACTTTGAAACCGAAGGATTCCAACAAGCCTATGAACGCGCGCAGAAGCGCATCGTCGCCCTGTCCCAATGCGCGCAAAACGTATGGCACCGCGCGCAGGGTCGGCCAGTCAAACTTCAAGTCGCTGACATGGGGTCTGCTTGTCACTCCGCCAGCGAGAACAACCCGCTCCACACCGGCAGCCTTCATCGACCGTACGAGCTTTGCAAACTCTACAATCGAGATTTCCTGATGCTCATACTTGTAAAGTACCGGGTCGGCCTCCCCTCGCAGTGGTACAAGGAAAGGCGCATTTCCCGCAGTTTCAAGAGCTTCTGCCACATTTATCGGCAATAGCCCATTACCAGCGATGATCGCAACGCGCCCAGCATCATCTGCGGGACGCGCTATTTTCTCAATCTTCGCCGCTGTCATGCCCGGCCACACCATGGACCGCGTCGAGCGGAGGCGTGCAATAGGCACGCTTGGTATCGACATTGATGAAATCAATCATATCAATAACAGCCGGAGAGTCTGGAATCGCAACCAGAACGTCCTTTGCGCGGTCCCGGATTGGTTTTGTGCGGTCGAACAACATCCGAACGGCATGACGAAGATTATGGATCTCTTTACGTTCCATACCGGAACGCTTCATACCGATGATATTCAAGCCACCGAGATGCGCATGCACACCGATTGCCATGCCATATGGAATGAGATCGCTCACGACCGCAGCCATACCGCCGACGAAGGCATGATGGCCGATGCGCACAAACTGATGTATCGCAGCGCCACCGCCAAGAATGGCGTGATGGCCAATGGTCGTATGACCGCCAATCATCACATTATTGGAGAAGGTAACATAATCGCCAATATCGCAATCATGCGCCACGTGAGCGTAAGCTAGAAACGAACAATTGTCGCCGATCGAAGTGTAACCGCGCGCGTTGTCTGACCCTTTGTGCATGGTCACGCCTTCGCGGATAAGGCAGTTTACACCAATATTAAGCCTGGTAGGACCGCCCTTATGCTTATTGTTCTGCGGATCACACCCCAGAACAGCGTGTGGATAGACCTTGCCACCCGCACCAAGTGTCGTAGCTCCGGTGACGACTACGTGGCTCATCAATTTCGAATTGTCGCCGATGACCGCGCCAGACTGAATGTGACAGAAGGGGCCGACAGACACACCCTGCCCCAGTTCCACGCCCTGCTCTACAAAAGCGGTGGGGTGAATAATTGTTTCTTTCATTGATATGCTCACTGGTTTTCTTCAGCTGTGCTGATCATGGCAGCGACTTCAGCTTCCGCAACCTTCACACCATCAACTTCCGCAACGCATTCATATTTAGAGATATTTGCACGTTGCTTGATTTTCTTGACATGAAGCAAAAGCCTGTCTCCCGGTATGACGGGACGACGGAACTTCGCATTGTCGATGGTCATGAAATAGACCACACCCGGTCGTCCAGTCTTGCGCTGAAGCAGAGAAATAGCGCCCGCCGTTTGCGCCATGGCTTCGACAATCAATACGCCCGGCATGATCGGCTTTTCAGGAAAATGGCCGGTGAAATGCGGCTCGTTGATCGTCACATTCTTGATGCCGGTCGCTGAGACGTCACCGTCAATATCGACGATCCGGTCAATCAGCAAAAACGGATAGCGATGCGGCAGCACGGCCAGAAGGTCCTGGATATCTGCTGCTTCCAGCTTGGTCTGATTTGCATCACTCATCAGAGGATTGCTCCTTTCTCGATTGCCCGATGCTGCGGATGTTCGCAATATCGCGGAACCACTGCTTGATAGGCCGCGCGGGAATACCACCCCAGCGCTCACCATCGGGTATGTCATTCATAACGCCGCTTGCCGCGGCAACCTGCACGCGTGAGCCGATGATCAAATGGTCGGCAAGTCCAACACGCCCGCCCAGCATTGTCTGGTCACCAATAACGCAACTGCCGGAGATGCCGCAATGCGCGGCAATGATACAAAATCGGCCTATCCGCACATTGTGCGCGATCTGGACAAGGTTATCGACCTTGGTACCTTCACCGATAATGGTATCGTTCAAGGACCCGCGATCCACCGTGGTATTAGCGCCAATCTCAACATTATCTTGAATGATAACCCGGCCGAGCTGAGGCACTTTTTCCAAACCAGCAGGACCCGGAACATAGCCGAACCCGTCTTGTCCGATACGAACTCCCGGGTGAAGCGAAACCTGATTGCCGATGAAAGCACACTGGATGGTTACGCCCGGCGCAATATAACTGTTGCGGCCGATCTGGCTTCCCTCTCCAATGACAGCAGTCGAAGCGATCAGAGTACCGCTACCCACGCTAACGCCCTTACCGATCACGGCTCCGGCTTCGATGGTCGCACCATCCTCGATATGCGCTGTCGGATGAATGATAGCCGCTGACGAAATCCCGCTCTCTCCAAACCAACTGAGCGGCTTGACGGACGAAGGAAACAGCATCCGCCCAACGGATGCGAAATCTCGTTGTGGATTGCGGGTAATGAGCGCAGCTATGTGCGATGGCACACTATCCACCACCGCTTCCGTGCACAGAACGGCAGCAGCATTGATCGAAGAGAGTCCATCAGCGTTCTTTTTGCCTTCGACGAAGACAAGAGAGCCTTCCACAGCATCTTTAAGAGAAGAGAGACGCGCAACAGAACGCGGCGCAAGCTTCGGGTCACGAAGTCTTGCACCGGTAAAATCTGCTATATCGCCAATCGTGAGCTCACGCGAGGGCGTGAAAAAAACAGGATCTGCCATCAAAACACTTTCTTCCCCGGGGCTATTACACCCCGGGAAAAGGCAAATCTACTAGAACTTGGTCGAAACACCGAAGTTGAAGTTCTGAACCTTGTCGGTGTCAGCCTTCGCGATCGGGAACGCATAGTCAAAGCGCAGCGGACCGAACGGAGAAGCCCACATCAAGCTTACACCTGCCGAAGCGCGAAGCTTCTTGTCGTCGCCATAAATTGGCGAACCGCCTTGCGAGGAGTCGTTGCCATAAAGCGTTGCTGCATCCGCGAACAAAGCACCACGGATACCGAGGCTTTCCGGAACGAGCGGCATCGGGAACTGAACTTCAGCCGTACCGTTGATGTAGGTCGTACCGCCCATCCAGTAGCGCTTGCCGTTCGCCGCATCCTGATATGGACCGATACCGTTGAACTTGAAGCCGCGAATGATGTCCGAATTGTTCTTGAACAAGTCGAAGATACGGACGCCATCGTCGCCAAATTCATGGATATAACCACCACCGATGCCCAGCATACCGACGATGTCGGCTTCCTGAGAAAGCGTCTTGTAGTAGTTAGCCTTGGCTGTCGTCTTGATATACTTCGCGTCGCCACCGAGACCGGCAAACTCCTGCGTGAACTTGGCATGAATACCGTCATGCGGATTCTTCATGTCATCAATGGAGTTATAGGTCAGCGAATAGCTAATGGACGAACGTAGCCATGGGCTATGTTCAGCCGCTTCAAGCAAGGCAGGAGCATAGTAATTATCGGCATCAGAACGGAACAGGTCATACTTTTCCTGAACCAGGTTGTACGCGATACCTGCCGAGAAATTGTCCGTAATTGGAAGACCAAAACGGATCGTACCACCGGTCTGCTCGACGTCGTAGTCGTCGTTTACGCGGTACGTGCGACGGAAGACATCAAAGCCAGCCGACAAACGGTAACCGAGGAAATAGGGCTCAGTGAACGACAGGCCGTAATTGCGCATATCGTCCTGACCGGCACCCGCGCTGATACGGATATACTGGCCACGTCCGAGGAAGTTACGCTCGGTGATAGCGGCTTCAACCTGGGCACCCGGCGATTCCCCACCGGTCGTATAACCGCCGCCAATCGAAAATTCACCAGTCGACTTTTCAACAACGTCAACGACCAGGATAACCTGATCTGGCTCGGAGCCAGGTGCGGTCGAAATGTTGACGGTCTGGAAGAAGTCAAGTGCCTCAAGACGACGCTTCGCACGCTGCACCATGACCTGATTGAAGGCATCACCTTCATTCACGTCGAATTCGCGGCGAATCACGAAATCGCGGGTCTTGTCATTGCCGCGAATTTCAATGCGCTGAATGTAAGCGCGCGGACCTTCATCGACGCTATAAACCACCGAGATCGTGTGATTTTCAAAATCACGATCACCACGCGGCTCGACCTTTGCAAAAGCGTAACCGCTTCCAGCGACATTTTCGGTAACCGCGAGAACAGAATCCTCGATTTCCTTGGCGCTGTAAGGCTTGCCCGAACGCGTCTTGACCAGATGATCCAGAGCCTGCCCGTCTACACCGTCAACATTGCTTTCGACGCTCACATTGCCAAACGTATAGCGTTGACCTTCATCAACCGTGATGGTGATCGTGTATTCGTTTGTCGACGGATCGAGAACGGCATTGGACGAAATGACACGGAAATCCGCATAGCCGCGATTGTAATAGAAACGGCGGAGCGTTTCCTCGTCAGCCTGAAGACGACCCTCATCATACACGTCATTACGCGTCAGCCAGGAAAGCGGATTCGAACGCTTGGTCGAGATCACATCACGCAGGCGACGAGCGCTAAATGCCTGATTGCCAACAAAATCAACGTTCGCGATCTTCGTACGTGAACCTTCGTTGATTTCATAAACAACGTTTACACGACCCTGACCGAGATCAACGGTACGCGCATTCACAGTCGCATCGCTGCGCCCGATATGCGCGTAAGCTCCCTTGATAGCCTCGACGTCAGCTTCCATCGTCGCAGCATCATAAGGCGAACGGGCCTTGAGCTGAACCGCGCGGGCCAGATCAGGATCCTTGATCTTCTTGTTGCCCTGGAAAAGGACGTTATTGACAACCGAACGCTCGCTAACATTGACGACGAGCGTGCTACCGGACTGGTTGATGCGAACGTCCGAGAACAGCCCCATCGCGAACAGACGCTTCACCGCAGCATCAATATCGGCGCTGGTGAAGGCCTTGCCCGGGCGAATCTCGATGTTGTCACGGATGGACTGCGCGTCGACGCGTGTGTTACCGCGCACCTCGATACGGCTAACGACAGCAGCCTCGGCAACATTGACCGAAGCCAGTGAGAGTGCAGCAGTACCCGAAGCCACAAGAGCCACTGACATGGCGAGCGCAGAAGCGGCGCCAAAGAATTTAGAACTTGCCGTCATAGGCTTTCCGAACCTTCGTTTCTTTCTGTCCCCGGGGCGATTAACCCAGAAAAGCACGTACAGATACAACCGTCATACCCGGTTTTTCCATACAAGCAAGCGTCACGGTTAAATTCTGTTTACTTAAGCAACCAGCGTGGCATCCGCGCCACGCGATTTAAGCGTTATGGTAAACAAATCGCTTAGCTTTTCCAGCAGTCACTCCCAATTTTCACTTCTGTTTAACATCTTGCCCAGTCCTCACCGGAAAAGATGCGCATCATAGCAGTAAGCCGACTGGAACTCTCCAGCCTGCACCGATCCCCAAGATCACCACCTGAGCCAGCCGGAGAGTCATCTAGCAGGCAAACAGGTCGTTGAAAAGTACGAACCCCATGAATCCCATAACAAGAAGGAATCCTGCACGGTAAAAAATTTCCTGCGCTGCGGCAGACACCGGACTACCCTTTATGGCCTCCACCGCATAAAAAACCAGATGACCGCCATCCAGCGGAGGCAGCGGAAACAGGTTCAAAAGCCCGATGCCGACGGACAACATCGCCATCAGCTGGATAAGCCAATCAAATCCCTGGCTTGCTGCCTTGCCAGCCATATTGGCAATCTTGACCGGACCACCAAGCTGGCATTTATCCTCACGCCCCACCGCAAAGCGTTGAAAAAACTCTCCCGTGCGACCGATAATATAACCCGTTTCCATGACAGCTTGTGCCACTGATTCGAGCGGGCCATATTCAATCCGGCGGAAATTGCCTACAGCTTCAGTAGTTTCTACGCCAATAGCGCCAAGCTTGATCTTGTTTCCAAGCGGGTCTGTACGCTCGACTATTGCCGGAACGGCCTGAAGGTCGACCATCTTGCCATCACGTTCGACAGTGAAATTCAGCTTATCCCCGGCCCGCCCGGATACGATGCGCTGTACATCGGAAAAAGTAGCGATCTTTTCGCCGTCAACACTGACAAAGCGATCTCCGGCTTCGAATCCAGCCTCAGCGGCCGGGCTGCCCGGCTGAACACCTGCGATAAGCGGATCGGAAATCTGGCGTCCATAAAGCGCGAAGAAAACGCTGAAGATCACGATAGTCAGGATGATATTGAAAGCAGGCCCGGCAAAAACCGTTGCCGCACGCTTCCACACAGGTTGGGTGTGAAACGCCCTTCGCTGCTCATCCGCGCTCAGGTGTGCATTATTGACGTCCACAGGAGAACTTGTGGCACTCTCGTCACCGATGAATTTGACATAGCCGCCAAGCGGAATGGCCGAAATCTTCCATCGCGTTCCATGCTTATCCGTGAATCCGATCAACTCCGGCCCAAAGCCAATGGAAAAAGCCTGCGAACCGATGCCACACCAACGCGCAACGAGATAGTGGCCCATCTCGTGAACAAAGACCACAACGGTTAAAACAAAGAGAAATGGAATGATGGTCCCGACAAGCAGGCTTTCGCCACCGAGAAAAAAGGCCAACGCCTCCTGCAAATCACTGCTCCTTACAAAACACTAGCGGGCTGCCAAAACCATATGGATCAAACAATTCTCTTGGGCCCTTAGAAACTGAAGAAAACCGCAGACGGCACGTCTGGCTCGGCGAAAATTGCACCAAACAGGTACAAAAGTGCGGCGGCCGCTACAAGTCCGTCCACACGATCCAGAACACCGCCATGTCCTGGTAGCAGACGCCCCGAATCCTTTGCGCCGAACTGACGCTTCACCCACGATTCTGCAAGGTCGCCGATTTGTGAAACGATAGACAGTAGCAATGCGAGCAACGGGACCAGCCAACTGCCTGGAGCCGCCACCAGAGAAGCAACCAGAATGCCACCCGCCACCGCGGCAGCGGCACCACCTACAGCGCCGGACCATGTTTTGTTCGGCGAAAAGCGCGGTGCGAGTTTCGGCCCGCCCAATGCCCGGCCATTGAAGTAGGCAGCGATATCAGTAGACCAAACAACTGCGAATAGAAAAACAATTGCCGTAAAGCCGAAGGGTTCGTCACCACGCAGGAGCGAAAGCGAAACGGCGGAGAAACCCGCATAGAATAGCCCTGCCGCTGGCCAGCCGCGCCCTGTCCGCCATTGGGTGAGCAAAAGTATGAGAGTGCCCACTATTAGAGCGCCAATCGTCAACAATGCGCTTCGGTCCATAAGGAGCAGAATACTGGTAAGCACCAGCCATCCCCAACCGAACACCCGCGAAAACAACGTCTGCTTGGGTGCAGTCAAGCTGGTCCACTCGTGGAACATGGCCAATCCGATCGCGATCGAAAACAGCGTGAAACCCAAACCGCCTATCCAGGTCAGCCACAAGGCAGCTGCACCGAGAACAATAGCAGTAATGATGCGGGTTTGAAGATTGGACATTGAGACCTTTCGACGGACCGGCTTGCGCCTCATTAGAGCATTTTCAGTGGTTCCGATTCTCCGCAACCACTTTAGACTGCCGCCCCCTTGGTCGAAGGGCATGCGATTTCTTCTTCGAGTTCTTCGATTCCCGCGCGCACTTCAACACCGCCAAATCGCCGCTCACGCTGGCGGAAAGCCTCATAGGCTGCATCGAGGTCCGATGAGCGGAAATCTGGCCAATGAATGGGCAGAAACAGAAACTCCGAATATGCCGCTTGCCAGAGCAGAAAATTCGACAACCGCATTTCCCCGCTCGTGCGGATGATAAGATCCGGATCGGGTATGCCTGCCGTATCAAGGTTAGCCGAGATCAGTTCAGCGGAAATAGATGCCGGATCAAGCAGGCCGGCTGCGACGTCGCGCGCCAGGCTTCGCACGGCACGAACGATCTCGTCACGGGAACCGTAATTGAAAGCAATGATCAGGTTGAGGCCGGTATTGCGATGGGTAAGCGTTTCCGCTTCAACTAATAACGTCCGGATATCGGCGGCAAGCTCCTCGCGTTCGCCGATGATGCTGACGCGCACATTATTACGGTGCAACTCTGCGAGATCGCGACGGATAAAAATCTTCAGCAAACCAAGGAGGTCGTTCACCTCTCCGCTCGGGCGCGACCAGTTCTCCGAAGAGAATGCAAACAAGGTAAGGTAGCCAAGGCCACGATCCCCGGCTGCCCGTACAGTCTCGCGAAGAGCTTCGACCCCTGCCCGGTGTCCAGCGCTGCGGGGCAAGTTGCGTGCCTTCGCCCAACGGCCATTGCCATCCATAATAATGGCGATGTGGCGCGGTTCGGACATGGCGAAGCTCTCCTTCAATGAAAACCATGCAAGTCCTAGACCTGCATGATCTCCCCTTCTTTCACTGCAACGATCTTGTCCATCTCTGCAATGGTTTCGTCGGTAAGCTTCTGTACTTTTTCCGACAGAACACGGCTATCATCCTGACTGATGAGGCTGTCTTTCTCCAGCTTTTTCAGCGTGTCCATACCGTCGCGACGCACATGGCGGGCAGCGATGCGACCCTGCTCGGCATATTGGTGTGCAATCTTGACCAGTTCCTTGCGGCGCTGTTCGTTCAGCTCCGGAAGCGGAATGCGCAGGGTCGTACCGTCAGTGATAGGATTGAGCCCGAGACCTGAATCGCGAATTGCGCGTTCCACGGCACCCACCATGCTCTTGTCCCACACGGAAACCGACAGCATGCGCGATTCGGGAACGGTAATATTGGCAACCTGGTTGATCGGCATTGTCGAGCCATAGGCTTCAATGACAATCGGCTCCAGCAAGCTTGCGGAAGCACGGCCCGTACGCAGGCCACCAAGATCGTGCTTCAAAGAATTGATAGCGCCTTCCATGCGGCGTTTCAGGTCGTTGATGTCAAAAGCATCACTCATGCATTTTCTCCTTCGATACGCAGCAAGGGTCGATCAATTATCGGAAACGATCGTGCAGCGCCCCTTGCCTTGCAGAATTTCGGCCAAGCCGCCGTTTTCATGGATGGAATAGACTATTATCGGAATGTTGTTCTCACGCGCAAGGGCAACAGCGGCTGTATCCATGACCGCAAGCCCGCGATCGAGAACTTCTTTGTGGGTCAGACGGTCGAAACGTGTGGCGTTCGGATCTTTTTTGGGGTCGGCGGAATAGATTCCGTCGACCTGCGTGCCCTTCAACAGAGCATCCGCCTCGATTTCCGCAGCACGAAGAGCCGCTGCCGAATCCGTCGTGAAGAAAGGATTCCCCGTGCCGCCAGCAAAGATCACGACCTTGCCCTCGTCCATATAGGCCGTAGCCTGTCTCTGCGAGAAGCTCTCGCAGATTTCTGGCATAGCAATGGCGGAGAGCACGACAGAATCGACACCGATCTTGTGCAGAGAGGTACGCAGCGCCAACGAATTGATGACAGTAGCCAGCATCCCCATATGATCGCCGGTCACGCGGTCGCCACCTTTGGAAGCCACAGCGACGCCACGGAAAATGTTGCCGCCACCAATGACGACGCCAACTTCGACTCCGAGCGACCGTGCCTGCTTGATATCGCTTGCAATACGGTCTGCAACGGAAACATCGATGCCAAAGCCTTGACTGCCCATCAATGCCTCACCCGAGGCTTTCAAAAGGACGCGTTTGTAGGCGGGTTGACCTGGCATTGGATGCTCTCCGCAGATTGTGATCAAGTGGATGTGTTCGGGTTCCGATACACGAAGGGCACCGCGTTGTCACGCGATGCCCTTCATATTCAAAAGCCTTTTCAGGCATTCGGCGCATTCCGAAAAGCGGAAACCGGTTTTCGGAACAAGATGCGCTGAAAAACCGATCGATTAGCCCTTGGCAGCAGCAGCCACTTCAGCAGCGAAATCGGTTTCTTCCTTCTCGATGCCTTCACCGAGAGCGATACGGACAAAGCCCGTGATCTTGGCAGGAGCACCGATGGTCTTTTCAGCTTCCTTGAGGGCAGCCGCGACCGTCAAGTCCGGATTGATGACGAAAGCCTGCGAAAGAAGAACAACTTCTTCGTAGAACTTGCGCATACGGCCTTCGATCATCTTTTCGATGATGTTGTCCGGCTTGCCGGATTCACGGGCCTGCTCGATGAAGATTGCCTTTTCGCGCTCGGCTGCAGCCGGATCAACGTCTTCGGCGGTTAGCGCCAGCGGGTTGATCGCAGCGACGTGCATGGCAACCTGGCGACCGAATGCGCTTGCAGCTTCTGCATCGCCAGCGGTTTCGATTGCAACGAGAACGCCGAGCTTGCCGAGGCCATCAGCAACACCGTTGTGAATGTAGGTCGCAACAACGCCCTGCGGGACGGTCAGCGCAGCCGAACGGCGGAAGCCAATGTTCTCACCAATGGTGGCAACAGCGTCCTTTGCCGTTTCAGTAACGGTCTTGCCGTCAATGTTGGCGCCAGCCACGGCTTCCGTCGAACCATCGGTCGACAGAGCGGCCTGAGCGATCTTGCGGACGAGATCCTGGAAAGCCTCGTTGCGGGCAACGAAGTCGGTTTCGGAATTGACTTCTACGACAACAGCCTTGTTGCCGGAAGCTGCAACACCAACCAGACCTTCGGCAGCCGTACGGCCAGCCTTCTTGTCGGCCTTTGCAATACCCTTGGCGCGCAGCCAGTCGACGGCAGCTTCGATGTCGCCATTGGTTTCAGCAAGTGCGGCCTTGCAGTCCATCATGCCGGCGCCGGTGAGGTCGCGGAGTTCTTTGACGAGAGATGCGGAAATGCTCATGATGTCGCCTTTCATGAAAGCGAAGGCACACCGGATGGGTGTGCCAACATTTAACCGGCGCTTGTTTTCTGGATCGCGACCTGACCTGAGCATTGCACTGCAGGAATCACAATCTCGCACCGGGATGAAACGAGATTATCCACCCGCCCTATCACAGATATGACGGATGGATGAAATCATACGCTGATTAAGCGCCTTCAGCCGGAGCTTCGAGGGCTGGCTCAACCGGAGCTTCAACCTGCGCACCGACGTCGATGCCCATTGCACCCTGCTGGCGAGCGATACCGTCGAGAGCGGCGCGAGCAATCAGATCGCAATAAAGAGCGATAGCGCGCGCGGCGTCGTCGTTGCCCGGGATCGGATAGTCGATCTGGTCCGGATCGCAATTCGAGTCGATCACTGCGACAACCGGAATACCAAGACGCTTGGCTTCCTGAATAGCAATCGCTTCCTTGTTGGTGTCGATGATGAACATCAGGTCCGGAACCGAGCCCATGTCCTTGATACCGCCGAGGGCGCGGTCAAGCTTTTCACGCTCACGCTCGAGGTTGAGGCGTTCCTTCTTGGTGAAGCCCTGAGCTTCGCCGGCCAGAAGTTCGTCGAGCTTGCGCAGACGCTGGATCGAATTGGAGATCGTCTTCCAGTTGGTCATCATGCCGCCGAGCCAGCGTGCATTGACGTAGTACTGTGCCGAACGGTTGGCAGCATCGGCAATGATGTCCGAAGCCTGACGCTTCGTGCCGACGAACAGCACGCGACCGCCGCGAGCAACCGTGTCCGAAACGATCTTCAGCGCATTGTGCAGCAGAGGAACGGTCTGGGACAGATCGAGAATGTGGATGTTGTTGCGGTCACCATAGATGTATGGCGCCATTTTCGGGTTCCAGCGATGAGTCTGGTGGCCGAAGTGAACACCAGCTTCCAGAAGCTGGCGCATGCTGAAATCAGGCAATGCCATCTTTATTTTCCTTTTCCGGTTTAACCTCCACGGGCTGAGGCGATTTCTCGCCACCGGAGGTTTTTGCCGGATTTCTCCCGACAAAAGCCCAATCCCGTGTGTGGAATAGGCGCGCTGTTAACTGATCGCGCCGCAAATTGCAAGTCGCCCGCACAATATAGCATCGAACAGGCGAAAAACCACGCCGCCCAGCACGCTTATTTACAGGTCGCTGGCTGTTTTGCCGCATCATAGACATCAAGCTTCACAAGTTTTCCGCGCATGGAGAAATCTCCATAATCCATTGTGAGGTCGCGGGTAATGCCATTGCGATAGAGCTTGAAATTGATGCGATAGATCGGCAGTCCGTCCTGCTTTTCCTTATCGTCGAAATAGGCAATCGTTACCGGCCAGACCTGATCCTTGGAAAACTTGCCCATGATCTTGGTCTCATCGTCCGGCAAAGCTTGCTGCTTGCCGACAACGACGGTGGTAGCGACTACGCGATCAGCATCTTCGGAAGCATCGAAAAGCGATGTCTGGTAGAATTTCTGCCCCGCTTCCGCCTTGCCTATAAGTTCTTCCATATGACCGGTGGGAAATTGCGTTCCCTTGAGGTCAAGCTTGTTTTCCTTTGGCTTGCTCAGCTCAACAACTGTCTTGCCACCCTCGAGCTTCGCGTCGCCGCGCACTTCCTTGACCAGCTCCTTGTCCACAAAGGTCTTGTTGACGAAGCGGAAGTTCTTTCCGTCCGCGCCTTCGAATGTGGTCGTCTGCTGGTCGGTCACGCGCTGCGGCTGCTCTTCCATGTCAATTCGCGTCACAAAGCGGAAATTGGTGGTGTAACCTTCGCACGCCGATCCGTTAAACTCATAGACCATGCGACCAGTCAAACCGCTGATCCCTGATTTTTCATCGGCTCGATCCAGTGTCAGATCGTAGACCGCGCGATGTGGAACCAACGTTACCGTTGAGGCCGCATAGGCAACGCCAGCAAATCCGGCCCATACACAAGCGACCGTTCCGCCCGCCACAACCGCACTCTTGAAAAAACGCATACATGAATCTCCCGATGAGTTGACGAGCATGATAAAAAAACTCGTGGCGGAAGCGAGGCAAAAAAAGCACCCTTCCCATAAGCTTCACCGATTCTGCCTGTAGCAAGATCGAGAAGTACCTTTGCAAGCAAGGATTAATACAATGACCGACACGATCGACAGCCGCCTTAAAAATCTGGGTATATCCATTCCGGAAGCTGCGGCACCTGCCGCCAACTACGTTCCTTTTGCACAAAGCGGTTCATTGCTTCTCACATCTGGCCAGCTTCCGCTGGAAGGTGGCAAGCTGGTGCATACGGGTCAGATCGGCGATGAGCTGACGGTAGCGCACGGACAAGCCGCTGCGCGTGCCTGCGCTGTCAACATCCTTGCTCAGGCGAAGGCTGCTCTCGGTGATCTAGGCCGCATCAAGCGGATTGTAAAAATTACCGTATTTGTAGCCTCCACTCCCGACTTTGTGGAACAGCATCTGGTTGCCAACGGCGCATCGGATCTCCTCGTGGCTGTTCTTGGCGACGCAGGCAAACATGCCCGCTCGGCTGTTGGCGTTGCGAGTTTGCCGCTCAATGCACCTGTCGAAATAGAAGCGATCATTGAGGTTGCCTGACATGACCTCCATCGACTGGATCAAGACGCGCCCCATCGCGCATCGTGGATTGCACGACCTTAATAAGGAACGCTGGGAAAACACCCTCTCAGCGTTTGAGGCAGCAGCAAGAGCGGGGTTCGCCATTGAATGCGACGTTCATCTCACCCGTGACGGTGGCGTGGTCGTTTTTCACGACGATGATCTGAAGCGGCTTGCCGGTCGCGAAGGCTCTATCAGCGATTTGACGCTTGCCGAAGCGACAGCGCTCAAGGTCGGCGGCACCGCCGATCATGTGCCGACGCTTCGCCAGATGCTGGAACTGGTCGATGGCCGCGTCCCCCTCGTTATCGAGCTGAAGGGCATAGAGGGCAAGGATGACGGCCTGGTTGCCGCTGTTGCCGGAGAACTGTCGTCCTACAAGGGCGAAGCCGCGATCATGTCTTTCGATCACCACCTCATTCGCCGCTTTGCAGCAGATGCACCGGGAATCCCGGGAGGACTTACCGCCGAAGGTACTCGCATGGAAGACTTTGAGCGTCATTTCTCCATGCTGGCGCGTGGTATCTCCTTCGTATCCTATAATGTGCATCATCTGCCTAATCCGTTCGTCACCTTCGTTCGGGAAAAGTTGCAGATGCCGGTGATCAGCTGGACCGTGCGGGATCGGGAAATGCAGAAGCATAGCGATCTCAATGTCGACCAGATCACCTTCGAAGGCTTTGATCCGCGCGCCCTCGTGGCTTGACGGCAACACGCCGAGCGCAGCAGAATATGCGCGATAACGGCAAAGGAATAGCGGTGAACGACGAAGATCCGCAGAATGAACAGAGCTTCGTTCTTCGTGTCGTTGAAAATATCAGCGAATTCACGGCAGACGAATGGAACAGTCTTGTCGGGGCATCCCGGCAGGACGCACATTATAATCCCTTCATTACCCGCAATTTCCTGCTGGCTCTGGAAGAATCAGGCTCGGTTTCACCAAAAGCGGGTTGGCTTCCTCGTCACTTACGCCTTGAGGATAACCAAGGACGCCTCATCGGGGCCGTTCCGAACTATCTCAAGGGGCACAGCCAAGGTGAATATGTCTTCGACCATGGATGGGCCGACGCTTTCGAGCGCGCTGGAGGACAATATTACCCGAAATTTCAGGCTGCGGTGCCTTTCACCCCGGTCGCCGGCCCACGCCTGCTCAATCACATCGCCTATGAAAGCGAAGCGGTTCGACTGGCGCTGGCTGGCGGACTGCGGGAGCTGGCAGATCAGACCGGTGTTTCATCAGCGCATGTTACATTTGCGCTGCCGGATGAGATCGCCGCGTTAAAGCGCGCCGCCTTTCTTCATCGCACGGATCAGCAGTTTCACTTTAAAAACAAGAACTTTAAAAGCTATGATGACTTTTTGAGCGAACTTGTATCCCGGAAACGCAAGGCATTAAAAAAAGAACGGCGCGAGGCTTTGTCAGATGGCATCCAAATCGAATGGCTGACCGGCAGTGACCTTACGGAATCTGTGTGGGACGATTTCTTTGCATTTTATATGGATACGGGCAGCCGCAAATGGGGGCGCCCCTATCTGAACAGGCAGTTCTATTCGCTGATCGGTGAAAGTATGGCCGACGACATCCTGCTCGTGATGGCCAAACGCAACGGGCATTATATTGCTGGTGCGATCAACTTCATCGGTGGCGATACACTTTTCGGTCGTCATTGGGGCTGCATCGAAGATCATCCCTACCTGCATTTCGAGGTTTGCTACCATCAGGCAATCGATTTTGCCATTGAGCGCAAGCTCAGCGTCGTCGAAGCTGGCGCACAGGGCGAGCATAAGATTGCACGCGGCTACGTTCCGGTCACAACCCATTCGGCGCATTATATTGTCCATGAAGGTTTTCGGAATGCAGTGCGCGACTATCTCGATCATGAACGCCGTGAAGTCGAACAAATTCGAAGCGCCCTGGAAGAACATTCGCCGTTCAGGGATGCATAAGCCTATCCACCTTGCCTAAGGCGACTTGATACGGTCTGATCCTGCCAAACATTTCGCATTGGAGAATCGCATGTCCGCCACCTATGACGACAACAATATCTTCGCCAAAATCCTGCGCGGCGAAATCCCATCCACCCGTGTTTATGAAACGGACGATGTCGTTGCTTTCATGGATGTGATGCCGCAAGGCACGGGCCATACGTTGGTTGTGCCAAAGGCGCCTTCCCGCAATTTGCTCGATGCCAAGCCGGAAACGCTCGCAAACGTCATTCAGGTCGTGCAGAAAATCGCGCAAGGCGTAAAAAAAGCATTCAATGCCGACGGCGTAACCGTCATGCAGTTCAACGAACCGGCCTCGGGACAGACCGTTTACCACCTGCACTTCCATGTAATCCCGCGCTTTGAAGGCGTGGCGCTCAAGCCGCATACCGGACAGATGGAAGACGCCGCGGTTCTTTCAGCAAATGCTGAAAAAATTCGTACAGCACTCTGATATGACTCACACTTTCAAAGAGTAAGCAGGCCGATGACCAGCAGGATTTCCGCAACCAGCACGCCGACGAGCAATCGCTTGCCTGTGAGGAGAAAGGCGGCAAATCCTGCAACGGCGGAACCAGCGCGGAGCCAGAGAGGTGAATTGGCCAGTTCTCCATTGGGATAGAGAATAAGCTGCGCAATAACACCTGCAACCAGCGCCGTTGCAACGCAGCGCACGAAAACAAGAGCCTCCGAATCCTCCCGTACGCGCCCACCAACCAGCACTCCCATCATGCGGAACAGATAGGTTGGAAGTGCTCCCGCCAGCAAAATAAACAGAAACGGCCACCACCAGGTCGAAAAACTATCCCAGTTCATTCATCTGCTCCTGTCGGCCGACGACGCATACGGTGAAAACCGAACGCAATCAATCCGCCGAAAACACCAGTGATCAGCAGGTCGTAGCCGGGGGCCAGATGATGGAATATGGGAAACAGAACGATCCCGGAGATCATCGCAACCTGCCCCGCTCGCTCCCTGGCAGAGCGCCAAAGCGAGGTCAGAAAGTACATTGGCGTCAGCATGAAAAGTGCAGCAAAAACGATTGGCGGAAAAGACGTCGATAGCGAATAGACGATAGCGACGATAACCGCATTGGTTCCCACCAGAACCATCCCTATTCCCGCGAAATAACTGGTTCGCATATCACGCGGGATCTTGCGCAGTTCTTCCATAGCCATGACCCAGGCGGTAACCGCAACGAAATGGCAAAGAGCCAACAGTGTCAGCTTCCGCGTTTTCGGCCCCTGTAACTCAGGCAGCAGCGCAACCACCATCGGCATCAGACGCACAGAAGACAAACCAACGGCGAGCGCCGCAGCAGGCAGAGCCACACCTGCGCTGATCGCACCGATCAGAACAACCTTCGCCGGAAGAGCCCAGATGGTCAGGGTCATGAAAACGGCCTGAACAACGGTGATGCCACTTTCGATGGCCAGTCCCGCGAAACCGATAAAGGAACTCATCAATAATAGGGCTGGAATGCTGCAAATGCGCATACAACCACGCAAAAACCATCGCATTTGACGACGATCTTCCACGGTCTGCTGAGGAGCACAGGAATGAATCAGAGGCATGGAGCCACGTTAGAGCAAGGTCCAAGCAAGTTGCACCCAGTTTCTTCCGCCTGAATGGGAAAACCTCAGTTTTCGTCCATGCTCGTCACATATCCAAGAAAAACGGCCCCCGGAGGGGCCGTATCTGTTCCGATTATTTCTTGCGCGGCACCTTGGGCACCGAAGATTTGGTCGCCGAAGTCTTCGATGAGGATTTTGGCGCAGGCTCAGCCTTGCCAGCCAATACCTTTTCCTTCTCTGCCTTCTTCGGAGCAGCCTTCTTGCGCGGCGGCAGCTTCTTTTCCGCCGGAATGTCCTTCTTCGGACTTACCGGCTTGTCGGCCACACTCTCCAGCGCCAGATCGGTTTTCCCATCCGGCTTGGTCACGACATCCACACGAACCGTGCCGCCATGCTTGAGTTTTCCAAACAGCACTTCATCAGCCAATGGCTTCTTGATGTGTTCCTGGATAACCCGGCCAAGCGGACGTGCACCCATGCGCTCGTCGTATCCCTTGTCAGCCAGCCAGGCGATTGCACCCTCCGTCAACTCAAATGTCACCCCGCGTTCAGCAAGCTGTGCCTCAAGCTGAAGCACGAACTTCTGCACAACCTGATGAATGACCGGGACCGGCAGCGGACCGAACGGAATGATCGCATCCAGACGGTTGCGGAACTCGGGCGTGAACAGGCGGTTGATCGCTTCCATGTCGTCGCCTTCGCGACGCGTGGAACCGAAGCCGATTGCCGCTTTGGCCATATCCGACGCACCGGCATTGGTGGTCATGATCAGGATCACATTGCGGAAGTCGATCTTCTTGCCGTTGTGATCGGTTAGTGAACCGTGATCCATGACCTGCAACAGGATATTGAACAAATCCGGATGCGCCTTCTCGATTTCGTCGAGCAGCAGCACGCAATGCGGATGCTGATCGACGCCATCGGTCAGGAGGCCGCCCTGGTCGAAGCCGACATAACCGGGAGGTGCACCGATAAGCCGCGATACGGTGTGACGCTCCATATATTCCGACATGTCGAAACGCAGGAGTTCCACGCCAAGCGAACTTGCCAACTGTTTGGCAACTTCCGTCTTGCCGACGCCGGTCGGGCCCGAGAACAGATAAGAGCCGATTGGCTTGTCCGGTTCACGCAGTCCTGCACGCGCAAGCTTGATCGAGGCTGACAGGGCTTCGATTGCCAGATCCTGGCCATAGACGACCCGCTTCAGCTCGGCATCCAGATGCGACAGCACCTGTTCGTCATCCTTCGATACAGACTTCGGCGGGATGCGGGCCATCGTCGCGATTGTCGCTTCGATTTCCTTCACGCCAATGGTCTTCTTGCGCTTGTTCTCAGGCAACAGCATCTGGCTCGCGCCTGTTTCGTCAATCACATCAATTGCCTTATCGGGCAATTTGCGATCCGAAATATAACGCGCAGACAATTCCACCGCCGTCTTGATGGCATCAACCGTGTACTTGACCTTGTGGAAATCCTCGAAGTAGGGCTTCAGCCCTTTCATGATTTCAATCGCATCCGGGATCGACGGCTCATTCACATCGATCTTCTGGAAACGACGCACCAAGGCCCGGTCTTTCTCGAAGAACTGACGATATTCCTTATAGGTCGTCGACCCGATGCAGCGGATGGCACCCGATGAAAGGGCAGGCTTCAACAGGTTCGACGCGTCCATTGCCCCGCCCGAAGTAGCGCCTGCGCCGATGACAGTGTGAATTTCGTCGATGAACAGGACCGCACCCGGATACTCTTCGAGTTCCTTGACGACCTGCTTCAGACGCTCCTCGAAGTCACCGCGATAACGGGTGCCAGCCAGAAGCGTGCCCATGTCGAGCGAAAAGATCGTCGCATCGGCAAGTGCTTCCGGAACCTGTCCCTCAACGATCCGCTTGGCAAGACCTTCAGCGATTGCGGTCTTGCCGACACCCGGATCGCCCACATAAAGCGGGTTGTTCTTCGAACGGCGGCAAAGCACCTGAATGGTGCGGCTGATTTCGCTGTCACGTCCGATCAGCGGATCAATGCGCCCAGCCTTGGCCTTCTCATTGAGATTGACGCAATAGGCGGACAGCGCGTCCTGCTTCTTCTTCGCGCTTTCTTCCTGTTCGGTATTTGTCCGTTCTTCGCTTGCGCTCTCTGCGCCGCGCGGCGGGCGGGTTTCGCTGCTCTGCGGACGCTTGGAAATGCCGTGCGAAATATAATTCACCGCGTCATAACGGGTCATCTGCTGCTCCTGGAGGAAATAGGCAGCATGGCTTTCCCGTTCCGCAAAGATGGCGACCAGCACATTGGCGCCGGTCACTTCCTCACGGTTCGAGGATTGCACATGGATGACTGCGCGCTGAATGACGCGCTGGAAAGCGGCGGTTGGCTTGGAATCTTCATCATAGCCCGTGACGAGATTATCCAGTTCGCGATCAATATAATCGGTGACGATACGCTTGAGATGCTCAAGGTCGACGCTGCAGGCACGCATCACTGCGCCCGCGTCCTGATCGTCGATCAAGGCAAGCAAAAGATGTTCGAGCGTCGCATATTCGTGATGCCGCTCGTTTGCTATTGTAAGGGCTTGATGCAGGGCCCTTTCAAGGCTTGGGGAGAACGATGGCATATGACCTCACTTTTTCTCCATCACGCATTGCAGCGGATGCTGGTTTTGGCGGGCGAAATCCATGACCTGGCTGACTTTGGTTTCGGCGACTTCGTATGTAAATACGCCGCACTCGCCGACCCCGTGATTGTGAACATGCAGCATGATGCGCGTGGCATCATCCCGGTTCTTCTGGAAAAACCGCTGCAGGACATGAACGACGAACTCCATGGGGGTGTAGTCGTCGTTGAGGAGCAGGACACGATAGAGGCTGGGCTTTTTGGTTTTCGGCTGCGTACGCGTAACCACAACGGTGCCGTTTTCCGGGCCATTTCCGCCGTCGGTCTTGCTTTGCATAACTGTATCAAGTTGCCTCATGAAACCTATTACCCGGATGCCCATCTGTCTGACCCAACTTGCCCTATTATGTAGGTCGTCATGTGGTGATTTTAAGCCCTTCATTGGCACTTGCAACCGGGACTTATTGCAATAACGAGGCTTGACACAGTTATATGATATCGGGCGAACAATAAGCCCCGGCTAAACGACCTGCATAAAACAGCTGATAAAATGCAGGTCTCATAAACAAATACGTTGATAATCGGGGCAGAAAATCCGGCCCGGAGAAATCAGAGAACAAATTTCCATTTTCAAAATCATCCCACCGGACTGTTTTTTTGATCCGGCTTCGATCGGATAAGACGCGAACTATAATTCAACGACACATCTGCGTGATCGGCTGAAACCGCTGCTCTTGAAACCCATCGCAGGCATTGCAACCCTACCCCAAAATTTTCCGAAATTTATGAATAACTCGGTTACCATAAACGGATTGGTAACGCTGATGGCAGTAGGATCACTGAATTAGACGCTGTGTGCCTTTTGTGCCGCAGTTTAAAAAATCAGGGATACAGGTAGGTCATCATCGTGCGTACCGCGTTTAGTAAAGTCGCATATGCCTTGAAAAGAGCGGCACAAGCCACGCTTCTTCTTGCAGTTGTAACAGGATGTTCAACAGCTTCCACAACGATACCGGCGATAGCCGCAGGCGACCGATACGCAGCTATCGTAATTGATGCGAACACCGGCAAGACGCTGTTCGCTTCAAATGCCGATGCGCAGCGCTATCCCGCGTCTCTCACGAAAATGATGACCCTGTACATGTTGTTTGAGGCAATGCAGGCCGGTCGCATGGACAAGGACACCCGTATCCCGGTGTCCGCTTATGCTGCTGCCCGTCCTCCTACGAAGATCGGCTTTCGTCCCGGCCAGAGCATTCGTGCTGAAGATGCAGCCCTTGCCATGATTACGAAATCGGCCAACGACGTCGCAACTGCCGTCGGCGAATATATCGGCGGCTCTGAAGAGCGCTTTGCCCAGATGATGACGGCGAAAGCGCGCCGTCTTGGCATGCGAAACACCACGTTCCGGAATGCTTCAGGCCTGCCCAACATGGCGCAGCACACGACCGCGCGCGACATGGCGATCCTCAGCATTGCACTTCGGCAGCACTTCCCGAATGAGTTCTCCTATTTCTCGCGTCGCAGCTTCGTTTTCCGCGGCCAGACCATCAATGGCCACAACCGTCTGCTCGGTCGCGTCGAAGGCGTCGATGGCATCAAGACCGGCTACACCAACGCATCCGGCTACAATCTGGCTTCTTCGGTAAGCCTCGACGGACGCAGACTCGTGGCCGTCGTAATGGGCGGTAACACCGGTGCAAGCCGCGACGCCCATATGGCTCAGCTCATTCGCAAATATCTCCCAATGGCAACGCGCAGCCGTAATGCCGCACCGCTCGTCGCAATGCGCAACGATGCACCGCAGGTTGTTGCCTCGATTGATCTTCCGAAGGCCCGGAACGCCCCGGTTCCGGTAACACGTCAGGCCGCCGCCGTGGAAGATGTCATCAACAATGAAAGCGGCGAAGGTGACAGCGACCAGCCGCAGGTTCTGGCGCTTGCAGCTCCGACTGCACGCCCGGCAGCACTCGCGGCACAGGCTGCGGTTCGCCCAACGCCGAAGGCCGCCCTTCCATCTGCGCCGACCCAGGACGTAGATCCGGTCACGACCGCTTCCGCACCTGCTGCCGGTGGCTGGGCAATCCAGATTGGTTCTCTGCCGAGCGAAGGCCAGGCGCGTGACATGCTGGCCAAGGCTTCCGCCACAGCAGGCGGAACGCTACGCGCCGCATCGCCCTATACCGAGACATTCAACAAGGGCAGTGCAACTTTCTACCGCGCTCGCTTTGTCGGCTTCTCCTCAAAGCAAGCCGCCTGGGATGCATGCGCATCGTTGAAGAAGAAAAATTTCGGCTGCTATGCGGTCGCGAACTAATCGATTGCGAGGGGCTCTGCCCCATCGCTGCCAGCTTCAAACCCGAATTTGTAGTGCGTAGAGGGTTTCGAGATGTCAAATATGAGAGAAACTTTCGGCCTGCCGCCGTTCAAGACTGCCAATTGGACACAGGATGAAGGCAGGACCTCAGCCGTCGGGGCGCTGTTCTCCGTTCAAGGGCTCAAGCAGGCCGCGCTGCGAATTGCAGATGTGCGGCGCGGAACCGGCTTCCAGACCCGCGATCTGGTCGGGCTGCTCGTCTGCCACGCGGCGCGCAACAAGCGACTGGTCCAGCCACGCGCTTCCATGCGCATGACTCTTCCTGTAAATTTTGACCGGATTTCGGTACGTCTGACGATAGAAAACTGATCAACCGATGGATGAAATGAAAAGGCCTGCCGATGATCGGCAGGCCTTTTTCGTGGATATATTCTCTTCAAAGCAAGCCCAGCGCGGCCAGTTCCTGACGCAATTCCGCAGGCAAAGCAGCCCTGCCCGTCTTACCAGCCGCCTCGTCGCGCGGAACCTCATTCTCGCTCAAATAACGCCAGCCCTGAAAGGCGCGGCGCGGCTGCCACTCGGTAGGAATGACCTTGGGTTCAAGAACAAGATGGCAGCGGTTTATGCCGTCGTTGTCTGTAAATGGCCGCACGTCGAGCAAGCGTTGGCGGCATTGCACATTGCCCTTGATAACCCAGTAGAGCGAACCGCCTTCCAGCAGTTCGTCAATCCGCTTTGGCACCATTCTCGTTGTATGAAACTGTTCCGGCACCAGACCGGCAGCGCGTTGCTCTGCCAGACGGAAATCGATCCAGGCCGCGAGATCTTCGATACTATCGCAGCCGACACAAAGTTTGACGAGATTGAGAGCCATGCCGTTGATTTAGCCAAGACGAATGCGCGCTTCAAGCCTCAAGCGTCGCATTCCCCAGGTTGCGAATCAACAGGCAACCACATTCACGGCAAGACCGCCCTGGCTGGTTTCCTTGTAACGCTCGCTCATATCGTGGCCGGTCTGGCGCATCGTCTCGATACAGGCATCGAGCGGGACAAAATGCTTGCCGTCACCCTTTACGGCGAGCGAGGCCGCAGTCACAGCCTTTACAGCGCCAAGCGCATTACGCTCGATACACGGTACCTGAACAAGCCCGGCAACCGGATCGCAGGTCATGCCCAGATGGTGTTCAAGCGCAATTTCAGCGGCATTTTCAATCTGCTCCGGCGACCCGCCAAGCACGGCTGCGAGACCCGCCGCAGCCATTGCCGACGCGGAACCTACCTCGCCCTGACAGCCGACTTCAGCACCGGAAATCGATGCGTTGTGCTTAATGACCCCACCGATCGCTGCAGATGTCAGGAGGAAATCCCGGATGCCTTTCTGGTCGGCGTCATCATGAAAATGCAGATAATAGCGAAGCACCGCCGGTACGACGCCTGCAGCACCGTTTGTCGGCGCCGTCACCACCCGGCCACCGGAGGCATTTTCCTCATTGACGGCCATGGCATAGACAGACAACCAATCATTCGCGAGAAGCGGATTGCTGCGATTATTACGCCAATCGTCCTGCAATTTATCGTGGAGTTGCCGCGCACGACGGCGCACATTCAGACCGCCCGGCATGACGCCGTCACGGCTCAGTCCGCGCTCGATACAGCCGCGCATGGCGCCCCAAATTCGATCAAGTCCGCTGTCGAGATCATCGCGAGCCATATGTTTTTCTTCATTGGCACGCTTCATTTCGGCAATCGACAAGCCGCTGTCATGGGCCATCTCAAGCATTTCGGCGGCACTGCGGAACGGAAACGGCACGTCGGCCTTGTCGTCCTGCTTCGCACCGCTGCGCTGAACACGGCTAAGCTCTTCTTCCGTTACGACGAAGCCGCCCCCGATAGAAAAATATGCGCGGCGCAGCAGGAGATTGTCATCGGCATCAAATGCGGAGAAAGCCATGCCATTGGCATGGCCTGGCAACGGCGTCTTGCGATCAAGCACCAGATCGACCTTAGGGTCGAAGTGATAGGCTGGATGACCCTCCGGTCTCACCTTTTTTTCGGCGAACACCTTTTCGACTTCGACATCCATAATGTCAGGATCAATCGTATCGGGTAGATGGCCGCAGAGCCCCAGAATAACGGCGCGATCCGTTGCATGCCCGACGCCGGTATAAGCCAGCGAACCATGCAGGGTCGCTTTCAGACGATGGATTTTCGAATGCGCCGGCCTTGGCCAGTTTCCGCCGATTATCTCGTTAAGAAACATGCGCGCAGCCGTCATTGGCCCCATCGTATGCGAACTGGAAGGCCCAATGCCAATCTTGTAAAGATCGAAAACCGACAGAAACATGCCACACCTTCTACAGCCCGTTATAGGACTGATTGATCCTGATCGCGGCATCGCCCGCGATTTGCCTGATCGTCCATTCTAGACAAAAATCGGCAAGAAGTCGCTAACACACGAAAACCGCGTATCTCTATCAGATAGTGTAGGAAAGGTTCAACGCCAACGGAATGCCGAAATGCGGCATCAAATTTCCGAAATACGTAACACCGTCTAACGCCTAGACGGAGAACAGATAAGCCATGAGGATGACGGCAGCAAGACCAACGACTGCCCAGAGCGTAACGCCCCAGCAGGATTTTTGAACGGTTTCGTCCATGGAGATTATGGCAACCTTGTTGTACAACTCTTTTTACACAGCATCCTTCACAACGCTGTTACTAATTATATAGCTTCGTGATCACCGGAACGCAACGACGAAAAACGGCTGAATTACGGCAGCGGACCTCCGCCACCGCACACCCAATATTAAAACGGCTTTATAATCAGTCAGTTATCAATAAACAGCCTTAACAAAAGCTTTAAAGTGACGGCGAAAATGCGGCATCAGGGTTGCGGCAACAACATATCAGTCTTCCCCGCCAGCCAGTAGGCGGCCAGTCCTACCCATTCACGAACGGCCACGCTGAACCGCGATAGCGCTTCATTCGGAGATTCGAGATACAGGGCAAAGCGCTCGCTGGCGCGCGTTTTGTAATCTACCGGCCAGGCGACAACCTCGAAATCCGCCTTGCGAAAACAGCCAATAGAACGCGGCATATGGTATGCGGAAGTGACAAGAAGCCATGTTTCGCCCGGCATGGGCTGAGCCAGCTCCCTTGAAAAAACAGCATTCTCAACCGTATTGCGAGATTTGTTCTCAAATATGTAGCGCTCGCCGGAAAAACCGAGATCTGCCAACATCTGCCGGGTGCTATCCGCCTCTTTGGCGGATTCTTCGAAAAAGGCTCCCTCGCCTCCTGAAACGATGACCTTGGCATTCGGATAGAGCCTTGCAAGCCGCATGGTTTCGAAAATTCGGTCAGCCGCACTATTCAACTCAAAACCTTTGCGTCCCGCATTGATCTCACCGTTCATATAGCCGCCGAGAACGACGATACCCTCCACATGCTGCGGCAGTTCATCCGGCTTTGCAAAGCGATCTTCCAATGGGGCGAGCAGGACGGCGCCCAGCGTCGTAAAAGCCGCAAAGAATAGAATGGCTATCGACAGGCCAAGGACACCCAGACTAAATCGACGAAAGCCGCGCCATATCGCCAGAGAGGCAATGACGATGAGGACGAAGATGATTGTGATGGGTTGAAAAAACAGCCAGAAAATCTTCGATAAGCTATAGAACAACCACACTCTCCCAACATGAGGCACCCTGCCCGGATCTGTGCCTGCCTGTATCTCTGCCTGCCCGTATCTCTGCCTGCACGAATCCGTGCATGACCGCATACTATAGTGTTGCCAAAGCCTGTGTTAGAGATTTGCCGGGAATCGAAAAAGCCGGGCATCATGATCTCGCCGGAAGGAACCATGTCTGACATCAAGACTGAGGATACTGCACCTTCTTCTCGCCTTCGCCTCGAGCGCATTGATATTGCGCGTGGGATCGCGTTGATCGCTATGGCGATCTACCATTTCGGATGGGACCTCGAGTTTTTCGGCTATATGGCGCCCGCCACGACCGCGCACGGAGGATGGAAACTTTTCGCGCGCTGTATCGCGTCAAGCTTCCTGTTTCTGGTCGGTTTCAGCCTCGTTCTGGCGCATGGCAATGGGATACGCTGGAACCCGATGGCGAAACGGTTGGCTCAGATCATTGCGGCGGCGGCAGCTATTTCAGCCGTCACGTGGTATATGTCCCCGGACAGCTTCATTTTCTTTGGCATTCTGCACCAGATCGCTCTGGCAAGCGTGCTAGGTCTTCTGTTTCTGCGCCTACCCGCCTTCGCAACCTTGATCGTCGCGGTATTCGTCATAACCGCTCCACTATTTGCGCGAGCCGATATTTTCAATCATCCCGCATTGAGTTGGGTGGGGCTTTCGACAGTAACACTGCGCTCCAATGATTATGTACCGCTGTTTCCGTGGTTCGGGGCGGTTCTTGCAGGTATCGCGGCTGCGCGCATTTTTCAGCATTTTGGTTGGCTTCAGCTATTGGCTGGCGGGATAAAGCCAAAATTTCTTGAAAGGCCGCTGACATTCATCGGCAGGCACAGCCTCGCCTTCTACCTCATTCATCAACCGGTTTTGATCGCGTTGGTTTACATGTTTTCCCAACTCATACCGCCTGCGCAACCGTCGCCGCGAGAAGCCTTCACGCAATCCTGCGTGGCTGCATGCCTGCAAAACGGTAGCGAACAGCTATGTCGACAGTTTTGCGGCTGCGTTGTGAGCGAACTGGACAAGGCAACGCTGTTCGATGATGTCTTCAGCGGCAAGATCGATCAGGAGAACAACAGCACGGTCCGGGATATTGCACAAATGTGCTCCCCTGTGCCCGATGTTCAATAGATTCAGGTGTTAACGCCAAGCTCGGCTAGACGCTCAATGCAGGATTCCTCGATCTGGTCGAGTTCGCCCAGCGTCTCCTCAATGTCGCGTCGTTTCTGGCGAAGATCGGCGCGTTTTTCCTCGACACGCTTCATAAGCAGCTTCAGCTGTCCCGTCTCGCCAGGCGGCTCGCGGTACATCTGAATAATCTCGTGAATTTCGGCTATCGAGAACCCTAACCTCTTGCCTCGTAGAATCTGCTTCACGAGATGGCGATCAGCAGGACGAAACAATCGCGTACGGCCGCGTCTCACTGGAGCAATCAGGCCTTCGTCCTCATAGAAGCGCAAAGTACGGGTTGAAATCCCGAACTCGCGTGTCAGCTCCGTGATCGTATAATACTCGCGCACCACAACATTCCTGCCTTTACCAACCAGGCTCCAGACCCCAACCGGATCGGAGCTTAAGTTTTGCTCCCGCATTTACGTAAAAGTCAATACGAAACCGACATAGACTAAAATACGACTAGCAATAATTTGGCTGGAGAACGAAGCCATCACCTCAATATGTCATAGCAACGGACGAATGCGATTTAGAGGCAGCATTGTCCGGAAAACCCCTAATTGCGTCAGTTTTCCATCGATTGCGACTTGCCATTCTGTTGCCGCTCATGCGTTATGAACTTGCGGAAACCAGCTAAAAACGGCGATTCATGCGGCGCTCTACAAAATTTACTTTACTCGGACTTGTCATCATCGCCGTTGTAGGCACAGCTCCTTTTGCCGTCGAGCCGATCGTAGTGAAGATAGGCGAAGGTTCGATTCGCCAGCTCGCCCGGGACGGAAATTTCTGCAAAACAGACCAATGCGATGAGGGCATGAATTACGCATTGGGCTTTCTCGAAACCAATTATGGCCTGTCGCCTCACGACGTTAAATGGTGTATGGGCGTCGATGTCATCTCCCATTATGACTTGCCATTCGGCAACGGATTGAAAACCTCAATAACCGACCGGATGTACAAACGTTGTGGCGACCCAAAGCAGGACGAGCCACCTGGCGATTATACAGACGAATAAAGGCGCTCTTCATGAAGCGATTTTTGCGCATAAGCGCCTGGATCATACTCCTGACCATCCTGATGGTCACAATCAGCCCGATAAAATTCCGCCCTGTCACCGGTGAACCTGTAGATCTCGAACGGTTTGGAGCTTTCTTTCTCGTAGGCGCTTTGTTTGCGCTCGCCTACCCACGCCACTGGATGCGCGTTCTTCTCCTGACAGTCGGCTGCGCTGCGCTTTTCGAGCTGATGCAACGTTTTGCTCCGGGACGGCATGGCGAGTTTATCGACTTCGTTTTCAAGGCCGCCGGAGCCGTCTTCGGCATCGCTGTCGGCTATGGCCTCAGCCTCGTCGGCCCGTTTCGGCAAAAAGCCTGATCAGGCGGGAATAGCCTGCAGCCTGTCCCGCGCTGTTTCACGCATAAATTCCAGATGGATAGAACGCAGAAGCGCGGCCAGATCGTCATTGGCGGCAGCGTATCGGCTGGCACGTGTGGCTTCGCACATAAGGGCTGATATTTCCGCGGCACCCATCCGCTTCCGCCCGGCAGCAACGGCCCGCCAAGCTTCAATTGCCACTATCAAGGGTGCATGCGTGGCGTCGCTCAATCCGGCGGAGCGCAGCAGCGCAGCAAGGGCCGCAGGCCGACCGCCGGAAATAATCGCGCAAATGCGGGCGTCATCAAGATCGGACAGCGCTGCGAGCAGGCTCGCAAAAAAATCTATGCGCCCCCCTGCAACGGCACGGATAACGAAACTTGTCGTAATTTCACCGCGCAGGCGCAGATGCTCTACCAGCGCCGGCAGTTCTTCCGGCGAACAGTTTTCGGCCAGATGCATGGATGCGCGGGCGGTTGCATCTCCGACGACCTTATCAGCGCGGCGATCGCCCAGAAGTAACTTCACCAACGGGTGAGATTGCAGAACCTCCCCTACTTTCACAGCCAGAAGATGGCGGCATTCTGTTGGAAGATGCGGATGGGCCAGCAAAGCCTCACGCACAAGAGCATCATGACCACAGCGCTCGCTTATTCGCCGGAATGAAACAGGAGCAATCCGAGCGCAACTGTTAAACAGCATTTCGGCAACCGCTTCGTGGTTGCCGATTTCTGCGATTGCAGCAGCGACTGCGAATGAAACATGCGGGCGGGCCGCGATTAAAACCTGCATCGACGATGCGCTATAGGCAACACAATCGACCAGATCGGCATCACTGAGAAGCGTTGAGCGTGCAAGGATGTACCCCGCGACCTCCGGCTGGTCAGCGGCAAGCGCCGTTACAATATGCAGAGGCGAATGCGCACTTGTTGAGAGAACATCAGCCATTGCCATGCGGACTTTCGGGGAAGGATCATCAAGCAAAAGCGTCAAAGCAGCTTCTGCCTGCGCGCGGACATTTTGCGGCTGCAACTGATCCACACATTGCCGGGCAAGATGGGCCGCACGGACAACACGTGCAGCTACCGGCTCGCAGCCGCCGATCAACGCGTCTTTTTCGATATACATTCTGGCCCCGCTCCAGATCATCTTGTTGTATTCGAAAAAGTTAAATTAAAATGGTTTACGACCGGTTTACCATATTCAGTAACCGCGTTGCGCAGCATGGAACCGAACGAGTTTTCACTCGTTTAACCGTCATCAATTCAACGGAGAATTCTAATGGCCGACGAAAAGATCACGAATGACATCCAGCAGGCACTTGAAAAGCAGATTGCCGATATGCGCACCGAATTGAAACGTCTTTCAAAATCGCTGTCGTCGCATTCCAGCGAATTGAGGGAACGTGCAGAGGATGCCATGGATGATGCGTCCGGTCGTTTCCGTCAAGCCGCTCAAACCGTGCGTGAACGCGGCCAGGTGGTTGCTGAAACGGTGCGCGAAAATCCAGGCACGGCCACCACACTTTTCGGAACAGCCGGGATTATCGGCATTCTTATTGGCGTAGCCATTGGATGCGCCATTTCCGATCGACGCTGAACCAGCGATCAACCCCTGACATTGAGGCCCGCGCCCGATGCGCGGGCTATGTTTGTATCCTTTACCAAAAAGCCGTGGTCTGCTACCTCATGATCTGCCAGTTCTCTGGCATTGGCAATTTGCCACCGGTCGCAGCCTACCCGGTCAAAACAAGGACAAGCGCAATCATGCGCTGAAAGACTGCGCCGTGGCTTGAAACAAAGGCGCGTAAATGTCTGATAAGACAATATATTCCGACTTGAAGCAACTCGGCTCCAACACCTCGATACCGCAAACTCCGGAAGAGGCCGTCCTGGAACGGGTTGCAAATCCGCAAGCCGAAACACCCTATTGTGTTCGCTTCACTGCACCCGAATTCACCTCGCTTTGCCCGATGACAGGGCAACCTGATTTCGCGCATCTGGTGATAGACTACGTGCCCGGACAGTGGCTCGTAGAAAGCAAATCTCTGAAACTGTTCCTGTTTTCCTTCCGCAATCACGGCGCATTCCATGAAGATTGCACGGTAACCATCGGCAAGCGTCTTGTAGAACTGCTACAGCCGGAATGGCTCCGGATCGGCGGCTACTGGTATCCGCGCGGCGGCATTCCGATCGATGTTTTCTACCAGACCGGACCGGCACCGCAGAACGTCTGGATACCGGAACAGGGCGTGCCTAACTATCGTGGACGCGGCTAGAGCATTTCCAGCAAAAGTGCGAAGCGTTTTGTGTCGGATAATGCGTAAAAACAAAGAGATAGAGCGGTTCTGCGATTCTGTGTTAAGCGGAACCGCTCTAGTTGATCGGCGCCAGTGTTGCGACTGAAGATCGCGATCTCTATTATCCATGCAGACACCATGGCGCCTGAAAGGACCCCCATGAAGAACTTTGCTATTCTGATTTCGCTTGCCGTTCTTACCGGATGCGGGGGAGCTGGAAAGGCAGCCATGGACACAGGTAAGAGCTTTGATCGATTCGCCTGCATGTCGCGCAATTTCAAGGGCGAGCCGCCTTGCCCGCAGCCGGAAGCTGCAAGCCAGAAGGCACAGTAAAGTCAGAAAGGAGGCCAACCATGGCTATTGAACCGAAGGACGTCCTCAATTTCTGGTTTTCGCCCAAAATGCAGGAAAACTGGTTCAGCAAAAGTGACGAGATAGACGCCGAAATTCGTGAGAAGTTTCTGACCGTCTATGAGGATGCCCGCGCCGACAAGCTGGAACAGTGGAAACAGCAGCCGGAAAGCGCCCTGGCGCTCACGATTCTGTTCGACCAGTTTCCACGCAATATGTTCCGCGGCTCACCTCGCTCTTTCGAAAGCGACGGGCTGGCTAGAGACGTAGCGGCACAGGCACTCGATCATGATTTCGACCGGAAGCTGTCACCTGAACAACGCCAGTTCTTCTATCTTCCGTTCATGCATAGCGAACATCTGAGCGACCAGAAGCGCTGTGTCGACCTTTATGAAAAGCTCGGCGACGAGTTTTCGCTCGGCTTTGCCCGCCAGCATCACGATATCATTGAGCGCTTTGGGCGCTTCCCACATCGGAACACGGTGCTCGGACGCGACACTACCCATGAGGAAGCCGAATTCCTCAAGGAACATGCTGGCTTCTGATTTATAACAAACGATATGGCAGAATTCCGCGGCGGTCGTGATCGACCGCCAATCTGCTTTTAAGCGGCGGAACCGCACGCTGCACACATTCCGCGCGCTCGCAAATACGGCAGGAAACACCGATCGGATCGAAGGCAGAACGCACCGCGATGTCTAGACCATCCGCATAGACAAAATCCTGCGCATAAGCCACCTCGCAGCCAAGGGCGATTGCGTAGCGCCGCTGGGGTGCATTGAAGCCCCCCTCACTCTTGGTCAGTTCCGTCGCAATGCAAAGATAGCGCGCGCCATCCGGTGTTTCGGCGAGCTGTCGAATGATCCGCCCCGGCGTCTCGAAGGCCTGATGCACATTCCACAGCGGGCATGCGGCCCCGAAGCGGGCAAATTGCAACTTGGCGGCACTGTGCCGTTTTGTGATGTTTCCGGCCCTGTCTATGCGGGCGAAAAACACCGGAACACCGCGCTGGCCGGAACGCTGCAAGGTGCTAAGGCGATGGGCGACCTGTTCCAGACTGGCGCCGAAACGTGATGCCAACAATTCAAGATCGTGACGCAGTTCTTTCGCTGCCGAAAGGAATGTTTGATAGGGCAGCATAAGCGCCCCGGCAAAATAGTTACGCAAGCCAATCTTGCAAATTTCGATTGCCTCGGCGGAACGGAAATCCGCCCGCCTTGCAATAGCGCTCACAAGCTCTTCCATCTCCAGTTCGGCGATCTGAAAAGCTATCTGGAAATTGCGGGTTGAAGCAGGAGAATAAGGATTGAGATAAAGGACCCGCGCCATAGGATCGAACCGACGCAAAACCGCCTCCTGCGGCCCCGCTCGCGCAATGCGCACTCGGTGATGCTCCTCCATATATTGAGGCAGGGCCACACCAATGTCTCGCCCGGGAATATTCAGTTCCGCAGCAAGTTTTTCTGCCGCAATATCAATTTCATGTACGTAATTATCGATGAAATGGAAAAAGTCGCGAACTTCCTCGTAAGGAGCTGGTTCGGCAGCAGAGGGAGCGCGACCAAGCTGATTATCCAGGCTGGCTAGCTGTTCACTGTTGCGGCGGTAGGCCTGATGGCAGGCGATCAGCGCGTGGGCAAGCCCCGGCGCATTTTGCGTAATCAGTTTCAGCTCTTGCAAATTCGGCTTGTAATTGTCGAAGACCGGATCGGCCAGAGCTTCGGAAACCGCAGATAGCAAACGGTCATCATCTCCCAGCGAAATGGCACCTATATCGATCTGATAGTTTTCAGCCAGCGCCAGCAACACAGCTGCGGAGACAGGTCGCTGATTGTTCTCGATCTGGTTAAGATAACTCGTTGAAATACCGAGCCGTTCGGCAAAACCCGACTGGGTTGCCTTATGTTGCTCGCGTATTTCCCGTATCTTTCTTCCGATATAAAGTTTTCTCGGTGCCATTTTGCAAATTCGCATTTCGCTATTTGCAAATTTATAGCTTACACAATCACACCTTTTCAAGCTTTTCCCGGCCCCCTTCGGATTTTAAGCAGAAGGGAGAAAAAGACTATCTTTTCAGCTTCATAACTCGCCTTTCAAAGGCCGCCCAAAAGTGGGGATTTATGCAGGAACTCCTTGAACAGCTCGAAGCCCGCCGCATGGAAGCCAGACTTGGTGGCGGCCAACGCCGTATTGATGCCCAGCATGCCAAAGGCAAGCTTACCGCCCGCGAACGGATTGAAGTGCTCCTCGACGAAGGCTCGTTCGAGGAGTTTGATATGTATGTCACGCATCGCTGCACCGATTTCGGCATGGCGCAGCAGAAAGTTGCGGGCGACGGCGTGGTGACGGGCTGGGGCACAATCAATGGCCGTCAGGTCTATGTGTTCAGCCAGGACTTTACTGTTCTGGGCGGCTCTCTGTCTGAAACGCACGCGCAAAAAATCTGCAAGATCATGGACATGGCGGTGAAGAACGGCGCGCCGGTCATCGGCCTCAACGATTCCGGTGGCGCGCGCATTCAGGAAGGCGTCGCGTCGCTCGCGGGCTACGCCGACGTGTTCAAGCGCAACGTGGACGCTTCCGGCGTCGTGCCGCAGATTTCCGTCATCATGGGCCCCTGTGCTGGCGGCGCTGTCTATTCGCCCGCCATGACCGACTTTATCTTCATGGTGCGGGATAGCTCCTATATGTTCGTGACTGGGCCTGACGTGGTGAAAACCGTCACAAATGAAATTGTCACCGCTGAGGAATTGGGCGGCGCCTCGACTCACACCAGAAAATCGTCGGTGGCAGACGGAGCTTACGAGAACGATATTGAAGCGCTGGAACAGGTCCGCATTCTGTTCGACTTCCTGCCGCTCAACAATCGCGAGAAGCCTCCTGTGCGCCCGGTATTCGATGATCCTGCGCGGCTTGAAATGCGGCTGGACACGCTGATCCCGGATAGCGCCACCAAGCCTTACGACATGAAAGAGCTTATCCACGCGCTGGCCGACGAAAATGACTTCTTTGAAATTCAGGAAGCTTTTGCCAAGAACATCATCACCGGCTTCATCCGCATGGACGGTCAGACCATCGGTGTCGTTGCAAACCAGCCTATGGTACTCGCCGGCTGCCTCGACATCGATTCATCGCGCAAGGCTGCTCGCTTCGTTCGCTTTTGCGATGCCTTCAACATCCCGATCCTGACGCTTGTGGATGTTCCGGGCTTCCTGCCAGGAACAGCGCAGGAATATGGCGGGGTCATCAAGCACGGCGCAAAACTGCTCTTTGCTTACGCCCAGGCTACAGTTCCCATGGTTACGCTCATCACCCGCAAGGCCTATGGCGGCGCCTATGACGTGATGGCTTCGAAGCATATCGGCGCCGACATCAACTACGCATGGCCGACGGCGGAAATCGCGGTTATGGGCGCCAAAGGCGCAACGGAAATCCTCTATCGTTCCGAACTGGGCGACGTTGAAAAAATCGCCGCGCGCACGAAGGAATATGAAGAGCGCTTTGCCAATCCGTTTGTCGCTGCTGAACGCGGCTTCGTCGACGAAGTCATCATGCCGCATTCCTCACGCCGCCGCATTGCCCGCGCTTTTGCCAGCCTGCGCAACAAGAGCCAAAGCACGCCGTGGAAGAAGCACGATACTATTCCTCTTTGAGTAGATGGCCCCAGGTACAAATAAGATGATCAAGAAAATTCTCATTGCCAATCGCGGCGAAATCGCGTGCCGGGTCATCAAGACGGCGAAGAAAATGGGTATCGCGACGGTTGCCGTTTATTCTGACGCGGACCGTAATGCGCTCCATGTCAAAATGGCCGATGAAGCGATCCACATCGGACCAGCGCCATCCAATCAATCCTATATCGTCATCGACAAAATCCTCGCGGCGATTAAGGAAACCGGCGCGGATGCCGTGCATCCCGGCTATGGCTTCCTGTCGGAAAACCCGCGTTTTGCCGAAGCGCTGAAAGCAGCCAACGTCACCTTCATCGGACCCCCGGTGAACGCAATTGACGCCATGGGCGACAAGATCACCTCGAAGAAGCTCGCAGCCGAAGCCGGTGTTTCCACCGTGCCCGGCCATATGGGCTTGATCGAGGATGCCGACGAGGCGGTCAAGATCGCGGGCAGCATCGGCTATCCGGTGATGATCAAGGCGTCCGCTGGCGGCGGCGGCAAAGGCATGCGCATCGCATGGAATGACGAAGAGGCCCGCGAAGGCTTTCAGCTCTCGCGCAATGAGGCCAAATCCTCCTTCGGCGACGACCGCATATTTATCGAAAAATTCGTCACCCAGCCGCGCCACATCGAAATCCAGGTTCTGGGGGACCAGCATGGGAACGTCGTCTACCTGGGCGAACGTGAGTGCTCCATCCAGCGCCGTAATCAAAAGGTCATCGAAGAAGCGCCTTCGCCATTCCTTGATGAAGCCACCCGCAAAGCAATGGGCGAACAGGCCGTAGCTCTCGCAAAGGCCGTTGGCTATTTTTCCGCAGGCACGGTCGAATTCATCGTCGATGGCAGTCGCAACTTCTATTTCCTTGAAATGAATACGAGATTGCAGGTCGAGCATCCGGTGACGGAACTCATCACCGGCATCGATCTTGTAGAAGAAATGATCCGTGTGGCATCCGGTGAAAAGCTCCGCTTCGGCCAGAGCGACGTCAAGTTGAACGGCTGGGCGATTGAAAGCCGTCTTTATGCGGAAGACCCCTATCGCAACTTCCTGCCGTCTATCGGCAGGCTGACCCGCTACCGTCCGCCGGTCGAGGGCCGTAACCCGGATGGCACAATCGTACGCAACGACACTGGCGTGTTCGAGGGCGGCGAGATTTCAATGTATTATGATCCGATGATCGCCAAGCTTTGCACCTGGGGTCCGGATCGCGCCAGCGCCGTCAACGCAATGGGCGATGCTCTGGATGCTTTCGAAGTGGAAGGCATCGGCCACAACCTGCCCTTCCTGTCGGCTGTGATGGATCATCCGCGCTTCCGTGAGGGCGCGCTCACCACCGCATTCATTGCCGAGGAATATCCGGACGGCTTTACCGGAGTTCCCGTTTCGGAAGACGATGCGCGTGCGCTTGCCGCAGTAGCCGCACAGATCAATCTGGCGATTGAGCGGCGCAACGCGCAGATTTCCGGACGGATTTCCAGCGAACAGCAAGCGGTTGCGACTGATTGGGTGGCGACGCTCGGCGGCTTCACCTTGCCGGTTCGAATTGCTGAAGGCGAAGGCGGTACCACGATCAATTTCGTGGATGGCGGCAGCTTGCCCATCGCCAGCGACTGGCATCCAGGCAGCCAGCTTGGTTCGTTTACCGTCGCAGGCAAGCCTATTGCGGTGAAGGTTTCCCGCTCCGGCACCGGCTGGCGTCTGCGCTGGCGCGGCATGGACGTGGTGGCCCACATTCGCAAGCCGCGCATCGCAGAACTTGCGAAGCTCATGCCGGTGAAGCTGCCGCCGGACACGTCGAAAATGCTGCTCTGCCCGATGCCCGGCGTCATCACCTCCATTCTCGTGAAGGATGGCGAGACGGTTGAAGCAGGCCAGCCGCTTGCCACCGTGGAAGCCATGAAGATGGAAAACGTGCTCCGTGCCGAACGCCGTGCTACCGTAAAGCGAATTACAGCGGAAGCGGGCGCAAGCCTCGCTGTCGATGAGCTGATAATGGAATTCGAGTGAGGTTCGATATGAGCGAGCGCCCCACCACCCGCGCAGACTGGGAAACGTTGGCCGAAAAGGAATTGAAGCGGCCAGCAGACAGCCTGATCTGGCACACGCCGGAAGGCATTGACGTAAAACCGCTTTACACGGAAGACGACCTGAAAGGGATCGATCACCTGGGCACCCTGCCCGGTTTCGAGCCTTTCGTTCGCGGTCCGCGTGCTACCATGTATGCGGGTCGTCCATGGACAATCCGGCAATATGCCGGGTTCTCGACGGCGGAAGAATCGAACGCTTTTTATCGCAAGGCTCTCGCTGCCGGTCAGCAAGGCGTATCGGTTGCTTTCGACCTTGCCACCCACCGCGGCTATGACAGCGATCACCCGCGCGTGGAAGGCGATGTGGGCAAGGCTGGCGTGGCGATCGATTCCGTCGAGGATATGAAGATCCTTTTCGACGGCATCCCGCTGGAAAAAATTTCCGTATCCATGACGATGAATGGCGCGGTTATCCCGATCCTCGCCAATTTCATTGTTGCGGGCGAAGAACAGGGCGTGCCCCGCGCCCAGCTTTCCGGCACGATCCAGAACGACATCCTCAAGGAGTTCATGGTTCGCAATACTTATATCTATCCGCCGGAACCATCCATGCGGATTATTGCGGACATTATCGCCTATACGGCAACCGAAATGCCGAAATTCAACTCCATTTCTATCTCCGGCTATCACATGCAGGAGGCAGGCGCGACGCTGGTTCAGGAACTGGCCTTCACGCTTGCCGACGGGCGCGAATATGTACGCGCCGCGCTCAACAAGGGGCTGAATGTCGATGAATTTGCGGGACGCCTGTCCTTCTTCTTCGCAATCGGCATGAATTTCTTCATGGAGATCGCCAAGCTACGCGCTGCACGCCTGCTCTGGTCGCGCATCATGAAGGAATTCAATCCGAAGAAGCCCGGCTCGCTGATGCTGCGCACGCATTGCCAGACTTCCGGCGTCTCCTTGCAGGAACAGGATCCCTACAACAACATCGTCCGCACGGCTTTTGAGGCCATGTCGGCGGCACTCGGCGGCACCCAGTCGCTGCACACCAATTCTTTCGACGAAGCCATTGCTTTACCAACAGAATTCTCCGCCCGCATTGCCCGCAACACGCAACTTATCCTGCAAAATGAAACCGGCGTGACCAAAGTGGTCGATCCGCTGGCGGGTTCCTATTACATAGAAAGCCTGACCAACGAATTGGCCGAAAAGGCGTGGGCGCTGATCGAGGAAGTCGAAAAGCTCGGCGGCATGACAAAGGCCGTCGAAAGCGGCCTTCCGAAACGCCTCATCGAAGAAGCTGCCACCAAGCGGCAGGCGGCAGTCGATAAAGGCGAGGAAGTCATCGTCGGCGTCAACAAGTTCCGGCTGGAACAGGAAGACGAACTCGATATTCTGGAGATCGACAATTCGGCCGTGCGCCAATCGCAGATTACGCGTCTCAACCGCATCAAGGAAACGCGCAACAAGGCAAAGGTCGAAGCCGCGCTTGCGGAGTTGGAAAAGGTCGCGAGGACGGGCGAAGGCAACCTTCTGGCCGCCGCGGTTGAAGCATCGCGTGCCCGCGCCAGCGTCGGTGAAATTTCCGATGCCATGCGCCGCGCATTCGGCGACCATGCAGCGGTTCCGAAGGTCGTAAAAAAGGTCTACGGCGCGGCCTATAAGGACGAGCCGGAATACCAGACGCTGATGGACCGGCTCGGGGATTTCTCGAAACAGACCGGCGAAACGCCAAAGGTGATGGTCGCAAAGCTCGGTCAGGACGGGCATGATCGTGGCGCTAAAATCATTGCTTCCGCGTTTGGTGACATTGGCTTTGAGGTGCTGGCTGGACCACTATTTCAGACGCCGGATGAAGCCGCCGACATGGCTATCAAGGCGAAGGTGCACGTTTTAGGAGTTTCATCACTCGCAGCCGGTCACAAGACACTCCTGCCTCAGCTTGTGGACACATTGCGCAGGAAAGGCGCTGAAAACATCATCGTGGTCTGCGGTGGTGTCGTTCCACGTCAGGATTATCAGTACCTGTTCGATCATGGGGTGGCGGCGGTATTCGGACCAGGTTCGAATGTGCTCGACTGTGCCCGCGCCGTACTCGACCTGATGGAAGGCAAACGCCGCAATCTTTGAATATTATCAGTTAGATATGTTCATTACAGGACTCATTTTCTGAACGACTTCAGAAGCCGGGCGAACAGTCCGGCTTCCTGTTTGTAGCAGTCGTTCAATCTTTCGGCCCGGTAAAGCCGGCAATCGTCGAACCCGTAACAGAGACGGGATCGCTGGCTGGAAACGTGTCTTCCAAACCTTCGTCGAGCTGACGCTCAAGCTCTGCCCGGTCACCGGAGCGGCGTGCGCTTGGACGCGTCACAAAACTGCCCGGCTCAATACCGCATTCCGTACATGCAACCCCAAGAGCCTCACCCAGTTTCATAGCAGCGCGCCGCAGAACTTCATCGCGCGCCAATTCTGCTTCTGTCTCGTTCTCCACCTTTACGGTGATCTTCTCTTCGCCCTCGGTGACGAATTCCACCATGTAGAGCTTGAAGCCCCCCACCGAGCTGATGCGGGTTTCAACAATGTCCATCGACCAACCTCCGCGTTTTCCATGCAGAACAAACGTCGACCAGCGCGTGAAAGTTCCCTGCTTCATGCGAGTACGGAACCACGCTCCTCCATCCAGCGTTTCATGTCAGCCATTTTGGAGGTTGCGATGACACAATTCTTCACAAAGCTCAGCGAGAAATCTGCCGAACTTGCAGGTCATTACCTGGCATTTGTCTTGGCGAGTTTGTTCATCATCATATGGGGCATCACCGGGCCCTTGTTTAGCTTCTCGGACACATGGCAACTTGTGGTGAACACATCGACTACCATAATCACATTTCTGATGGTCTTCCTTATCCAGAATGCACAGAACCGCGAAGCAACTGCGACACAGGCCAAACTTGATGAAATCCTGACCATCGTCTCGACGACCAAGATCGAAACCATTGGTGCAGAGCACCTGCCCCTCAAAGAATTGAAGCTGCTTTTACAACGGTTTGAAGAGCAAAGCGAAGTCATCCAGACCGAAGAGCCGAAATGAGGAGCCTATCTTTCCATGCTGGCGGCCACGCCTATATTCTACCGGGAAGTTCTCATCGCTAGCAGAAAGGATGTCCTATGGCCGTCACCAGAAAGCAGGAAGCTCGCGCGCTCAATGCCGACGAAAAAGAACTGGTCGAAAAATCACATCATCCCTTTTTGCAAAACATTCCAGATGAAGAGCTTGGCCCTCTGGCGAAATTGATCCGCGAACGCCGCAAGAAGGCACAAGATCAGGCCCATCAGCGCAGGCGTGAAATGCGCGGAAAGGCAGTAGCTCGCGGAGCCACACCCTCCAAGGCCGACGAAGGTTCTCATCTGAAAGTTTCCGTGCTGGCCATGGCAGTGCGTCGCATCAACACCGAAGTTGAGCGCCGCCGTCGCATGGCAGCCAGCGCTGAATTGATCGCCAATGCGCGAAAAGCGTTGGCAACCAAGGAAGCCAAGGAAAAGAAAGGCAAAGATTTCAACACGCGCCACGCCCTCAAAGGTATGCGCAACATTCCGAATGAAAAATACGACAGCCTTATCCGCCCGGCAGAACGCGGACGGTTGCGGAAGGCTGCGAGTGTCGCACAGGCCAAGAAGGATGCCCGCCAGAAGGAAGCGGGTTAGAGCATTTCCAGCAAAAGTGCGAAGCGGTTTTGCGCAGGATAATGCGTAAAAACAAAGAGATAGCGCATTTCCAACGACTCAAGTTAAACTGGAAATGCTCCGGCACGTCGCTCGTTACAACATTTCCAGCGCCATCTTTCGGGACGGCGGCGTGAAAACCTGATCCAGACGTTTCAACTGATCGTCGGAAAGCCGCAACTCAGCGGCTTTTCTGTTATCCCGCACATGATGCAGGTTGGACGACTTTGGAATTGCGATGACATTGCCGCTGCGCATCGTCCAGGCAAGCGCGACCGACGCTGGCGTTCCGCCTGTTTCACCCGCAATTTCCGCCAATACCGGATCATGCAGCAACCGTCCCTGTTCAATTGGCGAATAAGCCATCAAGGGAATTTTGCGCTCATCACACCAAGGCATCAGGTCGAATTCGGGTCCGCGTCGGGTCAGATTATAGAGTATCTGGTTCGTCGCGACGTCCATGCCGCTCGCTACACTAGCGAGCTCTTTCATGTCGTCCGTGTCGAAATTGCTGACACCCCAACTCGCGATCTTGCCCGCATGCTTCAGCTCTTCAAAAGCCGCGACAGTCTCTTCAAATGGATATCGCCCGCGCCAGTGCAGAAGATAGAGATCGATACGCTCAGTACGAAGCCGCCGCAGACTTCTTTCGCAAGCCTCGATTGTTCCCTTCCGTGATGCATTGAACGGCAACACCTTGCTGACGATAAACACGTCGTCGCGGCGGCCCGTGATGGCCTCACCCACAACATTTTCCGCCTCACCATCGGCGTACATCTCAGCCGTATCAATCAGCGTCATCCCCAGATCGATGCCACTTCTCAGCGCTTCGATTTCATAGCGGCGTTGTGTGCTGTCCTCGCCCATATACCATGTGCCCTGTCCGAGCGCTGGCACCGTCTGGCCCGAAGGCAGGGTAATCTGCGGGATGGTTCCGGTCATTGCATTTTCCCAGTGAAACGATCCCTGCCATGATTGTCACTTAGCCGCATAATTCAAGGCCACGCGCAAGGGATCAAGCGAAATGCAGACCGAAACCCTGCATGAGCCTGCGGATGGCGTAGTCCGGCTTTTGGGAAGTCACGACCGCCAGATCATCGTGATGATGCAGTTCTTCATCTGCGCGGCGTGGTTTCAGGAGTGACACAGTGCGCCGGGCAATCGCTTCCGCAGGATCAAGCCAGTCGACCGGCCATGGCGCCAAGCGGCGAAACACGTTGGCCAGAAACGGATAGTGTGTGCAGGCCAGAACGACAATGTCGGTCCGATTGCCATCCTGTTCGATGAAACAGGGGGCAATCTGCTCCACGACCAGCGCCTCGTTGATCTTCTCGCCACGAATATGTGCTTCCGCTACTGCCGCAAGTTGGTCAGCACCCACAAGACGAACATGGCACTGGGAAGCAAAAGATTGAATGAGATCGCGCGTATAAGCGCGCCGGACGGTGCCGGGGGTTGCCAGCACGGAAACGAGGCCTGACGAAGTTCTTTCGGCAGCCGGCTTGATCGCCGGTACGGTCCCAACAAATGGCACCGAAGGAAAAGCTTGCCGCAAATCGTCCAGCACCAGCGTGGAGGCTGTATTGCAGGCAATGACCGCGATTTCTGGATCATAGGCGGCAATAAGCCTGCCGAACAGCTCTACTATTCGCGCTCTCAACGCGTCTTCTTCCCATCCGCCATAGGGAAATCCGGCATCGTCGGCGACATAGACGAAGCGGCGATCCGGCATCAGCACCCGCGCTTCCCGCAAAACCGTCAAGCCCCCGATGCCGCTGTCGAAAACCAGAATGGGCTTCTCAAGGTCGACAGAAGGGATAGCGGAAAAGCTCACAGCGGGTGCGTTTTTCATTCGTCCTTGTCCTTTGTTGCTGGAGCCTCGGTCGCAGGCTTTCGCGCACGTCCTTCCGGCGCGCCAGAGCCACGCGGCTTCTTCGGCGTGAAAACATCGAGCGACGTGATGACGCCGCGGAGCAGTTTCAACTCTGCCGATGCAAACCCGGCGCGCGTTAACACAGCACGCAGATTATTGACCATGATTTCCTTGCGCGCTTCGGGGCGGAAATAACCACGCACATCAAGGGCTTCTTCAAGATGGTTGAAAAGTCCCTGCAATTCCTGTTTCGGCGCCATCTCAAGCTCTGGCCCGCGAAACACCGTCTCCGTTTCCGTCTCAAGTCCCGACTTCATCCACTCATAGGACATAAGCAGGACAGCCTGCGCGATGTTCAGCGATGCGAAGGCTGGATTGACAGGGAATGTCACCAGTTCGTCCGCCAGTCCCACTTCTTCATTGCTGAGACCAAAGCGTTCGCGGCCGAACAGGATACCTGTCTTCTCTCCACTCCTGAAACGACGGCGCAACTCGCCACCGGCTTCCACCGCACTTCGAACCTGCTTGAAACCGTCACGTTCGCGTGCGGTCGTTGCATAAACAAAATTGAGATCAGCAATGGCAGAAGGCAGATCGTCATAGACCACCGCATTGTCGATCACATGATCAGCCTTGCTCGCCGCAGCCCTCGCCTTTTCGCTTGGAAACTCCTCGCGCGGTTTGACGAGGCGCAGTTCCGCCAGTCCGAAATTCGCCATGGCGCGCGCCACCATGCCGATGTTCTCCGGCAATTGCGGCTCCACCAGCACGATTGCCGGTCCTTCCGCGAGAATGGGGCGCTGTTTATCTGTTCCTGCCATGATGTTTTCCGCTGTGCTATAAAATCGTGGCGCTTCCCTGACATAATTGACGCTGAATCGCAAAGATTCCCCTTACGTGTTCGGACGAAAAGCCCGTGTAGTAGCCCGATAACACCTGTTCACCGCCCTTTCGTGGCAGACTGCCGCCACCAGATGCACGATCAAGGGAGGAAACCATGTCCGGTAAGAAAATACTGATGCTTTGCGGCGACTTTGGTGAGGACTATGAAACCATGGTCCCGTTCCAAACACTGTTGACTGTTGGTCATACGGTGCACACCGTCTGCCCAGGCAAGAAAGCTGGCGATCATATCGCGACAGCCATTCACGACTTCGAGGGCCACCAGACCTATACGGAAAAGCCGGGGCATAACTTCACCCTCAATGCAACATTCGCCGACGTGAAGCCGGAAAGCTATGACGCACTTGTCATTCCCGGTGGCCGTGCGCCGGAATATCTGCGTCTTGACGACAATGTTATCGCCGTGGTGAAGCACTTCTTCGAGGCGAACAAGCCCGTCGCCGCGGTCTGCCACGGCGCGCAATTGCTGGCCGCAGCGCGCGTTCTGCAGGGCCGCACCTGCTCGGCTTATCCGGCGTGTCGCCCTGAAGTTGAACTTGCTGGCGGCACCTATGCCGATATTCCGGTCGATCAGGCCGTGACGGATGGCAATCTCGTCACCTCGCCTGCATGGCCTGCCCATCCGGCTTGGCTGGCACAGTTTCTTGCAGTCCTCGGCACAAGGATCACCCACAGCTGATCGCAACACCCGCCTGTGACCATCAAGGTTGCAGGTGGGGCAAAACTGCGCGACAGTAAGTTCGGGAGAACGATCCGGAGGAAACCATGTGCAGGCTGTTCATCGGCGCCAATCCTGAACTCTGGCTAAGCGTGACGCGATCACTGCGCATAGACGGCGTTGTAACCAGCGTGCGGCTTGAAAATTTTTTCTGGTGGGCTCTGGAAGATATTGCGGCGCGCGATGATCTCACCGTCAGTCGCCTTATCGGCAAGCTCTACGATGAATCCCGGAATGAAGGGCACGACCTCGACAATTTCGCCTCGTTTCTGCGGGTCTGCTGCGGACGCTATCTTTCGCTGCAGCTGAATGGTCTTGTCCCCACAGACAAGTCGGCTGCCATTTCCACTCTGGATGCTGACGACATTCTGGCGAGCGAAGAGAAAAACTATCGTCGGCGGCAATCCTCATGGGAAAAATCGCGCGATAGCGATCATGCAGCACATCGCGCGGCATGATCGGCTCTCTCCCGAAATTTTGACCATTCAGACGGTTTATAGGCCAAAGAATGAGCCTCTTACGCTTTGCCTTATTCGCCGCGAGTGCTATACGGGCGCGACGCATTGAAAAAGAGGCTTCATCCATGGCAAAAATCAAGGTTGCGAACCCGGTCGTCGAACTCGACGGCGACGAGATGACCCGCATTATCTGGCAGTTCATCAAGGACAAGCTTATCCATCCTTACCTCGACATTGATCTGAAATATTACGATCTGTCGGTTGAGAACCGCGATGCGACCAACGACCAGGTCACCATCGATGCAGCCAATGCCATCAAGGAACATGGCGTCGGCGTGAAGTGCGCAACCATCACGCCCGACGAAGCGCGCGTTGAAGAATTCAAGCTCAAGAAAATGTGGAAGTCGCCAAACGGCACCATCCGCAATATTCTGGGCGGCGTGATCTTCCGTGAGCCAATCATCTGCAAGAACGTTCCGCGCCTTGTGCCGGGCTGGACCCAGCCGATCATCGTTGGCCGCCATGCATTCGGCGACCAGTACCGCGCGACGGATTTCAAGTTCCCCGGCAAGGGCACGCTGACGATCAAATTCGTCGGTGAAGATGGCGAGACCATCGAACACGAAGTCTATCAGGCTCCTTCGGCTGGCGTGGCTCTTGCCATGTACAACCTTGACGAATCGATCCGCGAATTCGCCCGCGCTTCGTTCAACTATGGCCTGCAGCGCGGCTATCCGGTCTATCTCTCCACGAAGAACACCATCCTGAAGGCCTATGACGGCCGCTTCAAGGATATCTTCCAGGAAGTCTTCGACGCAGAATTCAAGTCGAAGTTCGAAGAAAAGAAAATCTGGTACGAACACCGCCTCATCGACGACATGGTTGCTTCGGCGCTCAAGTGGTCGGGCGGCTACGTCTGGGCATGTAAGAACTATGACGGCGACGTTCAGTCGGACATCGTGGCACAGGGCTTCGGTTCGCTCGGCCTGATGACCTCCGTTCTGATGACGCCGGATGGCAAGACCGTTGAAGCTGAAGCTGCCCACGGCACCGTGACCCGTCACTATCGCCAGCATCAGAAGGGCGAGGAAACCTCGACCAACTCGATCGCTTCGATCTTCGCATGGACCCGCGGTCTCGCTCATCGCGCCAAGCTTGACGACAATGCCGAGCTGAAGCGTTTTGCCGACACGCTGGAGAAGGTCTGCGTGGACACCGTTGAAAGCGGTTACATGACCAAGGATCTGGCGCTGCTCATCGGCCCGGATCAGCCTTGGCTTTCGACCACCGGCTTCCTCGACAAGATCGATGAGAACCTGAAAAAGGCTATGGCCGCCTGATAGAATATTCGACCCCCATCGTCGAAATGAAAACCCGGCAGCGCCGCTGCCGGGTTTTTTATTTCTTTTTCAAGGGAAAAAGCGCATCCTGCCCATTCTTACAGGAGGATGAAATGGCTGAGTTGAAGCTCTATACCAACCCGATGTCGCGCGGACGTATCGCGCGCTGGATGCTGGAAGAGATCGGCAAACCCTATGACGTGGAAATACTGGATTTCGGACCTCCAATGAAGGGGCCCGACTACTGCACGATCAACCCGATGGGAAAAGTTCCAGCCCTCCGCCACGGCGATGCCGTGGTGACGGAAGTGGCGGCGATCTGCGCCTATCTGGCAACGACATTTCCCGAGGTCGGCCTGGCGCCGCACCCCGATGAGCGCGCGGATTTCTTCCGCTGGCTTTTCTTCGCATCCGGCCCCGTGGAAGCCGCCTTGTCCAATCATGCGCTTGGCTTCGAGATCCCGGCAGACAAGCAGGGGATGGTCGGCTACGGCAATTACGACATGGTGGTCAACACTTTGGAAAAAGCGGTATCACAGCATCCCTACATCACCGGCGACCGTTTCACGGCGGCTGACGTTTATGTCGGTTCACACATTGGCTGGGGTCTGCGTTTTGGCACTTTGCCTGCCCGTGGCGCGTTCGTAGCCTATTGGGATCGCCTGAAGGATCGCCCCGCGATGAAACGGGCCACAGAGTTGGACGACGCAGCCGCGGCCGCCACACAACACTGATACTGAATTCACTGGCTGTTCAGATCACGTAATCTGGCCAGCCAGTTCAAACGTCCGCGAGAAAGCCTGCGCTCCCTTGGGCGAAAACGCGATGACGCGCCCCTCTTCCCGACGTGCCCATCCTTGCGAAATGAAATGGTTCAACAGCGCGGCACCAAGCGCACCACCCAAATGGTTGCGGCGTTCGCTCCAGTCGAGACAGTGGCGGCAGACCGGGCGCTTACCCCGCTCCAGATGGCTCACGTCCACGCCAAGACAGCTGAAAAACGATTTGCCCTTCTCTGTCAGCACCGGCTCGTTGCCATCGGCGATCAACCCCAGCCGATGCGAGGCATCAAGCATCTCGACACCGCGTTCGCCAGCCAGATGATCATAGCAAATCCGCGCCTTGCGCAGCGCCTGATCTTTCGGACCAGTCCGCACCCGCACAGCGCCGGTACGTTGCGCAAGCCCCATCAGTCCTTCCAGAACCTGTGCAACATCCGTTCCTGAAAGACGGAAATAGCGGTGCCGCCCCTGCTTCTCCGCAACCAGCAGATTGGCTGCATCGAGCTTTGCAAGATGTCCGCTTGCCGTTTGCAGCGTCACGCCTGCGGCCGACGCAAGTTCGCTGACCGTCAGCGCGCGGCCATCCATCAACGCTGTGAGCATGTTTGCGCGCGCAGGATCGCCAAGGAGTGCAGCAACGGAAGCTATGATCGGGCCATCTTTCATACTTCGATGCTAACCGAACTATAGAGATGTTTCAATTGCTACATTGTCACCATCGAAGACAGGCATTTGAAGGAGACATGCATGATTACCTGTTTCATCCGCTATCAGATCGACCCGTTCAAGGCGGATGCATTTGCCGAATATGCACGCAATTGGGGACAGGCCATTCCGCGATGCGGCGCCAATCTCATTGGTTATTTCGGACCGCATGAGGGTTCGTCGACAACGGCCTATGGCGTCTACTCTATCGAAAACCTTGCTGCTTACGAGGCATACCGGGCCCGGCTCGCCGCCGATCCGCTGGGACGGGAGAATTATGAATTCGCGCGCCGGGAGCAATTCATCCGATCCGAGGATCGCATCTTCCTCAAACTCCAATCCGCACCGCATGGGGAGTTCCTCAAGCCATGATCGCCGTCATATTTGAAGTCTGGCCAGCCGATGACGACAGGCGCGGCCAATATCTCGACATTGCCGCAAGCCTGCGAAAAGACCTTGCAAAGATCGACGGCTTTCTGTCGATTGAACGTTTTCAGAGCCTGGCCGATCCCGATAAGCTGCTCTCGCTCTCTTTCTGGCGCGACGAAGAAGCCGTGCGCGAATGGCGCAATCTGCCCTCTCATCGGGTGGCACAGGGACAGGGCCGCGACGGTGTTTTTGAGAATTACCGTCTGCGCGTAGCGGCCGTCATGCGTGATTATGGCCTGAAGGAGCGTATTGAAGCACCCGAAGACAGCCGGGCTGTCCATGCCGCATAAGAAAAGCCGGGCAAAAACCCGGCTTTTCCACTGCCATATCTGCCTTAACCAATGAAAGCCTTAACAGCGGCGATTGCATCTGGTGCCTTCGCGCCATCGGGCCCACCGGCCTGTGCCATGTCCGGGCGACCGCCTCCACCTGCGCCTCCAAGCGCGGCCGAAGCTGCGCGGACCAGATCGACCGCGCTGAAACGGCCGACCAGATCTTCCGTCACGGCAGCGACAGCACTGGCTTTGTTATCTTCGCCAACGCCGATGAACAGCACGACGCCGGAGCCGACCTGCTTCTTGCCTTCATCGGCAAGCGGCTTCAGGTCGCGCGGGGAAACGCCGGTCACGATCTTGCCGAGGAAATTGACGCCATTCACGGCTTCAACGGCGCTGCCACCATCTGCCGAACCGCCGCCGAGCGCCAGCTTCTTGCGGGCATCGGCGAGTTCGCGTTCGAGCTTCTTGCGTTCATCAAGCAGCGCATTGACCCGCTCCAGCGCTTCCGACGGCGTCGTCTTCAATGCGCCGGCAATGGCCTTTACGCGCTCGTCCTGCTCTTCGAGATAAAGACGTGCCGCCTCACCGGTCAGTGCTTCCATACGGCGAACACCGGCGGCAACCGCACCTTCCGAAACGATGCGGACAAGGCCGATATCGCCTGTCTGGCGCACATGCGTGCCGCCGCAAAGCTCGACAGAATAGGCCTTGCCTTCCTTCGGGCCATGTTTGGCGGTGCCCATGGAAACAACGCGAACTTCATCGCCGTATTTCTCGCCGAACAACGCCATGGCACCTTCGGCAATGGCGTCGTCTACGGCCATCAGGCGCGTGCTGACGGGCGCATTCTGCAAAATGATTTCATTGGCAAGGTTTTCAACCTGTGCCAGCTCTTCTGCCGAAATCGGCTTCGGATGTGAGAAGTCGAAGCGCAAACGGTCAGGTGCTACGAGCGAGCCTTTCTGGGCAACATGGCTGCCGAGCGTTTCCCGCAGCGCCTCATGCAGAAGATGCGTCGCCGAATGGTTGGAGCGGATGCGCGTGCGGCGCACCGAATCCACTTTCAACTCAACCGCATCGCCGGTCTTGGCCGTACCCTTGGTAACTTCGCCGATGTGAACGAAGACGCCCTCGCCCTTCTTCTGAGTATCCTTAACGGTGATGACAAAACCTTCACCGGAAATTGTGCCCGTATCGCCCTGCTGGCCACCCGATTCTCCGTAGAACGGCGTCTGGTTGACCACGACCGAAACAGCTTCGCCCTCGGCAACGGACTGCACTTCTGCGCCATCGCGAACAAGCGCCGTGATAACACCTTCCGCGCTTTCGGTTTCATAACCAAGGAACTCAGTCGCGCCGACCTTGTCCTTTACGCCGAACCAGATGGTTTCCGTTGCAGCCTCGCCAGAACCGGCCCAGTTGGCGCGCGCTTCGGCCTTTTGGCGTTCCATGGCGGCACTGAAACCTTCCGTATCGACAGCAATGCCGCGCTGGCGCAGCGCGTCCTGCGTCAGATCGAGCGGGAAACCATAAGTATCGTACAGCTTGAAAGCAGTTTCACCGTCGAGGCGATCACCTTCAACGAGGTTTTCCGTTGCATCCGACAGAAGACCAAGGCCACGATCAAGCGTCTTACGGAAACGGGTTTCCTCCAGCTTGAGCGTTTCCGAAATCAACGCATCGGCACGGATCAATTCCGGATAGGCCTGTCCCATTTCGCGGATCAGGGCTGGCAGCAGACGCCACATCAGCGGCTCTTTCGCGCCCAACAGCTGTGCGTGGCGCATTGCGCGGCGCATGATGCGGCGCAGCACATAGCCGCGACCTTCATTGGACGGCAGCACGCCATCAGCGATCAGGAAGCTCGAAGCGCGCAGATGATCGGCAATCACGCGATGGCTGGCGCGAAATTCGCCTTCGGCCTTCACGCCGGTCGCTTCTTCGGAAGCGCGGATCAGGGCCTTGAAGAGATCTATATCGTAATTGTCATGCACGCCCTGCAAGACCGCTGCGACGCGCTCCAGCCCCATGCCGGTGTCGATGGACGGACGCGGCAGGTCAATACGCTGTTCGGGCGTGATCTGCTCGAACTGCATGAAAACAAGGTTCCAGATTTCGATGAAACGGTCCCCGTCTTCGTCAGCCGATCCGGGAGGGCCGCCCCAGATACGATCGCCGTGGTCGAAGAAGATTTCCGAGCATGGACCGCAAGGACCGGTATCGCCCATCGCCCAGAAATTATCGCTGGTAGCAATGCGAATGATGCGGTCGTCGGAAAGACCGGCAATCTTCTTCCAATAATTCGCAGCGTCATCATCCGTATGGTAAACGGTGACCAGCAGCTTGTCCTTTGGAAGGCCGAACTCCTTCGTGATCAGGTTCCAGGCGAAGCTGATGGCATCTTCCTTGAAATAGTCGCCGAACGAGAAATTACCCAGCATTTCAAAGAAAGTATGGTGACGTGCGGTATAACCGACATTGTCCAGATCGTTGTGCTTGCCGCCAGCGCGAACGCATTTCTGGGAGGTCGTGGCGCGATTATAGGAGCGATGCTCAAGTCCCGTAAAAACGTTCTTGAACTGCACCATGCCCGCATTGGTGAACATCAGCGTCGGATCGTTACGCGGAACGAGTGGGCTCGATGGAACGGCCTCATGCCCGTTCTTGCGGAAATAATCGAGGAATGTGGACCTGATCTCGTTGACGCCAGCCATAAGTCACCTTTGGGCTTGTTTGCCCTGCACGGATGAAGCTTCGCAGAAAGCTACATCAATTGTCCTGTTCAAACTCCCACAGCCGCCAACGGTCGTTGAAGGCCCGAGGCTCTCCCGCACTGCTAGGACGTGAAGTGGAGTTTTCGGTTGACCGCTTTTAACGGTGCCTTGCTTTTCTGTCCAGATAAGTACGCTGCGCCATAAAAGCAATTTCTGCTGAAAGATGATCAGGTAGGCACTTTTCACGCCGCAGGAATTCATCCTTCCAAAACAAAGCCCCGCACGAATGCACGGGGCTTTGAAAATTCAACCGATACTGCTTCTTACATTTCTGCAGCGTCGCCTGCGTCGTCTTCCGGTCCGCCGTCCTCAAGGAACTGCTCGGCAATCAGCCCGGCATTCTGACGAAGTGTCGTCTCAATCTCGCGGGCCACTTCCGGGTTGTCCTTGAGATACTGCTTGGCGTTTTCACGGCCCTGTCCCAGTCTCTGGGAATTATACGAGAACCACGCACCCGACTTCTCGACAACGCCAGCCTTGACCCCAAGATCGACCAGTTCGCCGGTCTTGGAAACGCCAGCTCCGTACATGATGTCAAATTCGACCTGCTTGAAGGGCGGCGCAAGCTTGTTCTTGACGACCTTCACGCGAGTCTGGTTGCCCACAACTTCGTCGCGCTCCTTGATCGAGCCGATACGGCGGATATCGAGCCGAACCGAAGCATAGAACTTGAGAGCGTTACCACCAGTCGTCGTTTCCGGCGAGCCGAACATGACACCGATCTTCATGCGAATCTGGTTGATGAAGATCACCATGCAGTTCGAACGCGAGATCGACGCAGTAAGTTTGCGCAGCGCCTGGCTCATGAGGCGCGCCTGGAGGCCAGGCAGGGAGTCACCCATCTCACCTTCGATTTCGGCGCGCGGCGTCAGGGCAGCGACAGAGTCGACAACGAGAACGTCGATAGCGCCCGAACGCACAAGCGTATCGGTGATTTCAAGCGCCTGCTCGCCCGTATCCGGCTGCGAAATCAACAGGTTTTCAAGGTCAACACCCAGCTTGCGTGCATAGACCGGATCAAGCGCATGCTCCGCATCGACGAATGCACAGATACCGCCTTTTTTCTGTGCTTCCGCGATCGTGTGCAGCGCCAATGTCGTCTTACCGGAGCTTTCCGGGCCGTAAATCTCGACAATACGTCCTTTGGGCAAGCCACCAACGCCAAGCGCAATGTCCAGCGAGAGCGATCCGGTCGATACCGTTTCAATCTCGACAACCTGATCGTTCTGGCCAAGGCGCATGATCGAGCCCTTGCCGAACGCTCTTTCGATCTGCGACAGCGCCGCATCGAGAGCCTTAGTCTTGTCCACTGAATTTTCCTCAACAAGTCGCAATGAATTCTGAGACATCTTACACCATCCTCTTGTCTCGCTAGAAGCCCGGCAGGCTCGTTGCCACGATCTATTTGTATCCCTTTTGTTCTCATTTGGCAATGAGGCTAAACCATTGATTAAAAAAGACTCTGTATTTTTGTTCTATAATTGTTCTCTAATATCAGAGATTGCGAAAATAATTGAACCATCCAGCAATTAGCCTGGTTCAAGCCAAATCATGACGGCCGACGATTCGCGAGGACAAACAAAAACGCAGCCCTTCTTTCGAAGGACTGCGTCATTGCAGCATCTAACTCTGCGAAACGGAATCAGCTCGCAGCGCGAAGCGGTGAAATCTGGATTTCCACGCGACGGTTCTGTGCGCGTCCTTCCGGGGTTGCGTTGGTCGCGACCGGCTGGCTCGCACCATAGCCGATAACGGCAAAGCGGCGCGGATCGATTCCCTGCGAACCGAGGTAGCTTGCAACCGAGGCGGCACGACGCTGCGAGAGGCCCTGATTGTAGCTGGCGCTGCCCGTCGAGTCGGTATGACCGTAAACGTCCACAAGCGTCTGGTTGAACTTGCGCAGCACAATCGCGACTGAATTAAGCGTCGGATAGAACTGGCTCTTCACCTGATCCTGATCGGTATCGAAAGTAATGCTCGAGGGCATATTCAGGATGATCTGGTCGCCATTGCGGGTCACGGACACGCCCGTCCCCTGCAACTGTGCGCGAAGCTCGTTCTCCTGACGATCCATGTAATTGCCGATGGCGCCGCCACCGAGTGCGCCGATACCGGCACCGATCAGCACGGCATTACGCTGCGCACGGCTGGACCCACCGACCATCAGGCCGCCCAGAGCGCCCACAGCCGCGCCGATCGCGGCACCACCGGCGGTGTTCGACATCTTCTGTTCCCCGGTATAGGGATCAGTGGTGCAACCGGCAAGAAAAGTGGCGGCGAAAAGGGCAATCCCGATCTTCTTCAGCATGAAATGGTGATCCTCAATTAGCGATTCGGCTTGCATGATAATAGCGAATAAGGCCGGATGGTGTTCCGATTGCAGGCAAAAAGCCCGCCCTTCCCGCTTTTTAGCTGAATCGTCCGCAGCTTCGCAATTGCACAGCATAACGATTAGCCATGGCCTGGGCGCGTTTCGCCCCGTTAAGCGCCGTTGCATTTCCGCGCCAGGCACCGCGCGCATAGCCGCCATGACCCGAATAGTAAGCGAGGTAAAGGCTGTAGGCATCAGAGCGGTTGATGCCGTTCTTTAGATAGCTTTGATAATGATACCAGCCGATGAAATGGATAGCGTCTGCAAAATTGGTACGCGACGCGGTCCAGCGACCGGTTTCCCGCTTGTAACGGTCCCAGGTGCCGTTCAGCGCCTGCGAATAGCCATAGGCACTCGAAGCCCGCTTCCACGGAATGATCCAGAGAATCTTGGTGCGTGGCGGGCGAGCATAGGGCTGGAAGCCGGATTCGGTATATATCGTAGCCATCAGAACCGGAACCGGCACGCCGAACTCGCGTGAAACCCGCGTGGCAGCCGTCTGCCAATTATTGAACCAACCGTCGCGTTGATCGAAGACCGCGCACACATTGTTGACCTGCCGTGGGGCGGTTGCGCAGCCTCCAAGGATCACGAGCGCGACGAGAAACAAAACGCGCATCATGGAAAACCTCGTCTCTTTGCAAAGATTGATAAAATGTAAAGATTAAGAAGACCTTTCTAACGGCAGGTCGTCCCTTTCCGGCACCTTCAAAACCGTGTGAAGAAGCAAAACAAAAGCCGCGGTCAACGCGGCCGCGGCTCAAATTGTGGACGAATGTGGATAACTATGGGGATTGTGCGCTCCCATCAAAAGCAAAACCCGCTCCAGACGTCAGCGTCGTCCCTAACGCTCCTGTCGCAAGCGAGCCCAATATTCCAGGCGCTTGCGAATATCCCGCTCGAAGCCCCGCTCCGGTGGATCGTAGAATTTCTGCCTTCCCATGCTTTCCGGAAAGTAATCCTGCCCTGAAAAAGCATCCGGCTGATCATGGTCATAAGCGTAGCCCTCGCCATAACCCTCGTTCTTCATCAGCTTGGTCGGCGCATTGAGGATATGCTTCGGCGGCAGCAGAGAACCGTTTTCCTTCGCAGCGCGCATCGATGCTTTATAGGCCACATACACAGCGTTCGATTTCGGCGCGGTCGCCAGATAAACACAAGCCTGCGCCAGCGCCAGTTCACCTTCCGGAGATCCCAGATAGTCGTAGGCATCCTTGGCGGCATTGCAGATGACAAGGGCCTGTGGATCGGCAAGGCCTATGTCTTCGACCGCCATGCGGACAAGCCGCCGACCGAGGTATAGGGGGTCCTCGCCTGCATCGAACATACGCGAAAGATAATAGAGCGCCGCATCCGGGTCCGATCCGCGAACGGATTTATGCAACGCGGAAATCAGATTGTAGTGCCCGTCCTGCCCCTTGTCATAGACCGGAGCCCGGCGCTGTACCACGTCCTGTAGTTTTTCTGCCGTGAACACCTCATCCGGGCGCGCAGCGCGCCAGACTTCCTCGGCAAGCGTCAGCGCAGCACGTCCGTCTCCATCGGCCATGCGAATGAGGCTTGCACGCGCCTCCTCGTCGAGCAGCAAAGGACGCTCCTCCTGCTCTTCGGCACGGGTCAGAAGGGTTGCGATGCTTTCGCCATCATGAGGATGAAAGGTCAGCACCCTTGCCCGGGACAAAAGAGCGGCATTGAGTTCGAACGATGGATTCTCCGTCGTGGCGCCGATCAGGATAACGGTACCGTCTTCCATGACCGGCAGAAAACTATCCTGCTGCGCGCGATTGAACCGATGAATTTCGTCCACGAAAAGCAGCGTCTGTCGACCGGACATGCGGCGCGCGCGGGCGGCTTCAAATACCTTCTTGAGATCGGCAACGCCGGAGAAGATCGCCGAAATCTGTTCGAACGCCAGATCGGTCTCTCCGGCAAGCAGGCGGGCGACCGTCGTCTTGCCAGTACCCGGAGGCCCCCAGAAAATCATGGAACCGAGCGAGCCGGACGCGATCATGCGTGTCAGCACACCTTCAGGCCCGGTCAAATGCTCCTGGCCGGTCACTTCCGACAAGTGTCTCGGTCGCAGGCGGTCAGCAAGCGGCCGGTTGCGATCTGCGTTCGGGTCTGCCGCTGCTGAGAAAAGGTCGCTCATTCCATTGCTCTATCAAAAGACTATACCGCCTCAGGCATAATGCGGCCCGAAGCGGCATGCAACGTTTAGCGATCTGCAGGTATCGGATTAACGCACAAACTGGCGCAACAGCATGCCGTTGCGTTCCACTTCAAGCCGCCACGCGAGGCCACGCCCCGCTTCCAGAATCGCGGTCAGGTCGCCCACGGTGCGGATGGAGTTTCCGTTGATGCTGCGAACGATATCGCCGGGGCGCAAGCCCAAACGTGCTGCCGGAGAACCGGAATAGACGTCAACGACCGCCACGCCTTGGCTATCGCGCTTGAGGCGCAATTTCGCAGCCGTCGAAGGCGTGAGTTCAAGCACTGATGCGCCTGCAAAGGGATTGTCGCCATCGATAACCTGCGGTTCCGTCTCCTTCACAGCCGGCGCTTTAGAGAGCTTCACCGGGATGGTCTGGTTCTTTCCGTTCCTCATGACTCCGATCGACACGGTGTTACCAATGCCGGCAGTCGAAAGACGATAGCCAAGAACGTCCTGATTATCGACGCGGACGCCCTGAACGGACAAAACCACATCACCAATTTTCAGCCCGGCAGCTTCAGCCGGACCGCCCTTTGCGATCGCGGTGATCAAGGCGCCGTATGGCTTATCCATGCCGAGACCTTCGGCCAAATCGGCGGTCACACCCTGGAAAGTAGCTCCGATATAAGGGCGCTCAAAACTCGCGCTGCCCTTCTGAGCGGCCTCGACAACGGCGCGAACCATGTTCGAAGGAATCGCGAACCCGATCCCCACCGAGCCTCCGGAGCGCGAATAGATCGCGGTGTTGATGCCGATCAGGCGTCCGCGCATGTCGATCAGCGCACCGCCCGAATTTCCGGGGTTGATGGCCGCATCCGTCTGTATGAAGAAATCGAAATCGGAAATGCCAACCTGGGTGCGCGATTGCGCGGAAACGATACCGCTCGTTACCGTCTGGCCAACGCCGAATGGATTGCCGATGGCCAGCACCAGATCGCCGACTTCCACGTCATCGGAATTGCCAAGGCCAAGCACCGGAAACTTGTCCTTGGATTCGATCTTGAGAACGGCAAGGTCTGTGGTTTCATCACGCAAAAGCAGTTTGCTTTCAAACTCGCGACCATCTGACAGAGCGACCTTGATTTCATCGGCATCCTTGATGACATGATTGTTCGTCACTACGATGCCTGAACTGTCAACGATAACCCCGGAACCGAGCGATTGCTGAATGCGCGGCTTGCTTTCTCCGAACTGCCGTCCGAAGAATTGCTCAAAGAATGGATCACCGGCAAACGGCGAACGTGCCTGCACCTGACGCGCCGCATAGACATTCACAACAGCCGGTGTTGTTTCCTTCACAAGCGGAGCGAAAGACAACTGCATATCGGCACGATTGAGCGGTATCTGTTTTTGAGGCGTCGCAGGCGCGTCCTGCGCCAGAGCTGGCGGCACAGCCAATCCGATGGATGTCAGTACAAGCCCCAATATACCTAGACGTCGCCAATTCATGCACATACTCCGCGCCTGTAAAGCTTACTGCCGCTTCTGTGAAAGCGGACATGAATCAATCTTGAATGTAGTCAACTGAGGACAAGGATAAAGGGCTACATTGTGACGTTGGATAAAAGCCGTGCAATTTTCCGTCAAATGAGCAAACAAAAAGGGCCGCACGAGGCGGCCCTTTTATTGATCAGAAATCAGCGCAGATTACGCTGCGTCTGCTTCAGCGGCCTGTTCGGCTTCGACGCGGGCGCGGTCAGCCTTGCCCTTTGCATCGACGTCGCGTTCCACGAACTCGACAACTGCCAGCGGCGCGTTGTCGCCAGCGCGGAAGCCAGCCTTCATGATGCGGATGTAGCCGCCGTTGCGGGTTGCATAGCGAGCAGCCAGCGTATCGAACAGCTTTGCGACGAGCTTGACGTCGCGAATAGCCGAGATAGCCTGACGGCGGGCATGCAGATCGCCGCGCTTGCCGAGCGTGACAAGCTTTTCAACGATCGGGCGAATTTCCTTAGCTTTCGGAAGCGTCGTCACAATCTGCTCGTGTTCGATAAGCGAAGCAGCCATGTTGGCGAACATCGCCTTGCGGTGCGAGGCAGTGCGGTTCAGCTTACGGTATCCGTTACCGTGACGCATGAGCCTTCTCCTTAATTAGTTCTAGCCGGGATATTTCCGGTCTCATTTTCATTTTACGCATTATCCGACGCGAAACCGCGGCGCACTTTCGCTGGAAATGCTCAATATTGGTCTTCGTAGCGCTTGGCGAGGTCTTCGATATTCTCCGGCGGCCAGGACGGGATTTCCATACCGAGATGGAGACCCATCGATGCCAGAACTTCCTTGATCTCGTTGAGCGACTTGCGGCCGAAATTCGGAGTCCGCAGCATCTCGGCTTCCGTCTTCTGGATCAGATCGCCGATATAGACGATGTTGTCGTTCTTCAGGCAGTTTGCCGAACGGACAGACAGTTCGAGTTCGTCCACCTTCTTGAGCAGAGCCGGATTGAAAGCCAGTTCCGCAACCTGTTCCTGCGGAGCTTCCTTCTGCGGTTCTTCGAAGTTGACGAAGATCGCCAGCTGGTCCTGGAGAATACGAGCGGCATATGCCACCGCGTCTTCGCCTGTAACCGAGCCGTTTGTCTCGATATTCAGCGTCAGCTTGTCATAGTCAAGAACCTGACCTTCACGGGTGTTCTCGATCTTGTACGACACCTTGCGAACCGGCGAATACAGGCTGTCAACCGGAATAAGCCCGATCGGAGCGTCTTCTGCGCGGTTGCGGTCGGCAGGCACGTAGCCCTTGCCGGTGTTGACGGTGAATTCCATGCGGATTTCAGCGCCTTCGTCCAGCGTGCAGATGACGTGATCCGGATTGAGGATCTCGACATCGCCGACGGTCTGAATGTCGCCAGCCGTAACGACGCCTGGGCCTTCCTTGCGGACGACCATGCGCTTCGGGCCCTCGCCTTCCATACGGATAGCGATTTCCTTGACGTTCAGAACGATATCCGTAACGTCTTCGCGGACGCCCGGGATCGAAGAGAATTCATGCAGAACGCCATCGATCTGAATGGCGGTCACGGCAGCGCCGCGAAGCGACGACAGAAGCACGCGACGCAGGGCATTGCCGAGCGTCAAACCGAAGCCGCGTTCCAGCGGTTCGGCGACGACGGTTGCATGCGTGCGGGAGCCGTTGGTGATGAAATCCACCTTGTTCGGCTTGATGAGTTCCTGCCAGTTCTTCTGGATCATATAGATATCCCTCTATCATTCGTCGCTACCATCCTATCGTAGCGATCAAGTGAAGAAACCGCAGAGGAGCCCCGAACTTGAAAAGCCCGAGGCTCGTACGGCATGTGAACGAGGATTAGACCCGGCGCTTCTTGCGCGGACGGCAACCGTTGTGCGGGATCGGCGTAACATCGCGGATCGACGTGATCACAAAGCCGGCAGCCTGAAGGGCGCGCAGCGCGGATTCACGGCCAGAGCCCGGTCCGCAAACCTCGACTTCGAGGGAGCGCATGCCATGTTCCTGTGCCTTCTTGGCGCAGTCTTCGGCAGCGATCTGTGCGGCAAACGGGGTCGACTTACGCGAACCCTTGAAACCCTGAGCACCGGCAGACGACCAGGCAATCGCATTGCCCTGAGCATCCGTAATGGTGATCATGGTATTGTTGAACGTCGAATTTACGTGGGCAACGCCCGACGAGATGTTTTTACGCTCGCGACGGCGAACGCGCGTGGCTTCCTTGGCCATGATAGTCCTTTCAATCGATCTCTACACCGCCGTAATTCCAGCGGCTACACCGGTCCTCAAGAAAGGACCAGCATCAAACCCAACCGGCACACCGGAAAGGCTCGACGGAACTTGCGTCCCGTCGATATTACTTCTTCTTGCCTGCGATTGCCTTCGCCGGACCCTTTCGAGTGCGTGCGTTGGTGTGCGTGCGCTGGCCGCGGACCGGCAGCGAACGACGATGGCGCAGGCCGCGGTAGCAACCCAGGTCCATCAGGCGCTTGATGTTCATCGAAACTTCACGACGCAGGTCACCTTCGACCTGGTAGTCAGCATCGATTGCTTCGCGGATCTGAAGGACTTCAGCATCCGACAGCTGGTTAACGCGACGATCGTCAGCAATGCCGACCTTCGTTACGATTTCCCGAGCAAATTTCGGTCCGATCCCGTGAATGTACTGAAGCGCAATAACAACGCGCTTGTTCGTCGGGATGTTGACGCCAGCGATACGTGCCACGTCTGTTCTCCTTGAGTTATAAAAATTTCCGTCTGGCAGATGCGATCAACCAGACAGCATTAAATGACCGGTACCGGCCTCTTTCGATTTCCGCCGATACCCGCCATTCAAAACCAGTTGAAGTGGCGCAGTCTTTGACGGAATCGCCCGAAAAAGTCAACTCTTAACTGTCCGTAAAGCCATCAAACCGGCCTAACAGGCAACCCAAGCAACTTCTGTAAGCAATAAACGGGCAGAAAACGCTTCACCCTTTCCCTGCCCGTATTCGAACAAGGCTTCTTCAAGCCTCTTCAATTTTCACGCCGGAACGAGAATTCTCTCGATTTCGGCAGTAACTTCTTCAACGGGCGCCATGCCATTGATGACGCGCAATTCACCGGTTCCTGCATAATAACTGGAAAGCGGCGCAGTCTTTTCGCGGTACTCCACGAGACGCTTGCGGAAAGCTTCCGGATTATCATCCGAACGAACCTGACCGCCTTTGGCGATCGTATCGGCCACACGGCTTTCCATCCGCTTGACGAGAGCATTTTCATCGACTTTCAGCTCGATAACTGCGTCGAGCTTCAAGCCCTTCCCCGCCAGCATCGTTCCCAGAGCCTGAGCCTGTGGAACCGTACGCGGATAGCCGTCGAGGATGAAACCATTCGCGCAGTCAGGAGCATCGATACGCTCCGATACGATCTGGTTCACGATCTCGTCGGAAACCAGTTGCCCGGCATCCATCACGGCCTTGGCGCGCTTCCCGATCTCACTCTGCTGGGCGACTGCCGCACGCAGCATGTCGCCGGTCGAGAGCTGAGGAATTCCATGCTTCTTGGTAAGAAGTCCAGCCTGCGTCCCCTTACCTGCTCCGGGCGGCCCAAGAAGTATCAGTCTCATTTATTGCGTTTCCCACCTCTGAGTTTGGACTTCTTGATCAACCCTTCATACTGATGGGCGATCAGATGCCCCTGAATTTGCGCAACCGTATCGAGCGTCACGCTCACAACGATCAGCAGCGAGGTGCCACCGAGATAGAACGGCACACCGGTTGCGGAAATCAGGAATTCCGGCAGGAGACAGACAAGCACGATATAGATGGCACCGACAACAGTGATGCGTGTCAGCACATAGTCTATGTATTCGGCAGTGCGCTCACCCGGACGGATGCCCGGAATAAAGCCGGAATGCTTCTTGAGCTGGTCAGCGGTGTCCTTGGGATTGAACACAATGGCCGTATAGAAGAAGCAGAAGAATGCCATCAATGCAGCATAGAACAGCATGTAAAGCGGCTGCCCGTGACCGAGCGCATTGAGAATGGTCGTCGCCCAGGCGGGCATTTCAGTCGTGTTGGCAAAGCCTGCAACCGTCGCAGGCAAAAGCAGCAGCGACGAGGCGAAAATCGGAGGAATAACGCCTGCGGTATTGAGCTTCAAAGGCAGATGCGACGTGTCGCCTTGGAACATACGGTTGCCGACCTGACGCTTCGGATACTGGATCAGAAGGCGACGTTGTGCGCGTTCAACAAAAACGATGACCGCGATCAGCACAACGGCAAGGATGATGACACCCAGAATAAGGCCCGTAGACAGTGCACCTGTACGACCGAGTTCCAGCGTACCGGAAATCGCATGCGGCAGGTTGGCCACAATGCCGGAGAAGATAATCAGCGAAATGCCGTTACCGATACCGCGCGCCGTGATCTGCTCGCCGAGCCACATCAGGAACATCGTGCCACCCACAAGGGTAATCACCGACGAAACGATGAAGAAAGGTCCTGGACTGGTGACGATGCCGTTACCGGACTGCAAACCGACTGAAATCGCGTAGGCTTGAACAAGCGCCAGAAGCACCGTGCCGTAACGCGTGTACTGATTGATGATCTTGCGACCCGCCTCGCCTTCCTTCTTCAGCGCTTCAAGCGACGGGACGACCGACGTCATGAGCTGCACGATAATGGAGGCTGAGATATAGGGCATGATGCCGAGTGCGAAAATGGCCATACGACCGACGGCGCCACCGGCGAACATGTTGAAGAGCCCGAGCACACCCTGGCTATGCTGCTGGAAAGCCTGCGCAAGCGCGTCAGGATTGATGCCGGGAAGCGGAATATAGGTGCCGAACCGGTATACGAGCAAAGCCCCCAGCGTGAACCAGATGCGCTTCTTGAGTTCTTCTGCCTTCGAAAAAGCCGAAAAATTGAGATTGGAAACTAGCTGTTCAGCAGCCGATGCCATTAAATTTCTCCGGTGAAAAGTCTCCGGTCCTCCGCCCCCGTCAGCGCAATCTATAGCGGTCGCGCCTCGAGACTGAAAAGACCCTACCCAGATATGCGCATTGGCATAAATGTGCAAGCGGCGGCACTAAGGCCGCCGCTTTTTATTTTTGTATCGAAGCCTTATTCGGCAGCGGCTTCTGGAAGCTTGATGCTACCGCCAGCCTTTTCGATCTTTTCGACCGCAGCCTTGGAAGCACCGGCTACCTCGAAGGCAACCTTTGCCTTCAGTTCGCCGTCCGAAAGGATGCGAACGCCGTCCTTGGCGCGACGAATCACGCCAGCAGCCTTCAGCGAATCGAGGTTCACAACAGCCTTGGCATCGAGCTTGCCTGCATCGATAGCAGCCTGAATACGGCCGAGCGATACAACGTTGAAGCTCTTTGCGAAGATGTTGGTGAAGCCGCGCTTCGGCAGACGGCGGTAGATTGGCATCTGGCCGCCTTCGAAGCCATTGATCGAAACGCCCGAACGGGACTTCTGACCCTTGACGCCGCGACCGCCGGTCTTGCCGGTGCCCGAACCGATACCGCGACCAACACGCTTGCGCGCCTTGACCGAACCTGGCTTGTCACGCAGATCGTTGAGTTTCATATCTCTATCTCCCTGCGCTATCACGCCTCGTCCACAACGCGAACGAGGTGTGGAAGCTTGGCGATCATGCCACGGACCGCCGGAGTATCTTCCAGCGTGCTGCGGCGGTGCATTTTATTAAGACCCAGACCGATCAGCGTTGCACGCTGCTCGGCTGGACGACGGATTGGGCTTCCGATCTGCTCGACCGTAACCGTCTTGCCCTTCTTCTCAGCCATCACTCAAATCCCTTGTCTATGGCGTATCCGGTCGCCTGAGCGGCCCCGGACGAACACAAACTATCGGCTATTCTTCCGAACCGACCACATCATGGCGGCGAGCCTGAAGGGTCGAGTACTTGATGCCGCGCTGTGCAGCGATGTCCTTCGGATGCATCTGATGCTTCAGAGCATCGAACGTCGCACGAACCATGTTGTAAGGGTTCGACGAACCGAGCGACTTGGCAACAACGTCCTGAACGCCGAGCGTTTCGAACACTGCACGCATCGGGCCACCGGCGATGATACCCTTACCAGCAGGAGCTGCGCGAAGCAGAACCTTGCCGGCGCCGTGACGGCCTTCAACATCGTGATGCAGCGTACGGCCCGAACGCAGCGGTACGAAGATCATGTCGCGCTTGGCAGCTTCGGTTGCCTTGCGGATAGCTTCCGGCACTTCACGTGCCTTGCCATGACCGAAGCCTACGCGGCCCTTCTGGTCGCCAACAACGACGAGCGCAGCAAAACCGAAGCGACGGCCGCCTTTAACGACCTTGGCAACACGGTTGATGTGAACGAGCTTATCGACGAATTCGCTGTCGCGCTCCTCACGGCCGCGATCTTCGCGGTTACGTTCTCTCTGTGCCATATCCTGATTTCCTTTTTCTTTTCCGGAAGCACAAATGCTAATTAGAAGCTGAGGCCGCTTTCGCGAGCAGCTTCGGCGAGAGCCTTCACACGGCCGTGGTAAATGAATGCACCACGGTCGAACACTACGTCCTTGACGCCAGCCTTGACGGCGCGCTCAGCAACCAGCTTGCCAACAGCAGCGGCTGCTGCGGAGTCGGCACCGGTCTTGAGCTTGCCCTTAAGGTCGCCATCGAGGGTCGAAGCGGCCGCAAGCGTAACGCCGCGGACGTCGTCGATGATCTGGGCGTAGATGTTCTTGGAAGAACGGTGCACGCTGAGACGCGGACGGCCATTGGCGACAGCCTTGACCTGGCGGCGTACACGAGCAGCGCGACGCTGCAAAGTTTCTTTTGGCGATGCCATGACGCGCTTCCCTTACTTCTTCTTGCCTTCTTTGCGGACGATCTTCTCGCCAGCATACTTGACGCCCTTGCCCTTGTAAGGCTCGGGGCCGCGATATTCGCGGATCTCAGCCGCGACCTGACCGACCTGCTGCTTGTCGATACCCGAAACGACGATTTCCGTCGGCTTCGGAACAGCAACAGTGATGCCAGCAGGCACGTCGTAGACCACTTCGTGGCTGAAGCCGAGCGAAAGCTGCAGGTTCTTGCCCTGCATGGCAGCGCGGTAACCGACGCCGCTGATTTCGAGCTTCTTTTCAAAGCCGTCCTTCACGCCAACAAAAATGTTGGAAATCATCGTGCGGGACATGCCCCACTTCGAACGAGCTTCCTTCGACTGATCGCGCGGATCGACGCTGACAGCGCCGTCTTCCATCTTGACCAGAACTTCATCGTGCACGACGAAGGAGAGTTCACCCTTCGCGCCCTTTGCCTTGACGATCTGCCCATCAACACTGGCGGTCACGCCTGCCGGGACCGGCACGGGTTTTTTACCGATACGAGACATTTTGATACCTGTCTTTTATCTGTTCGCTGTCAGCCGCATCAGAAGATGCGGCAGAGCAGCTCACCACCAACGTTTTGTTCACGGGCTTCATGATCCGCCATCACGCCCTTCGGCGTGGAGAGGATCGAGATGCCGAGGCCGTTCGCGACCTGCGGGATCGACTTGACCGACACGTAAACGCGACGGCCAGGCTTCGATACGCGGCTGATCTCACGGATAACCGGAACACCTTCGTAGTACTTCAGTTCGATTTCGATCTCGGCCTTGCCGTTCACGAACTCACTCTGCGTGTATCCGCGGATGTACCCTTCAGACTGAAGGACATCCAGAACGCGGGCGCGCAGCTTCGAAGCCGGGGTCGTAACCTTGGTCTTCTTGCGGCCTACTGCGTTGCGGATACGGGTCAGCATATCGCCGATAGGATCTGACACAGACATATGCTACTCCTTACCAGCTCGACTTGACGATGCCCGGTACCTGACCGAGCGAACCCAACTGACGGAGCGCAATACGCGACATCTTCAGTTTACGGTAGTAACCACGCGGACGGCCCGAAACTTCGCAACGATTGCGAATACGAACCTTCGATGAATTGCGCGGCAGTTCGGCAAGCCGGATGGTGGCGCGGAAGCGCTCTTCCAGCGGAAGGCCCTGATCCATTACGATCGCCTTCAGACGTGCACGCTTGCCAGCGTGACGCTTAACCAACTTTTCGCGGCGCTTGTTTTTTTCGACTGCGCTAGTCTTGGCCATATTAATATACCTCGCTACGCTTGCCGTTACTGCCGGAAGGGGAAGTTGAATGCACGCAGAAGAGCGCGTGCTTCATCATCCGTCTTGGCGGTCGTGCAAACGATGATGTCCATGCCCCAGATCTGATCAACCTTATCGTAGTTGATTTCCGGAAACACGATGTGCTCCTTGATGCCCATGGCATAGTTGCCGCGGCCGTCAAAGCTCTTCGGGTTCAGGCCGCGGAAGTCGCGGACGCGAGGAAGAGCGATCGTGACAAGACGATCAAGGAATTCGTACATGCGGTCCTGGCGAAGGGTAACCTTCGTGCCGATCGGCATGCCTTCACGCAACTTGAACGTTGCGATCGAGTTACGGGCGCGCGTGATGACAGCCTTCTGGCCAGCGATCTGGCTGAGGTCTTCAGCAGCAACCGCAGGCTTCTTGGAATCGCCAGTGGCTTCGCCAACGCCCATGTTGAGGACAACCTTGGTGATGCGCGGAATCTGCATCTCGTTGTCGTATTTGAATTCTTCAAGCAGAGCCTTACGAATATTTTCGTTGTAAAGCTTCTTGAAGCGGGGAAGTGCCTTAGCTTCAGCCATCGATCAGCGCTCCAGAACGTTTTGCGACACGAACCTTCTTGCCGTCCTCGACGCGGAAACCGACGCGAGTCGGCTTGCCGTCCTTGGGATCAGCAATTGCCAGGTTGGACAGGTGGATCGGCGCTTCCTTGGAGATAATGCCGGCTTCCTGGGTCTGGGTCTGACGCTGATGGCGCTTTACAATGTTGATACCGCGAACGAGCGCCTGCTCGTCCTTCGGCATAACCTTGAGAACTTCGCCCTTACGGCCCTTGTCCTTACCGGACAGCACGACAACGCTGTCGCCTTTGCGAATCTTCTGCATCGTCTTGCTTCCTTACAGAACTTCCGGAGCCAGCGAGATGATCTTCATGTGGTTCTTTGCGCGAAGTTCGCGCGGAACCGGTCCGAAGATACGCGTGCCGATAGGCTCTTTCTTGTTATCGATGAGAACGGCTGCATTGTTATCGAAACGAATAACGCTGCCGTCCGGACGACGGATATCCTTGGCGGTGCGTACAACAACCGCCTTCATCACGTCACCCTTTTTGACGCGGCCGCGCGGAATAGCTTCCTTGATCGACACCACAATGATGTCACCAACGGAAGCGTAACGCCGCTTCGAGCCGCCCAGCACCTTGATGCACATGACACGACGTGCGCCGGAATTATCCGCCACGTCGAGGTTTGTTTGCATCTGAATCATGACTGGCCGCCTTCTTTCCTCTCAGCTGGTTAAGGGCTCCTGCCCTACCTAAGCTGCGTGTTTATAATTTAGCCTGCTGCTTCGTTCGTCAGAACGACCCAGCGTTTGTCCTTCGAGATTGGGGCCGATTCCTGGATGGAAACCTGATCGCCAACCTTGAACTGGTTGTTTTCGTCATGCGCCTTGTACTTCTTAGACTGACGCACGGTCTTCTGGAGAAGCGGATGCGAATAGCGCCGCTCAACCTTGACCACAACAGTCTTGTCATTCTTGTCGCTGACGACAACGCCCTGCAGAACGCGTTTAGGCATTATATTCTTCCTTATGCCTTGCTTGCGGCCGCCTTCTGGCGGGCAATAGTCTTGATACGCGCGATGTCGCGGCGAACCTGCTTCACGCGCGCGGTTTTTTCGAGCTGGCCGGTGGCCTTCTGAAAGCGCAGGTTGAACTGCTCTTTCTTCAGGGTGCCCAGCTCGTCATTCAGTTGATCGAGGCTCTTCGCCCGAACGTCTGCGGCTTTCATCGTTGCCTCTCTTATTCAGCAATGCGCTGGATAAAGCGCGTCTTGATCGGCAACTTTGCTGCGCCGAGTCGGAGGGCTTCCCGTGCCACATCTTCAGGGACACCGTCAAGCTCAAACATCACGCGACCTGGTGCCACACGGCACGCCCAGTAGTCAACCGAACCCTTACCTTTACCCATACGGACTTCGGTAGGCTTCGAAGTTACCGGCAGGTCAGGGAAGATGCGGATCCACACGCGACCGGCACGCTTCATGTGACGGGTGATCGCGCGGCGAGCCGCTTCGATCTGACGTGCAGTGACGCGTTCCGGCTCAACGGCCTTCAAACCGAATGCACCGAAATTCAGATCCGTGCCGCCTTTCGAGTTGCCGTGAATACGGCCCTTGAACTGCTTGCGGAACTTGGTGCGCTTAGGCTGCATCATTGTTCTCTACTCCAAATTTCTCGCCCGCGGCCCGCTTTTAAGCGTTTTCGCGGCGGCGGTTCGACGAGGAACCCTGATTGTCACCCTCGACCGCACGACGCTCGGAAGCCATCGGATCGTGTTCAAGGATTTCGCCCTTGAAGACCCAGACCTTCACGCCGCAGATACCATAAGCGGTCTTCGCTTCTGCCGTGCCGTAGTCAATATCGGCGCGCAGCGTGTGAAGCGGAACGCGACCTTCACGGTACCATTCCATGCGAGCGATTTCCGCGCCACCCAGACGACCCGAGCAGTTGATACGGATGCCTTCGGCTCCAAGACGCATTGCCGACTGAACGGCACGCTTCATGGCGCGACGGAATGCCACACGGCGTTCGAGCTGCTGAGCGATCGACTGGGCGATCAGCGTAGCGTCGATTTCCGGCTTGCGAACTTCGACGATGTTGAGCGACGTATCGGCATTGGTCATCTCGGAAAGCTTCTTGCGGAGCTTTTCGATGTCTGCACCCTTCTTGCCGATAATGATGCCGGGACGTGCCGAATGGATCGTCACGCGGCACTTCTTGTGCGGACGCTCAATCACGATCTTGGAGATCGCGGCCTGCTTGAGTTCTTCGGAGAGGAACTCGCGGATCTTGACATCTTCATGCAGCAGCTTGCCGTACTCACCGGTATTCGCGTACCAACGCGAATCCCAGGTGCGGTTGATGCCGAGACGAAGACCGATCGGATTAATCTTCTGACCCATTATGCGGCCTCCCCTTTTTCCGCGACTTCGCGGACAACAATGGTGAGATGCGAAAACGGCTTTTCGATACGGCTGGCGCGGCCACGTCCGCGGACGTGGAAGCGCTTCATGACGATCGACTTGCCGACATAAGCTTCGGCGACGATCAGAGCATCGACGTCGAGATCATGGTTGTTTTCAGCGTTCGCAATTGCGGACTGAAGCGTCTTCTTCACCGTATCGGCGATCCGCTTGCGCGAGAACGTCAGATCGGCAAGTGCCGCATTCACCTTCTTGCCGCGAATCATGCTCGCAACAAGGTTCAGCTTCTGCGGGCTGACGCGCAGCGTGCGGGCAACGGCCTGAGCCTCGTTGTCCTTGAGCTGACGGGGAGCTTTAGCCTTGCCCATCGTTACTTCCTCTTCGACTTCTTGTCCGCGCCGTGACCGTAATAGGTACGCGTAGGCGCGAATTCACCGAACTTGTGTCCGACCATTTCTTCCGAAACCGACACCGGCACATGCTTGTTGCCGTTGTAGACGCCGAAAGTCAGACCGACAAACTGCGGCAGGATGGTGGAGCGGCGGCTCCACATCTTGATAACTTCATTACGACCGCCTTCGCGTACCTTCTCAGCCTTCTTGAGAAGATAGCCGTCGACAAACGGACCTTTCCAAACTGAACGAGCCACTTCAGACTACCTCTCTTACTTTTTGCGCTGATGGCGCGAACGCATGATGAACTTGTCGGTCGACTTGTTCGAGCGCGTCTTCTTGCCCTTCGTAGGCTTGCCCCACGGAGTGACAGGGTGACGACCACCCGAGGTACGACCTTCACCACCACCATGCGGGTGATCGACCGGGTTCATTGCAACGCCGCGAACGTGCGGACGCTTGCCACGCCATACCGAACGACCGGCCTTACCGTCGTTGATGTTGCCATGGTCCGGGTTGGACACCGCACCGACCGAAGCGAAGCAGGCACCTGGAACCAGACGCTGTTCACCGGAGTTGAGGCGCAGAATGGCCATGCCCTGATCGCGGCCGACGAGCTGGGCATAGGTGCCAGCCGAACGTGCGATCTGACCGCCCTTGCCCGGCTTCAGCTCGACGTTATGAATGATCGTGCCAACCGGCATGGAAGCGAGCGGCATTGCGTTGCCCGGCTTCACGTCGACGGAATTGCCTGCAACAACCTTGTCGCCGACAGCCAGACGCTGCGGAGCCAGGATGTAGGCCAGTTCACCGTCTTCGTAACGGATCAGCGCGATGAACGCAGTACGATTTGGATCGTATTCCAGACGTTCGACAGTGCCGACGACGTCAAGCTTGCGGCGCTTGAAATCTACGAAACGGTACGAACGCTTGTGACCGCCGCCCTGATAACGGACGGTGATACGACCGGTGTTGTTACGGCCACCCTTCTTGGACAGACCTTCGGTCAGGGACTTGACCGGCTTGCCCTTGTAGAGTTCCGAACGGTCCACGATGACCAGCTGACGCTGGCCTGGCGTGATCGGATTAAAATGCTTGAGTGCCATTGTCTCTTACTCCATGGCCTCTCAGAGACCGGTCGAAACGTCGATGCTCTGGCCTTCGGCCAAAGTAACGATCGCTTTCTTGACGTCGCTCTGGCGCCCGATAAGGCCGCGGAACCGCTTGACCTTACCCTTGCGCACTGCAGTGTTGACTGCCGTAACCTTGACGCCGAACAGCGCTTCGACTGCAGCCTTGATTTCCGGCTTCGTTGCCTTGCGGGCAACGTTGAAGACGACCTGGTTGTGTTCGGAAACCATGGTGGACTTCTCGGTGATAACCGGGCTGACGATCACGTCGTAATGGCGAAGATCAGTCATTTGAAACGCTCCTCAAGGGCTTCGACAGCCGCCTTGGAAAGAACGAGCTTGCCGCGGCGAAGGATGTCGTAAACATTGATGCCCTGCACTGGCAGAACGTCGATGTTCGGGATGTTCGAAGCCGCGCGCTGGAAGTTCACGTCGATCTCTGCGCCGCCGATGAGGAGTGCATTTTCGAGACCGAGCTTGGCGAACTGCGAAACAAGCTGCTTCGTCTTGGCTTCCGTTGCAGCCAGATCATCGATGATGATCAGGTCGGATGCCTTTGCCTTTGCAGACAGGGCATGACGCAGGCCAAGAGCGCGAACCTTCTTCGGCAGATCGTGATCGTGCGAACGGACAACTGGTCCGTGAGCCTGACCACCGCCGCGGAACTGCGGTGCGCGAGCCGAATGGTGACGAGCGCGGCCCGTACCCTTCTGCTTGTACATCTTGGCGCCGGTGCGGCTTACGTCGCCACGGCCCTGGGCCTTATGGGAGCCCTGCTGGCGGCGAGCCAGCTGCCAGCGCACGACGCGCTGGAGAATGTCGTCACGCGGGTCGAGACCGAAGATTTCTTCGTTCAGCTTGACCTTGCCGGCATCCTTGCCTTCAAGAGTGGTAATCGTGAGATCCATTATTCGGCTCCCTCAGTCACGGCAGCTTCAGCCTTCGCGGCACCTGCACGCAGAGCGGCCGGCTTCGGCGCGTTCTCAGGCAGCGAAACCTTTACCGCGTCGCGCACGAGGATCCAGGCGCCCTTGGAGCCCGGAACCGCACCGCGAACCAGGATCAGGCCGCGATCGCTGTCCGTCGAGACAACTTCAATATTCTGCGTGGTTACGCGGGTCTGGCCCATGTGACCAGCCATCTTCTTGCCCTTGAACACCTTACCCGGGTCCTGACGCTGACCGGTCGAGCCGTGAGCGCGGTGGGTAATGGAGTTACCGTGCGAAGCACGATGGCCACCGAAGTTATGACGCTTCATAACACCGGCAAAGCCCTTACCGATCGAAGTACCCGTCACGTCGACCTTCTGGCCGGCGACGAAGTGTTCGGCGGTGATTTCAGCGCCGACTTCGAGGAGGTTATCCGGCGAAACGCGGAATTCCGCGACCTTCGCCTTCGGCTCGACCTCGGCCTTCGCGAAATGACCGCGCATAGCCTTGGACGTGTTCTTTACCTTGGCGATACCAACGCCAAGCTGAACAGCCGTGTAACCGTTCTTTTCAACTGTACGCTGAGCTACCACGTGGCAATTCTCCATGCGGAGAACCGTCACCGGCACATGCTCTCCAGCGTCGTTATAGACGCGGGTCATGCCCAGCTTCTGTGCAATAACACCTGAACGCATCGGGTTCGTTCCTTCCGTCCTCAAGCCGATTAAAGCTTGATCTCGACATCGACACCGGCGGACAGATCGAGCTTCATCAGCGCGTCCACCGTCTGCGGGGTCGGGTCAACGATATCGAGAAGACGCTTGTGCGTGCGCATCTCGAACTGCTCGCGGCTCTTCTTGTCGATGTGCGGCGACCGGTTAACCGTGAACTTCTCGATCCGCGTTGGAAGCGGGATCGGTCCGCGCACATTTGCACCGGTACGCTTGGCAGTCGACACGATTTCCCGCGTCGAAGCGTCAAGGATCCGATGATCAAACGCCTTCAGGCGAATGCGGATGTTTTGACCGTTCATTTCATCTGTTCCTTGTTACGCGGAAACGCTCGCTCTGGAGCGAGCGTTCCTGCACAAACCTTCATTACTCGATGATCGAGGAGACGATGCCTGCACCGACGGTGCGGCCGCCTTCACGGATAGCGAAGCGAAGCTTCTCTTCCATCGCGATCGGCACGATCAGGGTAACGTCCATGGCGACGTTATCGCCAGGCATGACCA
>NZ_JBVPGR010000032.1:0-305756 GCF_055816895.1 Ochrobactrum sp. PL_is501 | reverse complement strand
GGCATATTTGTTGTCGGCCCAGGCATAGGTACCGCCAGCGCCGATGCCGCCCCAGGTCCGGTCATTGTCGGTGTCAAAATCGACGCCCGCCACATTGACCGACGATCCACCCAGCATCTCCTGATAGAGATTGGCAATGCCGTAGACGGTAGTGTTGACCATCAACCCATCCTCGCCCTTCCAGCTATTGGCATAGTTGGCGGCAAGGCCGAGCCGTCCGATCAGGCTGTCGCCGTCATGCAGGCTGACGCGGCTGTCCCATGCATCGCGGAAGCTGTCGGCATTGATCGATGAGTACATCAACTGTGCCTGCGGGGTCAGCGACCAGTTCTGGTCGATGGCGATCCGCTGGCCTGCTTCGATGCTCAGGGCATAGCCGGTTGCCTTGCGGCCATCGGCAAGACCCTGATTGGCGGTCCAGGAAGTGAGATCGCTGTCGAACCACGTGACCTGCGCCTGACCATCGACATAGAAGCCGGAATTGCCATACCAGGTGGCGGTTGCGCCAAGGCTCCAGCCATCGGTGCTGATCGCACCATCGCCGTGGAAGGAGGACACATCACCCTTGGCATGACCATATTGACCGGTGATACCGGCGATCAGCTTGCCACTGTCGCTCTCATAGAACTGGCCGTCGACACCGGCCTGCATGATGAAGGTGTTGATGTCCTGCTTGCCGCCGGTAACCGTCCGCGGTTCAAGGCGGTTATGTGCGCCTTCGATACGCGCCCACACGCCCTTGTCGTCAACGGCGGCACCTGTGTTTTGACCACTCCTGTAGCGCTCGCCCACACGTTCCTGCAAGGTCGGCAGCTTGTTGAGCGCCTGCATGTTCTGCAGATAGCCTTCATAGACGGGAACCGACGGGCTGTAACGCGCTGTTGGCGGCGGGCAGCTGCTTGTCGAATTGCAATCCGGATCGGCAGGATCAATTTGCTTGATCTCGCTCGTCAGGTACCAGTTGCCGTCGTTCGGCGTATTCATGCCTCCCTGTTGCAGCGTATAGGCATAGGCACCGCCGTGAATCGCCTGCTTGCCGTCCTTGGTGACAAAGTCGCCCAGCAGCGAGAAGGTGCCTCCCGACTGGCCGCTGACATCTACAATTTTGATGCCGTTGACTGTCTGGGCGCCCAAGCCTCCCTGACGGACAATCGCAACCTGCGTTGTACCGGACGTGCTGCCCCTTACCATGAGACGATCGGTTTGCGAATTATCGCCGCCAAGCACGGTCGCCATGGAGAGCGTGCCGCCATTGCCGGTGTAATCGCCGCTGATCGTGAGCGTTGTTCCCGGCTTTTCGCCAAACCGCACAAGACCGGCATTGGCCAGTGACTGAAGCGTCTGGTCATAACCGTTCAGATCGACGGTTGCGCCGCTCCGGACACTGACAGCCGATGTCGGGCTAAGAGCATTGGCCGCTCCCGCACGCAAGGTGCCGCCTGATACATCGGTATTTCCCGTGTAGCTGTTGATGCCAGACAGGGTTTGAGTGCCGCCGAGAAGCGCTATGCCTCCCGCGCCCTTGATCTCTCCGGCAAAAGTACCGGATGCATTGGTCAAGGTCAGCACCTCAGAGCCAAGTTCGACCACACCAACGCCGGACAGCGATTGGATCGATGCGCCTTGCAGGGTCCCTGAAATATCGAACAGGCTATCAACCCGCACCTCGGAAGAAGCGGCAATGCTGCCGGAACCAGTGAGCGCAAGCGTACCCACTGCGACTGCGGTCACACCGCCATAGGTGTTGACACCCGTAAGCTCCAATATGCCATCACCGGTCTTGTTCAAGCCGCCGGGACCGCTGATCGCGCCATTGGCGGTCAGGGTGGTGGCGGAGGCAGTGTCGAAAACGGCATCGCTGTTGAGCACCATATCACGGTCACTGGCGAAGCTTGCCGTTGTCCGCAACGTTCCGCCGTTGAAGGTAAGGATGCCTGCCACATCACCCAGACTTTCGTCCTGTGCGATGGATAGAATGCCGGATGTCAAAGTCCAGGGCGTAACCGCCGTCGTAGCGCCTGTCAGCGTCCAGCTGCTGGTTCCGGTCTTTTCAAACTGACCGAAACCGCGATACTGCGCATTGTCGCCAATGCTCGTTACGTCGAAGACGGCATCCGTGCTTCCGCCCAACATCAAACGGTCTGCGGTGCTGAACGCCTGAACATTGCCTGAAATGTCAGAACTCGACCATAATTCCAGAGAGTTGGTGCCTCCGGTAAAGGTAATCGCATTGGCCTGCGGACGGTTTGCGGCTGTGCCGCCAGCGAGGGCGCCGGTGATGCTCCCGGCGTTGACAACAGCCATGTCGGCGCCTTTGATGCCTTCGCCGCCCAAACCTGGCTGCCCGATAGTTGGGAAGCGCGTAGAACCACCCGCGCCGCCGCTGATACTGCCGCCCAAAAGATTGGTTACGGTTCCGCCATTCAGCAAGACAACGCCAGCACCGCCGCCACCGGCACCCTGCAAATTGGCCCCGCCGCCGACGCCGCCAGCAACGGAACCGCTATTGAGCACATTGCCTCTTGCGGACAGAACGATCGCCGCCGCACCACCGCCGCCGCCGGAATTTCCACTATGTCCACCAGTACCGCCAACAACGGTACCGCCAGCGTCGATCTTCACATTGCCGCTGGAAAAAATGCCGACACCGCCGCCGCCGCCACCACCCGCTCCAAGCGCCGTGGTGTTAGCGCCGCCGCCCGTGCCGCCTGTGACAACACCACCGTTTGCAACCGTCAAGTCCGCGCTGGCGCTGATGCCGACGCCACCGCCGCCGTGCCCGCCCGCGGAAACATTGCCTGGATCCCCCGCTGAACCTACCGCTACCGGCCCCAGATGCCCGGTACCGCCGGAAACGGATGTCGTGATCGTCGTTTGGCTGGTGACCGCCTGTCCCATGACGCCCGTAGCGCCATAAGATTCAGCTTTCGTACCATTAGATGCAGCGCCCATGGAGCCGCCATGCGCGCCAAAACCTGTTTCCAGATTGACGCCGCCGCCGCCGCCCCCGCTTCCGCCGCCAAATGTTCCCGCCGATCCATCCTCGCCGATCGCGCTCGCCTCAGAACCGTCAACGCCCCCTTTTCCCCCGGGGCCTGCGCCCACAATCGGCCGCACCCCGCCATAGCCGCCATCTGCAAATGCAGTGACAGGCGCAATAAAGCAGGAAATGGCTAGCGCCGTGGAAGATATGCCCCCCAACAAGCTGCGGGATGTGAGATTTATAACGCGTTTTGAATGAACAGACATGGCCCTACCTTGCCCAGTAGGCACCCATGTTGCCGCCTGGAACAGTCTTCATTTCGAATGTGAAGAGATGCCAAGGAGCACCAACTTGCTCCAAACGGTAATCACGTTGAGAATCGCCCCCAGTCCCCTTCAATGTGTATATATAGATGAGTAATGCTTACAGAATATTGATAATACTTGACCGAGCTCAGGACATTTTGCCGCAACAAAAGCTATTCGTTCAAATATTTCAGAAGGATGCCACTTTAGTTCACAATTTCCCGTAAAAATTGGAATTTAATTTAATTCACTATACTGCCTGCAATACTCATCAATACACTTCTACACGCCTATAGATAGTAAAAATCCGCGTGGAAAATCGCCGAAATCCGGCGGAAACTGGTCATTTATGTCTCTAAACATCCGGGGCCGGGCCTCCTATTCTACAACCTGTGATACGCTACTGGTCGTTGATGACCAGGTTGCGCCTGACCAGCGCTTCCTGCGTTTCCGCACAGACTTGCGACAGGTGCGACAGCAACGCATGTGAACTGGCCACAATGGGACGGTTGATGGGCCGCAGCACCGACAGGACGAAATTTTGCGACGGCAGAAACGGCTTCAGCACCAGCCCCTGTTTTTCATAACTCAGTGCCGTCAGCGGATTGACGATCGAGATACCGAGCCCTTTGAGTACCAATTCGCAAACACTGTGAGCCGATTGCGTCGACAGGAACAGCCGCCGGTTGGTGCCGGCCATGTCAAAGACGCGCTCCACTTTCAGCCGATAAGGATCGCGCGCGCCCAGGCTGATGAAATTGAACCCTTCAAAGTCATTGGGTTCAAGATAGTCCTTCGTTGCCAGCGGGTGATCGCCGCGCATGACCGCCACCAGCTTGAAAGTCCACAACACGCGCGAATCCGCGTCATTCTCGGTATAGATGTCCTCGATAAGGCCGACATCAAAATTGAAACCGGAGATGCTCGACTGGTTGCGCGGGTCAACCGTGCTGATCTGAAGAGTGAGATCGGGGTGGGTTGCGTTGAGCCGCGCAATCGCTTCCGGCAAAACGGTCTGGGCAAAGGCTGGCAATGACGCGACGGTCAGCACTTCATCCGAGGCTTCGCGCAGGCGCGCCACGTAATCATTGATACGGTCAAGGCCGATAAACGACGCCTGCACTTCCTGAAACAGTTTATGCGCGCGGGCGGTCGGCACCAGACGCTGCAACCGGCGTTCAAACAATGGAAAGCCGATATGTTCCTCCAGCCGCGACAGCTCTCGTGTGATTGTCGGCTGGGACGATCCCAGCGCAGCCGCAGCCGCGGTTACGGTGCCGAATTTCATCGTGGCACGGAAAATCTCCACCTGCCGCAGATTGATATGGTTCTTTTGCAATGCACTGCCCTTTTTCGCCCAAGCGCGAGTTTTCAACCCGACTTCATATCGCACATGCATAATGTTCCAATGCGATTTCTATATCAAAATGTAAAATTCCTTGGCTTAATCGGCCAAAAGAAAAAGGGAGCAACATGAGCGGCAACGTTCCTATTTCGGGGATTCATCCAGCCTCGCGCGCGCTTTCAGAAGCGCTTGCGCAGACCGGCGGGGCACTCGACGCAAGCAATGTCGGCGTTGCTGCCTGTCTCTACGATGCGCCGTTGCGATCCGTCGATCCGGGCCGGATCACCGATCTGGCATGGTTCGGCCACCAGCCTTCCAAAGCCTTTTATCCGGCCAGCGTCATAAAGCTGTTCTTTCTCGATGCCCTTGCCGCGTTTCGCGCGCAGGGATTGGTGGAGGAACATCCCGAAGATGACCGCGCTGCCGCGCAAATGATGGCCATTTCATCCAACGAGGCGACCGTTTATCTGGTTGGCCGCCTTACCGGCGCCTATGATGGCGGGCCGCTGTCCGGCAAGGAGCTGGATGACTGGTGTGCAGCCCGCCAGCGGGTGCAGCAATGGTATTTGGCGCAGAACCGGAGCGAATTTGCCGGTATCAATGTTCTGCATGGCACCTATGAAGATAGTCCTTATGGGCGCGCCAGGCAGATTCGCAACGGTGAAAACGGCAATGTCCTGACGCCGCTCTCGGCACTTGCGCTGATGCATGACATTGCGCGCGGTGTGCGCGAGCGCTGCGAATGGATGCTGGGGCTGATGAACCGCGAATTTCAGCGTCGTTGCGACACGCTGCCGGAAGGCGATCAGGTGTCAGGCTTTCTGGTGGAGGGCCTGCCACAGAATGTCAGGACATGGTCGAAGGCCGGGCATACTTCATGGACGCGCCATGACCTCGTCTATGGGGAAACGCCGGACGGCAGGAGTTTCGTGCTCTGCGTGATGTGCGACGGCCACTGGCCGGCGGATGACAAGACATTCCTGCCCAATTTCGCGCGGCTCTTTTACCGGCACGCCTATCAACAATAGCCCGAACCAAACCAATCAAGCAAAATGGGGAAAAAATGAATTACCGTTCCATATTGAAGACCGCGCTTCTCGCCGCGACGTTGTTTACCGCCGTTCCAGCCGCACCGTCCTGGGCGGACGAACCGATAGCGGGCGGCACCCTGCATCTGGCCGCACCCTACGGGGCCGCGTTGAAATCGCTTGATCCCCATGCCACCTACAACTCACAGGACATGGTGGTCTCCAAAGCCTTCCATCGTTCGCTTTACACCTGGGATTCAGCCAAGAACGCGCCCGCGCTCGATCTTGCCGAGCTGGTCAGCACCAGCGAAGATGGCAAGACTTTCACCTATAAGCTGTTCGACAATGTGTTCTTTCACAATGGCCGCAAGCTGACCACCGACGATGTCATCTGGTCCTATACACGCATCATGGACCCGGCCAAGGGTTTCCCCGGTGCAGTGCAGGTCGGGACCCTGGCAGGCGCGCAGGAATATTCGAAGGGCGAAGCCAAGGAAATCAGCGGCATCAAGAAGATCGATGATCGCACCTTCTCGCTGACGTTCAAGGATCTGACCGATCCGGGCACGCAGTTCTTCGAAGCCATCACCGCGATCCTGCCGAAAGAAGAAGTGGAAAGCGGCAACTTCCTCACCCATCCGGTCGGTCTTGGACCTTTCTCCTTCGTCGATCATGTCGAAGGCTCGAAGATCTCCGGCAAGAAATTCGACAAATATTACAAGAGCGGCAAGCCTTACGCCGATGCGGTAGAGTTCACCATTTCCGGCGACAACAGCGCCCTTGACATGGCATTCCGTGCAGGCGAACTGGATGCCACGGTTCTGTCTGAAAACGCCTATGTTCTCTACAAGGCCGACCCGGAACTGTCCAAGGGGCTGATCGAGGTTTCGGAAGTGTTTACCCGTCACATGGGGTTCAACACCGAGAAGAAGCCGTTTGACGATGAGCGTGTGCGTCAGGCGATCAATTATGCGGTCGACCGCGATATCGTTATCCGCAAGCTGCTCAAGGACAAGGCCTATAAGGCCACCGGCTGGCTGCCTGCCACCTCCCCGGCCTTCGACAAGGACCGTGTCCCTTACGCATACGATCCAGCCAAGGCCAAGCAATTGCTGGCAGAAGCAGGCTATCCCGATGGCTTCGAAGTGACCGTTTCGGTTACTGACGGTACGTCGAGCCTGGGTGTTTTGGAAGCGATGCTCCCGTTCCTCAAGGAAGTCGGCATCAATGCCAAGGCAAAGGTGGTGGATTCGAACACATTGGTTGACGAGATGAATCAGGGGACGGCGATGGCCTGGTTCCGCTCCGCAGGAACGGGTCCCAACCCGCTGAATGCCCTGCGCTGCTTTGACAGTCGCGTCAGCCGCGCGGGTTGCAACCGCAGCGCCTTCAAGGACCCGGCCTATGACGCGATGCTCGATGCGGCGGCAGCCGAAACGGATGCCGCCAAGCGTATCGACCTTCTCAAGAAGGCTGACGGCTATATCTTTGAAAAAGCTCCGGTGTGGTTCAACAACTACAACAAGGCGGTGGTGGCAACCCAGCCATGGATTCATGGCGTCGATGCCAATGTAACCGAAGCCGCCATCATCGAGGTGGATCAGCTCTGGCTGGATGATAACGCGCCGGGGCGCTAGAGCGCATCCCGAAAAGCGCGGCACGCTTCAAGCGTTCGCCAGCGGCCTGTCCTGAGGCGGGCCAAAACACACAACAGGCTGGTCAGCCGGGTCGATCGTTCCCGTCGGCCGGCCTGTCAAAACCACACGATCCGCGGAAATTGACATGGTTATGGTGATTGGCAGGCGACTGCTGCAGGCGCTGGTTACGGTATTTGCCGCGATAACGCTGATCTTCTTTCTGTTTGGCGTCATGCCGGGCACATTCGTTACCTCGCTTGCTGGCGACAAACGCGATATCGACCCGGCAGTCGTCGAGCGCATCGAAAAGGAGCTGGGCCTCAAGGACCCGGTCATCACGCGGTTCGGCAATTATATCGGCGGCCTTGCCACCGGCGATCTTGGCAAATCTTTTTCCACCCAGCGCCCGGTCACGGCCATGCTGTCGAGCCGCATCGCCGCATCGTTCAGGCTGGCGGTTGCGGCCATTGGCTTTGCCGTCCTGATCGGGTTGCCGCTGGGCTTTCTGGCCGCAGTGCGTCAAGGGACATGGCTCGACACTTCGGCCATGATCACAGCCGTTTCCGGCCTGTCACTGCCAGGTTTCTGGTTTGGCCTTTTGGCCATGTACTTCATATCGCTCAAACTCGGCTGGCTACCAACCTTTGGCTATGGCAACGGAAACCTCAGGAATCTGGTGCTGCCCGCCATCACACTGGGCATCGCCCCCATGGCGCTTCTGGCACGCACCACCCGCGCTGCCGTTCTTGAAACGATGAATGCGGATTTCGTGCGAACGGCCAGATCCAAGGGCAATTCCGAATTCCGCATTGTCACCAGGCACATGGCGCGCAACGCTTTCGTGCTGGTGCTCACCACGATCGGCCTGCAATTCGGCTCGATGCTGGGCGGTTCTGTCGTCATCGAAAATCTCTTTGCGTGGCCCGGCATCGGCTCCCTGCTGACCCAATCGGTTTCCATGCGTGACATTCCGGTGGTGCAGGGCTGCATTCTGGTGATCGTGCTGTTCTTCCTGGCCATCAACACGCTTGTCGACATAGCCTATCTGCTGATCGACCCGCGCATCCGCTATCGCTGAGCCGCCATGAACAAACGCAGCCTGCCAACACCGTTTCAATTCCTACAGGACAGATAGCATCGATGTTCCGCTCCAATCTCGTCATAGGCATGACTATCTTTCTCACCCTTGTGCTGGTGGCGTTGCTGGCGCCATGGATCGCCCATTACGATCCGGTCGGCAATTCCAATCTTCTCAATGCGGAAGAGGCGCCCGGTGCGCAATTCTGGTTCGGCACTGACGAACAAGGCCGCGATATCTTTTCACGCATCGCTTATGGCGCGCGCATCTCGTTGCTGATCGGGCTTGCCGTGCAGATGATGAATACCTGCATCGGCGTCCTTCTCGGTCTTTCGGCTGGCTATCTCGGCGGCTGGTGGGATGAATTCGTGCAGGGACTTACGAATCTCATGTTGTCCATTCCGACCATCGTCTTCGCCCTGGCATTGATGGCAGTGCTCGGCCCCGGCCTGATCAGCCTGCTGATCGCGCTCGGCATGACCGATTGGGCCTATAGTTGCCGTATTTCGCGCGCGCAGGTGCTGACCCAGAAATCGCAGAACTATGTTCAGGCAGCCCGCACCATGGGCTTTGGCAAGTTCTACATCATGCTGAGGGAAATCCTGCCCAATATTGCCGGGCCACTGATCGTGGTGGCAACCATGGGCATCGGCTCGGCCATCATGGCCGAAGCATCGCTGTCCTTCCTGGGACTGGGAGTTGTGCCTCCCGCGCCAAGCTGGGGCGGCATGCTGGCCCGGGCGCGGGAACAGCTGATGGTCGCGCCGTGGGTAGCCATATTTCCCGGCATGGCGCTGTTCATCACTGTTCTGGGTTTCAACATGCTGGGAGACGGCTTGCGCGATCTCCTGGACCCAACGGGGAGGTCGAAGCGCTGATGTCCGACGATGCAGTGTTGAAGGTCGAAAACCTTTCCATCGTGCTGAGTGCCAGGGGACGCGATTTCCCTGCCGTCAATCAGATCGACTTTTCCATCAAGGCCGGCGAAGTGTTCGGCCTGGTGGGAGAATCGGGATGCGGCAAGAGCCTGTGCGCACTCACCATTGCCGGTCTTCTCAGCGCCCCCATGAAGGTCGCGCAGGGGCAGGTTCTGCTTGAAGGACAGGACATCAACCGCCTGTCCAACCGGGACCTTCGGCGCCTGCGCGGGGACCGGGTGGCCATGATCTTTCAGGAACCGATGACCTCGCTCAATCCCCTGATGACGATCGGCGACCAGATTGGCGAAATGTTCGTCCTGCACAAGGGCATGAGCGCCCGGCAGGCGCGCATGAAGGCCATTGAAGCCCTTGAACAGGTGCAGGTGCCAAGCCCCGAACGGCGCATCAAGGATTATCCGCATCAATTGTCCGGCGGCATGCGCCAGCGCGTCATGATCGCCATTGCGCTCGCCTGCGATCCGGCCCTTCTGATCGCCGACGAGCCGACCACGGCGCTGGATGTCACCATTCAGGCGGAAATTGTCGAGCTTATCCTCGATCTGTGCACGCAGCGCGGCACAGCGGTGCTGATGATTTCGCATGACCTTGGTCTTGTGGCGCGCATGTGCGACCGGGTCGCGGTCATGTATGCCGGCCATATTGTCGAAGAGCGTCCGGCGAGCGAAATTTTCGCCAGTCCGCATCATCCCTATACGCAGGGGCTGGTTGCCTCGTTGCCCCGGCTGGGCCGCCGCCTGCAGGAAGGCCGCACGCCGCTGACAGAAATCAAGGGCATCGTTCCCGGTCTGATGGAGCGCGATATCGGCTGCGGTTTCGCCTCGCGCTGCACGCGCGCCAGCGAGGAATGCCGCCAGATCATGCCATCGGTCACATCGCTTGGCGACGGCGGCTCAATCAGGTGTTTTCATCATGACTGAAACGAAGACGGGCTTGCAGCCCGAACCGCAAAACACGCAATCCCGATCAGCGGAGGTGCTCGCCGTGAAGGACCTCAAGGTTCACTACGGCGTCCGCGACGGCTTTCGCAAAAAGCTCCTGAAAGCTGTCAACGGCATTGATCTTTCCATCCGCGCCGGAGAATGCCTTGGTCTGGTCGGAGAAAGCGGCTGCGGGAAATCCACCCTCGCCAGCGCTATCATGGGGCTGGTTCCCATCACTTCCGGGTCGGTCTGCGTGGCAGGCCAGGATGTGCCGACCGCAGTGAAAAACAATCCGCTGGCCCAGGCCCGCAATGTGCAGATGGTGTTTCAGGACCCGTTCGCGTCCCTCAATCCGCGCCGCTCGGTCCGCGAGGCGCTGGCTGCACCGCTGCGTCTTCACGGCATGAAAGACAGGGCCGAGATTGAAGCCAATGTGATCGACATGCTGGCCAAGGTCGGCATGAAACCGGAAACGGCTGACCGCAAGCCGCACGAATTTTCCGGCGGCCAGCGGCAGCGTATCTGTATTGCGCGCGCGCTTATCGTCAAACCTAAGCTTTTGGTCTGCGATGAGCCGGTTTCAGCACTTGACGTGTCGATCCGCGCACAGATCATCAACCTGTTGCTGGAGCTGAAAGACGAGCTTGGCATCGCGCTGCTGATGATCTCTCACGATCTGGGAGTGGTCGAACATATGAGCGATCGCATTGCGGTCATGTATCTTGGCCGCATCGTCGAGGAAGGCATCTGGAGCGATATTTTCACCAATCCGCTGCACCCCTATACGCAAGCCCTGATTGCCTCGATCCCCGATCCGTTGAATCCCGCGAAGCGCCAGCGCCGCATGCAGGGCGAAGCGCCCTCCCCGCTCAACCCGCCATCCGGCTGCGCCTTTCATCCGCGTTGCCCATCGGCATTCGACATGTGTCGCACCGGCGACATCCCTGCCTTCACCCATCTGCGCGAACAGGCCAGCCATCGTGCCCGTTGCCATCTGTTAGAGCAAAGCTGATCCCATGCATCAAAATCCGTTTATGGTCGGAACACTTGAACAACCCACCATCGTTGTTCGCAGCGGGCATGATCCGCACAACCCGCATATAGGGCTATTGTCGATCGGCGACTGGACGGTCAAATGCGCCATTGGCCGCAACGGCCTGATTGACCCTCAGTTGAAGCGCGAAGGCGATGGCAGGACCCCGCGAGGCCGTTATCCGCTGCGCTACGGGTTCTATGATCCGTCCGTATTCGGTGATGAATTGCGCAATGTCGAATTTCCATTTCTGCCGAAACCGGAAAACTATCGCTGGGTCGAAGACAGCGATAGCCCGTTCTACAATCAACTGGTCTTCGAAACCGATACCTCGCAGCCCTCGCGACGCGGTGAAGCCCTGTTCGACCTGATCATTCCGATTGGCTGGAACGATGCGGTGCCAGCTGCCCGCGGCGGTTCAGCCATATTTATGCATGCCGCGCGGCCGGATTTCAGCGGAACCGCCGGCTGCGTCGTGGTCGCCCATGAACATCTGCGCGAACTGGCGCATCGGGTATCTCCCGGCATGGTCATAGACATCGCGTCGATTCATGACCAACCAACGGCCTTGAAACCGCTTGTCGCCAAGCCGGTCCAATCGATCGAAAGCGTCACTTTCCATGGCTTGAAGCCGGGGCCGCGCCTGATCGTCACCGGTTCCGTTCACGGCAACGAACCTTGCGGCCCGCTCGCCATCAGCCGGCTGATCCAGGAATTTCGCACCGGCCAGCGCCAGTTGCAACGCGGCACCGTCACCTTTGTACCGGTGGTCAATGGCCTCGCTTTCCGCAACAACACGCGCATTGGCGAACGCAATTTCAACCGCAGGCTGGCCGAAAGCGCCATTCCACAGGACAATGAGGATCGCATCGCCAATGTCCTCTGCCCGCTCTTGCGTGCCCATGACGTGCTGATCGATCTGCACTCTTTCAGTTCTGAAGGCAATGCTTTCGCGCTGATGGGGCCAGAGAACAATAATGGCGACCTTGAGCCATTCGCCCATGAGCAGGCCGAGGGAAGACTGGCAAAGGCGCTTGGCCTGCCGCTGGTCGTCTATGGCTGGCTGCCAGCCTTTGAAAAGGCCAACCAGCAGAAGCGGGAACTGGGCGTAACCGAAGACCTCTCGCCATTGCTCGGTGTCGGCACCACCGAATATATGCGCTTTGCTGGCGGCTATGGCGTGACGGTCGAATGCGGCCAGCATCTTGCTCCCGAGGCGCCGCAGGTCGGATATGATTGCGTTATCAATGGCATGATCACGCTCGGCCTCATCGCCGACGAACCGGCGAAAATGCCTGTGCCGGCAGTGCTGGAAATTGCTGACGCCATCATGGCGGAACATGAAGACGATCACCTGATCAGGCAATTCAAGGCAGGGGAAGCAGTCGGGGCCGGTGAAATCATCGGCAAGCGGGCTGATGGCAGCGATATTCTCATGCCCTATGATGGAGCCATCATTTTCGCCAGCCTGACATCGCCAGTCAACACTGAGCTTTGTTTTGCGTGCAAATGGAGCACGCGCTTGCGGGATAATCAATGACGTGACGGCTTGGAAAGCTCCCGCCCCCGGATGCTGTCAGCCCCGGTCGCCATAAAGAGCTCGATCATCACATCACCAACTTCGGGCGCATGGCTCCCGAAGTTGAAACTGCTCTATCCGTTTGTTTTTGCCACATTATTCTACGCATCAAAGCGGAATCCGAAATCAGCCCAGTGGGCTGATTTCCCCGCGTAAGCGTTTCACACTTTTTCTGGAAAATGCTCTAGCGCTGAATTTTCACGCCGAGATAGACGCTGTCGGCTTTATATTCGCGGTCGGAAATCCTGCTCGTCAGGAATTCGTGACGCAGGCGCGCATCCAGTCCGACGAAACGATTGATCCAGTAGGTTGCGCCGATCTGCGCGCCGATCGTGTAGTCGGTCCCGGTGCCATCCTTGTTTTGCCGGATATTCGCATCGATCCTGCCGTTGAGGCTGAGGTCGGAACGTATGCGGCGGGTCACGTCAAGGCTTGCGAAATGCAGGAGCGATCCGGCAATGCCCGGCGTGGTCGAGGTATCGACCATTGTTTGTGCGTAGAGGCGCACATCGGTTCCGCGCAGCGGCGACCAGTTGAGCGCCGCATTGATCGACGGGCCGCTGATGTCACCGAGGCGGGAATCATCGCTGTTGGCGCGCATGTAACCGGCGGCGAACTCGCCGTTCAGCTTTTCGCCCATGTCGAGCATCATGCCGCCGCGCAGCGCAAATTGCGATCCGCTGCGCTCATAGCCGTTGCTGTCCACCTTCTCATCGAAGATGCGCTTGCCGAGCTCGACTTCGGTGAAAGGCTTGATCGCCGGTGACAGGCTGAAGCCGCCGCGCAGCGTGATGCTGGCATAGGTGTTGTCGCGGTCCTTCTGGCTGACGGTGCCGCCGGACGACAGTTCGGCGTTGCCATAAACATTGTGCTCGACCCGTCCGGTGGCGCTGCCGAACACCAGCCCCATATCGCGTTTGACGCCGAGGCTTCCATTGAGGGTGTGAACCAGCGGGCGTTGCAGCGCGCCGACCACCCCGTTGGGGCTCGATGCGCTTTCGCGGCGCAGCCGATAGCCGGCACCGGTATTGACAGTCGTCTGGTCGCCGAGGTCGAAGCGAAGCTTGCCCTGGATATCGACTTGCGGTTCTGAGACGTCCTCTCCCGAAATGGACTTCGACCATGTGCCCGATGCATCGAGCGTTGCCTGGTGGCGCGCCCAGTCCGACTGTGCATTGAGCCGCAATGTTGTTTCGTTGAGAACAGCGCTGGAACCGGCTGCGCTGTTGTCACCGTTGGTCGTGGCCCGAATACCCTGCTCAAGCGAAGGCCGCAGGATAAAGGAGCCGGTGCGGATGCCGATCGGCGCAAACGGGTCGGCATCCTGCGTGGAACCGCGCCCCTGTTCAGGCAACTGCCGCAGATTTTCGCGCTGTGCCCGGCCCGTATCTTCGCTTGCCTCGGCATCGACCGAACCGACACGCATATTGTCGGGTTGAAGCGACTGGCGCTCCTGCGGCAGGGGTACAATCGGAGCGGTTTGCGTAGTGGTGCCCCGGTCTGTCGCCACGGTATTTTCAGGCGGGGTGTAACTGTCGTCGGGCGTCTCGCCAGCGCCGTTATCGTATCCCGGCGCAGCAAGACCGCGGTTTGCGAGGGTCTCTGGCGAAGAGGCTGAAAGCACGTCCTCGGCGACGCTTCCGCGCAGATAGGCTTCCTGTGCAAATGCTGAACCATGACAAAGTGCCATCGCCACGCCCGACAAACACAGGCATCGCAGCCTGCGGGCAATGGGCGTCGAACCGCCAGATGGGATCTTGGCAAAAAGCATGTCGTGTTTTCAAACCGTCGCAACGTGGTAGATGAACGGTAAAGGCACATGGTTAATTCTTGGTTGCTGCGGCCAGTATCGTGACGGTGCCGGCCACACAAATGTTTGGACAATCGCCTGCGAAGAAGTTAACCCTTGCCGCCATGGAAAAGCTCGATCAGATCATCCCACCGGCAAACGCTGAAGCGGCCATCGCCTCGGCGTTGCGCACCATAAAGACCGAAAATGCGGGCCTCGCCGCGTTGGAAGACGCGCTGAACAATGGCCTTTCCGGTCCCTTTGTCGAAGCAGTGAAGCGTATCGTCGCCGCGCGCGGGCGCCTTGTGGTTACGGGCGTGGGCAAGAGCGGCCATATCGGTTCCAAGCTTGCCGCCACCTTTGCGTCGACCGGTACATCGGCATTCTTCGTTCATTCGGCGGAAGCCAATCACGGCGATCTCGGCATGATCGGTCGCGACGATGTCATTCTGGCCATCTCGTGGTCGGGTGAAACGGCGGAACTGAAGGGCATTGTCAATTATTCGCAGCGCTTCCGCATTCCGCTGATCGCGATTACCGCAGGTGAGAATTCGGCGCTCGGTCGTGCGGCTGACGTCGTTCTGCTCCTGCCGAAAACGGCAGAGGCCTGCCCGCATGGTCTTGCGCCCACTACTTCGACCATGATGCAGCTTGCCATCGGCGATGCGCTGGCGATTGCACTCCTGGAAGCGCGGGGCTTTACCCCCAGCGACTTCAAGACTTTTCATCCCGGTGGTTCTCTGGGCGCCAGTCTCATCCATATTCGCGACATCATGCATCGCGGCGAACGGCTTCCGCTGGTGGAAACCGGCACATCCATGCCGGACGCGATGAAGGTTCTGGCGCAGAAGAGCTTCGGCTGCGTGGTTGTTGTCGATGACGCTGGCGAATTGGCGGGCATCGTTACGGACGGCGATATTTCGCGCAACCTGAGCCGCAACCTTGCGGCGATGACGGTCGATGAAATCATGACCCGTAAACCTAAGACAGTAGACCAGAACATGCTGGCAACTGCTGCGCTCAATACGATCAATGAAAATCACATCGGCGCGCTGATCGTCGTGGAGGCCGGACGCCCGATCGGGCTCGTGCACTTCCACGATCTGTTACGGATAGGCGCTGCCTGATTTGACAAATCGTTTCGCCGCCCAACCGATAACCGGACAGGGCGGCGACAGGACCGGATTTCAGGGGCGCGCCACCGGGGTCATATCCTCAACCTTCTCGTCGCCCTGAATTGACACTTTTACAATTTCCTTCCCGTCTATGGCCATCTTCATAAGATCAACGGAACGGAGTTGACTGTTGTCGTAGGTGCGGAAGTAGTAGCGCTTGCTCTTCAAGTCGCTGGCTCCCGTCCAAAGCGTATAGTCGGCCTGAATATTGCCGTTTGCATCCTTCTCGCCGTCGCGCGCCGAGCCTTTCGGAATATCAAACTGATTGAGAATCTTGAACGCTTGCAGAACGGCGTCCTGTTCCGTCTTCGGCTGGAATACCGATTGTGAGAACGCGACGGCGCGCACAAAACGCGAGGGAGGCGTGAAATCACCGGGCATGCCAAGCATACCCGAACCTTGCCCGGTCGGGACAATTTCGACCGGACCGAGTTTGACGGGCGGCTTTCCCGTCATGGAAAAATTCACATACTGGCGCAGATTGTTCATGTGAAAATCAAAGCCGGGCGAATTCGTGATCACGCCAAGCGGATTATCATAGACATTCAACCTGCCGCCGACATATTCGACAACGATGCTTTTACCGGAAGCATCGTGCACAATGTAGTGCGCCTCCGGAGCAAAGCCCCATTGGGTGAATACCGAAGACGCCACCACAATCTTTCCGATGTTTTCTTTCACTTCATCGACGGTGGCAAAATTCCCCAGAACGTAAGACACGAATTCCCATTGGGAAATGGTCCGGTCCGAGACATCAGTGGTGTAGGGCATGTAACCTGCGGACGTCGGGAAATAGAACATCCCGGCGCCCAATCCCTTTTCGTTCAGTCCATCAAACAGATCCGGCAAGCCAGCTCCATTCATGCCGACCGAAGCGTATTTGGCAGTCCATTTGAGGCCGCCCTTGCCGTCTGGCGTCGTGCCTGTTCGCGAAAAACCGCGGGGCACCATCATGATCTCGGACTTGATATCGAGGCCAAATTCGAGCGTCCTTGCGTAGACAACGCTGCCATCGGCTGCGATGAGCCTGATGCCGGTGCATGCCTCGGCAGTTTGAACCACATTACCCAGCATCAAGGCGCAAACCGCAGCGATGGAGGTGAACTTTCTAAAGGCTCGTCTTTGCATCATTTGTATAGACCCCTTTTGATATGCGAAATTTACCGTATTGGGAGAACCACCGATCATTGCGCCGCACCGCACAGGTAGCCTGCCGTTGTTCGCATTGTTTGCGTTTGGCCAAATGAAGACTGCTTCAGCACGGTTATGTGTTGCTTTTTGTTTATTCCAAAAAAACAACCGGGCGTATCGAAATTACGGGGGATTTTTGCTTGGCGTCCCATTTTATTCTTCTGTCCGTCCCAGGAAGTGGTGTAATATTCCCATACGTGCAAAAGTAAATATGGACTATCTATACTTGCATGATGAATGCGAACGAGCAGAAGGCTTTTCTTGTGCCGAAGAGGCATGAGGGACCGACTGATGTTACGGTTGGCTATCGGTGTCATGATATGGCGGTTGGGGCCGCGTGATGGCAGGGGTGATGAATAACGAAACTTTTATTTCGACCGCTATGGTAGAGACGGTCGCGCGCAGCGACTTCTGGCGAGAGGCGACCCGACCATTCTTCGACACCTCGCCCGTGGCTCAGAAAAGCCAAGAACCGCTGGAAGGGACAATAAGCTCTCGCCTGTTCGGTTCCATGGTGATCGGATCGGCATCGTTCAACAGTCAGAGATACAATCGCGATCACCGCACCATCGTGCACAGCGGTCTGGAATATTATCTCATTCAGCTCTTTACCTCGGGAAAAATGAATGGCGATTTCAACGGTTTCAGCGTGCAGGCCGACGTAGGAGATATCTGCTTTCTCGATCTCACAAAGGTCTTCAAGAGCGAGGTCGATGCAGGCTCCAGGCTTTCGCTTGCAGTCTCCCGGCGTGATCTTGAAAAGGCGGTCGGGCCGCGCAGCCTCCATGGGGTTGTTTTGCGGGGGGACAAGCCGATGACCCGGTTGATCGCAACCTGTCTCAAGGGGATATTGTCTCTCGAACGCTCCCTTTCGCCGGAGGAGGTTCAAGCATCGGAGGAAGCGATAATCGCCCTGTTGGCCGGGGCCCTGAAAGGGCACGCATTTGAGTCCATGGAAGATTACCCTTCCATGCCTGTTGCGCTTCGTCAGCGAGTTTTGGCCTTCATCGATCAGAATATTGGCGCGCCAGATCTGTCGCCTGAACTCATCCAGCAAAAGTTGAGGGTTTCGCGTTCTCATCTTTATCGAGCATTTGCCGAGGATGGTGGTGTAGCGAAAATCATTCGCGACCGGCGGCTGGATGAAGCATTCAGGGAATTGACCAAACCCTCGAAGCGGCCCCGCCCGGTCAGCCAGATTGCGTTTAGCTTGGGATTTTCAAGCGGGAACCAGCTGTTGCGCGGCTTCCGGGCGCGTTTTGACATGACGCCGAAAGAAGCCCGGCACGAACGGGAACGTCTCCAGTTCGAGAGCGAAGTGCCGAATAACCTCCACGGTTATTTTACGGAGATGCTTAACCGCACCGTCAAACCGTAGTGCGTTTCGACTGGCAGATGCATGCCGGTCCCGTCTTATTCAGCGACTTCAATTTCCAGCGTAACCGGATCGAAAGCGACAACGCGGACTTCCGTTCCCGTGGACAAATCAGGTCCTTTTACGCGCCACACCGTATCGTTGATGCGGATGCGCCCGCGGCCATTGATGATAGGTTCGGTCAATGTGGCGCGCTGGCCGACCAGTTGCTCGCCGCGACGGTTGAGAAGCGGTTCGTCGGCATCGCTGCTGCGTGAGCCGAAGAAGCGCCGTCCCGCCAGCACGAAAATGACCGCCAGAACCAGAAACACGACGGTCTGAAACTGCCAGCCAAATTCCGTTGTGGAAGACAGGAGAAAGGCGAGAGCGCCGGTTACAAGCGCTGCAAGCCCGAACCAGATGAAGAAAAAGCCGGGCGCCAGAAGTTCCAGAATAAGCAGGACCAGCCCGAAAACGAGCCAGTTCCAGATGCCGAGACCGGACAGAAACTCGATAATCATGGCGCCCTCTCCCTTTATTCCAACGCATTATCCCGCGCAAAACCGCTTAGCGCTTTTGCTGGAAATGCTCTAACGCCCCGCAGGCGGAACGCTGCGCGGGCGGGAAGAAGCAGGTGGCTGCGGCGCCGGGTCTACCGGCTTGTTGCCATCGCCAAAGACTTCCCTGGCAATTGCGCCAATCCCGCCGAGCGAACCGATGAGAGAGCTTGCCTCAAGCGGCATCAGCACAACTTTCTGGTTCTTGGCGCTGGCGATATTGCTCAAGGCTTCAGTGTACTTTTGCGCCACAAAGTAATTGAGCGCCTGCACATTGCCGTTGGCGACAGCTTCGGAGACCATGGTCGTGGCTTTCGCTTCTGCTTCGGCAAGGCGTTCGCGTGCTTCCGCCTCGCGCTTGGCCGCTTCCAGCTTGCCCTCTGCTTCCAGAATCTGTGACTGCTTCTGGCCCTCGGCGCGCAGAATCTGCGCGTTGCGGTCGCCTTCCGCTTCCAGAACCTGCGCGCGCTTGTCGCGCTCGGCCTTCATCTGCCGCGCCATTGAAGTCACGATGTCTTCCGGCGGGTTGATATCCTTGATTTCCACGCGTGTCATCTTGAGGCCCCAGGGATGGGCGGCCTCGTCGACGACCCGCAGCAGACGATCATTAATCGCATCGCGGTTGGAAAGAAGCTCATCCAGATCCATCGACCCCATGACAGTACGAATGTTCGTCATGGTCAGATTGAGGATTGCATATTGGAGGTTTGCGACCTGATAGGCCGCCTGTGCAGCATTGAGAACCTGATAGAAAGCCACGCCGTCCACGCCGACAATGGCATTGTCGCGGGTGATGACTTCCTGCGTCGGGACATCAAGCACCTGCTCCATCATATTGAGGCGAGCGCCGATACGGTCGAAAAACGGCACGATCAGATTGAGGCCGGGATTGAGGGTGCGCGTATAGCGGCCGAACCGCTCGACCGTGTAATTATACCCCTGCGGGACGGTCTTTATGCCGGCAAACAGTGTCGCCAGAACCAGTGCGGCCAGAATGAGCAACGTGATATCGAAACCGGTCATTGTTTTTCCTTAAGGCAATAGGCAGTAGGGCAAAAGGCAGCAGGCAAATTCTAGCACAGATCAGAACATACTGCCTTACTGCCCTATTGCCTTGCCCCCTTCAATCTAAACCCAACCCTGCAATTCGCGACGCACCAGCGTCTCGATGACCTTCATGCCATCTTCGCTGTCATTGAGACAGGGAATATGGCTGAAATTCTCGCCACCATTTTCGAGAAATGCTTCTGCGGCCTCATTGCCGATCTCATCCACCGTTTCCAGGCAGTCGGCCACGAATCCCGGATTGAGAACAGCCATCGACTTGACCCCGTGCCTGGCCAGTTCCTCGACCGTTTCGTCCGTATAGGGCTGGAGCCATTCTTCCGGCCCGAAACGCGACTGGAACGTGGAACGAAACTGGCTGTCATCCAGACCCAGCCTCGCCTGCAGCAAGCGTGATGTTTCAAGGCATTGCTGGCGGTAAGGGTCGCCCTTGTCGGAATAGCTTTTTGGGATGCCATGATAGGAAGCCAGAATCACTTCCGGCTTGAAGGAAAGCGTTTCCAGATGTTTCTCGATGGAACGAGCCAGCGCCTCGATGTACACCTGCTCCGCTTCATAGGATGGTACGATGCGCACTGCCGGCTGGAAACGCTTCTTCATAAGCGCTTCGAAGAACTTGTCGTTCACCGTCGCGGTGGTCGTTGCCGAATATTGCGGGTAAAGCGGGAACATGACAATCCGCTCGCAACCCTGTTCCAGAAGACGGTCAGTGACGCTTTCAATGGACGGTTGGCCATAACGCATCGCCCAGTCCACCACCACATTGGGATATTCAGCGAGCGCCTTGGCAAGTTTCTCTCCTTGCGCGCGGGTATAGGTGCGCAATGGAGATTCGTTTTTCTCGCGATTCCAGATGCGATCGTAAAGCCTGCCGGAGCGTTTCGGGCGGGTACTCAGAACGATGCCGTAAAGGATCGGATACCAGATCAGGCGCGGCCATTCGATGACGCGGCGATCCGAGAGAAACTCGGCCAGATAGCGGCGCATCGGGCCATAACTCGTGCCATCCGGCGTGCCGAGATTGACAAGCAGAACACCGACTTTCGGCAGTTTTCCCTGCGCCTCCGGTCTGGTTGTCTGGTTGGTCTTCTCCTGCACTTTGTCCATCTCACTCATCTTCCGACTCCTGTTCAGCCGGAAAACTAGAGAAAAAAAGACAAATTACAATCCTGACAATTGCCGCTGGCGCAATTCTATCGGCGCGGGTGTTTCCCACGCCGTAAATAGTCGAGATTCAGACGAAAAATCCGGTGCTTAACCCGCCGCGCGACGCGTCAGTGAGAAGCGCGAGCCCGACGACGACGTGCAGTTGAGCTGCGACTGCGAAACCAGGGCGCAGTTCACCTTCGACGAGGTGCCGCGCACGATGGAGCGCATGTCGATTTCAACAAGCTGCGGCGACTGGTAACGATAGTTGCCTTCTGCAAGCTTTTCGTTCGTGTCGGTGGCGCGGGTTTCGAAAACGCCGCCATTGAAGGACGAAACGATGCCATTGGGATCGACCCAGCTGCCTTCGATGCCAGCCGGCGCCCGGGAGACGACCGGAACATTGCCGCCGACCGGCCCAGTCGTTTCGCACGCCGCCAACGCCAGCGACATGACTGCAAGAGGGGCAATGATGCGGAAGCGTTTCATATCCATGCTCTCCATTGAGCATTCCGAGCCAGAACCGTAGCTTAGCTGGCGTCTGAAATGCGTAACCAGATATTTAGAGCGGTATCAACGATTCCGTGCTGATGGGAACCGCTCGGGATGATTAGTTTGATGTATGGAAACTTGCACGAAAACAAGTCCTCATTGCGAGGAATAAGTGTCAGGACTGTCGATTTGTTAGCAATGATGCAAGATCGCCGCGCAGGATAAAGGATGCGCCTGGCCTTTCTACTTCTCTGTCACGACATGAACAGGAGCATGGCGGATATCGCCAGCACGACAGTTACGATGACCGCCGACGCGGAAAGGATGCGGTGGAGACAGCGATTGACCGCAATATTGCTCCTGAACAAGCCCTTGGACCCAAGGGATTTCACTATCTGGTAGAGAACGAGATAGACGACAATCGCCACAAGTCCGATTGTCCATCCAAGCTCCACCAACCTGTCGGGGTGACCCGGCACGCCGAGAATCCAGGGTAAAACGAGCAGGCCGCAGACCAGAGCCATCAGATCGGGAAACCGGCTTGCAATCAGCCTCATCATGGTGCGGGCAGAGCGGTGCAGACGCATATTCCTTATGGAATGGCCCGGCCGAAACCGGGCCGGTTTTATCAACGCACCAGAATATTGCGGAACTGCCATGGGTCCTTGGTGTCGAGGTCTTCCTTGAACAGGTGGCCACGACCTTCCAGCGGCGTCCAGTCGGTATAATAACCGTTCACGGGTCCCAGATACTGCATCTGGACTTCAAGGCAGCGGCGGTAATCCATTTCATCGGTCTCGACGATGCCGCTTCGCGGATTTTCCAATGCCCAGACCATGCCTGCCAGAACAGCCGAAGAGACTTGCAGGCCGGTTGCGTTCTGATAGGGCGCGAGCTTGCGCGCTTCCTCGACGCTCAATTGCGAGCCATACCAATAGGCGTTCTTGTCGTGGCCATAGAGCAGAACGCCAAGCTCATCGCTGCCATCCAGAATTTCATGCTCTTCCAGAACGTGCTGCACCGGCTGCGCTTTGCCGCCCGCACCGAACATTTCGTCAAGCGCCAGAATGGCGTCATTGCTCGGGTGATAGGCATAGTGGCAGGTCAGGCGGAAGTCGAGCTTGCCCTTCTTGTCGCGTAGCGTGAAAAAGTCGGCAATGGAGATCGCTTCATTGTGCGTGACAAGCAGGCCGTATTGCGCGCCGAGCGTCGGGCACCAGGTACGGATGCGGGTATTGCCGCCGGGCTGTTCAAGGAAAATCGCGGCCTTGTTGCCCTTTTTCTGCTTGCGGGCGTTCTTGGGCATCCATTTCTCATGGCTTCCCCAGCCAAGTTCCGCCGGTTGCAGGCCCTCGGCGATGAAGCCCTCGACGGACCATGTATTCCAGAAAGTGTTGAAAGGCTTCGGCTCCTTGGCGCGCTGGGTATCGCGTTCCGCGATGTGGATGCCCTTGACGCCGGCCTTCTTCATCAGTTTCGCCCAGCCGTGACGGTCATCCGCCGCCGGTTCGGTGAAATCGAGCTTCAATTCGGTCGCAAGGTCGACCAGCGCTTTCTTGACGAACCACGAGACCATGCCGGGATTTGCGCCGCAGCAAGAAACAGCAGTCGTGCCGCCGGGGTTCTTGCGCTTTTCAGCGCGCACAGTTTCGCGCAGCGCATAATTGGTGCGCGAGGCATTGTCGGCTTTTTCATCGAAATAGAAGCCGAGCCAGGGCTCCACTACCGTATCGATATAAAGTGCGCCATGTTCCCGGGCGTAACGCATCAGGTCGAGCGATCCGGTGTCGACCGAAAGATTGACGACGAAGGGCTGGCCCTCCGTTCCTTTCAGGAGAGGGCCGAGAACCTTCTTGTAATTGTCCTTGGTGATCGCTTCCTTGATGAAGCGAATGCCCTTGTCATCGAGAATCTTGCGATTGGCTTCGCTCGGATCGATCACGACCATGCGTGATTGGTCGAATTTGAAATGACGTTCAATCAGCGGCAGGGTACCGCGCCCGATCGACCCAAAGCCGATCATGATGACGGGGCCGGTTATCTCGCCATAGACTTGCCATTTCGCTTTCGCCATTTTCTTCCTCTCAGATGCCGCAGAATTGCGGTCAGGTTATCACCCGCTTTAGCTGATGCCCGGAAAAGATAACACAACTTCATTGAAAGAAAGAAACGTCACAAGGTCATGACATCGATACATGTTTAACGCGTTTTAGCTTTTTAAGCCTCGACCAGCTGTGCGCGGATCATGCCGCGCAGCGAATTGCCGACGAGAATGTTGCGCGCATTCTTGAGCGTATCCATGGTCACGATACCCTCTTCCACCACGCTGTTATTGAGCAATTCACGGCGCAGCACGCCGTCAAGCAGACCGCATGACAGGGCCGGCGTCATGCAGGCCGCGCCGCCGACATCGAGAAATATCGACGTGATGGTTCCTTCACAGACTTCTCCGCGATCATTGAGCAGAATGACTTCGTTGACCTCTGCCGGGGAGTATTCCTCCCGTGCCGCGAGATAGGCCTGCCGCCTTGTCGTCTTGTGGCGCAGCAGGGGATCGTTGTGGTTGAGACGCGTGCGCGCAATCGCGATCCGCCACACTGTCTGGCACGACAGCGGTTCATATGGGGTGCTGGAGATCGTCGCAACACCGTCCGGTGCAAGCGTCAGCCGCAGTTTCAGGGCCTGTTCGCCGGTCCCGATTTCTGCAATCTTTTGCCGGACGGCGTCCATATTGCAGGAAAACCCCAGTTCACGGGCAGATTTCTCAAGGCGCGCCATGTGCAGATCGAAGCGCAAAACGCCGGAGAGCGGTTCCCAGCGCATGGTTTCAATCAGTTGGTAATCCGGCTCTATCATGACGACCTCCGCTCCATCTGACTGGATGGAGCCGCGAACCGTGCTTTCAGAAGACATTCCTCATACTCCGCCTGCGCCGTGGAATCGAAGACCACACCGCCCCCGACATTGAAGATCGCACGATTTTCATCCAGAAGCGAGATCGTACGGATGGCAACATTGAAACGCATGCGTCCGCTGGGCTCGATCCAGCCGAGCGAGCCGCAATAGATGTCGCGCGGCCCGGTCTCCAGTTCACGCAGAATTTCCATGGCGCTGATCTTCGGCGCGCCGGTGATCGAGCCGCACGGGAAAAGGGCGGCAAAAAGCGACCGCAGCGATAAATTTTCTTTCAGCCTGGCCCGCACCCGGCTGATCATCTGATGGACGGTGGGATAGGTTTCGACGCGAAAGAGTTCCGGCACGTCGAGCGAGCCGACTTCGCTGACCAGCGAAATATCGTTCCGCAAGAGATCGACGATCATACGGTTTTCAGCCTGATTCTTCGGATCGTTCAGCAGAAACTGGCGGTTACGTTCGTCTTCTTCCGGCGTTGCGCCGCGCGGCATAGTGCCTTTCATCGGATGCGTTTCGATCCACCCGTCGCCATCGACCTCGAAGAAAAGTTCCGGCGATCGCGACAGGATGATCGGCCCGGCCAGATCGCAATAGGTCGCGTAGCGAACCGGCTGACGCTTCGCAAGCATGTTGAACAGGACCAGCGGGTCGCCGTCCCATTCCGCGTGGATCGGAAAGGTAAGATTGCCCTGATAGCAATCGCCCTCACGCAAATGCCGGTGCAAGCGCTCGAAACGGGGCGCGTAGTCTTCGAACGACCATTGCGCGACCGGATTGCGCAAAAAGGTGGCATTGTCTTCGCTGCGACCGTGCATTCGCTCATCGGACGGGCCATCGAATACGCCGAAGCAGAGAAGCGGCGCATGCCGCCCGCCGGGAAGAAGCGGTTTGAGCTTGGGTTCGAGAAGATAGCCAGCTTCATAGGAAAGATAGCCCGCAAGCCACTTTCCGGCCTCGTGCGCCGCTTGCATCGCCTCCCATGCGGGTTCGAATTCATCCGGCGTGTCGGCGCGAATGATCGTTGAGGGAGCCGCGAAAAGTACATCGCGGCCCGCCTTGTCGTCCCGAAAGAAAATAAGCGGTTTGCTACCCGGCTGGGTCACAGGTTTGCTCAGTCTTCCATGGCTTCGAGTTCATCGATAATGCCTTCGATCACCGACAGCCCCTTGCCCCAGAAATCCGGATCGGTTGCATCAAGGCCGAATGGCGCAAGCAATTCCTTGTGGTGCTTGGTGCCGCCAGCCTTCAGCATGTCGAAATATTTCTGCTGGAAGCTCTTTTCCGAGTTCTGGTAAACCGCATAAAGCGAGTTCACCAGACAGTCGCCAAACGCATAGGCATAGACATAGAATGGCGAGTGGATGAAATGCGGGATATAGGTCCAGAAGGTCTCGTAACCCGGATTGAGATTGACGGCATCGCCAAGGCTCTCGCGCTGCACATCCATCCAGATTTCGCCGATGCGTTCCGCGGTCAATTCGCCTTCACGGCGCTCAGTGTGGACACGGCGCTCAAACTGGTAAAAGGCGATCTGGCGCACGACCGTATTGATCATGTCCTCGGCCTTCTGCGCCAGCATGGCCTTGCGCTCACGCTTGTCCTGCGTTGCGGCCAGAAGCGAGCGGAAAGTCAGCATTTCGCCGAACACGGATGCGGTTTCAGCGAGCGTCAGCGGGGTTGAAGCCATCAGCGCGCCCTGACTGCCCGCCAGAACCTGATGCACGCCATGACCCAGCTCATGCGCCAGCGTCATCACATCGCGCGGCTTGCCCATATAGTTGAGCAGCACATAAGGGTGCGCCGACGGCACGGTCGGGTGCGCGAACGCGCCCGGCGCCTTGCCGGGACGCACGGCTGCGTCGATCCAGTTCTTGTCGAAAAAATTCTTGGCGATTTCGGCCATTTCCGGCGCGAAACTGCCATAGGCGGACAGCACGGTTTCGCGTGCCTTGTCCCATGGGATCAGCGCTTGTGGCGTTTCCGGCAGCGGGGCGTTGCGATCCCAGTTTTCGAGCTTTTCAAGCCCGAGCCATTTGGCTTTCAGCTTGTAATAGCGGTGCGAAAGGCGCGGATAGGCATCTTCCACCGCCTTGGCCAGCGCATCCACCACATCCCGCTCGACGCGGTTGGCAAGGTGGCGGCTGTCGGCGATGTCCTGAAAACCGCGCCAGCGGTCAGAAATTTCCTTGTCCTTGGCAAGCGTGTTGGTGATCAGCGTGAAGGTGCGCAGATTGGCCGCGAAGGTCTTTGCCAGCGCTTCAGACGCTTTTTGGCGCACCGCACCATCGGCATCCTGCAGCATGTTGAGCGTCGGCTCGATGCTCAGTTCCTTGCCGTCGATTTCAAAGCGAAGACCGGACATGGTTTCATCGAACAGCCGGTTCCAGGCACTATAGCCGGTGATCGACTTTTCGTGGAAAAGCTGCTCCAGCTTGTCATCGAGCTGGTATGGCTTGTCCAGGCGCAGATCGGTCAGCCATGGTCGGTAATGGCCGATGGCTGCATTGTTGTTCATCGCCTTTTCCAGAACGGCATCGTCGATGCGGTTCAGTTCGAGGCCGAAGAAAATGAGATGCGTGCTGGCGTCGGTCAGCTTTTGCTGCGTGTCGCCGAAAAGCTTCATGCGCTTCGGGTCGGTCGTGTCGCCGTAGTAGTAGAGGCCAGCGAAAGAGCCGATACGGCCCATGAGCTCGTCAAGCGCCTCAAATTCCTTGATTGCATCGGCAAAATTGCCGCCATTGGCCTTGGCCGCTTCGTCGCCGAGTTTGCCCTTCCAGCGTTCCTCAAAAGCTGCCGCGTCCTTTATCGCCTTTTCAATATCGCCTTTCAGCTCCGCACTATCGGCGGATGGATAAAGATCGGCCAGATTCCATTCCGGCAGACTGCCGAGACCAGCCTCGGCTACAGCCGCATCGTTGGCAGGCGCATGCAAAGCTTTGTTGAAGGAAACGGATTCTGAAAAGCGGGTCATGAACATTCTCCAAGAGCATTTCCATAAAAAGTGCGAAGCGGTTTTTCGTCGGATAATGCGTACAAACAAAGAGATAGAGCGGCTCCACGATCCAGCGCTAACCGCAGCCGCTCTGTCCCGCTCCTTCTCGCACGTCTTGTCATGATCGCCAAGAGGTGGGAAAAGGCCTTCGATCATTTGTGAATGACTTGTCCGCCTAGGCTGATGAATAACCAGATTGGCGAATAAGCGGATGGTTGAAGCAGAAAGCGAAGTCAGGATACAAATTTTGTGAAATGGGACACTGAGGCACATTTTCGTACCTTGCATTCGTTGAAGGCTTGGCACCAAATAACGCGCCTAGAATATGAGACATTTAAACTGTTTAAGTATTTCGGGCGCGGGAACTCCATAGGTAATGATAACTGTTAATGGCCACGCGCATACTCATAGCGGATGACGATCCGATCCATCGACGCAATCTGGAAGCGATAGTCATGCGCATGGGCTATCGGACCATCCTGGCGGATGGCGGGGCCAGCGCACTCAGCTTCGTCAGCCAGCGCAAGGACATTGTCCTCATGCTGCTCGATCTATCCATGCCGGATATGGATGGCCTGACCGTTCTGCGGCGCATGCGCGAAGCTGGAAACAGCGTTCCGGTGATCGTTCTCGTCCAGAACGATGATCTCCAGCCGGTTCTCCAGGCTATGAAAATGGGGGCGATCGATTTTGTGACCAAGCCGGTCGCCTTCGAGCGCGTGCAGGTTTCCGTTTCCAATGTGCTGAAGATCGATGCGCTGACACAGGAAATCCGCCGCGCCCGCTCCTCACTGAAGGCCCATCTGACACTTTCCGATATGGCGATCAAAAGCCCGGAAATGGAACGGGTCGCCATTCTGGCGCGCCGGGCTTCGGCGCTGGACGCGCCGCTTTTGATCGAAGGAGAGCCCGGAAGCGGCAAAGAGACGCTGGCGCGCGCCATTTGCAGCGGCAGCGTCCGCTGGCGCGGCCCTTTCGTGACGGTCGACTGTCGCACCCTGACGGTGGACAATGCTGACGAAGTTTTTTTCGGAGTTTCAACCGCAAGGCGCGACCGTCGCGATGGCGATCCCCTTCGCAGCCTCGGAAAGCTCGCGGAAGCCGATGGCGGCACGCTATTCCTCGATGAAGTGGGCGCGCTGCCGCGCCACACGCAGATAAAGCTTTTTGCCGCAATGCAATCCGGTCAGTTCGAAACCAGCGGCGGGGGCGAGCGCGTTCTTTCGAATGCCCGCATCATGGCTTCGAACAGCCGCCCGCTGGCCGATCTGGTCCATATGGGGCGCTTTCACGCCGGGCTTTACCATTTGCTCGGGTCCTTTGCCGTAGCCATGCCGCCCCTGCGCAATCGTCTGGAAGATATTGCGATCCTGCTGCACCAGTTCATGATGCGTTATGTCAGTGAAGAGCGGATGGGGCACATCACCGGCATCACAACTCACGCATTGGAAAAGTTGAAGGCTTATCATTGGCCCGGCAATGTGCGGGAACTGAAAAATGCGGTTTATCGGGCCGTGCTTCTCTGCGAGACTGGCGAACTGACGGCGGCCGATTTCGCCCAGATCGGGGCGGGAACGGAATCTGCAAGGGCCGCGCAGCAATCCAGTCGATTCAGCCTCGTCGATCATGATCCGGGCCTGAGCGGCACGGCGGGCATGTTCAGCGGGATCGACGCGGAAGGCGAGGTGCGCACGCTTGCCGCTGCCGAGGAGGAAATGATCCGGTTCGCGATCGCTCATTATGACGGCCAGATCAGCGAAGTCGCCCGGCGTCTGGGCATTGGAAGAACCACGCTTTACCGGAAGCTGAAGGAATATGGCATCGATGTGGCGTCGATTTCCGGCAAGGGAATGGGTGCCGAGCAAGAGGCTGATATCAGCCCTTTCAACCGCGCGGCCGGATGATCCTGCCGCGCGTAACATATTGAATTTCAGTTATTTATAACAGATTTGCTGTCGCCTTTCGCAGGTACTGTTGCGAATTAAAGACTGTTAATAATTTTTTAACCATGGCGAAAATAGATGCACGTGTGTGGCTTTTTTGCCATGGTGTTTCCTCATTTGTTGTTCACTAAGCGTCCGTTAACCATTAAATCCGACAATCGGAAGCTCGAGTGGAACTGAAACGCAGGCTTTTTGCGACACCGCAAAGAAAGTTCCGAAAGACGCTCGGAGAATGCCTCTGGGGGCGGAAAACGGTAAGGCGATACGATTCGATGAACAGCATATCGACCATTAAAGCGCGCTTTGCGAAGGCTTGGACTGGAATGAAGGACAACATCAAAATGTCTGTATCCATTCCGTCTGCCCTTGCCGCTGCTGCGGTTCTCATGGCGCTGTCTCCTTCGCAGGCTTCGGCTGAAACCCGTTCCCTCAAGCTTTACTACGTCCATACCGGCGAAAAAGCGGAAATAGTCTTCAAGAGAAACGGGCGCTTCGATGCGCAGGGCTTGAAGAAGCTGAACGTTTTCCTGCGCGACTGGCGCCGCAATGAGCCGACCAAGATGGACCCGCGCCTGTTCGATCTGGTCTGGCAGGTGTACCGCTCCTCCGGGTCGAGCCAGTATATCACCGTCGTTTCTGCCTATCGTTCGCCAGCCACCAACGCGATGCTGCGTTCGCGTTCAGCCAATACCGGCGTTGCCAAGAAGAGCCAGCATATGCTTGGCCGCGCGATGGACTTTTACATTCCCGGCGTTCCACTGGCGAAGCTGCGCGGCATCGGCATGCGCTATCAGATTGGCGGCGTCGGCTATTATCCGCGTTCCGGTTCGCCATTCGTCCATATGGACGTCGGCAATGTTCGCTCCTGGCCGCGCATGAGCCGTCGCGAGCTGCTCGCATTGTTCCCGGACGGCAAAACCGCTCACCTGCCCGCCGATGGCAAGCCATTGCCTGGCTATGAGCAGGCATTGGCCATGATTGAAAAGCGCAAGGCTGGCGGTGGCGAGGTCATGGTGGCCAGCAATTCCTCACCGCGCCGCAGCAAGAGCCTGTTCGGCGCGCTGTTTGGCGGCGGCGCCGATGAAGAAGAAGAAAGCGGCGGTGAAATAAGCGCTCCACCGGCGACGGCGCGTCCGGCGCGCGCAGCGCCCGCACGTCAGGCTCCGGCAGCCGTTCCGGAAGAGCCGGTCCAGCAGTCGCGTGAAACCATGGTTGCCGCTCTGCCTGCCCGCGAGGCCCCGGTGCCGATGCAGGCGCCACGTCCGGAAACCGGGCTCGATGCACAGGCACAGGCCGCTGCCGAAGTTCCGGTCGCCGCGCTCAACGTGCCGATCCCGGCCCGCAAGCCGGCATTGGCGCCGCAGGATGCCGTTGCGCTCGCTGCAGCCGAGCCTGCTGCCGTGGATGGGAACATGGCACAGGTTGCCGATGCAGGCACGCCTTCGCCACTGATGAACGGTTTTGTGCCGATCCCATCGGCTCGCCCGCAGCTTGAGGCCGATAATATGCAGCTTGCCGCAGCCGTGATCCCGTCGGCGCGTCCGGTGCGTCCGGGTGAAAATCCCGCAGCAAGCGGTCAGGACGCGATTGCCGCGCTGGTCAACAGCCAGCAGAACGAACCCGCACAGGTCGCCGATGCTGGCAATGTGGCCGTACCGCAGCCGGGTGAAACGGCAGCTTTCCCGCTGCCGAAGGAAGCGCCGCGTGGCAATACGCAGCTTGCCCTGCTTTCCAGGAAGGATGAGATCGGCGAACTGATCGCTCCGCCTTCCGACGATTATTATGACAGCAAGCCTGTTGTCGACGCAGCGACGAAGCAGGCACCGGCAGCAGTGCAGACCGCTTCGGTGGCCCGCCCCGCGCCAACCAGGGGCACGGCGTCTGCTGCCCACAAACAGGTCGCCGCGATTGGCAAGGCCTCTGAAACTGGCGTTCGCGCCACGGCGAAGGGCGCGCGCCGGGTAGCCAAGGCTCAGTCCAAGCCGCGTGCGGTTGTCCAGCCGGCAGCGATGCCGACTTCGGAAGTCGCCATGTCGACGGAATCCGTGTCGAGCGCCGTACCGGTTACCAATCCGGTACTCCGCAACGACGCACTGCGCTCAGCACCGGCGATGGTCTACACGGCAGGTTTCCAGCGCGGCAATCTGCCGAGCGAACGCGCCAACCAGTTCAGCGGAAGTGCTGTTACCTTCCTGACGGTGGCGAAGTTTACCGAAACCAATTGATCGCCGCACAAGCGAGAACGAACCAAAAAGGGGCCCTCGAAGGCCCCTTTTGCATTCCTGTCTGGTCCTGCTCAGCTTTTGAGAGCGGCTGCTTCGCTCGCAAGCTTCGTGATCGCATCCCAGTTGCCAGCCTCGACGAGTTCCTTTGGTGCAACCCAGGAACCGCCAACGCAGACAACGTTGGGCAATGACAGGTAATTTTTTGCATTGGCAAGGCTGATGCCGCCTGTCGGGCAGAAGACGGTTCCCGCGAGCGGCGAGGACAATGCCTTCAGGAACGATGCGCCGCCAGCCTGTTCTGCCGGGAAGAATTTCAGATGGGTGTAGCCTTCTTCGCGCAGCGCCAGCATCTCGCTCGGCGTGATGGCAGCGGGCAGAAGCGGCACGTCGCTATCATTGGCGGCTGCAACGATATATTTCGTTGCGCCGGGGCTGACGATGAAGCGTGAACCCGCCTTCGCCGCATCCTCATACTGTTTGGCATTGAGGATCGTTCCGGCACCGACGATTGCTTCCGGCACTTCATCCGCAACGGCACGAATGGCATCGAGCGCCGCAGCCGTGCGCAAGGTGATCTCGATAGCGGGCAATCCACCCTTGGCAAGCGCGCGCGCCAGCGGAACAGCATGTTCCACCTTGTCGATCAGCAGAACCGGGATGACCGGCTGGCCTGTCATGATGGGGACGAGAAGGTCGGTTTTCTGAGACATCGGCTTGCTCGGCTGTTGAGCGCATCTCGTTGGTGGAATGCGCGGATTCAGGACAAATGGTGGAGCACCCGATATATCGGCTAAAGGATGTTCCATCCATATAAATCGATTTAAGTTCCCTTCTGCGGTTTGTCCACTATTGAAGGGAATTGTATTCACGCGGCTCTTTTAAAATTATCGAGCTGCTTTTGCCAGCGCTGATAGGCTTCGGCCATGCGTTTGTCATATTCGTTCCGGGCAAAGGCCGGACCGTTGTAGCGACGCGCGAATTCGCGCCAGTTGCAATCCTTCAGCACTTCAAGAAGCTCCGCCTTTTGGATGAAGCGCAGCATCAGCCGCGCTTGCCCGGCAACTGATCCGCGTGCTTCCGCGACGAGATCCTCGACCGTTGGATAACCAAGCCATTGCCAATGGGCACCCATGACCTGACCCAGCCCCCAGGATGTGGACTCAAATGCTGCCTTCTTGTTCAAGCCCATGGCGCGCTCAAGCAGAAGCCAGCGTTCGCCTTGCGATTTCGGATTGCGTATCTTTCCCGCAACCGGGGCTGACAAGCCGTTGCTCCTTGCATAGTCGCGCAGGGGTCCGGAAAGCCTGCGGTCGAAATAATGTCCCTCGAACCGGATTGCCGGTTCCTTGCCGCCATTGACGTTGTAAAGTGCGCGACCGCCGCTCTCCACTTCCGCAATCGCCAGCAAAGCCGCTGCATCAATCTCCGCCTCTTTTGCCATTGTCGTCAGGGCTGCAATGGTTTGGCTGTCGAACATTTATTGCTCCTCGAAAGTTGATCTCCGAGACCGATTTTGAGGCGACTTCGCCGCATGAGGATAAAGTTGACTTGAATTCGCCGTTTGCGGGGATTAGTTGCGAGGTGAATTTTCAAAGAAGACAGAACCGATGAGCAATTTGCCTTTCACCGTTGCCGCCCTTTATTGCTTTGCGCCGCTGCCGCAATATGAAAGCCTGCGCGTGCCGCTGGCACAGCTTTGCTGCGCCAATGGCATCAAGGGAACGCTGCTTCTGGCGGCGGAAGGCATCAACGGGACAGTCGCGGGCACCGCACAGGCGATTGAAAAGCTTGTTCAGCACATCACGGCCATTCCCGGTCTGGCAGAGCCGGAACTCAAATATTCTCATGCGAGCGAAATGCCGTTCCATCGCATGAAGGTTCGGTTGAAGCGCGAGATCGTCACCATGGGCGTCGAGGGTATCGATCCGCTGAAGAGCGTTGGCACCTATGTCGCGCCGCAGGACTGGAATGCGCTCATCGCCGATGAAAACACGGTCGTTGTCGATACGCGCAACGATTATGAATATGCCATCGGGACGTTCGAAGGGGCGATCGATCCGCAGACCAAGACATTCCGGGAGTTTCCCGAATGGGTCGAGCAGAATCGCGACAGGCTGGAAGGCAAGAAGATCGCCATGTTCTGCACGGGCGGCATTCGCTGCGAAAAGGCGACGGCCTTCGTCAAGGGGCTTGGCTTCGAGGATGTCTTCCATCTCAAGGGTGGAATCCTGAAATATCTTGAGGACGTTCCGCGTGAAGAAAGCATGTGGAATGGCGAGTGCTTTGTGTTCGATGAGCGCGTGGCCGTTGGCCACGGCCTTGCTGAGAGCGATGTCGAACTTTGCCGCGCCTGCCGCCGCCCGATTTCGCCGGAAGACAAGCTTTCGCAGTTTTTCGAGGAAGGCGTTTCCTGCGCTGGCTGCTATGACGAGCGCACGCCGGAAGATCGCGCCCGTTATGCGGAGCGCCAGAAGCAGGTGAAGCTTGCCGAGAAGCGCGGGGCGCACAAGCATATCGGAAGCTGATGCCGCACGCCCCTCATAGCACTACAGTTGCAAATTCGTCAGGCCGTGGCGAAAAGAGTGATTTTCGAGTACCGGAGCGCAGCGTACTTAAAGGTACGTGAGCACCGGAACGCAGACAAATTGCTCTTTGCAGCCCGGCATCACGAAGAATGCAACTGTAGTGCTAGGGCTGGTCAAACGGATTTTACCGCATTAAGGTGGCGCTGCGGAACGATCTGAATTCGTTGCGCAATTTTGGGCGGCTTTTGCATGGACGCCCGTGCATCAAGGGTTTGACGGCATCCGGGTCGCGTTTGCCTCCATCACACCCATCATCGCAAGTCAGGGCATGGAAGAAATCTCCATGCTCGAACAGAAACAGCGCCGGTTTTCCGGCGGATGATGGTTTGCCTGCTGTTGCAGGCGATATGGAGGATATTCATGAAGAAACTGATCGCCGCATTTCTCATCACCGTTGCTGCGGGCGCCGCCTCGGTCGCTCATGCTGCCGAGAAGGTGACTGTTTTCGCCGCCGCCAGCATGAAGGACGTCATCGAGGAAGCCGCCCGGCAGATGAAGGCCAGGGACGGCACGGAAGTGGTTGCGTCGTTTGCGTCTTCGTCGGTTCTGGCCAAGCAGATTGAGCAAGGCGCTCCGGCGCAGATTTTCATTTCCGCTGATCTCGACTGGATGGATTATGTCGAAAAGGCCGATGCCATCGACAAGGCTTCGCGCAAGGTGATCGCGGGCAATGCGCTGGTGATCGCAACGCAGAAGGACACACCGAAGGGCGAGGCGAAACAGCTTTTAAGCGCAGGTCGTTTCGCCATGGGTGACCCGTCGAATGTCCCGGCCGGCAAATACGGCAAGGCAGCGCTGGAAAAGCTCGATATCTGGAAGGATGTCGAAAAGAACGCGGTTTTCAGCGAGAATGTGCGCGTTGCGCTGCAATATGTCAGCCGCGGCGAAGTCAAGGCGGCCATCGTCTACGCCTCGGACCGTGCCGCCGCGCCGGAACTCGTCGAAGCCTATCGGTTCCCGGCTGACAGCCATGCACCGATCCTCTACCCTGCGGCGCTTGTAGCGAAAAACGAAACCGATGCCGCCAAGGCTTTCCTTGCTTTCCTTGAAAGCGATGCCGGTCAGGCGATCATCAGGGACAAGGGCTTCGTCGGCGCTGCGGAGGCCGCAGAATAAATGATGGAAGGCAATGTCTGGCAGATCGTGTCTCTGTCGCTCCGGGTTGCCGGAATAGCCATCATTGTCGCTCTGCCAGTTGCCTTTGTCGTGGCGTGGGTTCTTGCCCGGTTCAATTTTCCGGGCAAGTCGCTGGCGCAGGCCGTTGTCACCATGCCGCTGGTCTTGCCGCCGGTGGTGACGGGCTATCTGCTTTTGATCCTGTTCGGGGCGCGGGGCGCGCTCGGTGCATCCTTGCAGGAATGGTTCGGCCTTTCGTTTTCCTTTCGCTGGACGGGTGCCGCGCTTGCCGCTGGCGTGATGGCGTTTCCGCTGCTCGTCCGCCCGATCAGGCTTTCGATTGAAGGGCTGGATCGCGGGCTTGAGGAAGCGGCGCGCACGTTGGGCGCCAGCCGGTTCATCGCCTTTTTCACCGTCATTCTGCCGCCGCTTCTGCCCGGCGTGCTGGCGGGCGCGGTGCTTGGCTTTGCCAAGGCGCTGGGCGAGTTCGGCGCCACAATCACCTTCGTGTCCAACATTCCGGGCGAAACGCAGACCCTTTCGCTCGCCATTTATGCCCTGATGCAGACCCCATCCGGCGACGCGGAAGCGTTTCGGCTCATTGCCATATCCGCCGCCATTTCAGTGGTTGCCGTGGTGCTTTCCGAATGGTTGCAGCGCAGGCTCGCAGGGGCAACCAAATGAGCGCGCTTGTTGTTTCCATCAAGGGCCGCAACGGCAGGTTCCCTGTCGAGGCAGATTTCGCCGCCGATTGGGGCGTGACCGCCTTGTTCGGCCATTCCGGTGCGGGCAAGACGACGCTGCTGAAAATGATTGCCGGAACGCTCCGCCCGCAAAGCGGGCGCATCGCTGTCGGTGACTTCACGCTGTTCGATGCCGAAAAAGGCATAGATCTGCCGCCGGAAAAGCGCCGCATCGGCTATGTGTTTCAGGAAGCGCGGCTTTTCCCGCATATGAGCGTGAAGCGCAACCTGACCTATGCCCGCTGGGCCGGACACAGGCAGGCAACGCGCAGCTTCGACGAGGTGGTGGCGTTGCTCGGCATCGGCCATCTTCTCGACAGGCGGCCATCGACGCTTTCGGGCGGGGAGCGCCAGCGTGTCGCCATCGGCCGCGCGCTTCTGTCCGATCCGGCGCTCTTGCTGCTCGATGAGCCGCTTTCCTCGCTCGACCATGCGCGGCGGCAGGAAATACTGCCCTTTATCGAGCGTCTTCGCGATGAAAGCCACGTGCCGATTGTCTATGTGAGCCATGAGATCGACGAAGTGGCGCGGTTAGCCGACCAGATCGTGCTGCTGTCTGCTGGCCGGGTAGCGGCAAGCGGTGCGGCGGCAGATGTCTTTCCGCTGATCGATGCGGAAGGCGAAGGCGGCGGCGTGCTTCTGGAAGGGACGGTTTCGTTCTACGACGAGCGCTACAAGCTGGCGGAGATCGACCTGGGCGGCGCATCGTTCCAGCTCAGTGATGCAGGGCTGAAACAGGATATGCATGTGCGGCTGCGCGTGCGCGCCCGCGATGTTTCGATTGCCCGCAAGGCGCCGGAAGCGATCAGTATCCGCAATGTGCTGCCGGTGACTGTCACGGCCATTGCGATGGATGACGGCCCCAACGCCTATGTCGCGCTCGACTTCCGGGGGCGCCATCTGGTTGCGCGGCTGACGCGGCGTTCGGTGGACGAATTGGCGTTGCGCGCCGGTGACGCAGTGGTGGCGCTGGTGAAGGCCGTTTCAGTCGACCGTGCGGCCATTCGGGAAAAATGACACGGAAACAATAATCCGGTTTTCGTCCCGCTTCTTTTATGCTCCTGTCCGGTCGAATGGGAGAATTGGCATGACTGATTTGCAGAACTGGACGCCGCGTCCAAAGCCGGAACGCAAAGTGCTTGAAGGCCGCTATGCGCGGCTGGAGCCGCTGAACCCCGAGAAGCATGGCGATGAACTGTTTGCCGCTTCCTCGGTGGAGGATGCAGACCGGCGCTTCACCTGGCTGTTCGAGTTTCCCCCTGCGACCCGTGCAGAATTCGAGCCGTGGCTGGAAAAGGCATCCAAAAGCGACGATCCGCTGTTTTTTGCGGTCATCGACAAGGCGAGCGGCAAGGTCGCCGGGCGGCAGGCGCTGATGCGCATAGACCCTGTCCATGGCGTCATCGAGATCGGCAGCGTCTATTGGGGCCCGCAGATTTCGCGCAAACCCGCTGCCACGGAAGCGCAGTTCCTCTTCATGCACTATATTTTCGATGAGCTTGGCTACCGCCGCTACGAATGGAAATGCCACAACGAAAACGGGCCTTCCAAGCGCGCCGCCGAGCGTTTCGGGTTTCAGTTCGAGGGGATTTTCCGCCAGCATATGGTGGCCAAGGGCAAGAACCGTGATACGGCGTGGTTTTCCATCCTCGACAGCGAATGGCCCGTCTTGAGACAAGCCTATCAGGCGTGGCTTGCGCCGGAAAACTTTGATAGTGACGGCCTGCAGAAGAAGAAACTGGAGGAGTTTCGTGACCGTGGTTGAGCGCAAGAAGAGCAATCCGGCAATTGCCGCCGCCGTCATCCTGATCGGCTTCGGGGTGCTTGCCTATTTCGTGCCCAGCATCATGCTGGCGCTCGGCGAGCGCTCGCAAATCGCGGCAATCATCTTCCCGATTGTCTTCGTTTTGGGCTTCTTCGCAATTTTCTGGCTGCGCTCGAAGCGGCAGAAGCGGGATTAACCCACCAGCGAAGCGCTCAACAGCAGTGCGCCCGTCAGCGCGATGAACAGGGCGGCGGCCACCTCGATTGCCGCCTTCAGCCGGCCCGACATGGCTTTGCTGCGCGCAAAGCGCAGGGCCGTGTTCTTGGCGGTGACGGCCAGCGTGGCAAGAACAGCCACCGTGATGAACGTGCCGAAGGCCATCGCGAAGACCGAAAGCAGGCCGCCAACCATCAAGCCGTTCAACAGCGCAAATGTCAGCACGATCAGCGCGCCCGAGCACGGGCGCAGGCCAACCGACAAGATCGCCGACCAGGCCGTCTTCCAGTTGAAATCGTCGCCGAGCGTCGAAGGATCGGCAATATGGGCATTGCCGCATGCCGCGCACACATCACCTTCGCCGATGAAGACGTGGTCCGATGCAGCAGCGGTTGCGGGCTTGTAATTCAGCCTGACCGCGCTGCCGGTCGCGGCCGCGCGTGTGGCTTGCGAAATCGTGCCCTGCCATGCCGGGCCGGAAGCGATTGCCGGTTCGGCTGCGGCGGCGAAAAGCGATGAAGCAGGGCCTGCGTCATCGCGCTTCCTGAAAAGCAGCGGCAGCTTGCGTGCCAGAAGCCAAAGGCCGAAAAACAGCACAAGCGCAAAACTGGCGATCTCCATGTAGCGCGCTGTCTGGTTCATCGAAATGCCGGTGCCACGCAGCAGGAACCATGCGAGGCCGACGACGGCAATCGCCATGATCGCCTGCAAAAGAGATGAAATGAACGACAGGAAGATACCGCGCCGCAGCGCCGTTTCATTGGCGATCATGTAGGACGAGATCACCGCCTTGCCATGGCCCGGCCCCGCCGCATGAAAAATACCGTAAACGAAGGAGAGCCCGACCAGAACCGAGGCCTGCCATGGGTCCTCGCGAATGGCTTTCAAGGCATTGGTCATGGCGAGATAGAAAGAGCGCTGCTGCTCGTTCATCCAGAGGATGATATGCGCGAAAGGCCCGGTCGGCTTCATCGCCACCTCATTCGCGCCGATACCGAGCGAGGACTGCGCATAGGCTTGCGCAACGATCATCGTCAGGCAAAGGGCCAGAACGAAGGCTGCCGGTTTTCTCATCAGCCAGTCTTTCCTTTCGGTTCACAGTCTATCTCAAGACGGGTTGCAAAGATTTTCGACATGTTCGTGCCCGCCGGATCGTTGAAGAATGCATCGGTCAGTGTCGCCTGGTTCTGGGCGAGCGCCTCGTCTGGATCGGGACGGACGACCTTGGACGTGCAGCCTGCGGGCAAGCCCTTCACGATCAGGTCGCTGTCATTCATGTAATCGATGGCGGTATAGAAGGTCGGGTCATAGACGCCGAAGCTGACCTTGTGCCCCGCTGCGAGCTTCAGCGGCTTTTCAGGCTTGCTGGTGAAAATGATGAGCAGGCGATTGTCGGTGAAGTCGGCGGCCAGATCGGTCGGCCTTGCCATTTTCACATCCTTGCCGTTGTCCAGAACAGTCTGGAAATATTTGAATTCGGCAATCGAACCGTTGATGACGTGGCCGAGGTCGATCAACTCGTTTTTGTCGAGCTGCAAGTCGCCATTCTTGTCGAACTCCATCAGCACGGTTGAGGAGAATACGTCATCGAAGCGCCAGACATGCGCCAGTTTCTCGACGGTACCGTCGGGCGCGATGGAGAGTTCCAGCCGCGCTTCGGCAAAAACATGCGGGTGGGCGAGCGCAGCCGTCGGCAGAACGGCCAGCAACACAGTTGCGGCAGCCCGAACGAACCTGATTTTGAGCCAAGACGACGAAACCGGCATAAAACTTCCCGTTAGAGTTTTTCCACGCTTATGCCTGAAGGCGGCAAAAGTGCGACGCTGGAGCGCTCTACTCCCGTTCCTTGAACCATTGGGTCAGAAAATCCACCAGTGCGCGGATTTTCGCGGGTAGATAACGCCGATGCGGATAGACCGCGTAGATGCCGCCATCTTTCACGATAAACTCATCCAGACAGGAAACCAGCCTGCCGCGCTCGATTTCTTCTTCGGCGATGAAGGCGGGCAGCATGGAGAAGCCAAGGCCTGCGAGTGCGGCATTCTTTGTGGCGACGGGACTGTTGACTTCAATCGGCCCATTGACGGGAACGGTCATCATCGAACCGTCCGTGTTGCGGAAATGCCAGTTGTTGCGCGAGCGCGCATTGGTGTCGATGATACAGGGCCGGTCGGCCAGATCTTCGGGGCGTTCCGGCTTGCCGACGCGCGCAAGCAGTTCCGGCGCGCCGCACAGGACGGAATGGAACGGCGATAGTCTCTTTGCAATGAGGGAAGAATCTTGCAAGCGGGTGATGCGGATCGCGAGGTCGAAGCCTTCTTCCACCAGATCGACAAAACGGTCGTCCAGCCGCACGTCGAGCACGATTTCCGGGTGGGCAAGGCAGAAATCGATGAGCGACTGGCCGATGACGGCATCGGCAAAAGTGCGAGGGGCCGACAGCTTGATGCGGCCGCGCGCATCGGAACTGGTTTCGCTGACAGCGTCTTGCAGGGCGTCGATCTCGCGAATGATTTCGACCGCGCGGTGATAGTAGGTGTGCCCGGCCTCGGTCAGCGAGAATTGTCGCGTGGTGCGGTTGAGAAGGCGCGCGCCAAGCTCGTCTTCCAATTCGCGCACATATTTGGACAGGAGTGCCTTGGAACGCCCGATTTTTCGCGCTGCGGCGGAAAATCCTTCCGCCTCGACCACGTCGATGAAGGCGCGCATACGTGTGAGGGTGTCCATGGTTTAGCCCCGCTTCCCGATAATGTTTCTGGCCAGTGCGATCAGCGCCCGGTCGCTGCCGCGTGGTCCTATGAAAGAAATGCCGAAAGGTGCGCCCTGCACCTGCCCCAAGGGTAATGTGATTTGCGGCAGGCCGGAAAGCACCGAAAGGCACAGCAGGCGCAGTGCCTGCTCGCGATAGGCCTGCAAGGTCTCGAAAGGTTCTTTTGCGAGCGGAGCCGCACCCGGTACGGTCGGCAACGCCAGCACGGCGTCATTCCCGATGATCTTTTCAAGTTCCTGCGTGAATTGCGCCCGGCGCGCACGCTGGCTGGCAACGAGATCAGCAGCAATTTCCGCACCGAAGGCAAACCGGTCCGCGACGCCAGGGCCGAGCTTGCGATCACCGGAAGAAATCCAGCCGCCATGCGTCGCCCAGGCTTCCGCGCCCTGAATATGGCGGAAGACCAGATAGAGTTCATCTATCGAAAGCGTCGGCTGGCTTGCCGCCTTGAGGCTCGCGAAGTGCGGGCGCACTTCGGCAAACATGGCGCGATAGGCATCCGTTTCGGCCTCGCCCAGCAGAAGCTGTTCCAGAACCGGCATGTAAAGAAGTTTCGTCAGCCGGAACTCGCTGGCGTCGTCGCCAAGCAGGATCGCGCCGACCCGGTCGTAAAGCTCTATGTCGCGCGCAAACCATCCGATCGTATCGAGCGAGGGCGCAAGCGGCATGATGCCTTCGAGCGGGATACGGCCATGGGTGGTGCGCAGGCCGACGAGACCGCAGAAGCTTGCAGGAGCGCGAATGGAACCGCCGGTGTCGGAGCCGAGCGCAATGTCGGCGAGCTTGCCTGCCACAGCCGCCGCCGAACCGGATGATGAGCCGCCTGTCACGCGGTCCGGCGCTGCCGGATTGACGGGGTAAGGGAAATGCGAATTCTGTCCCATCAGCGAGAAGGCAAGTTCGTCGGTCTGCGCCTTGCCGACAAATTCCGCCCCGGCGGCGAGAAGCTTTTCAACCACCGGAGCCGATCTTTCGGCGCGAGGTGATTCGGCTTGAATCTGCGGATTCCCGCATCCGGTCACCATTCCTGCGACATCATAAATGTCTTTTACGGCGAGCCTCTCGCCTTCAAGCGGCCCAGTCGAAGCGTGAACAGGCGGCTTTTCAGCTTTTGCAATGATGGCATTGAAGGGATCGAAGCGGGCCATTGTTCACAACATGCAGCAATTAACGGGATGTTTACCCTCTTTCGAAGCGGGTCCAAGCGAAGAATGTTTCACTAATATTGAACAATGGCAAGCATGCCGTTCAATGTGATCCTGCCAAAAATAAATTCATCCAGAGAAGTTTTTGTCATTGAATGGACACGACTTTGGACTTATATCGCGGTTGCCCAAAGTCGCACGTGCCTGTGGGTGTCCGCCGATCCTCGAATGGTGAGGAATTCGGTACGGTACCTGGACCTAACCGCTCCAGTCGATCTGTTGGCCAACCGCCAGATCGAGGACATCTTGAAGCAACGACGGTGCGGGCCTTTCTAGTGTCTTTCGGCTGTCCAAAAGCTGAAATTACTGAAGAGGCACACCTTCATTGCCAGAAGTGCGGATGCGGTTCTCCAATTCCAATCCAAGGCAGACAAAGCGGAGTAACGCGAATTGAGCGTTGTTCCATCGCCGCATGAGTTTTCGCGTGATACCAGCATCTCCAAAGGCTGTTCTCACCGCGGATGCGTTCATGCACACTTTGTCCCTTAGAATACGGCAAGATCAAGCCGTGCGGGAGAACGACCATGGCAACGCAGCGTATCATCGACTTCCTCAACACCCGCCGTCCGGACGGCCCTTGCCTCGTCGTTGACACCGACGTCGTGCGCGACAACTATGAGAGCTTCGAGAAGGCCCTGCCTTACTCGCGTATCTTCTATGCCGTGAAGGCGAATCCCGCGCCGGAAATCCTGCGCCTGCTCGCTTCGCTCGGCTCCTGCTTCGACACCGCTTCGGTTGCCGAGATTGAAATGGCGCTGGAAGCTGGCGCCACGCCAAGCCGCATTTCCTATGGCAACACCATCAAGAAGGAGCGCGATATTGCGCGCGCTTTCGAGCTGGGCATTCGCCTTTATGCGGTCGATTGCGTGGAAGAAGTGGAAAAGGTTGCGCGCGCCGCTCCCGGCAGCCGCGTGTTCTGCCGCGTGCTGACCGACGGTGAAGGCGCCGAATGGCCGCTGTCGCGCAAATTCGGCTGCGTGCCGGCGATGGCCATCGACGTTCTGCGCCATGCAAAGTCGCTTGGCCTCGATTCCTATGGTGTGTCGTTCCACGTCGGCTCGCAGCAGACGGACCTCACCGCATGGGATCGCGCGCTCGGCGATGCGGCCAAGGTGTTCCGCACCCTTGCCGATGAAGGCATCGTTCTGCGCATGGTCAACATGGGCGGCGGTTTCCCGACCCGTTACCTCAAGGACGTGCCGACCGCGCAGGCCTACGGCATGGCGATCTTCGACGCGCTGTCCAAGCATTTCGGCAACCGCATCCCGGAAACCATCATCGAACCGGGCCGCGGCATGGTCGGCAATGCAGGCGTGATCAAGACCGAAGTGGTTCTGGTCTCCCGCAAGGCGGACAACGACAATGTGCGCTGGGTCTATCTCGACATTGGCAAGTTCGGCGGCCTCGCCGAAACCATGGACGAGGCGATCCGCTACCAGATCGTGACCCCGCATGACGGCAGCGAAACCGAACCATGCGTACTGGCTGGCCCGACCTGCGACAGTGCGGACGTGCTTTACGAAAAGACGCCGTACCCGCTGCCGGTCTCGCTGACCATCGGTGATGAGATCCTAATCGAAGGCACGGGCGCATACACCACCACCTATTCGGCGGTGGCGTTCAACGGCTTCGAACCGCTCCGATCCTACGTCATCTGATCAATAGGTCTTAAACCTAATGATCCTCTCAATCCGTTCAGTGCCGCAAGGCACTGGGCGGGGTGTGCTGCTGCCGCTTTGCGGGGATAGATGTGATGAACGCAATTCTGGAAATTCAGGAAAATATCGCAACCGTTGTCGCCCCGGCTTTCACAGTTGCCGGTGAGGCGCTGGAGCATGTTCTGGCGCGCGAAGCGCTGCTTGATCGCGTGATGGGCGAAGGCCGCCGCCGCAAATCTTCGGAAAAGCTGCGTCGCGGTCGCCTGCCAGCGGCAGGGCTGGCTTTTGCCGCGCTTGGTGACGACGGAGCACTTACAGGCACCGTGCGGCTGTGGGATGTCCATGCCGGTCTCGATGCCTTTGGTTTTCCCGTATCCGCCTTGCTGCTTGGTCCACTGGCCGTCGACCCTTCTGCCGCCGGTTGCGGCATCGGTTCGGCGTTGATGCGTCATGCGATTGATGAGGCCAGACGCCTCGGCCACGGCGCGATCCTGCTTGTCGGCGATCCGGAATATTACGGGCGCTTCGGCTTCACCGCTGAGAAGACCGGCGAGCTGGCCATGCCCGGCCCCTATGAAAAACGTCGGTTTCTGGCGCTTGAGCTGAAACCCGGCCACCTTGACGGCGCGCATGGCGTCTTGCGCGCCAGCGGTCGCAAGGTGCCGCGCGTCGAGGCACCCGCACGCCAGTCTGCGTAAATTAAGCCAGGCGCAGCAGCCGTCCGAAATTGCGGACGGCTGTGATCGCAAGCCCTGCGAGAAAGCCTGCAATCAGCCCCGCGATGACGATCAGCTTGCGCGATGTGCTGGCCGGATCGAGCGGCGGACGGGCTTCCGAAAGAACCCTGACATTGGCCGTATTCAGCCCTTCCTGTTCGTTCGTCTCGCGCGAGCGCAGGAGGAAGGCTTCGTAGACGGAGCGGCGCGCCGTGGCTTCGCGCTCAAGCTCACGCAGTTTCACCAGATCGCCGCTATTGTTGGCCTGCTGTGACTTGAGCTGGGCCAGACGGGCGGTCAGGTCCTTTTCCTGCTGAGCGGACCGGGCCACCTCGACTTGCAGCGAGGAGCGGATGCGCCGCAATTCGGCATCGATATCGTTCAGCACCGTGCCTGCCTGCGACTGCGCCTGAATGAGCGCCGGGTGACGGGGGCCGAGCTGGGTGGACAAACCGCTTGCCGTCTGGCGCGCCTGCGCATATTGCGCCCGCAGCGCCGTCAGCGTGTTGGATCGCAAATCTTCCGGCAAAGTCCCGGCCACCACGCTGTCGGAGGTGGCGTTGCTCAGCACCTGCACCCGGGCCTGAAGCCGCATGGTTTCGGCGCGCTGGTTGGTCAGCTGGTCATTGAGCCGCGTCAGGTCGTTGTCGCTGATCAGTTTGCCGTCGACATTGACGAGATCGTGCGAGGCGCGGAAATCAGCGGCTGCGCGCTCCGCCTGTTCGACACTGGCGCGCATATCGGCAAGCCGGTTCGACAGTTCGTCCGAGGTGCGCCGTGCGGCGTCGGATTGCAGCGATGCAAGCTCGCTCTGGAAAACGGAACTGATCGTGTTCGCAAGCGAGGCCGATTTCTGCGGATCGCGGGTTTTCACCGAGATCGAATAGATGAAGGTCTTGGCATCGCGGCCAATGGCGATGCTCTTGTGCAGGTTATAGAGCACGCGGGTTTGCAGCGTCTGGCTGTCGCTCGCCTTTTTGGGCGACAAGATTTCCCTGATCTGCGCAACCAGCCCGGCAATGCCGGTCGGAACCAGAGTGCCATTGAATTCAGGGTCTTTTGTCAGGTCCGTCTTGTCGATCACCTTCAGCAGCACGCTGCTGGAATCGATAATGCGAGCCTGGCTTTCCGCAACGGCAAGCGACGCATCGGTCGGAAGCTGCCCCGGCGTCAGTTCGTCTCCAACTGTCTTGATATTGCGTGGATCGACCAGAATATCGGTCGAAGCAACGTACATCTGCGGCAGCGACAATGCATAGAACGCGGCCACCACACCGCCCAATATGGTAGTGACCAGCAGGAGCCTGCGCGATCCCCGCACCACATCGATGGCAATGCGCGGATCGATCAGCGGTTTCCATTCGGTGTCGGGTGACGGGCGGTCGGCGACCGGAGGCTCGCGCCGAACCGTTTCACGGATCGGCTCAAGGGTTGGAGCATCAGTCTCGCTTGCAATTTTGCGACGTTGGCGTTCCTGAACCTTGCGCTCCAGCTCCGCTTCGATCAGTGCGACGCGTTTTTGCAACTCGATCACATCCGCATCGTCCGGTTCTTCCTCGATAACGGGTTCCGGCGTTTCTTGCGGATCATGATCGTGTTGATGAAAGAACGCGGCGCGTTCATCTGATGTCGCGGGTGGTGTCCATGGCGGTGCCGCTTCGCTGGCCTCACGAACAGCCGGGCGACCGGTTGGGCGCATATCGGAAAATGCGAGAAGAGGTTTTTCACCTCCCGCCTTTCTGCGCTCCTCGTGATCGCTCATTGTCGAATTCGTCCGTATCTGTAGCCGTTGCGACCGCTTCCGGTATCAACCGCTGCTATGAAATCCATAAACCGGAGCTTGCGCATGCCAAACCGGAATCCGCCCGCCCCAAACCTGATGCCCGAATGTAATTTTTTATAGAAAACAAAAAGTTAAAATAACGCCGCCCTCAACCGCAAAATGCTCAGCTCGACTATTTTAGCTTTTGCTTGTTTTCTCTTTACGCTTGCAAAGAAGAGTTTAAGTCTTTTTAGCTAAATCTCCTTGCTGCGCTTCCCGTTCCAAAGGGTCGAACGCACATCAGATCACGATAGATGAGGCTCCCTGTTGATAGCGAAAGCGCTGCGGAAACTGTCAGGCAATAATGCCGGAATGGTGCGCGATTACCTGTCCCTGTTTTCCGGCTCCGCTGGCAGGCTGGTGGTTTCACTCGTCTATTTCATCGCACTTGCCAATACGCTGCCGACAGGTGATTTCGGTATATTTGCCACTGCATCGGGTACCGGGGTAGTGCTGTCGCGCATCGTTTCCCTCGGGTTCAGTTCGCCGCTTTACCGCATATCGACCGTGAAGCCGCGCCTGCTCGGCGCCTATACGGCGGGTTTTCTCGTCGCCATTCTGGTTTCCTTGCCGCTTTTCGCGCTCGCATCCTGGCTGGTTTATTTCGTCTTTTTCAGCCGCGACATTTCCTTCCTGCCCTTTGCCCTGGTGGTGTTTGCCGAGGCCCTGCTGTGGCGTTCAACGGAAATCGTCATCATCGTCAACAATGGCCTGCGCCGCTTTGGCATATCGGCGGGACTGGTGATTTTCGGTACGGCCATGCGGGCCATCGCAGCCGTTCTGTTCATGTGGCTGGCGAGCGCCCACGATATCGCTCATTGGGCATGGTGGTATGTGGCGGCCAATGGCGTCGCGCTGCTGGCCGCGCTGAAATTCTACCCGTCGATCCGGCTCCGCTTCAAACCGGCGCTTTATATGCGGCGGCTTTCCGATGCGATTGCCGTGATGGGGGCCGAACTGCTGTTCTACATTCAGGCCGAGCTGGACAAGCTTCTCGTGCTGACTATCGGCGGGCCTGCAACGGCAGGGCTTTACGCGATCATCATGCGCCTTGTGGACCTGACGGCCTTGCCGGTGCGGTCCTTCAACATGATGCTGGTGCAAAAGCTCATGCGCGCGCCGGACATGTTGTCCTCTTTGCGCATCCGCGCCGGACTGGAGTTTGCGGTCTTTGCCGTCTCGGTGGCAGGTCTCGGCGCGATGGTTGTCTTCCTGCAAGTCTTCCCGAATGCGCTCGGATCGAGCGTTGCGCCGATTGTCGGGCTGCTGCCGCTGGTTCTGCTTGTACCGGGTTTCCGCAACCTCATAGAATACCAGACCGAAATTCTGTATGCGCGCGGCCAGTCCGGTCTCAGGACACTGAGCATGGTGCTGATGACCGCCGCCAAGGCATTTTTCGTCTGGCTGCTGCTGGTGAACTATGCCGACAATCACGATTGGATTCTGGGACTGAATATCGTGTTTGGCGGCCTTTATCTGCTGTCGCTGGTTTTCACCTATAGGAGCATCCGTTTGCCAGCTAAACGAATTTGAGGTTCAGGCTCCGATAATGCGCCGGATGTCATCGACCGAAAGGCCGAGAAAGGACTGCATGCCGATGGCAACCTGATGCGGCTCCATTTCGGCGATGAAGGTGCGGAATTCCTCTTCGCTCGGTGGCGGGGCGAACCATTGCATCCGGCAGAGATCATGTGTGTCGCTGTAATGGCCCGAGCCTTGCAGCACGTCATCGACATAGCGGCCATAGATGAAGCATTCGGAAAAACGCCTTATATTGCCAAGGGCCGCCACCCAATGCTGTCCAGTATGGGCTTCGATCCGATCGCACATCGAAATCACGCTGTCGCGCCGCCATGAAACAAGCTGGCCGATATAATCATTGAGCCCGCTTTTGCCGTTCTCGATACCGAGCAGTTTCGCCGCATTGGCCGCCCAGACCGGATGCTCCGGCCATTCGGGATTGGCGAGCGCATTGGGACGCACGAAAAGCCGAAGCTTTTCGCCGTGCCAGAGCGTGCTGCAATCGAAGGGACGCAGAAAAGCCGTGTCGGAATCCGTATAGAGAAATCCGTCTTCCTCCACGGCGGCGGCAAGCGCGATCCGGCGCAACTGCTGCACATGCCAGCCGCGCAGCGGCTTGGTCCGAAGCGAAAGCCAGACCCGCCTGCGCCACAGATAGGTCGGGTCCCAGAAGGCATGCAGCCATGAGGGGAGAAGATCGCGTTCATCAATGATGACGCGCTGTGCGCTTTCAAGCTTGCGAAACAGGGCAACATCCTTGCTGTCCACGAGGATGTAGTGCTTTGTGAAACCGCTGACATATTTGTCTATGGTCTCGCAAAGCAGCCTGCAGCGCTCGAAATCCTGATCCCAGCTGGCTGTAACGATTGCGGTTCTCACCGAGGTTCTCCCTTCATCCAGCCTTTGGCGACGCGCCACAGAAATACGGGATTGCCGATGAGATAGCGCTTTGCGAGTCGCCGCGGTTCCTGCAACAGCCGGTGCGCCCATTCCATCTGGATTTTGCGCACCCAGTGCGGCGCGCGCTGCACCCGGCCCGTGTGCAGGTCGAACAGCGCGCCGACTGCGCTGGCCACCGTGCAATGTTCGGCCGTGATATGCTTGTCGATGAAGAGTTCCTGACGCGGAACGCCCATGGCGACGAGCAATATATCAGGATGGAAATCCTTCAACTGCGCCAGAATGCCGTCGAGGTCGGCGGGCTTGAAGAAGCCATCGGAAATGACGCGATATTCGTGATGCGGGATCTGCTGTAGGAAAAGCTGCGCGGCATCGGAAGCAACGCCCGGACCGCCGCCGAGAAGCGCAACCTTCAGCGGGCGCTTCATATGCTGCAAAAGCCCCGGAACGAAATCCGTCCCGTTGAGATTGGCCGGAAATTTGCCGCCATAGGCGACCTTGCTGGCGATATCGACGCCCACCCCGTCAGGCAGGATCAGAAAATCCTGCAACGCGGCGCTATAATCCGAGTTCTCATCCGCAATGTTGGAATTGTTGGCGTTGAGCCAGCCTTGCTTCATGAACCGGCCTTCATTGATGCGGTTCTCGAAGAAGGCGAAGGCGCTATCCCAATCAAAACAGGCGACCTTCACGCCGAGGATATTCCGGTAGGTTACATTTTCGGTATGCATCATGCCTGGTCCGTCGTTCTTTTTTCGCCGCGAAGAGCTTGCAGACCGCGGGAAACCGCGCGGTCCATGCCTTCGATTTGTGACCTCGTGAAGGCCTTGCCATCCAGTCTTTGGCGATCCCCCGATCTTATCTTTTCGATCCGTTCGACGATTGCAGCGGCAAATGCGCGTGGATCGTCGGCAATGGCGCAGTTGCCTGGAATATGATCGATGCCGCGCACGGAATGCGTCGTGGCGACGCTTGGCATGCCAAGCTCGAATGTTTCAATAGTTTTCAGCTGTACGCCGGTTCCCGCCCGGCTGATAAGCGGCACGAGTGCGCCGCTTTCCACAAATTCGGTAGAGTCCGGTACCTTGCCGACGAAATTGACGCCCGTTCCTGCACTGGACCACGTAGCGATCAAGTCGGCGGGTGTGTTGCCTGCAATCGCGATGGAAATATCGCCGGGGAGATGCGGCTTTATTTCGCGGAGAAACCATTCGAGCCCGATTCTGTTCGGATGCCATGTCCATGTGCCGATCAGAGCAAGGTCGTATTTGACCGGGCGCTGCTGTTTCGCTTGCGCGCCGCCGGGCGTGATGAGCGGCATGGTCGCGAACCGGTCAGGACCGAGGCCCAGCGCAGGACCATCATCTTCGGCGAAGGTGAAGACGAAACGCGCCTTTCCGCTGAGGCGGCTTTCCAGCCCTTTCAAAATGCGGGCCTCGCGCGCGAACAGGAATTTCTGGATGAAGCTTCCGGCGTCGGCGGCGTTTTCCTCCGCCGAACGATATTCCACATTATGCGCCACGAACAGCGACGGCTTGTCGTTGAAAATATCTTCAAACGCGCCGGGCAGAGTAACGCCATTCAGCACATAGGCATCGAAAGGGCCGATCTGTGCGATGGCCTGGCGCAGTTTCTGTGCCGGGATCACCCGCAACTTCGCCGAGGAAACAGTCAGGCCGGTCAGGAAGGATTTCACCACCCAGCCGATCTTGCGCTTTATGCCTGCGCCTTCGGTTCGCACTTCGACTTCGCCCAGCACGACCGTATCCGCAGCATCGGCTTGCACGCCCGGCCATGTGAAGCCAAGCACGGTCACCTTCGCACCCGAACGCCGCAGCCCATCGACGACGGCGGCATTCGCCACTTCATAGCCGGTAGTCGGGATTCCATGTGGAACAATCGATGTTACGAAAACAAGGTGTGGGGACGGCAAGACAGCTCCTGAGTATCACGGATCGGTGTTCTCTATGATAGTTTCGGGCCGTGCTTACAACCACGCGGTGAACTTTTCTTTAATTCTTTTTGAATAGGCCGATTGAAAACATAGGCAATTAAATATTGGGCGGGATAATGTCTGTATTACCGGATCATATACAAGTAATCGCTAAAACGCCTGGACTTCGTTTTGATGAAGTCGAGGTGGTTGTGACCCTGCCGACATTTCGCCGTCCGGAGCATGTCATCCGTACGCTCGACACGCTGAACGCTCAAGTCACGAACCGCCGCTTCGCGGTGGTGGTGATCGAGAACGAAGCGGAGGACCGCGAAGGGGCCAAGGTTGCGGCACCGCAGTTCGAGGCCGGGAAATATACCGGCATGCTGATCGTTGAATCCCATCGCGGCAACTGCAACGCATATAATGCGGGCTGGCTGACGGCGACGACCTATTTCCCGAACTTCAAATATGTCATCGTCATCGACGACGACGAACTGGCCGATCCGGCCTGGATCGAAAACATGGTGGCGACCGCCGAGCGCTATAATGCAAGCCTCGTTGGCGGTCCCCAACATCCGATCTTCGAAAAGCCGGGTTCGGAAAAATGGGCGAAACATCCGGTCTTCCTGCCGCATTACAACAAGACAGGTCCGGTTCCGATCATTTATTCGTCCGGCAATCTGTTGATTGCCCGCCCGGTGCTGGAAGCCATCGGTTATCCGTTCATGGACCTGAAGTTCAACTTCACTGGCGGCGGCGATTCGGATTTCATCAATCGCTCGCGGGCCAAGGGCTTCAATATTGCCTGGTGCAATGAAGGCATCGTCCGCGAAACCATTCCGGCGCGACGGCTGGAAAAGGACTGGATCACGGCGCGCGGCCTGCGCAACGGCGTTCTGTCGACGCTGATCGAACAGCGCCAGCGCAAGGACGAGCCTTTCGGTCAAGTGCGCGTTTTTTTGAAAAGTCTTGCTCTTCTGGGGTATTCTCCGATCAAGGCCCTCCGGCGTGGCATCGCGGCGCGCTTCGTGCCGGTCGGGACCTATTTCCTCCATATCGGGCTGGGCCGCGTCATGGCCCATTTTGGATATCTGAATGAGCAATATCGCAACCCGGACAAGAACTGACGCCCGTTCCGATGTTGCGGCGCAAACGAACGTGCGGGCGACAGTCCGCACGATTGCGCTTGTTATCGCCACGATAACATTCTGCATTCTGCTAATTTCCTTCCGCCCCTTCAATCCGCTGACCGCGGCGGCAAGCGGGGACACGTCAGGCGGCGGCGATGCCATCAATCAGCTCGGTTTCGGCTGTCTCGGTGTCGTGGCGCTGCTGTCGCTTGCGATGTTTGCCGATCCGAAGAAGGTAGTCAAAATCGTCAGCCCCGGCTGGCTGGTGATGTTTGCCTTCCTATTGGCATCGGTTTTCGCAAGCCCCGATCCAGCGACGGCGATACGCGGCGTGTTGCTGACGATGATCGGCATTCTGACGGTCGTTGCCGTTTTGAGCCTGCCGCAGGATGGCGACGCCTATTCGGCGATGCTGGTCACGGTGGCGTCAATCGTCATTGTTATTTCCTATGCAGGCGTCGTGCTTCTGCCAAATCTCGGCACCCACGGCGCCGACGCGCTGGAACCGCAGAACGCCTATCTCTGGCGCGGCGTCTTCACGCACAAGAATATTGCCGGGCCAGTCATGGCGGCCCTGGCCTTCGCCGGTGTCTATCTGTGGCGGCGCGGCTGGCGCGTGAGTGGTTTCCTGATTGCTGTTTCTGCCTTGATCTTCGTTGCGCAGACCGGCTCGAAGACGACAGCGGCACTGGTGCCGCTGGCCATGCTATTGGTAATCGGCCCCGGCATTTTCGGCCTCCGCTTCCTTGCGCCGGTAGCAGTCTTCACGATCCAGTTTCTGCTTGCGCTGTTTACCTTCGGCACGGTCCTGTTCGAACCGATGCACCAGCTCGTTCTGCAACTCAATGTCGACCCGACCTTTACCGGACGCACTTCCATCTGGGCCTTTGCGGTGGAGGCGCTCTCCCACCGGCCATGGACCGGCTTTGGCTATGAAAGCTTCTGGGGCACACCGATCGCGAAGCAAGCTGCCAATCCCTACTATCTGGACTGGGATGTGCGCGGCATCGTGCACGGGCACAATGGTTATCTCGATATTGCGCTATCGATGGGCATTCCAGCGCTGGTCTGCGCCATTTTTGTCATCATCGTCATGCCGCTGGTCAATTATATGCGGTGCCGTCCGGTGCGCGAAAATCTGCTGCTTGCCGATTTCTTCCTGATGATCGTGTTCTTCGGGACGTTGAACGCCATGCTGGAAAGCTTTTTCTTCCGCCGGATGGACCCGGTCTGGCTCACGCTCATCTTTGCGATCTTCGGCCTCAGGCTGACCGCGAAAGTCATCATCCCGAAACGATAGAGCGGCTCCAGTTAAAACAGAATTTTAGAACCGCTCTATCTCATTGTTTACACGCATTATCCAACGCAAAACCGCCTCGCACTTTTGCTGGAAATGCTTTTAGCCGGAGCCACTTCATGAATATCGCAATCGTCGGGACCGGGTTTGTTGCCGACTACTACATGACCACGCTGCGCAATTATCCCGAACTGAAGCTGCGCGGCGCCTATGATCGCTCGCCCGAGCGGCTGAAGGCGTTCTGCGCGCATTATTCGGTCAGTGCTTATGACAGTTTTGAAGCTGTGCTCGCCGATCCTGACGTGGAGATCGTCGTCAACCTGACTACGCCCGAAAGCCATTTTGAAATATCCCACGCAGCGCTTGTCGCAGGAAAGCACGTCTATTCCGAAAAGCCGCTGGCGATGAATTATGAGGATGCGGAAGCGCTGGTCGCTTTTGCGCGGCAATCGGGTCTCACCCTCGCGGCGGCTCCGGCCAATGGCCTCAGCGAGGCCTATCGTCTGGTGGCAAGCGTAATCAACGGCATTGGCATGCCGCGTCTTGTCTATGCCGAAATGGAAGACGGGCCGGTGTTTCGTGACAAATGGTCGACCTGGCGCTCGCAGTCGGGCGCGCCATGGCCGGGCCTGCACGAGTTCGAGATCGGCTGCACGCTGGAACATGCAGGCTATGCGCTGTCATGGCTGGTGTCGCTGTTCGGTCCCGTCGAGCGCGTCTCGGCATTTTCCGCCATAACCTTTCCGGACAAGGGACCGGGAACAGAACATCTGCATATGGCGCCTGATTTTTCGGTCGGCTGTCTCGTTTTCAAGTCGGGACTGGTGGCGCGCCTCACATCGGGACTTGCGATGCCGAAGGATCGCAGCCTGACGATCGTTGCCGACAAGGGCTCGATTGTGGTGGACGATCTGTGGGATAATCGCTCTTCTGTCCGACTTGAGCGCACGGAGGAAAAGCGCCGTTTTCTGGCGCGCCTGTTTGGCATTCTCGAAATGCGCATCGGCAAGTTTCTCGCATGGAAACCAACCGTCGGCACGAAGCTGTCCTATCCCAAGGCCGACAAGCGGTCGCTGCCCATGTATCCTTCGCAGATCGATTTCGTGCGGGGCATCGCCGATCAGGCCCGCGCCATCCGGACGGGCGACAGAGCGTTCTTTTCCGGCGATGTGGCGCTGCATATCACCGAAATCGCGCTTGCCTTGAACAATGCTGGCGAGAATGCACAGCTCTACAGGATGAGAAGCAGTTTTTAGAGAGTCTCTAAAAATTTGTATTAGCGCGCATCTTACTCCGAAAACCGTTTCACACTTTTCGGGATGCGCTTCTAACCCTTCGACAGCACCTTGCGGACAATATCCGCAACGGCGGCGCTTTGATCGAGCGGCATGATTGCACTCGATATTTGCCCGCCGCGCACCGCATCGCGGACCGCTTCGGCCTGAAACTGCAATCCGTTGCCGGAAAAGGCATATGTCTCAATCGTGCGGCCCGGCAGCGGCAGGCGGTTCATGACCTTGCCGATAAAGCCTTTGCCGCCATTTGGCCCGAGTGATGACCGTGCTGCGAAAGCCGAAAACAGCGTCAGCCTCTGGGCTTTCAGAAATGGCGCATGGATCAGGATCGTGCCTTTGGTCCCCTCGATCAGCATGCGGTTCTCACCGTCGCGGTCGAAGCCGCAAGAGAGGCTGGCTGTAGCCTCCGGCCAGCCAAGCTCGAACTCCGCGCGCATATCCACACCGCTTTTGGCGCGCTGCCAGCGACCGTCGACATGATCCGGCAGGCCCAGGAAATACAGTGCCAGCGAAACCGGATAGACGCCGAGATCGAATGCCGCGCCGCCGCCAAGCTCCGGGCTGAAGAAGCGGCTTTGCGGATCATAGGCACGGATATAGGAGAGTTCGGCTTCGATGCGCGTCACCGCACCGATGCGACCGCTGTCGATATGCTTCTTGGCTGCGCGGATCGCTGGCAGAAAGCGGCTCCACATCGCCTCCATGGCGAAGACGTTCTTTGCCTTTGCCGCGGCTTCGATCTGCCGTGCGCCAGCGGCATCGAGCGAGAGCGGCTTTTCGATCAGGCATGGCTTGCCTGCCGCGATTGCCTGCATGGCCTGCAGCACATGCATCGCGCTCGGGGTCGCTATATAGACCGCATCGATATCCGGATGGGCAAGAAACGCGCCTGAATCACTGAACGCCTTGCCAGCGCCGATGCGCCGACGGAAAGCTTCGGCGGTTTCCGCCGTGCGCGAGCAGACAGCGGTGACACGCATCCCGGTGCTTGCCTGAATATCCTCGGCGAAGGCGTTGGCTATCGTGCCCGTGCCCCATATGCCCCAGCGAAAGTCCTTCAGTTCCTGCCTGTCCTGATTCACGTGCTTGCCCCGCAGCTTCATACAGGTGCTATATAGCCGATGTAATGCGGCTAACGAAGTTTCTTTGTCCTGTCAGGACTATTTCATGAGGTGGATGTGATGAGCGGATTTGTCGTGGCCGTGGCGCGGGATGGCGAGCATCGCTTTTCAAAGCAGGTCGTGCCGGAAATCCGCATCGTCACCGGGCTTGGCGTCGAAGGCGATGCACATCAAGGCGCAACAGTGAAGCACCGTTCACGCGTGCGGGCCGATCCCACGCAACCCAATCTGCGACAGGTGCATCTCATTCATGCCGAGCTTTTCGACGAGTTGGCGGAAAAGGGTTTTAACGTCGCGCCCGCTGATCTTGGCGAGAACATCACCACGCGCGGCGTCGATCTTCTGGGCTTGCCGCAAGGGGCTCTGATCAGGATCGGCGACGCGGTTGTTCTGGAAACAACGGGCCTGCGCAACCCCTGCGCCCAGATAGAGAATTTCCAGACCGGGCTTCTCGATGCCGTGCTGGATCGCACGCCCGATGGTGAACTTGTCCGCAAGTCCGGCATCATGACCATCGTGCTCGCAGGCGGCACGGTGAAGGCGAATGATGCGATCGCTATAGAATTGCCGCCGTTGCCGCATCGCAAGCTGGAACGGGTATAAAGATTGCGAAAGACAGGATTTTGAGGCGAGCTAACCGATTTAACAATGCTGTTATGCAGGCAAAACCGGTGATTTTCGTGATGGAAGGTCTATCAACTTTGCGTCATATGCCCTAGATCATCCCACAATAGGATACAGATTGACATGCGCTGCTGCCGAAACCCGGCGGCGGCCTATTCTTATCGGTTCGGCTTGTCGGCGTTCGATGTTCCTCATGTGTCTGGACGACGGCCGGTCGGTTGCATTTCTAAAGGGCACAAAATGGAAAAAGCAGATATCGGAATGGTCGGCCTTGGCGTCATGGGCTCCAACCTGGCGCTGAACATAGCCGAGAAAGGCTACACGGTAGCCGTCTACGACCGTGATGAGCCTGTGCTGAAAGCCTTCCTTGAAAAGGCTGGCCCGCTGCGTGACAAGATCATTCCCTGCCCCACTTTCGAGGACCTCGCGGCCAATATCCGCAAGCCGCGCCCGATCATCTTCCTCATCAAGGCAGGCGCTCCCGTTGATGCCGAAACTACCCGCCTCAAGGCCTATCTTGAGAAGGGCGATATCATGATCGACGCCGGTAATTCTGATTACCGCGATACGGTGCGCCGCCTGAAGGCGCTTGGTCCCAACGATCCGACCTTTGTCGGCATGGGTGTTTCCGGCGGTGCGGAAGGTGCCCGCCATGGCCCGTCGATGATGGTTGGCGGCACCGAGGAAGCCTATGAGCGCATTGCGCCGATCCTGCTTGCCGCTGCCGCCAAATACAAGGACGAACCTTGCTGTGCGCTGGTGGGGCCAGATGGCGCCGGTCATTTCGTCAAGACGATCCATAACGGCATCGAATATGCCGACATGCAGATGATCGCCGAAATCTACGGCATCCTGCGCGACGGCCTTGGCCTGTCGGCCCCGGCCATCGGCGACGTGTTCGAGAAATGGAACCAGGGTCCGCTCAATTCCTATCTCATCGAAATCACCGCCAAGGTGCTGAAGGCGACCGATCCGGAAACCGGCAAGGCGATGGTCGACATGATCCTCGACGAAGCCGGCCAGAAGGGCACCGGCCGCTGGGCAGCCATTGAGGCGCAGATGCTAGGCGTTCCGGCAACGGCAATCGAAGCAGCGGTCGCTGCGCGCTCACTGTCCTCGCTGAAGGCGGCACGTGCGCTTGCCGCAAAGGCCTACAATCCTGGCCAGCGCAGCCTCGACATTTCCGATCAGGCAAAATTCCTTGCTGATCTGGAGCAAGGCCTGCTGGCGGGCAAGATCGCCGCTTACGCACAAGGCTTCGCGGTGATGGAAGCTGCGTCACAAGAGCATGGCTGGAATATTCCGCTTGCCGAAACCGCCCGCATCTGGCGCGCAGGCTGCATCATTCGTTCGCAGCTTCTGGACGATATCGCCCACGCCTTCGAAGACAGCGAAAGCCGTAACCTGCTGCTCGCACCTGCTTTCGTCGAGCGTATGAGCAAGGCTTCCAACGGCCTTCGTCAGATCGTCGCCAAGGCGGCGCTGGCTGGCCTGCCTCTGCCTGCACTGGGCTCGGCGCTCAGCTATTTCGACAGCTTCACGCAAGCGCTCGGAACCGCCAATCTCATTCAGGGCCAGCGCGATTTCTTCGGCTCGCATGGCTTCAAGCGTATCGACAAGGACGGTGACTTCCACGGTCCCTGGGGCGAATAAAGTTCGCTGTAATTGAAAAGCCGCCCACCGGGGCGGCTTTTTCAGTTCTGCATAGGCCGGAACGGTCCCGGTTTAAATGGCATCGCCACCACCGAATATCTATTTGTTTTTATGCGTCATCCGACACGGCGAAGCCGGGATAAGAAATCTGTCCGGCTTTTACCATAAGTAATCCATCCACTATATCTGCGTATTATTTTATATATATCTAATATTTAATAGTTATTTTTGTTTATTCACTAATTAAGAATCTTTACTTAGTCTTCACTAGTCCATTGTGGCATATTTCTGCTTTGTTTCCTCGGCCAGGCGGCTCAAGGCGCCGATTTTGGATTGGTTATTTTATCACGGAAAGGTATCGGCAGATGTCGAGTACAGAGAGGCCGAACGGCTGCCAGAACGCAGTTTAACAGCACTGATTCCATCAAGCCGGGCACGCCTGTTCTCGGTTCTATGCGCGAGATCGGATTCGACCGTCACTTTGCGGCGGAAAGGGTAGTAAATGGCTTATACGATAACGTCATCAAGGCGAGAGCGCGTGATCGTTGCGGGCCTTTTGCTTGCCATTTTCGGAACTGCGGCTTCGATGGCGGCGATGAGTTTTGTTTCTTACCGCCTGGCGAGCCAGAAAGAGCTGGCCGTCCTGTCGCAAATTGCAGAGCGCGCGGTTTTTCGCGCCAAGACTGCTTTTCGGGATGCCCGCCAGGTAATGGAAGTCATGGAATATGCGGCGCTGCCTCCCTGTTCCCCTGAACATATCGCTTTGATGCGCAATCAGACAGTGAATACTCCTGCCGTGGAGGAAATCGGCTATTTCGAAAATGGTCGTTTGAAATGCACGTCATGGGGCCGCGCGGAACGGGATATAAAGGCTTCTGAAAGCGACTTCATCACTCGCGACGGCCTGCGCGTAAGTTTGCATGTCACCCCCGACGTCAGTTTCGGCGAACAGGCAACGGCTATAGGGATGGGGGATTATAATGCGCTGATTACGCCTTCCTATTTCATCGACGTGGTTATTGACGACGATATTGCGATTGCCCTGTTGAATGAAGACGGCCAGATCATCAGCATGCGCAATAATCCTGCTGCCGACCTTGTCGTCGCGGCGGCGAGAAACCGGAAAAGCGGAACCTATGCCTCTTTTTTAGCGAGCTTTGCCGAAAGTGACGGTCTGGCGGCCGTAGTCCTCGGTCCCCGCTCCAGGATCGTTCCGTGGCTGTGGGAAGAACTCTTTATTTTCTTGCCAGCCGGGGCGCTGTTATCATTATTTTTGCTTTGTGTTGTCTTCTGGTTTTCGAAACGTCGCCTGTCGCTCCGGGCAGAACTGGATCTGGCAATCGCCAAACGCGAATTTCTCGTTCATTATCAGCCTATTATTGATCTGACGACAGGAGCATGCGTCGGCGCCGAAGCGCTGGTTCGGTGGAGGCGGCCGGACGGCTCCCTGATCGCCCCTGACCTGTTCATACCGCTTGCCGAGGAAACTGGACAGATCGTTCCTATCACCGATCTCGTTGTCGACGCGGTGATTGCGGACCTGGGGGCGGTCCTTGCAGACGATCGTACGCTGCACATCGCGATCAATGTGTGCTCGTCGGATATTCAATCAGGAAGGATCATTGATCTGATCGCCGGAAAGCTGGCCGCAACCGACATTCACAAGGAGCAAATCTGGTTGGAAGCGACCGAACGGGGCTTTCTTGACGTGACTTCTGCAAGCAATACGCTCGAAAGGGCCCGCACAGCAGGCCATTCCGTCGCCATCGATGATTTCGGCACCGGTTACTCCAGCTTGCAATATTTACAGCGACTGCCTCTGGATGCACTCAAGATTGATAAGTCATTCGTCGATACAATTGGAAAGCAGGCTGCAACGAGTGCTGTCATTTTGCATATTATCGATCTCGCCCGTTCACTTGGGCTGCTCACCGTGGCAGAAGGTGTGGAAACCGAAGAACAGGCAGCATTTCTCAAAGAGCGCGGCGTGAACTTCGCACAGGGGTGGTTGTTTTCCAAACCCTTGGCTGCTGCAGATTTCATGCTTTACCGCAAAGCGCTCAAATGCCATTAAAGCGCGTGTCGCGCCGAACCAGTGAAGATTAGAAGGCTTCGTTATAAGGGGGATGGATGTCCCCTTCTTCGCATGTGGCGGGCAAGGCTTTTTGCAAGACTGCAACTTTGGGTTGGCATCTAAATCCTTGCTGGCTCTCCATGAGATTAAACGGCCTTTTTATTAAAGCGACTTCTAATAATACTTTAAATGGCATTAACTTTACTATTATTTTTGGTTTGACAAAAAAGTAATTCGTGCTTCTTTATCCCAAGAAGATTCACTCTACGGTTTCGCTCGGAGATAAAATGAGAAAACTTCTCAAGAATATGCCCATTTGTTTTTCAGTCGCGGCTTTAATTGCGTTCAGTGCCCCGACCGCTGCTTTTGCAGAACCGGATGTGCCCCCCTTTTATGCGGCGGTGATGCAGATGAAGCCGGAGGGCAAGCTTGGCCAGATTATCAGCAAAGAGAAGATCTCCACGCCGGTCGAGGGCGCTCAGGCTTGGCGCATCGCCTACATTTCCTCTGATGTCAATGATCGCAAGACGATTTCGACCGGCCTTCTGATCGCTCCCGTCGGTGAAGCTCCGAAGGAAGGCCGGCCGGTGATTTCCTGGGCGCACGGCACGACGGGTACGGCACAGAATTGTGGTCCCTCGCAAGTGATCAACCCGGCAGTTCCGCTGAATCTGTATTTCGCCGTGGGCGGCACCACATCCTCCGTGGATTATGGCGTCCCGGCGATTGAGACCTTTATCAAGGCTGGCTACGTCGTGGTTGCAACGGATTACCAGGGCTTGGGCGGCGGCGGCAAGCACCAGTATACTGTTGCTGCGACCAACGGACGTGACGTAATTAATGCCATTCGCGCCGCTGGCGACATGAAGGAAGTCGGCGCTGGCAAGAAAGCCGTCATCTATGGTTGGTCGCAAGGCGGCGGAACGACTATTGCCGCGGCCAGTTCCGGCGAATACATCAATCAGTCAGGCACGGCTTTCGACGGTATCGAGTTGCTCGGATTTGTCGCCATGGCACCACAGGATGTGGCGGTTGCTGCTCCCCAGGGTGAGATAACTGAAGAAGCAAGCGAAGTCCTGTTGACAAGACTGGCGAAGGGCTTCTCTGTCAATGTGTTTGATTTTACGCATCTTGCACAGAACCTCTGGGCAACGCAGGCAGCGTTTCCTGACAAGCTGCAACTCACCGACGTTTTGACGGAAGAAGGTGCCAAGATCATCGATGAAGTCATGTCGAACAAATGTATCCATGTGGCTTCTGATACGTTGAACTACGCAGTTGGCGACAAGTTTAGCACGCTGCTGAAAGGCAAGCCGACCAATGCTGAGGCATGGGCGAAAGCCATGCTGGCCGCCAGCGTTCCGAATACCAAGCCGGTTGCACCTGTCATTGTTTACTGGGGCACAAAGGATACGGTTGTTCCCCCTGTCATGGGTGAGCTCTACCGGAAGCAGATGTGCAAATTGGGCGGTAATGTCACACGCATCCAGTTGCCCGGCGAGCAAGACCATTTCAGCACGCCAGCATCGGCGGAACCGCTTTATCTGCCCTGGATCGCCGATCGCTTCGCTGGCAAAACCGCAACCGACGGCTGCGCCGACGAATAAATTTGATCTGGGCCGCATCCCGGCCCACGATCTCTTATGATACCGAGGTCGAGGCTCCCGTGCAGGGAGCCTCGACCAAAGCATTTCAAGAGGCGAGCGACGATCCACGTGTTCATAACGCACTTGCCGATGAAGTTATGGCGGACGTCCAATTGAACTGACGTGTTCATCGGCCTGTGACTGGCGTCGCCATCCACACGAAGTAACATTGCTGACATTTTCAAAGACAGAAGAAAGCAAGAATACTGGAGCCGGCTGGGAGTGGCACATAGTGGCACATTAGCGGACGAGGCTGGCGGAATTGGAAAGCTGAAGCAGATGCGCAACGGAGCCGCCAAGCCCCAGTGGATATATTGGGTGAAAGGCCCCGCAGAGGGAGAATGCGAAGCGTTCGAAACCGGTTGTCTAATTGCGGATGCTGAAATTGTGCAATCAAGAATGCCAAGAAACTAGATGAGATCGAAAGCTATACGGGTCCGTGGCATTTTTTGTGCGCGACAAACAAGCTCTCGACGAGCCGGAGGCGCGTTGAACGCCGACTTCGGGAAGACCTTCCTATTGAGCGATATAGTGTAGGATTTTCCGAGGACATCATCCCGTCGTATATACGCCGCGCTACTGAGATTGGGCTACCTACGATCCGCTACTAACCCGCACGCCTGAAACCCTTGGCAAAAGATATTATTCCAGATGATTTTGAAAGGCGTGGGACTACGAGATTGTTGCTGATCAATGTGCGGAAATCGTATCTGCTAGCGATATGAGACTGAATTTGCTCTTGCTGGCCTCGACGTTCGGGACGAGGGGGCAGAGGTTTGAATCCTCGCACCCTCGCACTCCGACCATAGGAAAATCAAATGCTTAGATAATATTTTCCGATATTGATAAGCCTGCCACCCCAGATTGGCAGTCTTCATGCTGTGAGACCTACCGATGGTCTACGGACGGAAAATTCTTGCACAACAATCACGGCCAGGCTTGAGTAAGTGAAATCTAGGTACAATCACCAATCGAAACGGATGCCGAAGGTGCCAGCCGTTGCTGTTTGGTGACTGCGCCCACTATCGGAAGACCAGCGGTAGCTGGCTTGACCGTATAGGCTCACATTCTCCTTCAGACGCGCGGTGAGGCCACTGCCGATTTCGAATGCCGTGTCGCCAAAGTGGTTTTCAATTGCCGGTGAGGATGGCCCGAAAAAGACCGTGTCATTTCCTGAGAAGGAGTGCCACAAATTGAACCTTGCATAGGGCTGCCACAGTGTTCCGCGCTCATCGCGGGCTGAATATTGCAGTCTTGCTCCAAGCCGTCCGGTCCAGGCTTTACCGGCATCCCAGTTCACACTCGAATATTGATCGTGGGAGCCGTCCACGGACACGTCCTGATAGACGATCTGTGCTTGCGGTTCGATCAGCCAGCGATCATCTTCACCAAAGTGGATCGGATAGCCTGCTTCCAGCGAGGCTGTATATCCTGTCGCATTTGTCGAGAGACCGGCATTATAAGCCGATGTCGCATCCGCGTCGTACCAGCTTCCCTGAACCACTGCATCGAGATACCAGCCCGTCGGACCAAAATGCGTCCAATAGGCTCCAACCGACGGACCTTTCAACGTCAGTTCGCCCACGGTCAGGTCTTGTATTCCTTTCGCGAAGCCCCGCACAGAGCTTGAATTGTAGTTCGAATAGGCAAAATAAAGGCCAGCATGGTCACGATGGCCACTTTCGGTTGTCCGTCGCAGAATGTCGAGGCCCGTCTGAAAGCCGGTCAGATCGCCTTTCGCACTGGTCTCCACCGAACCGCCCCATCGGTTGCTGAGGTGCTCTCCGAACACCCGTCCCCAGGCGCCGTTTACATAAATCCGCGACTCCTGAACGCCTCGCAAGTTTTCTTCCTCGCCGACGCGCTCATGTAGCGTGCCCAAGGTGGCCAGACCCATTTGCCGCGCTATCGCTGGGATTGGCGCATAAAGCGCGACTTCCGGTCGATAGAGCGGGATCTCCGGTTCTTCCGTCGTAGGCCCCGTCGCTGTGTCGATAATATGGGACCGGAGGAACCATTCGTCCGACTCTGTGCTCCCGCCGCGGAACAGTTGGTACTCGTAAGCGCCCGCAGCCACACGCTGGCCGAGCGAGAAAGCGTCAGTCGTGGTGGTGCCGCCATTTGTCACCTGTACAAGCCTGATGCCGTCCGCGACGGTTTGCTCTCCGGGGCCGCCGGTATTGGTGACGAGTAGCGACGTCGTGCCGCTGGCCTGGCCGCCATTGATCACCAACAGGTTGCTCGGCGAATTGTCGGCGCCAAGATAGGTGTTGAAGCCAATCCGGCTACCTGCGCTACCGCTGTAACTTCCAACTGTCAGGGTGGTGTACCCATCCGATCGCGGCAGGAAGTGGATCAGACCGCTATTGGCAATTGCGCCGGTTGCGTTGGAATCGCCGGTGACATTCCAGATACTGCTGGCATCAATCGAGATATCTGTCGCGTTTCGCGCCAATCCCGTCCAGAGACTGTTCTGCGCCAATGACAGATTCGCAGTGTTGCCAGTATCGGCCAGCAGGTCGCCGGTCCATTGAGAGCTGGTCAGGCTGGCCTCGGCGGTATTGCCCGCGCCGGTCAGCATAAGATTGCCGGTCCACCGGCTATTGCTGAGACTGTAGGTAAGCGTCGAAGGCTCCACGACGATGTCACCGGTAAGCGACGAAATGCCGTCAATATTGAGCGTCAGATTGCTGGGCACACCTGCGCCATCTTCGGTGACCTTTGCCAGCAAGAGCTGTCCGTTGACCACAGCTGGCTTAATGGTTGTGTTGCCATTGATCGAGACGGTGCCGACGCCACCCTGAGCAAGAATGATGGCGCCATTAGCGGCGCTGAGACTGCCGCCCGTGAACGACACGGTGCTAGGTGCATTTCCGGCAAGGTAAATAGCGGATGATCCCGAACCATTTACTGCGATTGAGGAGCCGGATGCGGTGAGCGCGCCGCCATGGGTCGCTGCGAGACCATGGGCAGCACTGCCTATAGTGGCAACGGTTGCATCCGTCGCGGTAATGATACCGCCCGCCATCGCGTGCAGGCCGGTGGCGTTATTATTTTGCGTGGTGACTTTGGTGCCGGTCAAGGTGACCGTGCTGCCAAGGTCGGTCGAACGGACGCCATCGGCGCCACCGGCTGCGGCGCTATCACCACCCTTTGTTGTTATAAAACCACCCGTGATCACGGCCGTGGCGCCCTGACTGACGCGAACGCCGATACTACCATCGCCGATAGTTGTGATAGTTGCGTTCTGAGCTTGCAGTTTGCTGTCCGTCCCGATCACATCCGCGCCATGGCTCTCCAGCCCTACGTCAGCCACCGGGAATTGAAAGACTGGGGGATTGCTGCCGGTCACGGTGAAGCCTGTTGTGACTTCTGTTCCAGTCACGGTGATCGTGCCGGCATCAGTGACACGCAGACCTGCGCTGGAAGGGCCTGACGTTCGGACGATAGTGTTGGTCAGTATGACCGTGCTATCTGCACCGCTCGCCTCTGCCCCAGTCGAATTGGGTTGGTACGTGAAAATGCCATAACCGGCATAATCAATGCTGCCTCCGGCATCGGCCCATACACCCTGGCTGTTTGCACCATAAGTGGCACTGGTGGCACCACTACGAACAACAATGCTGCTGCCAACACCACGGGCAAGCATGCCAGGAGCGTTGCTATTGATTGTGCCGCCATAATAATCGCCGGAGGCGATGGCGCCACCACCCATGGTGACAGTTCCCCCATCGGTCGCGAATAGAACAGCGCCACCACTTCCGTAGCCGTTTATATAAGTACTATTGAGGATGAGATTACTATCGACGCCGGAAGCTACCGCGCCCGGTGCATTGTCGCCAAAACTGAATGTACTCAGATTATTGAGAGTGATCACCCCCCCGGCATCCGCAAATGCGGCAGAGGCGGACGTACCGTCGATTGTGAGGTCGGTGCGGGTGAGCGTGATCGTTCCGCCACCTGCTGCGTAGGCGCCGTGCGCGTTGTCCCCGACCGTCGACACGGAACTATCGGTCAGCGTTATGCTGCTATTGGCTCCAACCACGCTGATGCCATAGGCATTGGTGCCATTGGTGACGACCTTAGTATAATTCCCTGTAATCACCCCCCCATTCTCGGCGAGAAGGCCATGACCGCCCGTGCCGTTGGTGGTTATCTCAGAAACATTATCCGATGAGGTCCCGGTCAAGTTGGCGGTACCGTTACCACTTGCACGCACGCCGTGACCGCTGCCGCTAGCTGTTAGCAAAACAGATGTGCCACTATAGCTGCCAGTGCCTGAGACATCGACCACTGGCGCAGCACTGGTGCTTTCTCGCGTGGTAATATCTGGATCCGAGCAACTGCCGGAAGAAATACTAACAGATCCCGGCGCCGATGGAGCGCATTGTGCCCACGCTTGCGCGAAGGGCGACAACGCCGTCATCGCGACGGCTAAGGTCATAGGATGGAAGAAAATGGAGTTCAATAGCGCTTTTTTGCTCGCGCCAAGACTTGGAATGGCGACTGGTATTTTCACATGGTCAGCACGCAATCGACGCCCCCCAACACACGAAAACCTTAGATACGAGGTAATTCGAGAATCAGATAAATATATCTGTATAGTATACTTAAATATTTACAAGTCTGCTAATGAACGGTTTTGCTTCGAAAGCTGCACGTACCGTTTGCACCCAAGATGCACCCAAGCGGACCAAGTGAGAAAAAGAAAGCGGGGAGGCTTTTGCCGAAAACCCTTGATAGCCAGAGCTTCGAATGGTGGGCGTGACAGGGATTGAACCTGTGACCCCTACGATGTCAACGTAGTGCTCTCCCGCTGAGCTACACGCCCATTCGATGTGGCGCATACACCATATCGCGTCGCGCCCGTCAATGCCCTTTTATGAAGTTTTTTCGTCTTTTTGTTGATGACAAAACAAAGGGCCGCAAAACCAAGGATCGCCTCAGGCGGCGATCAGCATTTTTTCGATTTCGTTGACCAGATCACGCAGGTGGAACGGCTTCGAAAGCACCTTTGCGTCGCGCGGCGCGTCCGAATCGGGGTTGAGCGCGACAGCGGCGAATCCCGTAATGAACATGATCTTCAGGTCCGGATCGATTTCCGTCGCGCGGCGCGCCAGTTCGATGCCGTCCATTTCCGGCATGACAATGTCGGTCAGCAGAAGAGAAAAAGGCTCCTCCTGCAATCTTTCATAGGCACTCGCGCCATTGTCGAAGTGCGTTACGTGATAACCGGCTTTTTCCAGCGCCTTGACGAGGAAACGGCGCATATCATTGTCATCTTCAGCTAGAAGGATTCTCTTCATTGTTCCGTCCGAATTCTGTGTCGTGTTCATCGCTCTAAAGCCGACCCTTAACGACTCAATATCCACCGTAGAAAACGCTTCTTTGGTAAATATGGAATGAATGCTCGCGTAAATGTTAATTGTTATAGCGCGTATTTGGCAACAAGCTGTTCAATGTGACAGGATTGCCGCATATGCACCCATTCCGGTGTCGGAGGATTCGCTGTTCTGCCATTTGCATGCATGGCTCGTCTGGCGTAATTTATCGCGCTACTAACGTGGGCCGCTTTCGGTTAGCCTGCATGTTCCGGTCGAGAACGGGTGAAGAATGAGTTTGGAGCGCGATTTTAGTCTGATACCGCCCTTCGAGATATGCGCTCCGGCGGAACAACGCATTCCGTTTGTCTTCAATTCACCGCATAGCGGGCGCTATTATCCGCATGCCTTCGTTGAAGCCTCGCGCCTCGATGCCCTCAGCATACGCCATTCGGAAGACTGCTATGTCGACGAGCTTTTTGCCTCGGCAACGAGGCTCGGCGCACCTTTGCTGAAGGCGCATTTTCCGCGTGCTTTTCTGGATGTAAATCGAGAGGCCTACGAGCTCGATCCACGCATGTTCGCCGAGCCGTTGCCGCCTTTCGTCAACAGCCAGTCGGCGCGTGTTGCAGGCGGGCTGGGCACGGTCCCGCGTCTGGTCGGCGAAGGCCAGCTGATCTATCCGGGACGCATTCCGCTCGCCGAAGCGTTTTATCGCATTGAAGATCTCTACAAGCCTTATCACCAGGCGCTTGAAGCGCTGCTTCATTCCACGCGCCAGCGTTTTGGTTATGCCGTGCTGATCGACTGCCATTCGATGCCGGGAGGCGTGCGGCCCGGCGAAGTCGGATCGCGTCCAGACTTTATCGTCGGTGATCGTTTCGGACGGTCATGCAGCGAAAGGCTGACGCAGGCAGCCATCGATCTCCTTCAGGACCTGGGGTACACCGTCGCGCACAACAAGCCTTATGCGGGCGGGTTCATCACCGAGCATTACGGGCGTCCCGCCATGGCTTGCCATGCGCTCCAGATCGAGATCAATCGAAGCCTTTATGTGAACGAACAGACCCTGCACAAGCTTGCAGGCTTCGAAACGCTCTGCGCCGACCTGTACGGCTTTCTCAGCGATCTGACATCCCTGCCGGATGATCTGTTTATCGCGCCGCCGCTGGCCGCGGAATAGCCGTTCCGCAACTGCATTCTCACGGATAAAAAGAACCGCGCCCGAGGATTACGAGCGCGGTCAAAGACTAGGGAGGAAATGCCCCGAAAGGCATCGACAGGAAAACCTGTCTGGGATTTAAGTTACGTCTGAACGGGGCAAACGTCAAGAAAACACGCATATTTTTTGAGCTAATTTTGATATGCTCATTATCTAGGCAAAATTAGCATGGTTTGCGCAATTCTGCGCCATGACTTGAAAACAGGAGTTCGGGGTTGCTGATCGACAAGGCATTTTTTTCCGAAGTGGCCGCCGCTGCCGCCGCTGAAACGCTTCCGCGCTTTCGTCAGATGACGGAAATAGACAACAAATATAGCGTTGGTTTCGATCCCGTGACCGAAGCGGACCGGGCGGCGGAGCGTGCGATTCGCGCGGTCATCGGCAGCGCTTTTCCGGATCACGGTATCCTTGGGGAAGAATATGGGCCGGAAAATATCGACCGCAGCCATGTATGGGTCATCGATCCCATCGACGGAACCCGTGCCTTCATTTCCGGCCTGCCGGTCTGGGGCACGCTTCTGGGCCTGACAGTCGATGGCGACGCCAAGGCGGGAATGATGTCGCAACCCTTCACAGGAGAACTGTTCTACAGCGATGGTGACGGCGCTTATCTCCAGCGCGTCGATGCTGCGCCGCGCCGCCTTTCCGTGCGCAAGGATGCGGCATTGGAAGATGCAACCTTGTTCACCACGACGCCAGCCCTTTTCAAGGGAGATAGCCGCAAGAGTTTCGACCGGCTGGAAAATGCTGTCCGCCTGTCTCGCTATGGCGTGGACTGCTATGCCTTCGCGATGCTGGCCAGTGGCTTTGCCGATATCGTGGTCGAGTCTGGCTTGCAGCCATATGATATTGTCGCCCTCATCCCGCTGATCGAGCAGGCTGGCGGCGTGGTGACGCAACGCGATGGCGGCCCGGCGGAAAAGGGCGGTGATATTGTCGCCGCCGCTTCTGCCGAGCTGCACCGGGCCGCGCTTGATCTGCTGAACAGCTAGCTAAACACCGGAGATCGCAGGTTCGATGGTCTCCGGCATGGTTTCCACTTCCGATGATCCGGGAATGAAGGCATCGAAGGCAGCCCAGAGCTGCTCCCGATAAAAATCGGCTTCCTGCAGCATTTCATGGCGTGCGCCAGCAATCGTCGTCAGCGAGACATTGCGCGTTCGCGCGACAAAACGCTCGATCACCGGCGTGGAAACCACACGATCCGCGCCGGCCGCAACGATAAGAACCGGCACCGTTGGCCCATCATAGAAATCCGGCTGGTTGATGCGCCGCGATGTTTCGAGCGCGCTCCAGAGCCAGCGTGCTGTCGGCCCGCCAAGCGCCAGTTCGGGATGGAGGCGTGGAATTTCCATGTTGCGCATGAAGCGCGCCGGGTCGCTGGTCAGCGGATTGCCTGCAAAGGGACGCGAAGCCAGCCTGCGTCCGCCGGAGGCATAAATTCGCCCGAGGCCGAGCCATCGAAAGGCAGAAGCGATGCGGCGCACGGTGTCGTCGCTGAGTTTTTGCCCATCCAGCCCCATGAAGGGTGCACAGAGCACCATGCGGCTGATGCGTGACGTCAGCCTGCCCATCGAGGCAAGCGCGACCAGCGCCCCGGCGGAATGGCCAAGAATATAGAAAGGCGGCGGACAGTCGGGAAAGGCGATCTGGCCCAGAATAAGGTCAAGGTCGTCGGAATAGTCATCGAAACTGCGGACATAGCCGCGCTGGCGATCTTTCAGCAGCCGATGCGACCCGCCCTGCCCGCGCCAGTCGAACGTCACTACCGCAAAGCCGCGCGCGGTCAGATCGTTCATGGTTTCGAAGTATTTTTCGATGAATTCGTTGCGCCCCTGAAGCAGTATGACGGTTCCCCGTGTCGGCTTCGTTTCGGCTTTCAGCATGGCATAGCGCAGGGTTTTGCCGTTCTTCATCTCAAGAAGTCCGGTTCTTATCCCGTGCGGAATGGGATTCGCATCGGTTTCGAAAAGCAGTTCCGACATCCGATTGCGGGCCTTTCTGTTTCAGATTGTCATGCGTGCTTTCAGCATAATGCGGCAATTGATGATAAAAAGTAACCGGAAGTTCGATTGCGAACTTCCGGTTCAAAGAACAGCCGGGCAAGGGACGTTACGCCAGCCGTTCTATTCACATGAAGAGAGATCAGTAGCCGCCCGGACGACGTTCGCCGACGATGCGACCCGAATAGGCGTCCACCATGACGATGACGCGACGGCCGTTCGGCCTTGTGGCGCGCACGAAATAGGTATCGCGGTTGAGGCGCATGTCGCCGACATCATAGCCGCGGCGTTCCAGCGAGCGCGCGATACGGCGCGGCCCCATGATTTCACGACGGCCGTAATCGTCGCCCCAATTCGGGCGGCGGTCCGGGCCACCATCCCAACCGGGACGCGGACCCGGATAAGGGCGCGGCGGACGATAGCCGTCATCGTCGTAATACTGAACCTGAACGCGCAGGCCGCTATCGGCTGCGAGGGTGGGCGTCGCAAGACCGGTCGCGACGGAAGCAAGTGCGGCAAAAGCAAGAACAGCTTTTTTCATAACCGTAATCCTTTGGTGAACCCGCTTTGCAGCAGGCATGGCGGGACAGTAGCCCCAAGCAGCTGAACGCTCACCGAAGATGATGTTCATTTTGGGTTCATTGTGCGGCGAATCCCCACAATGTAGCCCCCTATCGATCAGGAGTTATTACGCGGCGTGACAGCTCGTGTTTCATAAACTTCGCGCGCTATCGGCCTTGAAATGAAAAAGAACCGTTCCCAAATGAGTTTTGCGGTCGCCTGGAAGGGGCCGCCGGCATCAAGGAATTCGCCATAAGGGAATTTCGCCGCCGTGTATGGTCTCGAGTGCGCCCCGGCGCTTCTCGGAAGATCATGCTGAAACAAGCATCATGTCGCTCTAAAGGAGGGCTAACACATGCGTCACGTAGATTTTTCCCCGCTTTATCGTTCCACGGTCGGCTTCGATCGTCTCTTCACCATGCTTGATACGCTCGCTTCGCCGGAAGGTAACCAGTCCTATCCGCCGTATAATATCGAGCGCACGGGTGAAAACACCTATCGCATCACCATGGCGGTTGCGGGCTTTTCCGAAAGCGAACTCGAAATCGAGGCCCATCGCAATCAGTTGACCGTCAAGGGCCAGAAGGCTGATGAAACCGCATCCGATGTGGGTGAAGTGCTTTATCGCGGTATCGCCTCGCGTGCTTTCGAGCGTCGCTTCCAGCTTGCCGACTTCGTGGAAGTCGCCGGTGCGAGCCTCAAGAATGGTCTCCTGCACATTGATCTCAAGCGCGAGATTCCAGAACAGATGAAACCGCGCAAGATCGAAGTCACCAAGGCTGGCTCTGACAGCACCCAGCAGATCGAGGCAAAGACCGCGCACTAAATCCGGTTGATCGTGAATGAAAAGGCGGCGCTCCGAGCGCCGCCTTTTTTCGTCGTTATTCGTGTTAAAGCGTCAGGCAATCAATTCGGCGAAACGGTCCACGTCTTCTTCCGTATTGGCGAAGCTCGTCACGAAACGGGCGAAAATTTCGCCGTCGCTGATGCGGTTCACTTCCGAATGCGGCGGGTTCCAGTCGTAGAAGATCGCTCCGGCATTGCGCAAACGATCATAGACCGACTGTTTCATGATGGCGAAGACCTCATTGGCTTCCGGCTTCCAGGCAAGGCGCATCTGGCTCGAAGCATTGATATGCCCGGCAAGGCGCGTCGCGAGCGCATTTGAATGACGGGCCAGTTCCAGCCAGAGATTATCCTGAAGGTAGGCGTCAAACTGTGCCGCCACAAAGCGCGTCTTTGAAAAGAGCTGTGCCGCGCGCTTGCGGATGAATGGAAGGTCTTTGGCGCGGGCGGGGTCCATGAAGACCAGCGCCTCGGCACACCAGCAGCCATTTTTCGTCCCGCCGAAAGAAACGATATCCACGCCCTGCTTCCAGGTCATTTCAGCCGGCGTCATGTCCAGAGAAACGAGCGCATTGGCGAAACGTGCGCCGTCCATGTGCAGGGGCAGCCCGGCATCGCGGCAGATTTGCGAGATGGCGGCGATATGTTCCGGCTGGTAGAGGGTGCCGACTTCAGTCGCCTGCGTGATGCTGACAGCCATGGGCTGTCCGGCATGAACGAAGGCCGGGTTGAAGCGCTTCAACTCGCGTTTCAGAAGCTCGGGATCGATGCGGCCATGCGCGCCATCTATCGGATGCAACCGCGCGCCGCCGGTGAAATATTCCGGCGCGCCGCATTCATCCTCGATCACATGCGCCTCACGGTGCACCAGCGAAACACCGCCCGGACGGTTGACGCTGGCGAGCGCCAGCGAATTGGCCGCCGTGCCGGTGCCGACAAAGAAGACGGCCACTTCACGCTCGAACAATTCGTTGAACCGCTGTTCCACGCGTTTGTCGATTTCACTTGCGCCATAAGCTGCCGCAAAACCCGCGGCATGCAACGAAAGGCTCTCGGCGATTTTCGGGTGGGCACCTGCCCAATTGTCTGACGCAAAATGCACGTGTTCCTCCAGATGGGTTGAATGGCCTGTCGCACGGTGGATGTTTCTATAACCTGTCTGACAGAAGCGGTTAAGGCCCGGCTCCCGCGAAAAATGTCGCCAACCTGCCTATTTTTTAGGCAATCAAGGAACAAACACAAGCGCGCCAAACTGACGCAATGGCCGCTAAACGCAATTAAAATCCAGCACAATAACGAGTTTTGATATTTTATTACGGAAGTTGCCGAGAAAAATTGCGTTTCCATCTTGTGAGGCAATTTGAATTCTGTCATACGTAATTAGGACAGCAATGCTGTCCAATTAAAAGCTGATGCGAACGGAAGCGATGCAACGCTCTCCGAAAAGTTTCAGAAAGAGGCGCCGGAACCGGCAGGCACATCGCCTGGCGGTAGCAGGCGCCCCGACCGCGACAGGAGGAATTCGAGTGCGCCGTTTTCTGGCGGGCTGGGTGTCGTCTGTCCAAGCCTGATGAGAATAAGGCGCCAAACATCGTTCCTCGCACCGGCTTTGCCGCTCGCCCGGAACCTCGTCCAACGCCTTGTCGATAAGGCTTCCTTTATACGCAAAGCAACGGCGGGATGGTTGTCACACCATCTCGGTATATACTGATCGCGCGCCTCATGATGAGGGCCAAACGGAGGGAATGACGATGACGCATTTGACGCCATCTGTATCGAATGTGGTTTCTCACAACGGTCAGAACGGAACGGTCAAAGCTGCGACGACCGCATCCATCCGAACGACGCGAAAAACCAAGGCAGCGGGCGTGCCGCCAGCACAAGGCCTTTACGATCCGCGCAATGAGCATGATGCGTGCGGCGTTGGCTTTATTGCGCATATGAAGGGCAAGAAGTCACATCAGGTCGTGGAAAACGGCCTCAAGATGCTGGAAAACCTGACCCATCGCGGCGCTGTCGGCGCCGATCCGCTGATGGGCGACGGCGCTGGCATTCTTGTGCAGATACCAGACCGCTTCTTCCGCGAGGAAATGGCGCGCCAGGGCATCGACCTGCCGCAGCCAGGCTATTATGGCGTCGGCTATCTGTTCATGCCGCGTGATGCGCAGCTGCGCGCTCATATTGAAGAAATCGTCAAGGAAGTCATCGCCGCCGAAGGCCAGACCTTCATCGGCTTGCGCGAGGTGCCGGTCGACAATTCATCGCTGTCGAAGGCTCCAGATATTGCCGCGACCGAGCCGTTTCACGTTCAGGTCTTCATCGGCCGCAACCCGATGCTGGAGACGGACGACGATTTCGAGCGCCGCCTGTTCGTGCTGCGCAAGGTCATTTCCAACCGCATCTATCAGGAAAATGACGGCGACGATAAGGGCTTCTATGTCGTGTCCATGTCGGCGCGCACGGTCGTCTATAAGGGCATGTTCCTCGCCTATCAGGTCGGTGCCTATTATCAGGACCTGAAAGACCCGCGTTTTGAAAGCGCGGTGGCACTGGTGCACCAGCGCTTTTCCACCAACACTTTTCCGTCCTGGCGTCTGGCGCATCCATACCGCATGGTTGCCCATAATGGCGAGATCAACACGCTGCGCGGTAACGTCAACTGGATGGCAGCTCGTCAGGCTTCGGTGGATTCGGAACTGTTCGGCAACGACATTTCCAAGCTGTGGCCGATTTCCTATGAGGGCCAGTCGGACACGGCCTGTTTCGACAATGCGCTCGAATTCCTGCATCAGGGCGGCTACAGCCTTGCCCATGCCATGATGATGCTGATCCCGGAAGCATGGTCGGGCAACAAGCTGATGTCGGATGAGCGCAAGGCGTTTTACGAATATCACGCAGCCCTGATGGAGCCATGGGACGGCCCTGCCGCGGTGGCCTTCACCGATGGCCGCCAGATTGGCGCGACGCTCGACCGCAATGGCCTGCGTCCTGCACGCTATATCGTGACCGACGACGATTTCGTCATTCTGGCGTCCGAAGCGGGCGTCCTGCCGGTCGATGAAAAGAAGGTCGTCAAGAAGTGGCGTCTTCAGCCGGGCCGCATGCTGCTTATCGATATGGAAGAAGGCCGCATCGTCTCGGATGAGGAAATCAAGTCGCAGATCGCGCAGAAGCACCCTTACAAGCAGTGGCTGGCCAACACGCAGCTCATACTGGAAGACCTCAACCCGGTCGAACCACGGGCGCTGCGCAAGGATGTGAGCCTGCTCGACCGCCAGCAGGCCTTTGGCTACACGCAGGAAGACACCCGGATCCTGATGGCTCCCATGGCCACCACCGGTCAGGAAGCCATCGGCTCGATGGGTACGGATACGCCAATTTCGGCCATGTCCGACAAGTCGAAGCTGCTGTTCACCTATTTCAAGCAGAATTTCGCGCAGGTGACGAACCCGCCGATCGATCCGATCCGCGAAGAACTGGTGATGAGCCTTGTCTCCTTCATCGGCCCGCGCCCGAACATCTTTGACCTTGTCGGCACGTCGCGCCGCAAGCGTCTGGAAGTGCGCCAGCCGATCCTGACCAATGGCGATCTGGAAAAAATTCGCTCCATCGGCCACACCGAAGACCGCTTCGACACCAAGACGCTGGACATCACCTATAATGTCGGCGAAGGCGCTGCGGGCATGCATGGCGCAATCGAACGCCTTTGCGACCGTGCGGAAGCGGCTGTCCACGGCGGCTATAACATCGTTATCCTGTCGGATCGTCAGGTCGGGCCGGACCGCATTCCGATCCCGGCTCTGCTGGCGACAGCTGCCGTGCACCATCATCTGATCCGCAAGGGGCTTCGCACCTCTGTCGGCCTCGTGGTCGAATCGGGCGAACCGCGCGAAGTGCATCATTTCGCCTGCCTTGCAGGCTATGGCGCAGAAGCGATCAACCCCTATCTCGCCTTCGACACGCTGCTCGACATGCATCGCCGCCGTGAGTTCCCGCCGGAAGTGGACGAGAACGAAGTGGTCAAGCGCTACATCAAGTCCATCGGCAAGGGCATTCTCAAGGTCATGTCCAAGATGGGCATCTCGACCTACCAGTCCTATTGCGGCGCGCAGATTTTCGACGCCGTTGGCCTCCAGTCGGGCTTCGTCGACAAGTTCTTCTTCGGCACCGCCACCAGCATCGAAGGCGTCGGGCTGGAGGAAGTCGCGGAGGAAACCGTGCGCCGTCATACCGACGCTTTCGGCAACGATCCGGTGCTGCTGACCGCATTGGAAGTGGGCGGCGAATATGCCTACCGCATGCGCGGCGAAGCCCATATGTGGAACCCGGACGCGGTCGCCAAGCTGCAACATGCCGTGCGCACGTCGAACCCGGAGACCTTCACTGAATATACGCGCATGCTCGACTCCAAGTCGGCGCAAGCCAAGACCATTCGCGGCCTGTTCAACATTCGCTTCGCAGCCGATCGCGGCCTGAATCCGGTTTCCATCGACGAGGTCGAACCGGCTTCGGAGATCGTCAAGCGCTTCTCGACCGGCGCCATGTCCTTCGGTTCTATCTCCAGAGAAGCCCACACCACGCTGGCGCGCGCGATGAACGCCATCGGCGGCAAGTCGAACACCGGCGAAGGCGGCGAAGAGCCGGATCGTTTCTATCCGCTGCCCGATGGCACGCCGAACCCGGAACGCTCCGCCATCAAGCAGGTGGCATCGGGCCGTTTCGGCGTGACGACGGAATATCTGGTCAATTCCGATCTGATCCAGATCAAGGTCGCGCAGGGCGCGAAGCCCGGCGAAGGCGGTCAGCTACCGGGCCATAAGGTCGATGCCACCATCGCCAAGACCCGTCACTCGACGCCGGGCGTCGGTCTCATTTCGCCGCCGCCGCACCATGACATCTATTCCATCGAAGATCTGGCGCAGCTCATCTACGACCTGAAGAACGTCAATCCGGCTGCCGATATTTCGGTCAAGCTGGTGTCGGAAGTGGGCGTGGGCACGGTTGCCGCCGGTGTTGCCAAGGCGCGTGCCGACCACATCACCGTGTCGGGCTATGATGGCGGCACGGGTGCCTCGCCGCTCACCTCGCTGAAGCACGCCGGTTCCCCATGGGAAATCGGCCTTGCTGAAACCCACCAGACGCTGGTCCTGAACGGGCTTCGCTCCCGCGTGGCGCTTCAGGTCGATGGCGGTTTGCGCACCGGTCGCGATGTGGTCATCGGCGCGCTGCTGGGGGCCGACGAGTTCGGTTTCTCGACCGCTCCGCTGATTGCCGCTGGCTGCATCATGATGCGCAAGTGCCACCTGAACACCTGTCCGGTGGGCGTGGCGACGCAGGACCCTGTCCTGCGCAAGCGCTTCAAGGGAACGCCGGAGCACGTCATCAACTTCTTCTTCTATCTGGCCGAAGAAGTACGGGCGCTTTTGGCTTCCATGGGTTTCACCCGGCTGGAACAGATCATCGGCGAGACCGAGCTTCTGGAAAAGCAGGCGATGATCGACCATTGGAAGGCGAAGGGGCTGGATTTCAGCCGCATCTTCTACAAGCCGGAGGCCGAGAAGCACGAGATTTACTGGACCGAGCGCCAGCATCACCCGATTGACGATATTCTGGATCGCAAGCTGATCGAGCTTGCCGCGCCTGCGCTCGAAGAGCGTCAGCCGGTCAAGATCGACGTGGAGATCAAGAATGTGGATCGTTCTGCCGGTGCGATGCTCTCGGGCGAAGTGGCCAAGCGTTTTCGCCACAAGGGCCTGCCGGAAGACACTATCGCCGTTACGCTTCGCGGCACGGCTGGCCAGTCCTTCGGTGCGTTCCTCGCACGCGGCATCTCGCTCGAACTCATCGGCGATGGCAATGACTATGTCGGCAAGGGCCTTTCGGGTGGCCGCATCGTGGTGCGCCCGCCGGAAGACACGCGCATCGTCGCCGAGGATTCGATCATCGTCGGCAATACGGTGCTCTACGGCGCGCTTGAAGGCGAATGCTACTTCCGCGGCGTTGCAGGCGAGCGTTTCGCCGTGCGCAACTCCGGCGCGGTCACGGTTGTCGAAGGTGTGGGCGACCACGGCTGCGAATACATGACCGGCGGCGTGGTTGTTGTCATCGGACAGACGGGCCGCAACTTCGCGGCGGGCATGTCGGGCGGCGTCGCCTATGTGCTCGACGAGGAAGGCGATTTCGCCCAGCGTTGCAACATGGCGATGGTCGAACTGGAGCCGGTGCCGGAAGAAGACGACATCCTCGAAAAGCTGCATCACCATGGCGGTGATCTCATGCACAAGGGCCGTGTGGATGTTTCCGCCAACATGACCCATCATGACGAGGAACGTCTGGTGCAGCTGATCGCCAACCACCTGCACTACACGGGCTCGACGCGGGCGAAGGATATTCTCGACAATTGGGAAAGCTATCGTCCGAAATTCGTGAAGGTCATGCCGGTCGAATATCGCCGCGCTCTGGAAGAGATGGAGCGTATGCAGATCGGCGTCGCAGCTGAGTAAGAGCCATCGTTAAAACGCAGTGCTTGTGCGCCTGGGATGGCGCACGGCACCGCGAGCCTCGCACAGCGAGAGGAGAATAATATGGGTAAGGTAACTGGTTTTCTTGAAATCGACCGGCAGGTGGCAAAGTACCAGCCAGCGTCGGATCGTATCCGTCACTTCCGCGAATTCACCATTCCAATGACGGATGGCGAAGTGCAGAAGCAGGCAGCGCGCTGCATGGATTGCGGCATTCCGTTCTGCCATGGGCCGACGGGCTGCCCGGTACACAACCAGATCCCGGACTGGAACGATCTCGTCTATAACAACAACTGGGATCAGGCGATCCGCAACCTGCATCTGACCAATAATTTCCCGGAATTCACGGGCCGCATCTGCCCTGCCCCTTGCGAGGAAGCATGCACGCTCAACCTTGAAGACACACCCGTTGCAATCAAGACGGTTGAGCAGGCGCTGGGCGACAAGGCTTATGAACTCGGCCATATCGTGCCGCAGCCTGCCGCCAACAAGACCGGCAAGTCTGTTGCCATCATCGGTTCCGGTCCGGCTGGCCTTGCCGCTGCACAGCAGCTTGCGCGCGCCGGCCACATGGTTGATGTCTATGAGCGCGAAAGCCGCCCCGGCGGGTTGCTCCGCTACGGCATTCCCGATTTCAAGATGGAAAAGCACCTGATCGACCGCCGCGTCGCGCAGATGGAGGGCGAGGGCGTGCGTTTCCATTGCGGCGTCAATATCGGCGTCGACAAGCCGCTGCGGGGGTTGCTCGATACCTATGACGCGGTGCTTTATTGCGGCGGATCGGAAACCCCGCGCCCGGCGGGAATTCCCGGCGCCGATCTCGATGGCGTCCATGATGCCATGCCCTACCTCGTGCAGCAGAACCGGCGCGTTGGCCGTGAAAACATCGAGTCTGTCGGTTGGCCTGCGGCTCCGATTCTCGCAGGCGGCAAGCATATCGTGGTTGTCGGCGGTGGCGATACGGCGTCGGATTGCGTCGGCACGGCTTTCCGTCAGGGCGCGGTCAATGTCACCCAGCTCGACATCCGCCCGCAACCGCCGGAAAAGGAAGACAAGCTCAGCGTCTGGCCCTATTGGGCGACCAAGATGCGCACCTCTTCCAGTCAGGCGGAAGGCGCATCGCGAGAGTTTCAGGTGGCAACGCTGGAGTTCATCGGCGAGGATGGCCGCCTTACCCATGTGAAGTGCTGTCAGGTCGATGAAAAGCGCAAGCCGATTGCCGGAACCGAGTTCTTCATCAAGGCCGATCTTGCCTTCATCGCCATCGGCTTTGCCGGACCGGCTGAAAACAGCGTGGTCAAGGAACTGGGCGAGAAGCTCGAAATCGCCACCGACCGGCGCGGCTCCAGGTCCGTCAGCGCAAACGACCGCGATTATCGCACCAATGTCGACAAGCTCTATGCGGCAGGCGATATCCGTCGCGGCCAGTCGCTGGTTGTCTGGGCGATCCGCGAAGGCCGTCAGGCGGCCCATGCCATCGATGCGGACTTGATGGGAAGCTCGGTTCTACCGCGTTAGAAGAAAAGAGATTAAAACTGAAAAAGCCCGGAGGAAACTCCGGGCTTTTCGCGTCTTTAGCAGGTCTAGCTTTGGCTGCGCCGTGACTTCATCACCAGATAAGCGATAGCGAGAAGCACGAACCAGAAAGGCGTGATTTTCAACGCCGCCGCAGTGTCCGGCTTCTGCGCCAGAGCCCAGAGAATGAAGGCGAAGAAAGCGAAGACCATCACGACGGCAGCGCGTCCGCCGGGCATCTTGAAGGTGGACTTTTCATGCAGGTCCGGGCGCTTGCGGCGATATTGCAGATAAGACGCCAGAATGACCGACCAGATGAAGATGAAAAGCAGCGCCGAAATCGTCGTGACGATGGTGAAGGCTTCAATGATGCTCTGGCCCGCATAAAGCAGGACCACGCCCGCGAGCAGGAAAACGCACGAGAAGAACAGGGAGTTAACCGGTACTTTTCGCTTGTTCAGCTTGCCGAGCGCCTTCGGTGCCAGTTTGGAAGTCGCCAGGCCGTAGATCATGCGCGAGGTCGAATAGATGCCGGAATTGGCGCTCGACGTTGCCGAAGTCAGCACGACGAAATTCACCACATGCGCCGCAATGCCAAGACCGGCAAGCGAGAACATGGCAACAAAGGGGCTCGAATTCGGGTCCACCTGATTCCACGGAATGACCGTGATGATGACGAACAGGGCGCCGAGATAAAACAGCACCACGCGGATCGGGATCGAGTTGATTGCTTTCGGCAGATTGCGCACCGGGTCCTTGGTTTCCGCAGCAGCAGTGCCCACGAGTTCAATGCCGACGAAGGCAAAGACCGCGATCTGGAAACCGGCGACGAAGCCTAGGAAACCGTTGGGGAAGAAGCCGCCATGATTCCAAAGATGCGCAACCGATGCCTGGCTGCCGTTCGGAAGCGTAAAGCCGGTCGAGAGCATGTAGACGCCAGCGATAATCAGCGCGACGATGGCCACGATCTTGATGAGCGCGAACCAGAATTCGATTTCGCCGAAATTGCGCACCGTGGGCAGATTGAGCGCCAGAAGCGTAAAGATCAGCCCGAGGGCCGGTATCCAGAGGGCCAGTTCAGGAAACCAGAACGAGACATAGCCCGAAACGGCGACCACATCGGCCACACCGGTCACGATCCAGCAAAGCCAATAGGTCCAGCCGGTGAAGAACTGCGCCCATGGCCCCAGATAATCGCCCGCGAAATCCGCGAAGGAGCGATATTCCAGATTGGACAGCAGGATTTCGCCCAGCGCCCGCATGACGAAGAAAAGCATGAAGCCGATCACCGCATAGACGAGCAGGATCGAAGGACCGGCCAGCGAAATGGTCTTGCCCGATCCCATGAAAAGGCCGGTGCCGATGGCGCCGCCGATGGCGATCAGCTGGAGATGTCGGTTGGACAGATTACGTGCAAGATGGGGTTCCTCCTCCCGATGTGGATCGACAGAAGGCTTTGATGCAATATTCATTCAAACGCCTCTTGTTTTCTGACGGGCGCTCAAAGCAACTCGCTCTCGCGGAAGCAACAGCGCCCTTCCTGTACAGCCTTTTCAGGCAGACGGTGCCTTCTGATAGACGATGCAAACGCCCATGTGAACAGCGGGAAATGTAGCAATTAGAATTATATGGGCAGCGAAAATCTTCGCACTATCAGTCAAGGGATAGTTCAATCGTGCCGATGCGGCCAAAAAATTAGGGATTTGCGCTCTTCTGCGGCCAGGAAAAATCGTCCGCACGTCCGGGCGATGGTTTGCCTTCTGTCCGGGATGGATGTGCGGCTTGCGGACGCACTGCGAGGTTACCGCCCAGGAGAACGCCACTATCATCCTTGTCGATATCGCGAATACTGACCGGAGCCACGCGATCAACCGGTTTTGACGGATCAGGCGCGCCTGCCGCCGGCAGCGGCTGATCCTCTTCCTTCGCGCCGCCGAGATAGGCGCGAAGCGGCTTTTCCGCATAAAAGGCGAGCTTGCGCTTGCCTGCCGAAGTTATGTTGATGCCGTCATTGCCGCGCAGACGCGCGGTCTGGCCGTTGATGTCGAAGCCGGTCTGGGTGAAATTGCCGTCTTCATCGACAAAACCGTCCCAGACGTCGGCAAATTTTCCGCCCGCCTTTTCGGTGGCCGTGCGATAGATTTCATTGAGTGCCAGCATATCCTGCGACATGCCTTTCGGGCGAAACGGCGGCTGCCCGATCCACACGAGAGGAAATTGTTTGTCGTTGATCGCCTTGATGAAGGCGGCGACGCGCTTTTGATATTCTTCCTTCCACTCCGGCGACCGGGGCGGCAGGCTTGCGCCTTTTTCGGTGATCGCCTGCCTGTCGTTGGAGCCGATCATCACCACAACAGCAGCCGGTTTTTCCTCGTCGAGTATCTTGCCGATATTGTCGGGCCAGTCAAAATGGTCGTTGCGCACAAAGCCCGATGAACCGTTAATCCTGGAAACGACCTTGAGATCAGGGTCGGACGCGAAAGCGACGCCGAGCCCTTCGGCCAGGCCGTCGCCGATGAAATCACCGACGACGAGAATCTTTTTCGCATCCGGCTTTTTCTCGATGATTTCGACCGCAGGGCTTGCCGCTGGCGGCGGCGCCGGACGTGACGCGGGCGAGACCGGCTTGGCCCGTTTCGGTTTTGGCCGTGCGCGTTGCGGGGCGGGCCGCTCATATTGGCGCTGGGGTTGCGCCTGCCGCGAGCCGAACAGGAGATCGAAAAGCGTGCGCGGACGTTCCTGTGCGAAGGCCGTGGCGACACCTGAAAACAGCAACGCTGCCACCGCCAGCATGACGCCAGCAGCTTTCACCAGCCGACTATCCATAATCCGATTTTCACGCATCCGTCCTGCCTTCATGGCCGGTATATTAGAGCATTTCCAGCAAAAGTGTGAAACGGTTTTGCGTTGGAAAATGCGACTAAACAAATAGTTAGAGCGGTTCCGGGGATTCAGTAAAAATAGGAACCGCTCTAGCTTGGCAATCCGCAAAAACAAAATGGGGCGCACTTGATCAGAAGCGCGCCCCATTCGTTCTGCTCGATAGTTTAGCGACGGCGCAAGACCGACAGAACTTCCTTGCTTGGATGTCCGTCCGGCTGAAGTCCGTTGCGCTGCTGGAAGGCTTCGATGGCCGCACGCGAAGTGGAGCCGATCTTGCCATCGATATTGCCGTCATAATAGCCGAGTGCCTTCAGATGCGTCTGCAACTCCAGCCGCTCGTTCATCGAAATCGGGGTGAACGGGCGATTCCAGTCCTGCCGCAGACCCTGATAGCCGCCAATGCGGTCCGCCAGCAGACCGACGGCCAGCGCATATTTGTCGGCATTGTTATAGCGCTTCAGCACGAAGAAGTTCTTGGTCATCAGGAAGGCCGGGCCCTGACGCCCATCCGGCACTTTCAGCGTTGCTGTCTCGTTTGGATCGGGAAACGCGCGTCCGTTGGCACGAACGACGCCAATTTTCTGCCATTCGGCGACGGTGAGCGAGCCGGACGGGAATTTGCGCCCCGCCGGAAGCGCCACTTCATAGCCCCATGTACGGCCCGGCTGCCAGCCATTGCGGTGCAGGAGGTTCGCTGCCGTGCCAAGCGCGTCGGGAACGGAGTTCCAGATATCGCGCTTGCCATTGCCATCCACGTCGACAGCGTATGCCTGATAGCTGGTCGGGATGAATTGCGTGTGGCCGAGCGCACCGGCCCAGGAACCGGAAAGATGGCCGCGGTCGATATCGCCGGTCTGGAGAATCTTCATTGCGGCAATGAGCTGGGTGCGGCCATATTTGGCGCGGCGCTGGTCCGCATAGGCAAGCGTGGCCAGCGAACGCACGGCATCGCGCATGACGTCATCCCGCTTGAGGATTTCACCGTAATTGCTTTCCATCGACCAGATGGCGAGCAGGATATTGCGGTCGACCGAGAACCGCTGCTCGATGCGCTGGAGCCATGGCCCCCATTTGCGCGCCATGCTCTGCCCGACTGCGACGGACTGCTCGTTCACCCGGTTATCGATGTAGTTCCAGACGGGCTCGGTAAATTCAGGCTGATAGCGGGCCTTCTGTAGCACCACCGGGTCCGGCGCATCCACGCCGCGAAATGCGCGGTCGAACGTGGACGGCGAAACACCCGCCTTTATGGCGACAGGACGGAAGCTGGCGACCCATTGGCGAAATTGCGCATCAGCCAGTGCGGAACCGGTTGTAAGCGTTGAGGCGAGCGCAGCTATCGCAACCGTTGCAGCTTTCAGCTTCATTGACGGGCTCACCGTGAATGGAAATCGCAGCATTCTGTGTTTCCCTTCTGCAATCAAATTTAGCCGATACCGGCGCGTTTTCCTTCGACCTGGATTCTGCTCGCTCCGGATTGCATTCATCAATTAATACCATCCTGTGTTGAATTTGAGCCAGCAGAAAATTCCAGACCAAACTGTTGAACGTTCAAATTAGAACCTGTCGGTTAGCAATTGGTTTACCATCGCTGGTCTCGATTGAAATTTGTCGGAAGTTTCGAAAAATTTTTGAATCAAGCAACATTAAGACCGGGCATTAAATGTGATGGGACGCATCTCGCAATTTCGTCGTTCTTTAATGAAAAGGCCTTATTTGAAATTCAGTCGTTTCAATGCTTTGATAGCAAATCTGAAATAGTGAAATCGAGGAGAGGAATGAGTTCGATCCGAAAAATTCGCAAGGCCGTGTTCCCTGTCGCAGGTCTTGGCACCCGTTTCCTGCCCGCCACCAAATCGATCCCGAAGGAAATGCTGACGGTCGTGGACAAGCCCGTCATTCAATATGTGGTCGATGAGGCGCGCGAAGCTGGTATCGAACATCTGATTTTCGTCACCGGACGCAACAAGGCAGTCATCGAAGACTATTTCGATGCGCAGGTTGAGCTTTATTCCACGCTCGCCGAGCGCGGCAAGACGGCGGAACTGGAGCATCTTCAGGATATCCAGCCGCAGCCAGGCACGACCAGCTTCACCCGCCAGCAGGTACCGCTCGGCCTTGGCCATGCGGTCTGGTGCGCGCGCGAGCTTGTCGGCGACGAGCCGTTTGCTCTTCTGTTGCCGGATATGGTCATGCAGTCCAAGAAGGGCTGCCTGAAGGAAATGGTCGAGCTTTACGAAAAGACCGGCGGCAATGTCATCGCCGTGCAGGAATGCGATCCGGACGAGGCGCATAAATACGGCATCGTCGGCAAGGGCGAGACCATCGGCAGCGGTTTCGAGATCACGCAGATGGTCGAAAAGCCCGCCAAAGGCACGGCTCCTTCCAATCTTTACATCAATGGCCGCTATATCCTGCAACCGGAAATCTTCGAGCTTCTGAGCAAGCAGGAAAAAGGCGCTGGCAATGAAATCCAGCTGACCGATGCCATGCTCAAGCTTGCCGACGCGCAGAAATTCTTCGGCTTCAATTATCAGGGCCTGACATTCGACTGCGGCTCCAAGGCCGGCTTTATCGAAGCCAATGTCGCTTTTGCCTTGTGGCGCAACGATATTCGCCCTTCGGTCGAAGGCTCGATCGGCAATCTGCTGAACACAATCAAGCCAGCCTGATAAATTCATCCGGTCTCTGGTCAACGCCCCCTGCAAAGGGGGCGTTTTTTTGTGTTTAAAGCACTATTTCGTGTAATTTGCTTTTCCGGGCGACGATGATAGGTAATTTGCCTAACATGCATCCCAAAAAGTGTGAAACACCTTTTTGGGCGCAATGGATCAAACGGGCTCCTCCCATATAAGGAATGAAGCATGCAGGAATTCCAGCAGACGTTGGGTGCAGGTGCGCTCATCTCGATAGCGGTTGGCGCTGTCCTTTTATTGCTTTTGCTCATCATCCGGTTTCGTGTTCATGCCTTCGTCGCGCTTGTGATCGTCAGCCTTCTGACAGCGCTCGCGACCGGCATCCCGGCAGGCAATATCCTCACGACGATCACCTCTGCCTTCGGTTCCACCCTTGGCGGGGTGGCGCTTCTGGTGGGGCTTGGCGCAATGCTTGGCCGGTTGCTTGAAATATCGGGCGGCGCGCAGGCGCTTGCCGACGATCTCATCCGGCGGTTCGGCGAAGACCACGCGCCCATGGCGCTTGGCATCGCGTCGCTCATCTTCGGCTTCCCCATCTTTTTCGATGCCGGGCTGGTCGTGATGCTCCCGGTGGTCTTCACCGTCGGGCGGCGTCTCAAGGGAAGTCTGCTTCTCTATGGCATTCCAGTCGCTGCCGCCTTTTCGGTAATGCATGTTTTCGTGCCCCCGCATCCGGGGCCTGTTGCAGCATCCGAGCTGCTGGGCGCGGATGTGGGGCTTCTCATTCTTGTCGGCATCGTGGTCGTCATCCCCGTCTGGTTTATCGCCGGACACCTGTTCGGTGCGTGGATCGGCAAGCGGATCAATCTTCCTGTCCCTGACAATTTCGAGGCGGCGAGTGTAAAAGAGGCTGTAAACCCTCCGAGCCCCAGCCTGGTTATACTGCTTCTTCTGCTGCCGCTGGTTCTGATTTTCATCAATACGGGCCTCGATTTTGCCCGCGCGCAAGGCTGGGTCAGCGCCGATGCGAACTGGTATCAGCTGGCGCGAATGTTCGGATCGACTCCGGTTGCGCTTCTGGTGGCCGTGCTGGTGGCGTCCTATGTGCTCGGGCCGCGGCGCGGCAGGGATGCAGCCAGCGTGGAACGCATTCTCGATTCAGCGCTCGGTCCGGTGTGTTCCATCATCCTGATCACGGGCGCAGGCGGAATGTTCGGCGGCGTCCTGCGCGCCTCCGGCATTGGCGATGCCCTGTCAAACGCCTTTGCAGATACCGGACTGCCTGTCATCGTGGCGGGCTTCCTGATTGCAACGATTTTGCGCGTGGCGCAGGGGTCGGCGACGGTAGCGCTGATAACCGCTGCCGGACTTGTTCAGCCTGCCGTTCAGGCCGCCGGATATCACGGGCTTGAGACCGCAGCGGTAGTGATCGCCCTCGCGGCGGGTTCGGTCATGCTGTCCCATGTCAACGATTCCGGCTTCTGGCTGGTCGGACGCTTCTTCAACATGGACGTGAAGACGACGCTGAAAACATGGACGGTTCTAGAAACCCTTATCGGGCTTCTTGGTTTTGGAATGGCCTGCCTTCTGTTCTGGCTCGCCTGAGCCAGCCACTGGAGCATGTCTCCCAAAAACGCGAAACGGTCGGGACCGGGCAAGGCCAGTCCCGACCGTTTTTCTTACTTTGCCGTGATGGCCTGCACGCCCGCGAGAGCGCATTCCGCGTCGATCGCACCGGACGGCGCTCCGCCGACGCCGATACCGCCAACCAGCGCATCGCCGATCTTGATCGGCAGGCCGCCCGCCTGGATAACGAAGCGAGAATCCATGTCGCGCATGCCGTTATTGGCTGGCTTCGAAGCGATGAATTCCGCAAGCTCGCCGGAATCGCGGCCGAGAGCCGCTGATGTAAACGCCTTTCCTTCGGCGCTGTTGCCGGTGTGCGGGCCGGACAGGTCGGCCTTGAGCAGAACCTTGGTCGCCCCGTCGCGTGCAACGACTGCGACGCTTACATTGCTGCCCTTGGCGACGCAGGCATCCAGCGCAGCCTGTGCGGCCTTGGTTGCCAGATCGAGCGGCAGATAAGGCGTGGTGGGGAGAGTCTGGGCGAAAGCGGTAGCCGGAGCCATCGACAGGGCGACAATTGCAAGTTTACGGATCATGGTCGTTCCTCAGTTGTGACGAGGAACATCTAGTTTTGGTTAGCGAGCGACGGAATCCGTAACTCTTACAAACTTCTCGGTAGTTCTACGGATTGGCCTGTCCTTCCAGCCACAAGCGCGTCATTTCCGCCTGCGAGGTCGTGCCGAGTTTCGCCCCGATGGCGGCACGATGGCTGTCGATCGTGCGCGGCGACAGTTCGAGCCCATCGGCAATCTGCCGGGTTGTGAAACCTTGCGCGATACGGCCAAGCACTTCGCGCTCGCGCGCCGTCAATGTAGCCAGCAACGCCAGCGTTTCGGCTCGCAGCGCCTTGCTGCCAAGCCGGTGTTCAAGCAGTTGTTGCGCCTTCTGGATGGCGTCGATCAGGTCCTGCTCGTCGACAGGCTTGGAAAGATAGTCCACCGCGCCATTTCGAAAGGCCCGGCGGCAGGCCTCGATGTCGCCATGGCCGGAAATGATGATCACCGGCCAGTCGATGCCCTGCCCGGCCAGACGCTCCTGCAGTTTCAGGCCCGTCATCACCGGCATGCGAATATCGAAGATCAGGCATCCCGGCTGCAGTCGCGGCAATTGCGCCAGAAACGCGGTTGGGTCGGAAAAATTCCTGACCTCAATGTCAATCGTGGACAAAAGCAGGCTGAGCGACTTGCGCACCGCTTCATCGTCATCGACAAGATAGACCGGCTGGGCCATTCCCTTAGCTTCCCTTATCTTCGGCGATTGGCAGCACAACACGAAACAGCGCGCCACGCTCCTGTTGGATATAGGAAATCTCGCCGCCAAAACGTTCGACCAGCCGCTGGCTGAGCGCCAGACCAAGGCCGGTCCCTTCCGGGCGGCTTGTGGTAAACGGAGTAAAGAGGCGCGGCAACAGCTCGGGCGCGACGCCTGGACCATTATCCGCAATTTCCAGAATTGCCATCGACCGCTCGGTCTTCAGGGATGCATTGACGCGCCGGTCCCGATCATCCGCATGGAAGGATTCAATCGCATTGCGGAGAAGATTGAACATAACCTGCTCCATTTCAACCGGGTCAACTGCTGCCACCACAGGTGTGTCGGGCAGGACAAGTTCGATTCCGACATCTTGCCGGGCCGCTTCGGAAGCAAGCAGCGCCTTCACATTTTGAAGCGAAACGCGCAGGTCAGCATGCACGGTCTGCCCGCGTTGCGGACGGGACCAGTTGCGCAGCCGGTCCAGAATGGCGGATGCCCGCCGCGCCTGCTCGACCATATCGTCCAGCGCACCGGCGAGGGCCGTCATATTGTTGCGGCTCAACAGACGGCGCCCGGCCTGCGCACCGGCAAGAAGGGCGGTCAGGGGTTGGGTCAGTTCATGCGCCATGCCACTTGCCATTTCGCCCATCGTGTTGACGCGTGACGCGTGGGCCAGACGCGCCTCAAAGCGGCTCAATTCCGCCCGGCGTTCGGCATGGCGGGTGCGTTGCGTCTGGCGAATGATGATTAATCCGCCGAAGAACAGCAGATTGGTGAGGATGAGGAGCGGTATAAGCTGGTCGAACGGCAGCAGGTCGCCCCAGCTCATGGCAAGGGCAGTCTGGAAAAGCAGCGGCTGCGAGGCACTGCCGAGCTTCTTGGAGAAATCGACAGCGTCAAAGGAAGCCGGATGACTGAAGAGAACCGTGCCGTCGGGCAGGAGGATGCGTCGCGCCACACCTTTACCGCTCCAGAATGCATCGTCGGAGCTGATGAGGCTTCCCGCATCGATGGACAGGGCGAGGCCGTCATGCGGATTGTCCGTATTGGGGCTGCGTTTTACCATCATGTAATGGCCGGGCCGCGCGGATGGCGCCAGCAGTTCCGGAAGGCCGCGATAGGAACGGACAGCCGCCCGTATGGTGTCAGCGAGCGCCGGTTCCAGCGCCCTGGTGCCGGTCACGGGCAGGGTCGGGTCCATCGGGACGAGTTGAATTTCGTCGATGCGCGGATAGAAACGGGTGATCGTCGTCGCCACTTCGAAGAAGACATCGTCCTGTGAAACATCGGACATTCGCGCCTTGGACTGGGCAATCGTGGAAAGTGCCGTCAGATGGGCATCGTGCTGGCCTGCGCGCTGCGAGGCCTCGCGATGCAGCGTGAAGCTCGCAGCCTGAAGCTCCGACAACAGTGCGGTGCGCTGGTAGGCGGCAAGGCTGCCAATCGCCAGACAATTGAACAGCAACCATATGAAAAACGGGAGCAGGCCAGATCGGATATTTCCCCGGCGGCTGTTGACGTTCATAGATTGCATTCCGGTATCAGCCTTTGTTCAGACAGAATATTGCACCCACCGACATTCGTCATTCGATCCGGTTGGGGAGGTTATTGAACTTTCCCACGGCCTGCAAATGCGGTTCTCTCGCCGGAAGCGGGCCCGGCAATTGCGAATTATCGGCTGGAACTCCAAAGACCAGCTTGCTTCATACACCTTTGCGCGCTCATATAAAAATTGCACCGCTGTTTAGAATCATCTGGAAAAGTCGATCCTGAACAACACACCACCGAAGGTGGGTCGCGTCGTCATCAAGGGAATGCAGCCTCATGAACACATACGGAAAACTATTTTCAGCCGCGCTGGTCGCGGCTGCGCTCAACAGCACGGCAGTTGGACAGGTCTTCGCCAAGACATTGATCTATTGCTCAGAGGCATCTCCCGAAATGTTCGATGCTGCGCAAACGACATCCGGCGCCGTCTATGATGCGTCGGCACGCAATGTGTCCAACGGGCTAATCAAGATCAAGCGCGGCTCGACCGAGCTGGAACCCGGCCTTGCGGAAAGCTGGGACGTTTCCGCCAATGGCAAGGAATACACGTTTCATCTGCGCAAGGGCGTGAAGTTCCACACCACGAGCTTTTTCACCCCGACGCGTGAATTCAATGCGGACGATGTGATCTTCACCTTCGACCGTCAGGGAAACAAGGAAAACCCGTATTACAATCAGGGCGCATGGCCGCAATTCGGGGCCTATTCCTTCCCTTCGCTGATCGAGAAGATCGAAAAGATCGACGACCACACCGTCAAGTTTGTGCTGGCGCATCCCGAAGCGACGTTCATCTCGACGCTGTCGCTGACATTCGCCGTCATTCAGTCCAAGGAATATGCCGACAAGCTTGTCGCGGAAGGCCGCATCACCGAGTTCAGCCAGCAGCCTGTCGGAACCGGCCCCTATCAGTTTGTCGCCTATCAGAAGGATAGCGCCATCCGCTATCAGGCCAATCCCGATTACTGGGCGGGCAAGCAGAAGATCGACAATCTCATCTTTGCAATCACGCCGGATGCGGCAGTGCGCTATCAGAAGCTGAAGTCGGGCGAGTGCCACGTCATCGCCGCGCCGAACCCCGCCGACATTGCGGAGATGAAGAAGGACCCGGCTGTCGAAATGCTGCACAAGGAAGGCCTGAACCTGTCCTTCCTCGCCTACAACACCCAGCAAAAGCCGTTTGACGATGTGCGCGTGCGCAAGGCGCTGAACATGGCGGTCAACAAGGCCGCGATCATCGATGCGGTCTATCTGGGCTCGGCTGTTCCTTCGGTCAATCCGCTGCCGCCAAGCGTCTGGGGCTACAACAAGAACGTCAAGGACGATGCCTACGATCCCGAACAGTCGCGCAAGCTGCTCGATGAGGCGGGCGTCAAGGACCTGAAGATGAAGATCTGGGCGATGCCCGTGCAGCGGCCTTACATGCCCAATGCGCGCCGCGTTGCCGAACTCATGCAGGCCGACTTCGCCAAGGTGGGCGTAACAGCCGAAATCGTAACCTATGACTGGGGCGAATATCTCAAGCGCTCGCTGGAAAAGGACCGCGATGGCGCCGTCATGCTTGGCTGGACCGGCGGCATTGCCGATCCCGACAACTTCCTCGCCGCACTTTTGAGCTGCAAGGCCATCGGCAGCGCAAACCGCGCAAACTGGTGCAATGAGGATTTCGAGAAGCTCATTCAGGCAGCCAAGCTGACGACCGATCAGGCCGAGCGCACCAAGCTCTATGAGCAGGCGCAGGTCGTCTTCAAGGAACAGGCTCCCTGGCTGACAATCGCCCATCAGATCGTCGAACAGCCGGTCAGCAAGAAGGTCAAGGATTTCCGCATCGATCCTTTTGGCGGCTACCTGTTTGAAGATGTCGACATCGAGGAATAACTGGCGGTGAATTACGGTTGGCGGGCGGAAACGCCCGCTATTCTTTTTTGCCTGTATGCAATCCGGGTCGATTCTGACCAATGACCGAGAAAAATATGGATATCGTAGACCGCTTTCTAGCCTATACCCGCATCAACACGACCGCCGTGCCCAATGCGGGCGAACTCCCGTCGAGCGCCGGGCAAACCGATCTCGCAAAGCTGCTCGCCAGCGAAATGCGCGCCATGGGCATGGAGGTTGAGGAGCGCGACCATTCAATCGTCGTCGGCACGCTGCCTGCCAATGCCTCCAATGCCGATCATCAGTTTCCGACAATCGCATGGGTCGCCCATCTCGATACGTCCAGCGAATACACGACCGATACCCGCGCTCATGTGGTCGATTACAAGGGCGGCGATATCGTGCTCAACGAGGCGACCGGCGCCACCATGCGGCTTGCCGAGTTTCCCGAACTGGAACGCTATGTCGGCGACCGGATCATCGTGACCGACGGCACCAGCCTGCTCGGGGCCGATAACAAGTCCGCCATTGCCGAAATCATGCATGCCATGCAGGTCCTGACCAGCCATCCCGAAATCGAGCACGGCACGGTCAAGGTCGTTTTTGTTCCCGATGAGGAAATCGGATTGCTCGGCGCCAAGGCGCTCGACGTGGCGTCCCTCAATGCCGATTTCGCCTATACGCTCGACTGCTGTGCGGTGGGCGAGATCGTTTATGAAAACTGGAATGCCGGTGAGTTCCGTCTCACCTTCAAGGGCCAGCCCGCCCATCCGATGTCGGCCAAGGGCAAGCTGCGCAATGCCATTCTCTATGCCCAGCAATTCATTGCAATGATGCCTGGCGGCGAGCGTCCCGAATATACGGAAGGCACCGAAGGCTATTACTGGGCGAAGGGCATTCAGGGAACCGTGGCCGAGACAACCCTTGTCATCGATATCCGCGATTTCACGAAGGACGGATATGAGACGCGCCGCATGTTCATTGAAAACCTGGCCGCGAGTTTCAACCAGCTCCATGGCGAGGGCACGGTTCACGTGGACTACAAGGCCGTCTACCGCAACGCAGCCGAGAGCCTGCAAGGCGAAAACCGTTATCCGGTCGCGCTTGCCCTTGAGGCGATGAAGGCAATAGGCGTGGAGCCGACGCCGCTGCCGATGCGCGGCGGTTATGACGGCGCGGTGCTATCCGAAAAAGGACTGCCCTGCCCCAACCTGTTCTGCGGTGCGCACAACTTCCACTCGATTTACGAGTTCCTGCCGGTCGGTTCGCTCAACAAGGCATCCGAAATGGTCATTGAGATTTTGAAGACTGCGCGCATCAACGGCAAAAGCTGATCCCGCACAGCCTCAAATCCTGAGGAGACGTGAAATATCTCGTCTCCTCGTTCGAGCGATCAGGCACCGGAGCGGTCCACGCTCTAATAGCCGATGGCGGCACCGGCGACGGCGCGGCTGTCGATAGCACCGTAATAGCGGTTGTCGCCGCCCTTTTCGATTGCCGCCATGTTCTTGCCGCCGACAAGAATGCCTGCCGCCTCGCCCCAGACCGGCCAGTTATGGTCCTCGCCGACCGTGTAGCCCATGCCGGTCAGGAGCCGGATCGTATCGGGCGAAAGCGCGTTTGCTTCCATATAGACCCGGTCAGGTAGCCACTGGTGATGGATGCGCGGAGCGTCAATCGCCTCCTGAATATCCATGCCATGGTCAATGACATTCATGATCGCCTCCAGCGTGATCGTGATGATGCGCGAACCGCCGGGGCTGCCGATGACCATGAACGGCTTGCCGTCCTTCGATACGATGGTCGGGCTCATCGAGGACAGCGGCGACTTGCGCGGCTCGATGGCATTGGCTTCACCCTGTATGAGGCCATAGAGATTGGGCACGCCCGGCTTGATGGTGAAGTCATCCATCTCGTTGTTGAGCAGAATGCCGGTGCCTTCGGCCACCTTGGCCGTGCCGAACGAGCCGTTCAGCGTATAGGTCACGGCAACCGCATTGCCATCCTTGTCGACGATGGAATAATGCGTCGTTTCGTTGGATTCCTTGAATTCGGCAGGCTTCAGCGCCTCGCTGACACCGGCGCGATAAGGGTCGATGCGGCTACGGATTTCCGCGGCATAGTCCTTGCTGGTGAGTTTTTCGACCGGATTTTCGACAAAATCCGGGTCGCCCAGCGCCGTGTTGCGGTCGACATAGGCATGGCGCATCGCTTCCACCATCAAACGCGTGGTTTCTGCCGAGCCGTAGCCCAGATAGGAAATCGGGTAGCCCTCAAGCACATTGAGGATTTCGCAGATGATGAGCCCGCCCGAGGAAGGCGGCGGCGATGAAACGATATCATAGCCGCGATAGCTGCATTTGACCGGCTCCAGTTCGCGGACCTTGTATTGCTCGAAATCGGCCTTGGCGAGAATGCCGCCATTTTCCTTGCTCGATTTGACGATCAGATCGGCGATGTCACCCTTATAGAAGGCTGCCGGACCCTTTTCCGAAATGACCGAGAGCGACTTTGCAAGATCAGGCTGGACAAGCTTCTCCCCCAGACCGAGCGGCTTTCCGTCCTTCAGGAAGATTTTTGCAGCTGCCGGGTCCTTCGCCAGTCTTTCATTGCCGTCGGCGAAGGAAAGAATGTCGCCAAGCTCCAGCGTAAAGCCGTCTTTGGCGAGTTTCAGCGCGGGGTAGATCAGCTCCTCACGCTTGCGGGTGCCGTATTTTTCGCGTGCTTCCTCGAGGCCAGCCACCGTTCCCGGCACGCCGATGGCAAGATAGGTTTCAGTGCTGGCGTCTTTGACGGGCTTGCCGTCCTTGTCCAGATACATCGTCTTGGTAGCCGCCAGCGGCGCGCGCTCGCGAAAATCAAGAAAGGTGCTCTTGCCGTCCTTGAAGCGGATCGTCATGAAACCGCCCCCGCCAAGATTGCCCGCAGTCGGATAAACGACCGCCAGCGCGTAGCCGACCGCGACCGCCGCATCGACGGCATTGCCGCCGTTTTTCAGCACATCGACACCAACTTGCGACGCCAGATGCTGTGCCGTTACCACCATCCCGTTCTGGCCTTCCGCCGGGGCTGGCGACGCCGCATAGGCCGAAGGCAGATGACCTGCAACGGCAATGGCTGCGGCAAGGGAAAGCGATTTCAGTCTGTAATGCTGCATGTCTTTCCTCCCTTGTGTCCTCCCCGATGGGAGTCAGGGCACAGCGTCTGCAAAATCTTTTCCAAAAGCAAGTATAAGAAATTGTCTCTATTTCAGCTTGTCGAAAAAGCGATGAACGATAATAATGCGCAATATTCGGTTCAGGCGCTGCCACAGTTGCAGCCGGATTCAAAGCCTTTCCGAGCTTCCTTTCCGATCCTCTCCCCTTCCCACGATGCAATCTCACATGCAGGAGAAATCGATGACCTATGCTCAATGCGCTTGCGGGGCTCTTGGAATAACACCACATGAGCCACCAAAATTGACAGCCCTGTGCCACTGCTTCGCCTGCCAGCGAAGAACAGGCTCGCCGTTCAGCGCGAATGCCTTCTACTCGATAGGCTGTGTTGAGATTTCAGGTGTATCGGCAGAATTCATTCGGACAGCCGAGAGCGGCCGCAAGGTCCGGATGCATTTCTGCCCAAGCTGCGGCTCAACTGTCTATTGGTTGCCAGAAGGTGCCCCGTCCTTGATCGGGGTGGCGGTGGGTTCGTTTGCCGATCCGGCGTTTCCGCCACCAACCCTATCCATATTCGAGCAGTCGAAGCATGAGTGGGTGTTGCTCGACAAGAATACGAAACATTTTTTGCGTATGCCCGATCGAGAATGACCGGGCGGAAAAGCCCATTCATCTACGCCGTCATGTATCGAACATGGCCAATGTCCGTAACAGGCTGGCAAATGTAACGGAGCGGTTCGCATCGGGCTGCCCCTCACCAATGCCGTCGTTTCGCGGCAGGGCCTTGCGCACATTGGTCGGGCTGTAGCCGAAATGTTGCGTGAAGGCCCGTGTAAAATTGGCGGCGGTCTCGAACCCCAGCAATTGCGCAATATCCGACACTTTGCGGTTTTCCGATGCATCGGCCAGCAGTTCATGCGCTGCAAACAGCCGCTTCTGGCGGATATAGTTGAGCACCCCGCCCGAGCCCTCAAAAAGCTGGTAGAGATGCGTGCGGGAAATCGCAAGTTCCCGGCTGAGCGCATCGGGCGTGAGATCGCGAGACATGAGGTTTTTCTGGATAAACCGCCTGGCCCTTGTCATCAGAGACAGAGAGGCGTTGGACCCGTTCGCGTCGCTCTCCTTCACCAGAGGAACGATCGAGTCGAATATAAGCTGGCGCAGTGCAGCGCGCAATTCGGGCAGGTCTTCGGCTGTTATACGGTCCAGCCCCGCCTGAATGGTCGATACGAAATCGATCAAAAGCTTGGCACGATAGCCGCCGAGCGTCGCGTTGTTGCACGCTTCCGGCATGCCGCCAAGCCCCGCGAACTGGTCAACCGGAATGATCAGCAGCACCGCTTCGGCTGCCAGCGCACGACCACGAAACGGAAAGCCGAACGAACGGATATTGATCATGCCGGGTTCGTTTTCCGCCACACGGCCATCCACCGAGGTCCATGAGCGGCCACTGCGCATAAAGCTGATCTGCCAGTGATCGATTGGGCTGAAACGGACTTTTTCCGCCGTGCGTTCATAGCTGAACGCGGGCGCTGTCTGTTCCACGAGCAGCATGCCACGCAGATCCCAGACTTTCTGGTGAACCGCAAATCCCTGCCGGGAATTCACCCCGTCCGGCAACCGCACATCATAGAGCGGAGCCACGTGCTGCTGCCATGCGGAAAACTGCGCGGAGGGGTCCATTTGTTCGGTCGTGAAGACCAGCGGGGCCAGAATATTGGTGCTTCGGGCTTCTTCTCCAAGCCTCGCAAGCGGCACGCGCGCTGACTGGCGGCGCTCCACAAATTCCGGCTTCAGATCATTCGTGGCCTTGTCGCTCGGGGATGTCACGGCAACTCCCAAAACCAAACCGGGGGCCAGGGAAAGCACACCTCATCCCAAGTCCTTGTCGTGATATTAGCATTTGCACGTATAAAATCAAAATAAGCCGGAACATTATCTGCCAGCTATCCGTTGGGAGCCGCAGCCGGTATCCTCATGCACAGCGAAGACCTGCTTTCCGGCTTCGCCTGGAGTTGGCCGGAATCGGCTTGTGAAGGAAGATAATTGCATCCCATTTGATGAAAATTTTCAGGAAAATCCGGCCAGAATATTAAAACGCATCCGATAGAAAGCACGGTAATAACAACCGGAGGCAATCGCATGAACAATGTATTTGCATTTACTGTGCGCCGCGCAAGCTTGAAATGGGCTGCCGCTATAGTGGTTGGACTTTCTGCTTCATTGTGCCTGACGGCAGGCGCCGAAGCCAAGGATGCCCGCAAGCAGAAAAGCGAAACGATTTCCGTTTATCGCGCCAAGGTCGAGACAAACGGTCAGGTTCGCTACAACAAGCCGGGATCGGCAAAGGTCATGAAGGTTTCCGCCTCGCAATATGCAAGCGGCACGTCCCTCGTGTGCACGCCGAGCGGCTTTGGGCAGAAATCCCGCTGCTTCAACCGCAACTAGAGCATAATCCGACCGGAGTGAAACGAGGGTCGATAAGATTAGGCTCAAAATAGAAAGCTTTAGAGCGCCGATCTGATCCAATCAAATCGAAACGCGCTCCAGGGTGAAGCACGCGCCAGTCACACCGGCTCGCCGAAACGCCATACAGATCGGCGAGCCGGCATGTTCGCCTCGCGATCAGCTCGCTGCGGCTTTCATGCGCGCCAGTCCCTTGCTTACGCGGTCGCCACGCAGGAGCTTGGCGGCCTCGTCGGACGGGCGCGGCGGATTGTTGCGGAAGACGTACCACGTGCCGCCCAGCGAGCGCTTCTGGTAGATGACGCCTTCTTTCTCGCGATGGAGGAAGCAGGTCGTGTCGCCGCCGCCGCCCATCTTGTTGACCCAATAGGCTTGCAGGCAAAGCTTGCCGCTGTCAGTGGCGTACCAGCGCCCCTGCCCGTAAGACCACGCCCTGCCCTTCTGCGACCAGGCGATGAAACGATGTCTGTCGGCAGAGAAATAGCCGCCGCCATCCTTCCATTTCCATGTCCTGCCGGAATAAAGCGCCTCAAGTGCCCTGGCTGATAGCGGCGCCGCAGCAGCAGCCTTGGCGGCGACCGGATCGTCGGCTTTCTGCTTCGGCGCGGCATCGGCAGCACCTGCCAGAAGAAGCACGGCCAGCGCCGCACTGACGGTTCTCAAACGGATCGAAAACATTGTCGTAATCCTGTTCAGATGTTGGAGCGCAAATTGATCCGCCTCGCGGATCAATCGAGCGGATGGTTTGCAACCCGCCAGTCGGGCCGCCCGACACCACGTGGCCACGGATAGACTTCGCGGTCATTGAAGTAGACGGTTGCGGTCAGTGCTGGAAATTCGGCTTGCGGCTTGTTGGTTTCCTGCGCCCAGGCGCGGACATAGGCGTCGCTTCCCTCATAGCCGAGTTCCGCGATGACAATCGGCTTCCCGAACCCGACCACCCGGTCATAGCCCGGTTTGGCGCGTTCGACGAAAGTGGATGCGCGGCCCAGTTCCAGCATATCGTAGGGCTCGTAGCCGAACACCGACAGGCCGATCACGTCGACATAGCCATCGCCCGGATAATAGGCTTGCAGCCCCTCGTCTCCCTTCGGCGACCACATATATTTGGCATGCGGCAGGGATTTGCGGCAGACGCTGACCACGTGCTGGTAGGCGCGGATATAGCCCTCCGCCGACCAGTAGGACCAGGTGAACTGGCCTGTCTTGTCGTCCATTTCCTGCGCCCAGCGGATCGTGACCGGGCTCTTCAGCTTCGACGCAGCCGAACAGACGGCGGCCATGTTGGAATCGTAACGGCCACCCACGATGCCGCTCAAGAGGTCGTCCGGCGCAACCCGCCAGTCGCGCGCCCATGACCATGGTTCCACGGTGATCAGCAGTTCGCGGCCCCGTTCCTGCGCATAGGCATCCGCCGCCGAAAGGCTGGTCAGGTCCACATCTTCCCACGGCAGGAACAGATGCTCGATGCGGGAATTGGGATCGTTGGTGAAATCCCCGTGCGGGTCATAGGCTCCGAACGTGATGGATTGGGGAGTGATGACCGGGCGCTTGTCGTGGAACATGTTGCGGGTGTCGACATTGGCGCCCGAAACACCGCTGGCGGCGTAGACGGCTGTTGAAAGCAGCACGACGCCAAGAATGGCTGTTGCTATTTTATATGAGGTTTTCATCGCCGCCTCCTTTATTGCGTTGGTGATTGGGCGACCGGCAGCGCCAGATTGAGCGCTTCCGTGGCCGGTGTTATCGTTTCGATGGAGATGAGCTTGCGCGCCTCGTCGTCCTTGTTTCCGCCCGCGTGGCGGAAGACATACCAGACGCCGTTCGGCTCTCGTTTCTGATAGATCGTCCCATCCGCGATACGGTGCGAGAAACAGGTCTTGTTGGGGAAAATGCCCTGAGCCAGATGCCATTTCGCATCGAAGCACATCTGGCCCGACCATGTGATCCGCCAGCGTCCTTCGGCCCATGCCTTGCCCTTCTCGCCGTCGACGCGAGCGCTGAACCGGCGGTTCCGGCTTTCCATCCGGCCAGCGCCATCGGCCCACTGCCAGCTCTTGTCATGATAGAGCATGTAAAGCTCGGCAGGCGTCATCGGGCGGGCGCCGTCCGGCAGGGCATCCCTTGTGGATGGCGCCGCACCGGCTGGCGCACTCAGCCCGGCAAGCACCGCGAGCAATGACAGCACGCGCCCGCACCGCAACGATGGGGTCCGCCGACCCTCAAACTTCGAATGTTTCATTTGAACCTCCCACGACCTTCAGGTTGCGCGCACCCGCCAAAGGGTCTTGCGATTGACGGATGCGCGCCTGCGGCAGAACGTTTGTTGCTCTTGTTTCCTGCCGCTGTTGAACAGGATGGCCGATTGTCGAAATCCGGAAGCCCAGGCTTCCGGCAATCGCCGGTGAAAAGACATTGCGCAGGTCAACGATCACGGGGTCCCGCATGATCTGCATCACCCGGGCAAGATCGAGCTTGCGAATGCTGTCCCATTCGGTCACCACCACGGCAGCGTCGGCGGCGCTGAGGCATTCATAGGGATCGTCATGGAACTCGACGTCGCCGAGCAGGCGGCGGGCATTCTCCAATCCCGCCGGATCATAGGCGCGAATGCTGGCGCCGAAGCGCTGCAAGGTCTCGATAAGCGGAATGGACGGCGCGTCCCGCATGTCGTCCGTGTCGGGTTTGAATGTCAGGCCGAGGATGGCAACCGTCCGGCCTTCGACGCTGCCGCCAAGCGCATCCAGCACCTTCAGCGCCATGCGGCGCTTGCGCGCTTCATTGACCGTCACGGTTTCCTCGACCAGCCGCAAGGCCACCCCGTGGTCCTGGGCGGTGCGCAACAGCGCAATCGTATCCTTCGGGAAGCAGGAGCCGCCATAGCCCGGCCCCGCATTGAGAAAACTGGTGCCGATACGCTTGTCCAGCCCCATGCCGAGCGCCAGTTCGGTGACATCGCTGCCAACTTCCTCGCACAAGTCCGCCAGTTCGTTGATGAAGGTGATCTTGGTGGCCAGAAAGGCATTGGCCGCATATTTGATGAGTTCGGCCGTCCGGCGCTGCGTGATCACGATCGGCGTCTTTCCGGCTTCGAGCGGCGGCGCGTAAAGGGCCACAAGCACGGAACGCGCCCGCTCGTCCTCCACGCCGATGACAACACGGTCCGGTTCGAGAAAATCGCGGATGGCGACACCCTCGCGCAGAAATTCCGGATTGGAGGCGACGGAGAATGTGCCGGGCCTGCGAACCGAGCCGATGATCTTCTGCACGGCATCGCCAGTGCCGACCGGAACAGTGGACTTGACCACGACGACGCTGTTGTCGTCGATCAGAGGCGCAAGTTCGCGGGCGGCCATATAGACGAAAGACAGGTCCGCATCGCCGTGACCCGCACGGGCCGGCGTTCCGACAGCGATGAAGACCAGCGCCGCGCCCCTGACGGCTTCCGCCAGATTGGTGGTGAACCGGAGACGGCCAAAGGCGAAGTTGCGTTCCACCAATTCATCCAGCCCCGGCTCATAGATCGGCACGATGCCGCGCTCCAGCCGGGCGATCTTCCGGGCATCCTTGTCGACACAGACGACCTCGTGTCCCCATGCCGCGAAGCATGTGCCACTGACCAATCCGACATATCCCGTACCGATGACAGCGATCTTCATAACCGTCGCGCCTCTCTGTTTGTTTTACGCATGTCCTTGCCCGAAACCGGTTCCCGCTTTCGGCAGACATGCGCTAATTTGCTGCGCTGGCACCGTTGGTGCGCCAGCGCGGATTGAAGATTGTCCTGTGCACGTCGCGCCCGCCTCGACCGGCACCAGCTACCGAGAAGCGGTCGTCAAAGATCGTGAAGCTTTTCGTGCCCCAGCTCAGAGCCTCAATGCCGTCGCGTCCGCGTTCGGCGGTCGTGAAGCCGGTCAGCGCCACCAGCGCCGTAAAACTGCATGCCATTGCCGGTCGATAGAGGCGGCTCGTCATCCGCACCTGATTTTCCCGCGTGTGCTGGATGACGATCATCGCCATCAGAAACAGGTAGAAACACGCATTGAGGATGGCGAAGATGAAGAAGCCTCGCGTCTGGTCGGCATCGTTGACGAAGAGCACCGGCAGAATGGACAGGCCGGAGATCAGCGCATAGGGAGCGATCACCCGCAGCGGCACCGGATCAACTTCCGAAGAACCCTTCGGCGTGACGCGAAAATCGACAAAGGAACCGGTCAGCCAGTCGCGGAAAGCCGCGAAGGTGCCAGCCAGAACCCACGGCCAGCGCGCCAGCAGGAACAGCATCGCCTCCCAGCTGAAAATCCTGCCGTCGACGGGCCGGAACGTCCTGCTTGACCGCCACCAGAATGCCAGCGCCAAAATCACCAGCGACTGCGGCATGAAGTGCATCAGGAAGGCCGGATAGGTGACGCTGACGAAATTATCGCCGTAGACCAGGATGGCTATCGGCAGCACGAATGTCAGCGCCAGAAAGAAGGCATAGAGCGGATACCAGAGCTGCGAGAACAGGAACTGGATCTTGAGGCGCAGCGGCAGCCGCCCGATCAGCTTCGGCGTATATTGCAGCAGGATCATCACAAGGCTGCGCGACCACTGGAACTCCTGCGTCACAAGATCGGCGAAGGTGCGCGGACCGTCGCCATGGGCGATGGCGTCCAGCGCGTGAACGCCCCGCCAGCCATGCGCGTTCATGAACAGGGTCGTGGAATGATCCTCGGCCAGTTCCGGCCCAAGACCGCCGATTTCCTTGAGCGCCGCCGTGCGCACCGCATAATGGGAACCGATGCAGACCGGGGCGAAGCCGCCATTGTAACCGGCCTGCAGGGAGCCGTGCATGCTCGCCTCCACATAGAGGCGTCCGCGCGCCGACCAGCTTTCACGGGCGTTGCGGTCACAGATGCTTGGTGCGGAGACATAGCCGACCGCGGGATCGGCAAAAGGCCGCAATATATTGAAGAGATAACCCGGTTCCGGCACATGGTCGGCATCGAGCTGCGAAACGAAATCATAGCGTTCATAGCCATAATGGTCATAGAAGAAGGCGAGATTGCCTTCCTTGCAGCGGGTGCGGCGCGGCCAGCTCTGCCGGTGATAGTCGGCACGGCCCTTGCGCGTGGAAACGAAAACGCCATGCTCGCGGCACCAGGCAAGCGTCGAGGGCGATGGGTCTTCGTCGGCAAGCCATGTATCGTGCGGCACATCCTGCGCCAGCATGGCGCGCAAGGTTTCAGCCACCACCGCGAAGGGTTCCGACGGGGCCTTGGTGACGACCATCGCAACACGGCTTCCGGCAGGGATGCGAAGCGGCCCGGTCGGGCGTGCCGCGTGGAAGAAAACCGTGATGAAGTAAAGCGGCAGGATCGTTATCCAGGCCAGAAGCGCCGTCACCAGAATGGAACCGAGCAGGTGATTGTGCGTTGCGCTGATGAACCACCATTGCCAGAAATAGGCGATGGCGAGTGCCCAGAGCACAATGCCCACCACATATTCCACCCGCTTGCGGCCCGTAAAGATCGGCGCCAGCAAAGGTTCCGGTTTACCCCTATCAAAGGCAGCATGAAGATCGCGCCGTGTCATGACCGCATCTCCAGACCAAAGAAGGGTGCTGCCGTGCGGATGATCGTGTCGAGATCGGAATGAAGCGTGCGGAAGCCGAGCTTCGCAGCCGCTTCAGCCGGATCGGCATAAAGCACCGGCGGATCGCCCGCCCGGCGCGGGCGCATCTCGACAGGCACCGCGCGACCGGTCAGCCGGTCTATCGCATCCACGATTTCCCGGATCGATGTTCCGCGCCCGGTTCCCAGATTAAGAACCAGATTGCCACCGCCATTCAGCAGATGCTCGACCGCAAGCACATGGGCCCGCGCCAGATCGACCACGTGAATATAGTCGCGGATGCAGGTGCCGTCCGGCGTGTCGTAATCATCGCCATAAACTTCGAGGCAATCCGCCTTTCCCGCCGCAGCCAGCATGGCGCGGGGTATCAGATGCGTTTCGGGATCGTGCTTTTCGCCCAGTTCGCCATCCAGATCGGCGCCGCAAGCGTTGAAGTAGCGCAGCGCCGCATAGGGCAAGCCATAGGCTGCCGAATAGTCGGCCAGCATATGTTCGGCGATCAGTTTCGTGCGCCCATAGGGATTGATCGGGTTTTGCGTTTGCCCTTCACGGATCGGCAGCACATCCGGAATGCCATAGGTGGCGCAGCTCGACGAAAAGATGACAGGGCGTCCGCCCGTCAGGCGGCTTGCTTCCAGAACGGACTGGATGCCGCCGACATTGTTGCGATAATATTTCGCCGGGTCCGTGACGGATTCCCCCACATAGGCCGAGGCCGCAAAGTGAATGATCGCGGCCGGATCGAAGCTTCTGATCGCAGCGACAAGCTGATCTTGAGAAAGCGTGTCCCCCTCGACAAACTCGCCCCAGCGCACGGAAGACCGATGGCCCGTCGACAGGTTGTCGTATACGACCGGCGAGAATCCGTTTTCATGCAGGAGCTTGGCCGTATGGCTTCCGATGAAGCCCGCGCCGCCGGTGACGAGGATGTTGGGCCGTGTCATCTCGCCACCTCGAAAAGCTCGCCCGATGGCCTGACAAGCTGGCGTTCGAAATAGGCGATGGTCTGCTTCAGTCCTTCGACAAGCGCTATCTGGGGTTCCCAGCCAAGCTCGCGCTTGGCGAGCGTAATGTCCGGGCGGCGCTGGCGCGGATCGTCGGTTGGCAGCGGACGATGGACTATGCGCGAGGATGAACCTGTCAGCGCGATGATCTGTTCAGCCAGTTCGCGCACGGTGAACTCGCCCGGATTACCGAGATTGACGGGCTGCTGAATCCGGCTGCTCATCAACCGGCAGAAACCTTCGATCAGATCATCGACATAGCAGAAGGAACGGGTCTGCGAGCCGTCGCCATAGATGGTGATGTCTTCGCGCTTGAGCGCCTGAACGATGAAGTTCGACACGACGCGCCCATCATCGGGCCGCATGCGCGGGCCATAGGTGTTGAAGATGCGCACGATGCGGATATCGACGCCATATTGCTTGTGAAAATCGTAGAACAGCGTTTCGGCCGAGCGCTTGCCTTCATCATAGCAGGACCGCGGGCCGAAGGAGTTGACATTGCCCCAATAGGCTTCCGGCTGCGGATGGGTCTGCGGGTCGCCATAGACTTCCGAAGTCGATGCCTGGAAAATCCGCGCCTGATAATGCGCTGCGAGTTCCAGCAGGTTAAGCGAACCGATGACGCTCGTCTTCATCGTATGGACCGGGTCGGCCTGATAATGCGGCGGCGAGGCGGGGCAAGCCAGATTGTAAATCTCGTCCACCGGCAGGTCGATCGGATTGACGATATCGTGGCGCACGAAGCTGAACGTGTCGTAACGCAGGAGATTGCGCAGGTTCTCAAGCCGCCCCGTCGAAAAATTGTCGACGCAGATGACGAAGTTTCCTTCGCTCAAAAGACGCTCGCAAAGGTGAGAACCGAGAAAGCCTGCTCCACCTGCAACGAGGATGCGCCGTGTCGCCATGCGCTCCGCAGATATACCTGACGATCTGAAATTTATACTCACGAGAGCCTCCAACACTGCCACTTCACTCGTGCCATCCAGAAAAAACCGAAGCAAATCCACCAACACGCTCGAATAGAGGCGTGCCTGACGGGTTTTTCTGTTTGGTCTGTTTGATGATTGAAGATAGCCGGGGCGGAGGCCAGAGTCGTTAGCGTAGAATCCCGAAACTTATCCTTGCGTCCATTTCTGAAGCGTGGAAAGACTTGCTCTGAAGCATTTCCTATTTGCTTGAACCACTGGGAATGACTTGGAGCATTTCCAGCAAAAGTGTGAAACGGTTTTGCGTAGGATAATGCGATAAAAACAAAGGGTCAGAGCAGTTCCATCAATCAGCCGCCGTTCACCAGCGCCAGAATGAGCTGATGGACATTGCCGCCATTGCCCATCTCCACACGGTCGAAGGCGCGGCCCTGGGCACGCTGCACGTCGACCATATCGGTGATTTCCTTGATCAGCACCTTGCGGATCTTCTGGCATTTCGGATCGTCTGGAACCGACAGGCCCACTGTGCGGCGCACGATCTCCCGCGTCATGTCCTTGGCATGGTCGCCGTGCACAAGTTCATGCTTGCGGATGCCTTCATAGAAGGTCTCCCAATGTTCCTTCACCGGGGAAGCCAGTTTCTGCGAGGGCTTCGGCAGCGTATAGGTGATCTTCAGCTTTGGCGTGGCTGACAGGATCGTGCAGGCATTGTTGGAGCGGTCGAACTGCCGGTCCCAGGTCAGCACATAGCTGGTATGGGCGATGACGCGGGTCTTGCCGCCGCCGATCTTGGGGCCGCGCTCGCCGATGGATTCATAAAGTTCCGGGCCGGTTTTCCCGGCGATGGCGTAGAACTTGATTTCCTCGACAGGCTTCCAGTTGTCTTCGGCAAGCGCAGGTGCCGCCACCAGAATTCCAGATAATGCGAGTGCTGCCGCCTTATTCACGCTTGCCCCGATCCATCGATTTGCCGGATGATTTGCGCGCAAGCTACAATATCGGCAGGCGATGCGTAAGCGGTCTTGCCGCAAAAAGCCCGCCCCGGTTTCCCAAGGCGGGCTTTTTCAGATCACGGTGCTGATCTTACTTTTCGATGGTGCGGTTCCAGCGGCTGTTGAGCTGCTGGCGGCCTTCATTGACCGCATCCCAGTCGAGCGTCTTGGCGGTTTTCATGTAACCGTTGAAGGCATCGAGCTTGGCCTGAGCTTCCGGCGAACCGGCCTTGGCCTTCTGGTTCGACGGGATGACATTGCCATGGTCGAGCGCCTTGCTCTGCGCATCGGCGGAAAGCAGGTAATGCGCGAGCTTCTGGCTCAGTTCAGGCTCGCTGTTGCCTGCCAGCACGCATTCGGTCACGGCGAGGACGACGGAACCTTCCTTGGGCTGCGCATATTCAACCGGAATGCCCTTGTCCTTCAGGTTGTTCACGCCGGTTGGCGTCAGCGGGAAGATTGCCGCTTCGCCGGTCTGGACCATTTCCGAAATCTTGGCCGAGGACGGGATGAATTCCAGAACGTTCTTGCCGATCATGTCGGGGAACTTCTCGAAGCCCGGCTCGAGGTTCTTGTCGTCGCCGCCCTGAATGCGGTTGAACATCAGAAAGGCATGCAGGCCGAAAGTCGAGGCGGAAGCCGACTGGAACACAACGGCATTCGCATATTTCTCGTCGGCAAAATCCATCCACGAGGTCGGGGCGGCCCAGCCCTTTTCGTCGAAAAGCTTCTTGTTATAGGCAATGCCGGTCATGCCCATATCGACGCCGATGGCCATGTCGTCCTTGAGGCGCGCGGCAGGCTGAATGTCGGCCAGAACCGGATCGTCGGAGATTTTCTGGCACAGGCCCGCATTGATCGCGCGCACCATGACGCCGTCGTCAAGCAGCATGACATGCATCTGCGGCTTGTCTTTCTGCGCGGTTGCCTTGGCGAGAATATCCGCCGAGGTGCCCGGCACGACAACGACCTTGACGTCATTGGCCTTTTCAAATTCCGGCAGGACATGCTCGGTATAGGCCTTCTCCATATTGCCGCCATTCATGCCGATATAGAGCGTCTTGGTTTCAGCCGATGCGGCCGAAGCGAAGGCTGCCGACAGGCCGAGCGCCAGCAGGGCGGTTTTGGTGATGTACTTCATGCTACTCCCCTTTGTGGTTTGAGTTCATATCGAACCGGTCGATGCGGAAGGCGTCGATCGGCGTTTCCGTCTCGCCCCTCACGGCGAGATCGCAAAGAATGGCGCCCACAGCCGGGCCGGTCTGGAAACCGGCGCCGCAAAAGCCGAAGGCGTGAAAGAGATTGTTGACCCGGCTGCTTGGCCCGATGACCGGATTGTCGTCCGGCATTTCCGATTCAGTGCCCGACCAGAAGCGGATAACCTGGGCATTTTTCAGATGCGGGAACAGTTCGATGGCGCGCAGCATCACCGAGGAAGCGGCATTGACCGAAGGCCGCGAGAAGTCCGGGTTTTCAAGCGGCGTGCCGCGCCCGCCGCCCATGACGTAATTGCCGCGCGTGACCTGACGCCCATAGAAGCCGCCGCCTTCCTCGCCAAGGCTCATCGGCAGGCGGAACGGCATCGGTTCGGTAACGACCATCGACGGATAGATGCGCTGAAGCGGCACCGGCTCGCCGAACGAGGCCGCGAACCGGTCCGACCAGGCACCGGCGCAATTGAACAGCAGACGCGAGCGGATTTCGACACCATCACCGGCCAGAATGGCAAAGCCGTCGCCGGTCTCCCGCGCTTCGATGACCGGCGTATTTTCCAGCACCGTCGCGCCAGCAGCCAGTGCCGCACGGGCAAAGGCAGGGGCAACCAGACGCGGATTGGCATGGCCGTCTTCCGCGCAGAGCGAAGCGCCCGCCACATCACCCGGGAGCCATGGAAAACGCTCGCGGATTGCATTGCCGCCGATCAGCTCCACATCGAGGCCGAGCGGCCTGACCGTGGCCGCATAAGCCTCAAGCCTGGCGAAATGCTCTTCGGTGCGGGCAAGCTTCAGATGGCCGCTGCGGATATATTCGCCATCGATGCCGATGAGTTCCGGCAGGCGCGCCCACAATGCGTGCGAACGCTGAGCAAGCGGTAGCTGTTCCGGCGCGCGGCCCTGCCTGCGCACGCCGCCATAATTGATGCCGCTGGCCTGCGCGCCGCAAAAGCCCTTGTCGAGCAGGATGACCGACAATCCGGCCTGACGCATGAAAAGCGCTGCCGAACCGCCGACGATCCCGCCGCCGATAATGACCGCATCGGCCTGAAGACGCCTTGTCATGACGAAACGTCCTCCCTCGCCGGAGCGCCGAAACCAAGCGGGATCGGCTTGACCGGGGCCTGAGCGCGGATGCGGCCTGTTTCGGCGGGCGTCTTGTCCTGCATCGCGGCCAGAAGTTCCGCCGCCGCCGCCGTGCACATGCGACCCTGACAGCGCCCCATGCCGACGCGGGTCAGCGCCTTGAGCCGGTTGATCTCGCGCGCGCCGCCATCTCCAATGACCGCCTGCGCGTCGCTAAGCGCGATTTCTTCGCAGCGGCACAGCGTGACGTCGCCAGCAATCGTGTCGAACCAGTCACGCGGGAACGGGAATGCCTTTTCGACGATCAGGCGCTCGCGATAGATATGATCGAGCCTTGCGAGAAGGCCGCGTTCCGCGCCCTCGTCAAACGGCAGGCCCCTGTCGCGCAGCAAGGCAATCGCGGCCAATGAGCCGCGAATTTCAGCAGCATCCGCGCCGGCAATGCCTGCGCCGTCGCCCGCCACATAGACGCCGATGCGGCTGGTGCGGCCAAGCCTGTCGGCAGCGGGAAGCCAGGCGCGGTCGCGTTCTTCGAAGCGGAAATCGCAACCGGCGAGATCGGCAAGCTGGGTTTCAGGACGCAATGCAAACCCATAAGCCAGCGCATCGCACTGAACCTCGCGCACACGATTGCCGGTGCGAAAGCGAATGCCGTCGACATGGCCCTCGCCCAGAACTTCGTCGGGACGCACATTATAATGGATCGGCACGCCGCCAAGCTTCAGGCGCAGGCCGTACCAAGCGCCGAGCGCCACAATGCGCGGGGCATAAAGCGCCAGATGCGCCAGATGAAATTTGGATGCGAAAGGCGCCGTATCCAGCACCGCCACAACCTTGGCGCCTGCATGATGATACTGCCAGGCCACCAGATAAAGCAGCGGACCGGAACCCATGAACACTACGCGCTCGCCAACCGTGCAGCCTTGTGCTTTCAACGCCGTCTGCGATGCGCCGAGGGTGTAGACGCCCGGCTTGGTCCAGCCCTTGAACGGCAGAACCCGGTCGGTCGCGCCCGTCGCCAGAATGAGATGGCTGTAGGGCAACTGGCCGTGAACGCCATCGGTCAAAAGGTCGAGCCGGTTGGTTTCCCCGCGCGAAATATTCCACGCCAGCGTTTGCGGGCGATAATCGATTGCGCCGCGCAAGGCGTCGAAGCTCTTGTGCAGCGCTTCGGCCTTGTGCGCCTCCGACCCGTAACGGTTGCGATAGCTGCGCCCGTCATCGAGCGGCGGACGGCGATAGATCTGGCCGCCGGAACGAAAGCCTTCGTCAAGCACGATGGGCCTGAGGCCCGCCTTGACCAGCGTTTCGGCGGCGCGAATGCCTGCCGGACCAGCACCAACGATAACCGGATCGAGCACCGCACTCATTTCACAGGCTCCGTCACAAAGGCCATGCCCTCTTCCAGAAGCGTGGTGCAGGCACGAAGCTTGTGGCCCTCAACGGTCATGACATGACAATCCTGACACGCACCGATCAGGCAGAAGCCCGCACGCGGCTCGCCCGTGAACTCGGTATGACGCAGCTTGCCCTGCACGGAGAGAATGGCGGTCAGCACGGTATCGCCGCGGCGTCCCTCGCAGCGCACGCCGTCGAGCGAGAAGCCGAGCGGCTGTTCGGCCAGCCGATACCGTCTGCGAAACTGAGCCGCCGCAGAAGAAACCGGGATGGTCATGATCTGCCTGCTCAGCCCTTGCCTACCAGCAGCCGGTCGAGACCGAACATGCGATCGATGATAATCATGGTTACGGTGGCAACGAGGATCATCAGGGCCGAAACCGCCGCCATCATCGGATCGATGGATTCGCTCGCATACATATACATGCGCACCGGCAGCGTGACCGTGGATGGCGATGTGACGAAGATCGACATGGTGAGTTCGTCGAACGAATTGATGAAGGCAAGCAGCCATCCGCCCGACAGACCCGGCAGCAACAGTGGCAGGGTGATGCGGCGGAACACGGTCCACTCACCAGCGCCCAGAGTGCGCGCCGCATTTTCCGCATTGCGGTCCATGCTGCCGAGCGAAGCGAGGATCAGGCGCAGCGCATAGGGCGTCACGACAATCGAGTGCGCTGCGACCAACCAGACGAAGGAGCCGGTAAAGCCCATCAGCGAGAACAGGCGCAGGAAGGCCACACCCAGCACCAGATGCGGGATGATGAGCGGCGACAGGAAAAGCGCGTTCAGCGCATCGCGGCCACGGAAATTATACTGCGCAATCGCCAGTCCCGAGGGCACGGCAAGAAGCGTGGAAATCGTTGCCGAGAAAAATGCGAGCTGCACGCTGTTATAGAACGACGCCATGAAATCATTATGCGCGAACACGGCCTCGAACCAGCGCAGCGACAGGCCTGCATTCGGGCCGCTCCACGGCATGGTCAGCGTGTTTTCCGGCGTGAAGGCCACAAGGCACACCACAACCATCGGCGCCAGCATGAAGATGACGATCAGCGTGTGGAAGAAAAGGGCAAAGGGACCGTTCTTGACCATGGCTTTATCCCAGCTTCTTCTTGGCCTGCCCTTCGAGCAGACGGTTATAGGCAATCATGATCACGAGATTGGCGACCAGAACGATGATGGCGATGGCGGCGCCCAGCGGCCAGTTCAGCTCGATCAGGAACTCGTCATAGACGACGGTTGCCGCCATCTTGAGACGGCGCCCGCCAAGCAGGCCCGGAATGGCAAACGAGCTGGCCGAAAGCGCAAATACGATGAGGCTGCCCGACAGGATGCCAAGCACCGCCTGCGGAAACACCACGCGGCGCAATGCCGTCAGGCGCGATGCGCCGAGCGTCAGCGCTGCGGCTTCCACCGACGGATCAAGCTTTTGCAGCACGGTCCAGACCGGGATCACCATGAATGGCAGCATGATATGCACGAGGCCGATGACGATGGCCGTTTCGCTGTAGAGAATTTGCGTCGTCGGCAGGCCCGCCATGTCGAGCGCGCTGTTCACGAGGCCGTTGCGGCCCAGCAGCATGCTCCAGCCGAAAGTGCGCACCACGACCGAAACCAGAAGCGGCCCGATGATGACCAGCAGGAAGATCGAGCGCCATGGCTTGCGCATGTTGGAGAGAATATAGGCTTCCGGCACGCCGATCAGCACCGTGATGACGGTGGTGATGAGCGCGAGCTTGAGCGTGCGCCAGAAGATCGAAAGGTAATAGGGGTCTTTCAGGACCTGCACATAATTGGCAAGCGTGTAGACGTTCTCGATGCCCTTGTCATAGCTGTAGCTGTTGAAGGACAGCAGCACGGTAAGGCCGAGCGGCAGCAGCACCAGCGCGAAGAACAGAAGCGTCGACGGCCCGACCAGAAAGAGCGGCGTCAGATCGCGCCTTTGCTTTGGCGTAGGCGTTATATCCTGTGAGGTGACGGCCGACATGCTCAGTTCACCCCTGCGGTGAGGATGCGGCAATCCTCGTGGTTCCAGCTAAGGCCGACCGACGTGCCTTCCGCCGGCGGCGGGTTGCCGAGATTGGGAAGCGCCACCGAAAGCTGGCCCGCAGGCGTCGTCACGCCGAGCAGCCACTGCGCGCCCATGAAATAGCGCGTCGTCACTTCACCGGCGATATGCCCCTCGCCCGCTGCCACGAGCTGCACTTTTTCTGGGCGGATGAAGACGGAAAGCTCGCCAGAGACCTGTTTGCCATTGGCGGGAAAGCGGATCGCGGTTTCGGCCAGCGCGATCATGTCGCCTTCGGCGCGCGCCTTGAGGAAGTTCGACTTGCCGACGAAATTGGAAATGAAGTGGTTATGCGGATGCTCATAAAGCTTGTAGGGTGCGTCGACCTGCGTGATGACGCCCTTTTCCATGACGACGATGCGGTCGCTGATCGACAGCGCTTCGGCCTGGTCATGCGTGACCATGATGGTGGTGATGCCGACGGTGCGCTGGATGCGGCGCAGCTCAAACTGCATTTCCTCGCGCAGCTGCGCATCGAGATTGGACAGCGGCTCGTCGAGCAGCAGCACCGGCGGATTGATGACCAGCGCGCGGGCAATGGCCACGCGCTGGCGCTGGCCGCCCGACATTTCACGCGGATAACGGTCGGCAAGCGCGCCCAGATGCACCAGTTCCAGCACGTCGCGCACGCGCTTTTCGCGCTCTGCTTTCGGCACATTGCGCATTTCAAGGCCGAAGCTCACATTCTGCGCCACCGTCATATGCGGAAACAGCGCATAGCTCTGGAAGACGACGCCAAGCTCGCGCTTGGCGGGCGCAAGGCGCGTGATCTCGCGCCCGTCGAGCGTGATCGTGCCCGCCGTCGGCGTCACCAGACCGGCGATCATCTGCAAGGTCGTGGTCTTGCCGCAGCCGGAAGGGCCGAGAAGCGAAATGAACTCGCCCTTTTCAATCGCCAAGTTGAAATTGTCGACAGCCGCGAACTTGCCATAGTGGCGCGAAATTCCGGACAGGGTCAAAAAGCTCATTGCGTCTCCCTCTCGGCTTGACTTCCGCGGAATGATGCGGGGGAGCGGAAGCGCCGTGATGTTGTTTCACGTCGCCTCTTCGTCGGGCTGGCTGGCGGGAGCGGCTGACCGCGCTTGAAGCGCTGATCCGACTTGTCCGTTTGAACGCATGACCGTCCGGCCGCTTACGCAGCCGCAGCGTTCCCCTTGATTCCAAGTAAAACCGCCGATCCGCTTGCGGGCACTTCTCCAATGCCTTGCCGGACCTTCCCATTGGCGACGGTTTTAGATGGCGGAAAAATCCGCTGGAATGCAAATTATAATTTTCAAATCCGGAAGAAATTATATATTTCTTTCAAAATGCAGAATTTGGAAGCAATTTTATGGATGATATATCTGAGAATCCGAAATCCGGCGCCGCGCTTAACTCAAGTCTGGTGAAGGCAATCCATATTTTGAAGGGTCTCGCCGCCAGCACGGATGACGGCGTGCGGCTCATTGATCTGGCGCGCGACCTCGAACTCAGCCAGCCATCGGCGCATCGCCTGCTGAAGACGCTGATCGCCGAAAACCTTGTCGAGCAGCTTCCCGACAAGAAGGCCTATCGCCTGTCGCTGGAGTTTTTTGCGATGGCGGCGCAGGCGCGCCAGCGCGACGGCATATTGAGCATCGCCCGCCCGTCGCTGCTGCGCCTGTCGACCACGTTCAACGACACGGTCTTCCTGCTCGTGCGCAGCAATTTCGACGCGGTCTGCCTCGACCGCGTGGAGGGGCCGTTTCCGATCCGCTCCTTTACCGGCGATATTGGCGGCAAGGTGCCGCTCGGCATCGGCCAGGGCAGCCTTGCCATTCTCGCCTTCCTGCCGGAAGAAGAGCGCGAGGCGATCATCCGCTTCAACATGCCCCGCATTCTCGATAAATCCGCAGTGGACGAGGTTGACCTGCGCATCATGATTGCGGAAGTGCGCGAAACGGGCGCTGCGACCTTCAATTTCAACATGATCGACGGCATGGCGGGCCTCGGCGTCCCCATCCTCAACCGCGATGGCGAGGCGGTGGCAGCGCTGAGCATCGGCACGCTTGCCGCGCGCCTCACCGAAAAGCGCCAGCAGACGGTGACGGAACTTCTGCGCAAGGAAGCCGCCATCATCTCACAACGGCTCAACCCGTTCGACCCGACGCTCCGCCACCCCAACCAGGCTTTGTTGAAATAAGCGATGGCTTTATGAGCATTTCCAGCAAAAGTGTGAAACGGTTTTGCGTTGCGATAATGCGATGAAACAAATGGTTGCGCGCAACAGACTGGCTTTGTCCACAGCGGGCAAAAAGTTTGGCGATTGACTCGCACCCGCGGTCAGCGTTTGATCGCTCCCCAGGTGTGGGGGTTCTGTGGGTGGAGGCAAATTATCCAAAGCAGAAAATCCATCTCTATAACGCTACAGCATTGGAGTTCTGTTGTGATCAAATCCACCAGACGGGGAATAATCAGCCTTGCCTTTGCCCTTGCCGCATCGACGGCGATGGGCACATTCGCCACCACGGCGGCACAGGCCCAGGACAAGATCCTGCTCATCATCAATGGCGCGCTCGGCGACAAGTCGTTCTTCGACAGCGCCGCCAAGGGCATGAAGATGATCAAGGACAAATATGGCGACGACGTCGAGACCAAGATTCTCGAAATCGGCGACGATCCGACCAAATGGGAGCCGGTGTTCCTCGATGCGTCCGAACAGGACTGGGACCTGATTATCGGCGGCACCTACCAGATGTCGGAAACCGTCGGCTCGGTCGCCCAGCAATATCCGGACAAGAAATACATCCTCTATGATGCAAGCGTGCCTTATGAAGAAGGCGGCTACGACAATGTCTATTCCATCCAGTACAAGCAGAACGAAGGCTCTTATCTGGGCGGCATGCTGGCGGCTTCGCTGCTGAAGGACGGCAAGCTCGGCGATACCGGCAAGAACCTCGGCTTCCTCGGCGGCATGGACATTCCGGTCATCAACGACTTCCTCGTCGGCTATATCGCCGGTGCGCAAGCCGTCCTGCCCGACGCCAAGATCGCCATTTCCTATGCCGGCTCCTTCATGGATGCTGCCAAGGGCAAGGAGCTTGGTCTCGCGCAGTATCGCTCCGATGTCGCGCTCGGCTTCGTCGTCGCCTCGCAGACCGGCCTCGGCCAGCTTTCGGCTGCCAAGGAAACCGGCAAATATGTGCTGGGCGTCGATTCCGATCAGGAAGCGATCTTCAGGGACAGCGACCCGGCCATTGCCAAGCAGGTTGTCAGCTCCGTTCTGAAGAATGTCGATGTCAGCCTCCTGCAAGCCTATGAGCGCTTCAAGGCAGGCGACCTGCCGTTCGGCAAGGCCGAAGCGCTCGGCCTCAAGGAAGGCGCTGTCGGCATCGTGCAGGACGGCAACATGGCTTCCATGGCCACGCAGGAAATGAAGGACGCCATCAAGAAGGCTTCCGACGAGATTTCCGAGGGCAAGATCACGGTTCCGACCGCGTTCGGCATGAGCACCGAGGATCTCAACGCGACCCGCAACAAGGTTCGTCCCTGATCGTGGAAAATCCAGCTGAAAATATTGAAGGCGGCGATGCTATCGTCGCCTTCCGCCCAATCGTCGCTTTCCGCGATGTGAGCAAGGTCTATCCGAACGGCACTGAGGCGCTTCGCGACGTGTCGTTTTCGATCCGCGCCGGTTCCATCCACGCCATTTGCGGCGAGAACGGCGCTGGCAAATCGACGCTCATGAAGATCCTGTTCGGCATCGAAAATGCCACGGCGGGCGAAATCGTTGTCGATGGCAAGCATATCGCCGCATGGTCGCCGGAAGACGCCGCCGCACAAGGCATCGGCATGGTGCACCAGCATTTCTCGCTCGTGCCGACCCTGACCGTTACCGAAAACATCATTCTCGGCCATGAACCGGTGAAGGCCGGGCTGATCGACCGCGCGGGCGCGCGCAAAATGGTCGAGGCGCTGATGCAGCAATATGACCTGCACGCCGACCCGGACGCGACCACGGGCGCGCTTTCCGTCGCCGCCCAGCAGAAGGTTGAAATCCTCAAGGCGCTGGCGCGCCGCACGCGGCTTCTGATCCTCGATGAGCCGACCGCCGTTCTCTCGCCGCCGGAGATCGAGGAGCTGATGCGCAAGCTGAAATCGCTGCGCGACGAAGGCATTACCATCCTCTTCATTTCCCACAAGCTGAATGAAGTGCGCGAGCTGGCCGAAAGCGTGACCGTATTGCGCGCCGGTGCCGTCGCGGGCACGGAAAAGCTTGCCGACGTGCCGGACGACGCCATCATGCAGATGGTGATGGGCCACGCGGTCGACATTCCCCAACGCGCCCACAAGCACGGCGCGATGAAAACCGTTCTCGACATGAAGGGCGTCACGACGAAAGCCGCCGATCCGGCAGACCGCATCAAGGATGTGGACCTGACCGTTGGCGCGGGTGAGATCGTCGGCGTTGCCGGTGTCGATGGCAGCGGCCAGCGTGGCCTCGTATCCGTGCTTTCCGGCCTTGCGGAAGCGGCCAGCGGCACGATCAGCCTCAACGGCGTGGACATGCTGCGCGCCGACACGGCAAGCTGGCGCAAGCAAGGGCTTGCTCATCTGCCAGCGGACCGCTTTTCGCAAGGCGGCGCACCCGGCCTGTCCCTGGCCGAAAACGCCATAGCCGGAGCCGGATCGATTACCGCTGACAGGCAAATATTCCGGGGGCCTTTCCTGCGCTGGAACGCCATCAAGGCGCGCGTCAGCGGCATGATAAGGCAATATTCGGTGCGCGCGGGCGCGATTACCGAGCGGCTCGATTCCCTTTCCGGCGGCAATGCGCAAAAGCTCATCGCCGCGCGCGAGCTTGCCACCAATCCGAAATTCCTGATCGCCGACCAGCCGACGCGCGGCATCGACGTTTCAGCGGCGGCCTTCCTGCATCGGCGCATCGATGAAGTGGCGCAAGGCGGCTGCGCCGTGCTGCTTATCAGCGCCGATCTCGACGAATTGCTGCGTTTGAGCGATCGTATCGTCGTTTTCTTCAATGGACGCATCGTCGCTGTTCTGGAAAACGGACCAGACATAACACCAGCCGTCCTCGGACCGTATATGCTGGGGACACGTATATAATGCGCAGACTGATTTCCTATCTCATTCCATTCTTCCTGACCGTGCTGGTGATCGGCGTCATCATGGCCGTTCTGCTTGTGCCGCTGGCATTGATGCAGGACAACCCGGCAGGCGTTCTCAAAACCTTCTTCCTCGGACCGTTCGGCAGCATTCGCCATATGGGCAATGTGGTGGAGGCGGCAACGCCGATCATGCTGACCGGCCTTGCGATCACCATCATGTTTCGCTCCGGCCTGTTCAATCTGGGCGCGGAAAGCGGCTTCTTCCTCGGCGCGCTCGGCGCGGTGGCGGGTGCCGTTCTGCTCCCTTCGCTCGGCTGGTTCTCGCTGCCGGTGGCGATCCTTTGCGGCGCGGTGGCAGGCAGTTTCGCCTGCACTATTCCAGCAGCGCTGCGGCTTCGTTTCGGCGCATCGGAAATGGTGACCTCGCTCGTCCTCAACTATGCCTTCCTGTTTCTCGGCCTCTTCGTCCTCAACTATGTCATCCGCGATCCGGCTGCGGGCGGGATGATGTCGCTCAAGATTCCGGCGGATGCCAAGCTCGACCGCCTTCTGGCCGGTACCCGCCTCAACAGCGGTTCGATCATTGCAATCCTCGCCTGCATCGCTGGCGGCATCTGGCTTTACTGGACGCGCTCCGGCCTCAATATCCGTATCGCAGGTTCAAGCCCCGGCTTTGCCAATCACCTTGGCCTGCCGCTGAAACGCATCATCATGCGCGCACAGATTGTCGGCGGACTGGTGGCGGGCATGGCGGGGGCGCTGGAAGTTCTGGGCCTTCATGCCCGCTTTGCCTGGCTCGATCTGCCGGGTTACGGCTGGACCGGCCTCGTCGTCGCCATTCTGGCGCGCGAAAACCCGTTCCTGCTCGTTCCGTCCGCACTTTTCCTTGGTTTCGTGCAGGTGGGCGGCGATCTTCTGGCCCGCAACATGAACATCCCGACCGAAGTGGTGGGGCTTGTAACCGCCGCCATCATGGTGGGCGCGACGGCAAGCGTCATTCACAATCATCCGACCGTCCTGCGGCTGATCCGCAACCTTCGCAATCGCGAAGGAGAACAAGCCGCAGTGCAGCCGGGAGTACAGGCATGAGCACCGTTCTCGCACAGATTTTCGACCCGCATTTCATCGGCACGATCCTGCGCGTGGCGACGCCATTGCTGCTGGCAGCTCTCGGCGTGATGATTTCCGACCGCGCGGGCGTGCTCAATATCGGCATGGAAGGCATGATGCTGGTCGCGGCCCTCATCGCCGTTCTGGCCAGTGCCGCGACGGGAAGCCCGGCCATCGGCCTTTTGGCGGCGCTTGTCGTCGGCGCGCTTCTCGGCTTGCTCATGTCGCTTTCGGTCAACCGGCTTGGCACCGACCTCATCATGACCGGCATCGCGCTCAACATCGCGGCTGCTGCGGCAACCACGCTCGGGCTTTATCTGGCAACGGGCGACAAGGGCATGTCGGGCGCGCTCAAAAGCGGCGCGCTGCCAAGCCTTGCCGTGCCTTTCATCGGCAATATCCATGTACTCACCTTCGCAGCCCTTCTCGCCGTCCCGGCAGTCAGCCTCCTGATGATGCGCACGCGCTTCGGCCTGCATCTGCGCGCCACCGGCGTCGATCCGAAATCGGCGCGCGCCGCCGGTATCCATACGGGCCGCGTGCAGATGATGGCGCTTGTCCTGTCCGGTCTCTTCGGCGGTGCGGCGGGGGCTTATCTGTCGCTCGGCTATGTCACCTGGTTTGCCCAGAACATGACCGCCGGTCGCGGCTTCATCGCCATTGCGGCGGAAGTCATGGGACAGGGCACCGCATGGGGAACGCTCGTGGCGAGCCTGGTTCTGGCGGCGGCGGAAGGTTTCGCCATCACGCTGCAAAGCCTTGGCCTGCCTTTCGAGCTGATGCAGATGATCCCCTATCTCGTCCCGGTCGTCGTGCTGACGATCCACGCGGCGCGGCGCCAGCGCCGCGCCAAGCAACTGAAAAACTCCTGAAATGAGCCTGAAACGAGAATGAAATGAAAGCCTGGGAACTGACGCGCGACCTGCTGCGCGACACAAAGCCTGTCATACGCACGGCGGAAGAACAGACATGGGATGCGAGCGCCGTCATGAAGGCGCAGGACGATCTCATGGCCATGTTCTGGAAAAGCAATGTGCCGGGATCGGCAGCGCCCGAGTGCCTGATGGCAGGCGCGCTGCAATCGCTGGAAAACAAGGGCTTTGTCCTTGCGCCTTACGAAGAACTGCTGCGCGACGGGCTGGCAGCACTTGGAAAAGGCGATTTTGAAACGCTCTATCGCATCGACATGCGCCTGCGCGTCCTGATGCGCGCTGCACAACCCGACCCCGACCATCCGTCGCAAAAGACGGTGCGCTACGGCTCATGGGAGGAATTCGACGCCGCCGTTCAATGGCCGGACGATGTGCTCTATGCCATCCAGTCCGATGATTTCCGCGACCGCACAGCCGCCGCATGGATGGCGCAACTTGTCGGGGCTGCGGCTGGCACGGCGCTTGAAGGCTATACGGCGGAAAACATCATGGCAGTTTTCGGCCCGATCCGCGACTATGTGCGCGAGCCCAACACCTATAATGACGACATCACCTTCGAGATCGCCTTTCTCGAAGCCTTCGGCGACAAGGGTTCTGCCGTGACCAGCGCCGACATTGCCGAGCGCTGGACCTCGCTGATCCCGCTTGGCTGGTCGGCGGAGGCAATCGCGCTTTCCAACATGCGGCGCGGGCTTACCCCGCCTGAAACCGGCATTTGCGACAATCCGTTCGACGAATGGATCGGCGCGCAGATGCGCGGCACGATCTGCGGCATGGTCGTGCCGGGCCGCGCCCGCGAAGCTGCCCGCCTTGCCTTCATGGATGCGGAAATCTCCCATGCCGGAAACGGTATTCTTGGCGAAGTCTTCAACGCCGTCATGGCGGCGCGCGCCTTTGTGGTGAGCGATACGCGCGAATTGCTGGTTTCAACGGCAGCGCTTTTCCCGGTCGAGACCGAGTATGGCGCGGTTCTGGCCTTTGCGCTCGACGCCTGCCGCTCTGCCGGTAACTGGCAGGATGCATGGGCGAAATGCGATGCGGAATATGCCGAATATAACTGGATTCACGTCTATCCGAATGCAGCCGCGCAGGTTATCGCGCTCTGGTTCGGCGAAGGCGACTTCGACCGCACGCTCGAAATCGTCTGCGGCATCGGCCACGACGTCGACTGCAATGCCGCGCAGATTCTGAGCATGATCGCTATCCAGCGCGGTTCCGGCATCATCGCCGAACGGTGGTCGAAGCCGCTTCTGGCCGACGACATCGTCACCTATATGCGCCGCCCGGCGAAAATCTCCTTCGACGCGCTTGTCGACCAGACGGTCGAAGCGGCGCGAAACGCCCTTTAAATCCCCTCATCAGGAAACCATCATGGCCCGTAAAATCATTATCGATACCGATCCCGGTCAGGACGATGCCGTCGCCATTCTTCTGGCCTTGGCAAGCCCGGAACTCGTCATTCTCGGCATTACCGCCGTCGCAGGCAACGGCCCGCTGGCGCGCACCGAAGTCAATACCCGCACGATCTGCGAAGTGGCGAAGAAGCCGGGCACAAAAGTGTTTGCAGGCTCCATCCGCCCCCTGGTGCGCCCGCTCGTGACCGCTGAAAACGTGCATGGCAAGACCGGCCTCGACGGCTACGACCTGCCCGCCCCGACCATGCCGCTGCAGGCAAAGCATGGCGTTGATTTCATTATCGAAACGCTGATGAAGGAAGAACCCGGCACCGTCACGCTCTGCCCGCTCGGACCGCTCACCAATATCGCATCCGCGCTGATCCGCGAGCCGAAGATTGCCGGACGCGTCAAGGAAATCGTGCTGATGGGCGGCGGCTATTTCGAGGGTGGCAACATCACGCCCTCGGCGGAATTCAACATCTATGTCGATCCGCATGCCGCAGCAGTGGTGTTCAAGTCCGGCATCAAGATCACCATGATGCCGCTCGACGTCACGCACAAGGTGCTGACCACCGAGAAGCGCATCGCCGCCATTCGCGGCATCGGCACCCATGTCGGCGAAGTGGTTGCGGCATGGCTCGAATTCTTCGAACGCTATGACGAAGCCAAGTACGGAACCGACGGCGGCCCGCTGCACGACCCGAACGTCATCGCCTATCTCATCAAGCCGGAACTTTATTCCGGGCGGGAATGCAATGTGGAAATCGAGATCAATTCGGAGCTGACCATCGGCGAAACAGTCGTCGACTGGTGGGAAGTAACCGACCGTCCGAAGAACGCGCTCTTCATCAAGGATGTGGATGCGGATGGCTTCTTCAGCCTGCTGACCGAGCGTCTGGCAACGCTTTGATTTTATCTGGGCCTGATCCCGAAACCGGAAGTCCACTTTTCGGGATCATGCTCTAGATCATAATTTAGCCACAAAAAAGCCGCGAGAGCCTTATTCTCGCGGCTTCTTCGCCATATTTGAGGTGGTGTTTTTGAGCAGTTTTTCGCTCAAATCGAGCGAAACCGGCGCAAATTGCCGCTATTCTTCATTTTGCCTTATTTTGCAGAAGCGCTGCCACTTCCGCAGCGGTCGGCGCAGCCGCGCCCGCCCCCGCTCTCGTGACCGCAATCGCACCTGCCGCCGAACCGTAGCGCACGCAATCGTGCAGGGACTGGCCCTGCGAGTAGGCGACCGCGAAACCGCCATTGAAACTGTCGCCAGCAGCGACCGTATCCACCACATCGACCTTGAACGGCTCGAAGTGCTTCACCTCGTCCGCCGTCACCAGCAATGCACCACGACTTCCAAGCTTGACGATGACCGTCTTCGGCCCGCGCTCCAGCAGATTGCGCGCAGCAGCTTCCGCGGAAGCCAGATCGGTCGGCTCGATGCCGGTGATTTCAGCGGCTTCCGTTTCGTTGGGAGAAATAATATCGCTCAATGAAATCAGGTCCGCCATGCGGCTTGCATCGCCGACCGGGGCCGGATCGAGCAGAACGCTGCCGCCTGCCGCCCGCGCGGCTTTTGCCACGGCCAGATTGGCAACATGGGGAACCTCGCGCTGCAACAGCGTGATCTTCGCCCTGGCGATGTCGGCTGCATAGGCATCGATATCGGCCACCGACCAGCGCGCATTGGCCCCGGCGCAAACCGCAATCGTGTTCTGCCCCGCTTCCTCGACCTGAATGATCGCCATGCCCGTATCGACACCGTCGATCACGCGCACGCTTTCGGTATTGAGGCCAAATTCCTGCATCTGCTTCACGGCCAGTTCGCCGAATGCATCGTTACCGACAGCGCCGACGAAGCGAATGTCACCGCCAAGCTTTGCGACCGCAACCGCCTGATTGGCGCCCTTGCCGCCGAGGCCAATGCCATAGCCCGATGCATTCACGGTCTGTCCCGGACGCGGCAGCGCGGCCATCCGCGCGCTGACATCCACATTCACACTGCCGAAAATAAAAATCTTCAACGGCTTTCTCCATCGCTTGATCGCCGCACAATAGCTGCGCCGAAACAAAACTTCCACGCCGGGCTTGCCACCATGCACAGAGAGAAAAGCCTTGTCGTCAATCCGGCTCCGGCTTGAAGTGCAGCTCCCGCTTCAGCAATTCTTCCAGCCAGTCGGCAAAGACCTGAAGACGGCGGGAAAGATGCTGGCGGTGGGGATAGAGAAACGTCATCCGCATCGGCTCGGCGCGCATATTGGCCATCACGTCCACCAGTTCGCCCGCTTCCAGGTGGTGTTTGACATCATAGGCGGGAATCTGGATGAGGCCGAGACCGGCCAGACAACAGGCGATATAGGCTTCGGCATTGTTGACGGTGACGCGGCCGCGCACCGGCATGGATCGCAATACGCCGCCCTCGACCCATTCCCAAGGCTCGACGCGCCCGCTCGACGGCGAGGCATAATTGACCGCCCAATGCGCGGAAAGGTCGGAAGGCGCTTCGGGAATGCCGTACCGCTCCAGATAGGCGGGGCTCGCCACATTGACCAGCGGAAGCTCTCCGAGCGAACGGGCAATCAGCCCGGAATCGGTCAATGGCCCGACGCGCAGAACGCAATCGACACTCTCCTCGACAAGATTGACGGCGCGATCCGTCACTCCCAGATGTATATCGATTTCCGGATAGGCATCCAGAAATGCGGGCAAGGCGGGCGCAACGATCAGCCGCCCGATGCGTCCGGGAACGTCGACCCGCAACGTACCGGATGGCGCGGCGGTATTGCGGAACAGGTTTTCCGCTTCTTCCACATCCGCAATCAGGCTCAGGCATCGTTCATAGAAGGCGGCACCGTCCTGCGTCAGCGACACGCTTCTGGTGGTGCGGTGAAGGAGCCGCGCGCCGAGACGCCCCTCCAGTTCGAGAACCGCCGCCGAAACCGAGGAGCGCGGCACGCCCAGCGTATCGGCAGCGCGGGTAAAGCTCGAACATTCGACAACACGGGCAAAGACACGGAAAAGGTCGATGCGATCCAAGATGTTCTGCCCTCCATTGTCCATCATTTCTGACAGGTGTTGTCAGAATGACCGTCTTTATAAGGCTATTGTAGACGATACTCTTCCTGCCTGAAAGCGGCCGCGTAACGCGGACGCATCGGAAAAGAAGGTTGAAGCCATGACAGACCACAGCATCAAGGGCAAAACTGTTATCATCGCCGGCGGCGCCAAGAACCTCGGCGGATTGATCGCCCGTGATCTTGCCGAACACGGGGCAAAGGCCATCGCAATCCACTACAACAGCGCCTCGGCCAAAGCGGATGCCGACGCCACCGTGGCCGCCGTGAAGGCGGCTGGCGCGGAAGCGGTTTCCTTTCAGGCCGATCTCACCACCGCCGGTGCGATGGAAAAACTCTTCGCGGACGCGATTGCCGCCATCGGGCGTCCCGATATCGCCATCAATACTGTCGGCAAGGTTTTGAAGAAGCCGATCGTCGAGGTTTCGGAAGCCGAATATGACGAGATGACCGCCGTCAATTCCAAGTCAGCTTTCTTCTTCCTGAAGGAAGCAGGCAAGCACGTCAACGACAATGGCAAGATCTGCACGCTGGTAACATCGCTGCTCGGCGCCTACACGCCGTTCTATGCAGCCTATGCAGGCACCAAGGCCCCGGTCGAGCATTTCACGCGCGCGGCTTCCAAGGAATTCGGCGAACGCGGCATATCCGTAACCGCAATCGGCCCCGGCCCGATGGACACGCCGTTCTTCTATCCGGCGGAAGGCGCGGACGCGGTCGCCTATCACATGAGCGCGGCGGCACTCTCAAAATTCTCCAGAACCGGACTTACCGATATCGAGGACATCGTTCCCTATATCCGCTTCATGGTTTCGGAAGGCTGGTGGATGACCGGACAGACCATCCTCGTCAATGGCGGCTATACGACCAAGTAGAGCATTGGCGGCCTGCCCGGTGCAAGCCCGGTGCAAGGGCAGGCCGCCATACGGCTTCGTTGAAAATCGAGGAAAGCCTACTCGGCTTTCAGGAACTCGCCCACTTCCAGCAGGACGAACTCGTTGTCATCCACCTTGTCGAGCGCGCGGCCTGCCGAGAACGGCAGATTGTTGTCATTGCCGACCACGATATGCGTGTCGTCCACGCGGTCGACATTCTCGATGGTGAGGAACGGCATGTCGTAAATGCCCTCGCGCCCGCCCTGACGGCGCTTGTTTTCCGGGTCGGCAATGGCCAGCAGGTCGATATAGCCGATCTTGCGCACGTCCTTGCCGACATTGCTGTCGTCAAACGCGATCTTGTAGATGCGCTTCACCTTCGACGGCACATCGAAGCAATCGGCCTGCGGCTTCTTCGGATCGGCGCAGGCCTTGTCCGCCGTGCCGACGCCGTTGTCGCGCTCGATGACCAGCGCCGTGGTTTCATCCAGCATGTTGAAATCGCCGATGGCTTCGCCGCCTTCCGCCAGCGGATAAAGCCAGGAGCGGCCCGTCCACTTCCTGTCGGCCACGCTGAACTCGATGACGCGTAAGCCCGTCTTGCCGCTCTCGGTCTTTTCCGGCGCGCCATCGACAAACAACGGGCCTTCCAGAAGACCATAAAGCTTCGTACCGTCCTTCGACATGGCAAGCCCCTCGAAGCCGCCGGAACGCTTCAGATTATAGGCCGGGAGCTTGAGGCTCGGATTGGCGGGCAGAGCGAGCTTCGGATTGTCCGGCGACACCACTTCCCTCTCCCCGACAAAAGTCGGGAACACATCGGTGAGCTTGCCTTCCGTGTCGAACTTCAACAGGAACGGGCCGAATTCCTCGCCGACCCAGAAACCATCCGCCACCGGCTGGATGGATTCCACGTCGAAATCCGCGCCGGTGAGATAGCGCTTTTCCGCGCCTTCCATGACGATCGGGAATGGAGCCTTCCTGTCTGGATCGCTGAGGAACACGGTTTTGACGCGCTCGACCGTTCCCTTGTCCCAGTCGAATTTGACATTGTGCAGCATCAGCATGGCATCGGGCGAATTGAGCTTGGAGCCGAAACCATTGTCGGACAGCGACCAGAAGCTGCCGTCTTCCATGGTCTTGATACCCGAAAAGCCCTGTACCGGCTGACCGTCGAACGGCACCGAAAGGCCGGTCTTGCGCACACCGTCCTTGCCTTCCACCGTGCCGATGCCCTCAGCGCGCTTGCGGTCGGCGGTGGTGAACTTGCCCGAGGTCTTCAGATGCTCAGCCGCATCCTCCGGCGCAGCGATGATGGTGTTCGCCGGCAGGATGGCATGGGCCTTGAGCGTGGCCGGAAAAGCCTTTTCTTCAGCGGAGGCCGGAAGCGCCAATGCGACGGCACCGGCAAGCATGGTCGAGGCGACAAGACGCGATATCATGATAAGTCCCCGTTGGAATTCAAATACAGGGATGCAATTAGGCTGGCTTTGTATCGCTGGCTTGACGCTTCCATGAAGCTTTGACGAAGGCCCCCGGCTTTCACCGGGGGCCGACTGCCTTATAAAGTTACTACACAGCGATCTTGCCGCCGCCCTGTTTGGTGATTGCCACTACGGCAGGCCGCACCGGCATATCGTCCTTGAAGTCCGGCCAGCGGGTGGACAGGTCTTCATAATAGGACGGACGGCCATGACCGTCCCAGTCCTCGCCGCCATCGCCCGGATGCTGCACGGCGACAAAGGCCGTCTTATCGTCGGGTGCGAACAGCGGACCGCACATTTCCGCCCCCACCGGCACGCGGTAGAACAGTTTCGAGGTCGCGCGCGCATCGCCTTCCGTGTCGACCGCCCAAAGCCCGTCGGTACGGCCTGTATCCTTGTTGCTGTTGCCATCGGTTGCGACCCACAGCCGGCCAGCGCTGTCGACGGCGGCATTGTCCGGCATGCCGAACCAGCCATTGCGCGTCGTATCGGTGGAGAAGCTGGCACCGACTTCGGCGACCGAAGGATCGCCGCATTTCAGCAGCACTTCCCATTTTCCGGTCGTGGCGGCAAAATCCTGCCCGTCTTCCTCGATCTCGATGATATGGCCGAAGGCGTTCTTGGCGCGCGGATTGGCGGCATCCACCTGATCGTCCTTGCGCTTGGTATTGTTGGTGAGCATGACATAGACGCGGCCATTCACCGGGTTCGGTTGCACGTCTTCCGGACGGTCCATCTTGGTAGCGCCAAGAAGATCACCAGCGCGCCGCGTTTCGATCAGCACATCAGCCTGGCTCTTGAAACCGTTCTGTTCGGTCAGCGGACCCTCACCGAACACCAGCGGCATCCACTCCACCTTGCCGTCCTCATGGAATTTGGCCACGTGCAGCGTGCCTTCATCCAGCAGGTCCATATTGGCGGCGCGATCATCCGGGTTGAACTTGCCCGCCGTCACGAACTTGTAGACATAATCGAAGCGTTCGTCGTCGCCGAGATAAAAGACCACGCGCCCATCCTTGCTGACGATGGATTCCGCGCCCTCATGCTTGAACCGGCCAAGCGCGGTGCGCTTCTTCGGCACGGAATTCGGGTCGGACACATCAACCTCGACAATCCAGCCGAAGCGGTTCGGCTCGTTCGGCTCCTTGGAAACGTCGAAACGGTCGTAGAAACGGCCCCATTCATACGAACCTTCGGGAATGCCCATGCGCTTGTAATTGGCCGCTTCCGCGTGACCTTCCGGCAGTTCACCGATGAAATAGCCGTGGATATTTTCCTCGGCCATGATGTAGGTGCCCCATGGGGTGACGCCGCCCGCACAATTGTTGATCGTGCCGAAAACCCTGGTGCCGGACGGATCGGCATTGGTCTTGACGCGGTCGTGACCCGCGACCGGGCCGCTCAGCACCATCTCGGTATTGGAGGTGATGCGGCGGTTTTTCGCGCCATCGAGCACCGGCTGCCATTTGCCGTCCTGCTTGCGGATTTCGACAATCGTGCCGCCATGGGCAGCCATTTCGATATCCACCTGTTCCTTCGAGAGCGGAGCCTGCTCCACCTTGCCGTCGACGATCTTGACGAGGCCGGGGAACATCAGGTGCGGATTGGTATATTCATGGTTGACGACCAGAAGCCCGTGTTCGGGCGATCCGTCGATGGCGATATAGCCGACATAATCATTATTATAGCCGAACTGGCGCGCCTGCGCCTCGGCTGACTGTTTGGTCGGGACGAATTCCGGCGCATCGGCGAAAAGCCTGTCGCCCCAGCGCAAAAGCACATCGGCATCATAGCCTTCCGCGACATGGTGATGGGCGTCCACGCCAGCCTCGACTTCCTTGAAGGAAAAGGCCGAACCGGACGCGGCGCGCGCATCGCCTGCACTCATCAGCGCGAGCGGGCTGACGGTTGCCGCAATGGCCGAGACAGCGAGCGATCCGCGCAGAAAGCCGCGGCGGGAAAAGCGGCGGCTGATGATTTCGCCCATTGTGGGATTATCGGACGGATTGCGCGGATCGGCATCGGCTTCTTCCAACTGGCTGGTCTTGAACAGACTTTGCTGGGAAAGAGTATCGGACATTGCTGGCTCCCTATCGAACAGTGAAGCTGCAGACTAGAAGCACTTGATGACAGCCGGACGACATTATCCCGACAGTTGCATTCCTCGTGATGCCGAAAAATTCCTGATCGGGCGATAGAATAATTTTGCGGGCAAATGCGCTTTCCAATAAAACCCTCCCTATTTCTTCCATTGAGGGGTTGGCGATGACCGACATGACGGCTGCACGGCGCAATATTATTATCCTGACAATTGCACAGGCTCTCGGCGCTTCCAGCCCGCCTATCGTGATTTCGCTCGGCGGTCTGGTGGGGCAGAAACTTTCCTCCGATCCGGCGCTTGTCACGCTGCCCGTCAGCCTGTTCAATCTCGGCCTTGCGCTGGGCACCTTGCCTGCCGCTTTCTTCATGCGCCAGTTCGGACGCCGCAATGCCTATATGCTGGGCGCGCTTGTCGGCGTTTCGGCGGGCCTGATTGCCGCCGCAGGCATTTTCGCAGCCTCCTTCCTCATTTTCTGTCTCGGCACGCTGACCGCCGGTTTCTATGCCGCCTATGTCCAGAGCTATCGCTTTGCCGCCACCGATGCGGCAACGGGCGACATGAAGGCGCGCGCCATATCATGGGTCATGGTGGGCGGGCTTGTCGCGGCCATTGTCGGGCCGCAGCTCGTCATCTGGACACGCGACAGCATTCCCGACGCGATGTTTGCGGGCAGTTTCCTCAGCCAGGCAGTTCTGGGTCTTCTCGCCCTCCCCGTCCTTTTCATGCTGCGCGCGCCCAAAATCAGGAAAGACCCGAACGCTGTCCATGATACAGGCCGACCGCTTGGCGAAATCCTGCGTTCGCCGCGCTTCATGCTTTCCGTGGCCGCCGGTGTCTGTTCCTATGCGCTGATGACTTTCGTGATGACGGCAGCGCCCATCGCCATGGTTGGCCACGGCCATTCCGTCGATCATGCGGCCCTTGGCATCCAGTGGCATGTGCTGGCCATGTTTGGCCCCAGCTTCTTCACCGGAAAGCTCATCACCCGTTTCGGCAAGGAAAAGATAACGGCGCTCGGGCTGGTGCTGATCGCCTTTTCCGCCATCATCGCGCTCGGCGGTTTCGACGTCGGCCATTTCTGGGGAGCGCTGATCTTTCTCGGCATCGGCTGGAATTTCGGTTTCATCGGCGCCACCGCCATGGTGACGGACTGCCACACCCCGGCTGAACGCGGCAAGGCTCAAGGCGCCAATGATTTCATCATGTTCGGCACTGTGGCCTGCGCTTCCTTCTTCGCCGGGTCGCTGCTGCATTCCTCCGGGTGGGAAACCATCAACTGGCTGGTCTTCCCGATTGTTGCGCTTGTTCTGGTGCCGCTTATCCTGCGCCTGAAGCCGAAAGGCGCTGTCGCAGAAGCCTGATCGATCAAAAGCCCTGCTCTTTCATCCAGAGCCTGCCGCCTTCGGACACTGCATCATAAACAGCACCACCGAGGGCGGCACCTATATCCGTGTGCAAGCCTGCATAGGATGCGCCCGGCTCCCCTTGCGGCGCGGAAACCGCAATGCAATCCGTGCCGGTACCCGTTGCTGCCCTGCCGCCAATATCGAGCCCTAGTTCCATAATGGCAGCGGTGCGCGCCTCGGCGGCAATCGACATTGCCTCCAAATGGGCTGCGACCGACAAGGCCCTGTCTATATGAACCAGAAGATTGATCGTTCCGGCTGGCATCATCATCTGCGCCCGTTCACCCACCCTCCCCGCATTCGACAGACCGACAGTGGCAAGACAGGCAGCTTGCGCTTCGCCGGAGCACCGCATTGCGACATGATGCTTCTTCACGCTGCGCGAGGTCATCATCTGCACGGCTTCGCCATAACCGGCTTCTGCCAGTCTTTCCTGCAATAAAATTGCCGGATCGACATCCAGCGTCAGATCGTCATTGCGCACTTCCAGCCAGGCGACGGAACGCGCCCGGACGAACCCCGGACGTGTCAGCGACCAGCTCAAAATGTCTTGCGGGTCTCGAAAATCAGCGGCGAGCACCGGGCCGCAACAATGGATTGTGAATGGCAGCATCATCAAACTATCGCAGATCGGCATGAAGTTCGCGACCAGCGCCTTTGAGCCATCCACAGGACCGCGATGCCTGGCTGCCACTGGCGCGGCGATAAAGCACGGCTTCGTGACTTGGCCAAGGTTCCGCAAGGCGATATGGATCGCGCAATAGTGTTTCGCGCGTCGCGGAAACGGACAAGCGGTTTGCTCTGGATTGCGCCATGATCAACGATCTCACCGACGAGATATTCTGGATATTCACCATCGGGTGCTGCATCCTTTTCATCATGCGCCTTCTCTCGCCTCCCCCACGTCATAAGACCGATCAGGCGCAGGACCTCAACACATTGCGCCCTCGCCGCCGTTCGCGTCGCCGTCGCATTCAGGCTCAGGACCAACGTTGAGTTCTGCCGTCATTGTGTCCTCCGCCGCTGGTCTTTCACAGTCCTCATAAGACTGACATTTGAGTTGCATCAGGGATCGGCACAACGGCCGGAAATGCTGGCAGGCGATCATCCTTTGCCATTGCCGAAAGCTTTTGTAACCGCTTTTCAGCCGCAATAGGACCGCTTGATCTTCCTGCGTTTCATGAACGATACGAAACTTAAATAGCCATTAGGTTTTGTCATGCTGACAGGCACTTATGGTTAACGATTTTGCCCATTCAGCGCAGCCATAAGCATCGGTCTGATCGAGAAAGAGCCGTTAGCAGCCTTTTCCGTCAAAATGCGCAAATAGCCTCCAGCGGACTGAATTTGCTCATAGCGTTGCAGGATATAGGCAATCACGATTGACGCATTATGGGTTCCAAGCACCTTCTTTGCGAGATCATAGAGCTTTGCATCGATCCCGAGGAAGGAACGTACTTTCTCTGCCGTATTGGCCAGATCCTGCCAATGCCGAATGGATGAGACTGCATAGGCTGTGATCTCCGGACAGGAGCGAAGCACCATGTCGAGCGAGACGGTGGGTTCGGGAGAGGCGCTGGTGATGTTATTTATGCGCTGGTCGATAAATTCAGGCGTTGCCCTTTCAAAATGGGAATCTGGATTCGATTCAATTTGCTGCCGCTCATTTTGAGATTCATTGCCGCGCAAATTTTCAACATTTTGATGAATTTTCAATGCGTTATCGATTTCCGAACGAATGGCCAGCAAGGATTCGACCAAAGCTGCCAGTTCTGCATGCTCCGCACGACGCGGAATGCTGTCGACGATGAGGCGGAAACGATGATGGATGTCCTGCCAATCACCGCCGAGTTCTGCCTGAGCGGCAAATTCGACAAGCTTGCTGATATCGCGGCGCAACAAAGTCAGCCGCTCGCGCATTTCGCGCAATGCAGTCTTTTCCGCCCTCACCTGTTCGGCAGCACGTTCCAGTTCACAGGCACGGGCCAGAAGCGGCGCCAGCGAAAAGCCGAAAGCAATCTGCACGTCTCCACCCTTGGCGCGACGCGCATAACGCTTTCCATTCGGGCTATCCTGCCGGAGAATGAAACCGGCATCGACCAGCGCCGCCAGATGACGCCGCAGCGTCGCGTCCGCCATGCCATGGGCGCGCAATGCCAGTTGCTTGTTGGACGGAAACACGATCAGGCTGCTCTGCTCGTTCAGTTCCGTTTCAGGATAGAAAGACAGGAGCGCCGAAAGAACCGCCAGAGAGCGATCATTCAGGCTGAACAGCGTCTTTGCTTCACACAGCCAGCGATGCAGCTGCCACTTGTCGGCAACCGTTCCAGGCGCAATCTGCCGTGTATTCTGTTGACTTGCCAACAAGGCAAGCGTCATCCTTCGACTGCCAAACGGCGTCGAGGCCAATTGAATCTCCATTTTCTTTCACCTTCCACAAGGCAAAAGAAATCCACCCGCCGAAATGACGCTAATTGCACTTGACAGTGATTCGTGGATTTGCGATTCTCTAGCTGCTAAACCAATGAGAAGGGCTTCCACACGGCGACGTTTGGGGGCCTTTTTCTTTTGCTGTCTCGTTCCTTTTCCTGAACAGTTTCGACGCAAACACGCTTACAAGTTAATCAAGCATGTCATGATCCTGAACCAGTCCGGTTTCCGGGAGACATGCCTTACACAATCAGACCGATGCAAACGCTCCGGCCTGTACGCTACTTACTTCTCCTCGCTCTGGAATGATGCGTAGAGCGCATCCAGGTTGCGAGAAAGCCAATCGGCAAAACGCGGCCCGTTGGCGGCACTGAGCGCCAATGTAGCCGATTTGCCATTCTGTTTGACAACGGCGCTGACGGACTTGTCTGAAGCCGTCCAGCTGGTGCCGGGACGCGAAGCGGCCTTGGTGACCGGCTTCTTCGGCCTTCCGCCTTTCAGATAGCCGTAAAGCTGCTCGAAACGATCGACAGACGACGCATTTTCAAAGGCTGAAGTTGCGAGAAGCTCTTCGGCTGCATCTTTCTTGCCGGGAATTTCAATCAGCTTGCGCAGTTCCAGCCAGCGGTCACGCCCGATGCCTTTGGCCGGGCCGATCGCCAGAAGAATATGCTCCGGAACCGCCTTTGGAATGGTCAGCATCTTCGACAGGGTCTGATAATCCACCGTCAACGCCGCCTGAATGGCTTCCCGTTCGAAGCCGAGAGTTTCGAGGCGAGCCGCAAAGAAAACACGCTCGATGAAGCTCAGATTGGCCCGGGCGGAGTTTTCCTGACCCTGGCTCAGAATATGTTCCAGATCGGCGAGGGGCTTGATGACCGCCCTGACCTTGATGCCCAGTTCCCTGGCCACCCGCACGCGGCGATGACCGAAAACGATCATATAGCGACCGCTGGTCTCCGGATGCGGACGAACCAGAATAGGGCTGTCCTGTCCACGCTCGCGAATGGCTTGCAGAAGCTCCTGATATTCTTCGTCATGCGCTTCCGGCAGGCGGTCGGCCACGAAGGAAACGTCCAGCTGCGCCGGATCGAGCTCGACAATGGCTTCGCCATCAAGCTTCTGGGCTGCCTGCTTTGCCAGTTCGTCGATCGAGGCGGACAGAGATTTGGCGGCACCGAACCGGCGCGATACGTTTTCGACCGACTGCGAACCCTGTCCAGCCGCCGGTTCGTCCCGCATAACGCTTTCGAATATGTTCTTCCGTGCCATTCCTAAACCCTCAAACCGGTCAGAGACCTGATTTTATTCACTATTCGCCGTTTTAGACGGCAGTCTAACGCCCCCATGCCTCATGAACGAGGCTGCGAATTTCAGAATTGACCGCTTCCATGGCTTCCATCGCGCGATCATAGGTGCCGCGGTTCATCGATGAACGCTCGACCTCGTAGAGTGTCTGCTTGGTAAGACCGGCATCGGAAATCGCCGTCGATTTCAGCATCTGGTGCTTCAGCATATGCGAAGCCAGCATGCTCTGCATGAAGCCGACCATCTGCGCCTGCGGGACATCGGTCGGCTCGTAACGCGTGATCAGATAGCGGAACCAGTCCAGCTGTACCGCGCCGCCGGCCTGACGAACCGTCTTCAGAATATCGCCGAGCATCAGCAGGAACTGCGACATGGACATCAGGTCGAGCATTTGCGGATGAACGGTGATCAGCACCGAAGTCGCAGCCGAAAGCGCCGTTAGCGTCAGATAGCCGAGCTGGGGAGGGCAGTCGATGACCACGACGTCATAGTCGCTGTCGACGTCGGCAAGAGCCTTCGCGATGCGGTTCCAGAATGTCTTGCCCTCGCCGCCATTCTGCATGGCGAGCGGGGTGTCATATTCATATTCCTGCAACTCCAGCATGGCTGGAATGATATCAAGACCGGGGAAGTTCGTCCGCCGGATAACCTCGCGAATAGGCTTCCTTTCGGCATCGTAACGAATTGCCTCATAGAGCGAGGGAAACTCATCGAGTTCGGGCTGGATGCCGTGCAGGGCAGAAAGCGAAGCCTGCGGATCGAGATCGATGGCAAGGACGCGATGGCCGGTCAGCGCCATATGTTGCGCCAGATGCGCGGCCGTCGTGGTTTTGCCCGAGCCGCCCTTGAAGTTGACGACGCCGATAACCTGAAGCTTTTCGTTGCCGCGACGATGGGGAACGTAGCGCTTGACCTCAGCACGACCGTTCTGGTCGAGCCACTGGCGCAGTTCCTGAATTTGCTCGACACTATAGGCGCGGCGACCACCTGTCAGAATGGTCGGCTCGACTCCCTTGCCTTCAAGATGTAATTTCTTGAGATTGCTGGGGGAGACGCCGAGGAAATAGGCGGCCTCGGCCATCGAAAACTGGCGCAGCATGTTCTTGCGCGCATCCGGCGGAAAGTTTTCGTGACGCAGCAGATTGAGCTTGCGAGAAATCTCGCGCCCTTGCGATAATATCATGTCGTCAAACGACAAGGCTGCTGCCGGATTTGCGATATTCATTTGCTTGGTGTCCCTAGTGACGGCATTGGAACTGATACCGCCTAAATACCGTCATTATGTCCGATTCTTATTCTATCGCAAGGGGCAGCCGAATTAACAAAGAGTTAGCGCCGACATTAAAATTAAGCCAAATTTTATCGATTCGGCAGGATCTTCGGTATCCCCTTGTTTTTATGAGCTTTTACGCATTTTAGACGGCGGTCTAAAATTCGAGGCCCTAAACTGGCCCGGAATTTCAATCGGGAAGAGTCCGTTTCCACATCGAACAGGCGTGGCTTTTCGGTGGAAGAATCGCTTGGGGCCGATTCTCTGGGGCGCGGCAGCGCCGCGATCATTGCGAAACCGAAATGATGCAAAGCGGCTCGTGGAGATGCACCAGATGCGACGGCAGAAACGGTCCCCTTGACGGTGTAGGCGATGGACAGTCTTTATGTATTTGCAAGCTGAGATCATCTCTATCTGGTCCGTCGTTGATGCGGACGGCTCAAGACACTCTATAATCGCGTCATTCCCGGCAGGTCGCGAAGGTGACGATACCGGTTTCGTCCCGGCGCGCTCGCCCAAACGCGGGTTAGCGAAAGTCCCGTACCGCAATCCCATAACGCAAGATGACCGCGCGGCGGCTCCCGGATCAAGTCAGAGCGTCTTGGCGGCGGGGAAGGAGAGGGCAACTCTATTCATCAGATCGGCCGATTTCCGCCCAGCCTCATTCTTGGGAAGCTCCGTCGTTCGGACGACGAGCTTTTCTCTGGGAGAGGGCGAGTAGATAGATTTTTCCTTGCCGCTTATCCCGCTTCCTGTTTTCAGGGGTGGATTTCTTAACCAAATCAGGGTAGCCTTGAAACTATCAAGCAGGCCATGCTGGCATCTGAAGAACCAGCGCGCAATGCCGCTTCATAATTCCCCTCAACAGCCCTTTACGACCGTCAGCCGGACAAAACCTAATGCCCATTTAGGTTTAATAGGGATTCGGAAAGCCATATTTATCAGTAGGATATAAGAGCCGAATATGCGATCCAAAAAGCGCGCTTTTCGGCCCGGTTCTGAAGGTTGCGGGTGTCGGTTCGGCGCGTCAGAAAGATCGTCGCCGCTTCCGGAAGGAAGGCTCTGCCCACGCGGGGAGCAGCACATTGTACGTCTATAGATGTTAACGCCTGCCGGTCTGCCGGTCACGAGAGAATGACGGGAATATCGGCTTCCTCAAGCATGCGGGCCAAAATCGGAGCGGGCATTTCATTTGTTATGACGGCGGTGACGTCGCGAACCGAACCAAGCTTCACCATGGCACGCTTGCCAAATTTCGAGCTATCGACTGCGAGCAATTTGTGTGCAGCCTGCCCGAGCGCTGCTGAAACGACGGCTACTTCCGTATGATCGTCGTCGCATAGATCGCCGTCATCATCGATGCCGCTCACGGAGATGATGGCATAGTCGAACTTGAAACGCCGAATGAATTCCGGTGTGTCTTCCCTAAACATTCCCCCATCGATAGGGCGCACGAACCCACCGGGAACGGCGAGGGTGAAATCCGTCTTCTCGCTGATGATGGCGGCGGATCGCAAGCTGTAAGTGACGAGGTGCAGCCGCTTTCGGCTGACAAGCGCATTGGCAATCGCTTCGCAGGTCGTACCGGTGTCGAGGAAAACAGTAGCGCCATCGGGAATGAGCGCGACGACAGCTTCGGCAATTCGCACCTTCTCATCTGCTCGATCATGTCTGCGCTGACGGTAGGTCAGGGGATCAAGCGGCGCCAGTTGCGACACACCGCCATGCAGCTTTCGGACTTTTCCGCGATGCTCCAGATCAGCAATGTCGCGCCGCGCTGTCTGGGTGGTGACACGGAACCGTTCTGCGATCTCTTCAAGAGAAACATAGTGGCTGTTCTCAATCCACTGCAACAACATCTGCTGCCGGATTTCCTTTTTGCTACCGGAACCGGAAATTTCGCTCATGTTTGTCGTTGCGTCCTTATGCGCCTGATTTCTCAGAACCATATTTCATTTCCGCGTTGAATGAGGCGAGGAAATTGTGGGGTTGAAATATGGATATCTTCCTGAATCGATAGCGAATAAAAATGTAATATTAATGACATTTACTGTCGAGGACCTCCCGTTCTGGAGTCCAGATGCCCTGCCGGAGAGTAAAATGTAATAAAAGTGACATTGAACTCTGTCATTTCAGCAGCGGTTGAAGTTGGATGGTCAATCTGGCTGTCGCACCGAAATGGAAGCACCTTCCAAGAAAAGGACCGAGGGATGGTACCGGGGACGACCAAACGTAACGGAAAATTTTTGGCTTTAACGGCGCAGCTTTTATGCGGTGTCGCAGTCGCAGGAATTGCTGCCGCTCCGGCACGCGCAGCCGATAGCTATGACATCCGCATCATGACGCTCAATATCTGGAACAAGTTCAAGCAGAACCCGGAATTGACAGCGGATTTTATGGCAGCCGCCAATTTCGATGTCCTGGGGATGCAGGAAGTCAACGGTAGTACCTATGTGACCCGCATACCTGATTTCCTCCAAACGGCGGGCCGCGGCACTTACGGTAATGTGCAGGTCGGCGATGTGGGTATCATTTCGCGTTTGCCGGGCAAGTTCGGCACGATCAATCTGGGCGGAAATACGCAAGGTCGCTATGTCAGCTATACTCAGCTGGATGCCCAGGGCTCGCGTCCGCAGACGCTCATCGGCACGGTTCATCTCGATTATGCGGATGGGTCAACCGGTCGCGTGAATGAAGCCAAAGCCCTCAACACATGGGCAAAAGGGGCCATCCAGCCAATCATCGTCATGGGCGATTTCAATGCGGGAGATGTTTCCGAGCGCGGCCTTCATCACATCGATGCGCAGATCAGACTGATGCAGCAATCTGACGGCAACACTTTTTATCGCGATCTGACGCGCCAATATGTTCTCAACGCCGATCAGCAGACGATGCGTGCGGTCATTCAGGAAGCCTATGCCGGACAGGACATCGACACCCTGTCGTGGAAGCAATGGGGCGACGCTCTTTCCGCTGCCTACAAGGCCGGGAAGAATGTCGGGCTGCAAGACGAAACCTATGCGGTTGCCAACAACACGCCGGTCACGATGAATGTGCTCAAGAAGCAGTATATGCTGCTCCAGACTGATGCCGTCCGCGAAGATTTCAAGCCACATGATCTCAACGATGGCAGCACCACATGGCCATCGGCAGGCGAAGACGCAACCAATACCTGGGCGAGCTGGGACCGTGCCAAGATCGATCACTTTCTCGTCTCGCGGCCATTCGGAAAATGGTATGAGATTGTGGATGATCCCAATGATCCCTACACGGGAGTGATCAAGGACGTAAAAGTCACCCGGCCGGGCCGCGAGCCGGAAGCAATCTCCGATCATGAACCGGTTGCGCATGATTTTCGATGGGTTGGCCCGCAGCTCCAGACCTATTCGGAAAATGAAACCAGCAAGACGCGTCTCGTTTGGGGCGCCAATGCTTATGGTTTTGCGGAAAAGAACAAGGAATTTGTTCTAACGCGAAACAATCAACGCAGAGATCTCTATCTCGGCCAGATTTCGGATGCCAATGGCAAACCGATTCTGAGCGATCTGACGCTTGAAGAAAAGAAGACATTGCTCAACTGCGACAGCACGGATGCGCGCTTCCAGCAGGCGATCAAGGACTATTGCATCGATGATCATTCCTTCATCGGTGAAACAGCAGTCACCGACGGCGGAACGATCCTTGTCAGCGAAGATGCAGCTCTTGGCAATGCCGATGCGCGGCTGCGTCTCATTGATGGCGGCTTGCGTATAACGGGCAGCGACATGAAAAAGCTGGATCGCACCGTGTCGCTTGAGGGGCTTGGATGGATCGACATCGCGGATGCCAACAACCGCGTGACGCTGCTGCAGCAAGCCACAGGTGAGGGCGCACTGCTCAAGCGTGGAGCCGGTACGCTCGTTCTGGGGCAGGCAAACAGCTATAAAGGCGGAACCTTGGTGGAAGGCGGAGTGCTGCAGGCTGGCGTGGGCGGGGCATTCGTCGACCACACGGCTTTCGCGGTGAATGGCGGCAAGCTCGATCTCAACAATTTCGATGTGAGCATGTCGTCACTGATGGGCGAGGGCGGTACAGTGAGCCTTGGCTCGGCAGCTCTGACCGTTGACCAGATCGCCAATACCCGTTTCGACGGCAATATCGATGGCACTGGCAGTCTCACGAAGTCCGGCGCTGGTGTTCTGGTTTTGAATGGCGTCAACACCTATACAGGTGGGACAACTGTAAAAGAAGGCGGTCTTGTCATTGGTGACGCATCCCATTCAGGTGCATTCCTTGGTGGCACAGTTCGCGTGGAAAACGGCGCTCATCTGGGTGGTGCAGGTTCAATGGGAGGCCTTTATGCCGGCGCCGGCAGTATCATCGCACCGGGCAATTCTATCGGCACGCTGAAGGTCACTGGCGATCTGGCCTTTGATGCGGAAGCCACTTACGTCGCGGAAATTGATGCCTCCGGTAAAAGCGACCGCATCGATGTCAGCGGAAAGGCGACGCTTGGTGGCGCGAAGGTCTATATTGAAAAATCCGCTGGCACCTATATGCCGGGCAAGCGCTACACCATTTTGAGTGCTGAAGGCGGCATTGCGGGTACGTTCGGCGATTTGAGCCAGAACATGCCTTTCGTCGATCTTGGTCTGGCCTATGACCCCAATGCGGTCTATCTCGACATTGCTCGCAACAATGTCGACTTTGCTGCAACGGCGAAGACAGGCAATCAGAAATCGGTGGCCGTAGCTGTCGAGAATCTTGGTGCTGGTAATGCCGTTTACGATACGGTCGTCATGCAGGACAGCGAAGAGAATGCGCGTCGCGCATTCAATGCGCTTTCGGGTGAAATCCATGCTTCGACGCGAACTGCGCTCATCAATGACAGCTCCATCGTTCGCAATGCCGTTATGGACCGCGTCGACGCGGCGTTTGGTGGCGGGGGGCAGCATGCTGCATCATCGTCGGTCGCAACGGATACGGATTCGACGCAGGTTTCTGCGCCGCGCGCAGCAATCTGGGGGCAGGCGCTCGGTCAATGGAGTGAAACCGGCGCGGATGGAAATGCTGGCAAGCTGAAGCAATCGACGGGCGGCTTTGTTGCTGGCTATGACGCGGAAGTCGTCGAAAACTGGAGGCTGGGTGCTCTCGCAGGCTATAGCCGCACCAGTTTCGATGTGAATGATCGCAACTCGTCTGGCCACAGTGATAACTACCATCTGGGAATCTATGGCGGCACCCAGTGGAACGCGACCACGCTCAAGGCAGGCCTTGCCTATAGCTGGCACAAGATCGAAACGGATCGCCTTGTCGCCTTCCCCGGCTTTTCAGAAAGTCTCGATGCCGATTACAGCGCAAACAGCTTTCAGGCATTCGGCGAACTCTCGCATCGTCTTGATCTGAACGGAGCGGCCATCGAGCCATTCGCAAATGTCGCAGTGGTGCGCCTGCAAACCGACCGGTTCAATGAGCATGGCGGGAATGCAGCGCTCCGGATTGGAAAAGAATCGACGACAACCACGTTTAGCACAATTGGTCTTCGCGCTTCCGCTCCAGTCGTATTGGGCAGCATGAATGCCCGGCTTAGCGGTACGGTTGGCTGGCAGCACGCCTATGGCGATACCATTCCGACGACAGCAGCCGCATTCGATGCCGGAACGATATTTGAAGTGGCTGGCGCGCCAATTGCGAAGGACACCGCAATTATCAAGGCTGGCTTTGATATTGATCTTGGCAATCAGACGACGCTGGGCCTTGAATATTCAGGTCAGTATGGTTCAAGCTTCAATCAAAATGCGGGCAAGGCCAGGCTGAGCGTAAAGTTCTAAATTTCTTGGAACTATTTCTACCGCCAAAGAGATCAATTTTGGCGGTAGAAACATGGTCGGCGCTTCTGACCAGCCTCAAGGCTCCGTCACATTGCTTAGAGGCGATCCGATGCTGCCGTTGAAACCGCGATAGCGCTGGTGGCTGCGGGCGAGGTGGGCCTGCATGGCGTCGCGCGCGGCGTCTGCGTTCCCCGCACTGATGGCTTCGCAGATCGCACGATGTTCAGTCACGCTGTTGCGAATATAATCGGGCGTAATCAATGCAGGATTGAGATCGCTCGAAAATGCGGGCTGCGGCAGGATTTTCAGGCTCATGACGCTGAAAAACTCGATAAAGGCCTGATTGTTGGTCGCCTCGGCAATCGAGCGGTGAAAGATGTAATCCATCTCATCCAGTGCTGCCTCGTCGTCAACGGACGCCTCGAATTTTTTGAGTGCTTCCCACATATTGGCCTCCTGCGCCCAGGAGCGCCGTTGCGCGGCCAATCCCGCAGCATGGACCTCAAAGGCCATGCGCAATTCCAGCAGGTCCATGAATGGCAGCGACAACCGCGCCAAAGGCTCAAGCGGCGAAACATCATCGCCTGAAAAACGCAGCCTTTCGAAATCGCGGATGAAAACCCCAACGCCGTGCTTCACTTCCAGCAGACCGTCAGAGCGAAGTTCTGCAATGGCCTCACGGATGACCGTACGGCTGACGCCCAGCGTTTCGCCAAGCTCCACCAGCGTAGGCAGCTTGTCCCCGGTTTTAAAATCGCCATCGCGAATGAAGGCCTTAAGATTTTCAATTGTCCGTGCGGTGAGCGTCTTCAATGTCCGTCAGTTCCAATTTGGCCGATCAGGTTGTTTGTGATTGATACGATGTCGTGAATAGAATTACAAGATAATATCACTGATATAGAGATATTATCTTGTAGGTCTCGACTCAGATTTCACCATGAATTTCCCCTCTCTTTCACGGAAATGGAATGGTTTTCGTCCGAAAGAGACTCATCATATGGGGTGGCCACGATGAAAATTTTTTTGGTCAATAATTCGCTGCATGGTTTGGTTTTTCGTTCTTAAACGACGGAAATTATTTCATTAAATGGTTCTTGTGTGACCGGCTTCGCCTTATGTCGCCTCCAAAATATCCGTCTTGACAAGTGATAATATTTTAGCAAACCTATCATCATAACAAATGGCATAGTCATAATATCACTTATCAAATCTCTGGGATTGTCGATGGGGAAGGCGAGTTGGCTTCGGCTGCGCGACCTCAATCCGCCGGCCTCATGGACAGAGTGGTGGGATGCGTGCTCTCAAAGTGGTCTTGAGCGGACGTACGCGCCTTCTGGTCATACGTGTGTTCCGGATAGAATAAGGGGAAATATAATGGGACTGGTTTCAGCCAGACTGAAGGAATTGGGTCTTATCCTGCCCGAGCTAACAGCGCCCAGTGGCGCCTATGTACCATACAGGCTGAGTGGTCATACGTTGTATATCTCCGGTCAGGTGCCGCGTGTCGATGGGGTTGACTGCTATCTCGGATTGGTTGGCAGCACCATGAATGTCGGAGAAGCCTATCAGGCAGCGCGCGTTTGTGCGCTCAATTTGCTGGCGCGGGCGGCCTTCGCCCTTGATGGCGATCTCGATCGAATTTCAGCTTGTTTGCAGGTGCGGGGGTTCGTGAATGCCGTACCTGATTTCAAGGATCATCCGGCAGTGATCGATGGCGCATCCGATCTTCTCATCGAAGTGCTGGGGGAGAAGGGGCATCATGCCCGCACGGCCCTGGGCGCAGGTTCCCTGCCGCGCGGTTTTGCCGTTGAAGTCGACGCCATTTTTGAAGTCCAGCCTTGAGCGCTGGCTTCCTTCTGCAAATATAGACGAAGCGAGAATGAGATGTCTGATAAAGCCATCACGATGAATGCGGTCAACAAATGGTATGGCCAGCTCCATGTTCTCAAGGATATCAATTTGGAGGTCGACCGCGGTGAGCATATCGTGCTGTGCGGTCCATCCGGCTCGGGCAAGTCGACACTGATCCGCTGCATCAATTACCTGGAAGAAATTCAGGACGGCATTATCGATGTAAATGGCACTCGCCTGGGGCATACCGGCGCCAATGTCGATCATATTCGCCGCGATGTCGGCATGGTATTTCAGCAGTTCAACTTGTTTCCGCACATGACAGTGCTGGAAAATTGCATGCTGGCGCCGCGCCGCGTGCACAAGAACTCGCTCGCCGAAGCTCGGGAAAAGGCGATGCATTTCCTCAAGCGTGTTCATATTGCCGAGCAGGCCGAAAAATATCCGGCACAACTCTCCGGCGGTCAGCAGCAACGCGTTGCCATTGCGCGGGCGCTTTGCATGGGGCCAAAGATCATGCTGTTCGACGAACCGACTTCGGCACTTGACCCGGAAATGGTCAAGGAAGTGCTGGACACAATGGTCAGTCTCGCTGACGACGGCATCACCATGATCTGTGTGACCCATGAAATGGGCTTTGCGCGCGCGGTCGCTCATCGCGTCATCTTCATGGACCGCGGCGAAATCATCGAAAGCGCGCCACCGGCTGAATTCTTCGGCAATCCAAGGCATGAGCGCGCCAAGGCATTTTTGGGCCAGATACTGAACCACTAAGAAACAAAGGGGAAATGGCCGCGAATGGGAGAATAATTTGATGCAATACACATTCGACATGGGGCCGGTTCTGGCAGCCTGGCCCGCGCTCCTCAACGGTGCGATCCAGACGCTCAAGATTTCATCCATTTCCATGGTCCTGGGCCTGGCGCTGGGCATCGTCTTCATGCTGATGCGGATGAGTTCGGTGCGGGTGATTTCGCTCACAGCCTTCGGCTATATCGAGCTGATCCGCAATACACCGTTTCTGGTGCAATTGTTCTTCATCTTCTTCGGCATGCCCTCGCTGGGCGTGACGCTTTCCGCCGAACAGGCGGCCATTCTCGCCATGACGCTCAATTGCGCGGCTTATGCGGCAGAAATCGTGCGCGGCGGCGTGGAATCGATCAAGGCGGGCCAAATCGAAGCTGGCAAGGCGCTTGGGCTTCATACCTTCGATATCTATCGTTTCATCATCTTCCGTCCGGCTATACGCGCTGTATATCCCGCGCTTTGCAGCCAGTTCATCCTGATGATGCTCAATTCAAGCCTGGTGGCGTCGATTTCTGCGGAAGAACTGACCTATGTCGGACAGATGATTGATTCAGAAACCTTCCGCAGCTTTGAAATCTATTTCGTGCTCGGCGTCATCTACCTGGCCTTATCGCAATTCTTCTCGATTGTTCTGCAAATCATCGGCAGGACCTATTTTTCCTATCCGTCGAAGTGAGGTCCCAAGATGATCCGCAGTTTTGGTTTCTCCGAATTTCTCTTCATTCTCGATGGTGCAAAATGGACCGTCATTCTTTCCATCCTTGCCTTCACTTTCGGGGGGCTGGGCGGTCTGGTCGTAGCGCTGGGACGCACCGCCACGAAAAGGTGGCTGCGCTATCTGATGTCGGCCTATATCCAGATTTTTCAGGGTACACCGCTGCTGATCCAGCTGTTCTTCGTCTATTTCGGCCTGCCCATTCTGGGTATTCGGGTTGACATCTGGGTGGCGCTCATCATCGGCCTCTCGCTGCATGCCAGTGCTTTTCTGGGGGAGATCTGGCGCGGCAGCATTCAGGCTGTTCCCACCGGGCAGGACGAGGCCGCCCGCGCACTCGGTATCGGTTATTTCCATCGCATGAAGGATGTCGTGCTGCCGCAAGCCTTTCGTATTGGTCTTCCGGCGACAATCGGCTTTCTGGTCAATTTGATAAAGGGAACGGCGCTGGCCGCGCTGCTCGGACTGACTGAACTCACCCGTTCAGGACAGTTGATGGCCAATATCACGTTTGAGCCGATGAAGGTCTACGGCACCGTGGGGCTCATCTATTTCATCATCTGCGTGCCGCTCACTTATTACAGCGCCCGGATCGAGAAGCGGCTGAACGCTTCACGCTAATCAACGATAAAACAAACCAGAGGTAAGAACATGATCAACGCAGTTTTCAAGAGTTCCGCGATTGCCCTCAGCCTTGCAACCAGCCTCGTCGCATCGGCCTTGTCTGTCAGTGCGTCGCAAGCCGCAAGCCCGGAGGAAATCAAGGCCAAGGGCGTGGCCGTCATCGGCGTACAGATGGATCAGTTTCCATGGGGTTTCATCGATGAGAACGGCAAGAATGGTGGTTTTGACATCGATGTGGCCAATCTCATTGCTAAGGAGCTGGGCGTCGAGGTCAAGTTCGAGCGCGTGACAGGGCAAAACCGCATTCCGCTGCTGACCAACGGCATGGTCGATTTTCTGGTGCCCTCGATGACGATCACGCCCGAACGCGCAAAGGTTATCCAGTTCGTGCTTCCCTATTCGGCCAATGACATCACGGTCTGGGGTAAAAAGGACGCCGAGATCAACAGCAACGAGGATCTCGCCAAATACACGATCGGCGTCAATCGCGGCAGCGCTTTCGAGCCGATCCTCAAGAAGGCCGCCCCCGCGGGCACAAAAATCAAGGGTTTTGACGACGACGCCACCACCGTGCAGGCGCTTCTGTCGGGCCAGGTTGATGCGATCCTGGGCAGCCTCACCTATGGCCTTGTGATCCAGAACACTGGGAATGGGGACAAATATGTTCGCAAATACAAGGCTGCGGACAATATCCAGGCCATGGCGGTGCGCAAGGGCGATCAGGCCATGCTTGATTTTCTCAATGATTTCGTGACGCGCCACAACGCAGATGGTTCGCTGGATACGCTCTATAAGAAGTGGATCGGCGTCGACCGTCCAAAGCTGCCAACCACGCTTGAAGGGGTGGATTTCACCGGCAAGCAATAACGCCAACACATAAGCTTTCCCGGTGCGTGTGAAACGCACCGGCACATCCAAAGTCTCCAGTATTCAAAGACATGAACCCGCAAGGCCTTTTGCGGGAACCGATAAACACGTGCCCGAACCTGAGCCGTGACAGAACACAACGTATTCGTCCCTTTCCGGGATATCTTTCTGGGAGTTAAGCAGAAAATGACGATAGATGGCAAACTGATCAGGGTGGGTGTCGATATCGGCGGAACCTTCACCGACGTGGCAATGGAAGTGGGTTCCACCCTTCATTCAACCAAGGTGCTGACGGATTATGCATTTCCCGAAAATGCCATCGTCAAGGGCATTCGGGAAGTGGCTGAAAAAGCCGGGGTCAAGCTTGATCAGATCGACACTGTCATTCACGGAACGACACTTGCCACCAATGCGCTGATTGAACGACGCGGCGCGAAAACCGCACTGGTGACAACCAAAGGTTTTCGCGATGTGATCGAAATGCGTACGGAAAGCCGTTTCGAACAATATGATCTCGACATCGTGCTGCCCGCGCCGCTTGTTGCGCGTAACGACCGGCTGGTTGTTAACGAACGCATCGGCGCCCGTGGCGAGGTTTTGAAGCCGCTCGATGAAGAAGAAGTCGATGCGCTTTGCGACCGCATCATTGCGGAAGGCTACGAAAGTGTCGCCGTCGGCTTCATCCATTCCTATCTCAATGGCGAGCATGAGCGCCGCTTCCGCGAGCGTATTCTCGCCAAAAAGCCCGGTCTGTCCGTATCGATTTCCTCTGAAGTCTCGCCGCAGATGCGCGAATTCCAGCGGTTTAACACCGTCTGCGCCAATGCCTATGTCAAGCCGCTGATGGCGTCTTACCTCAATCGTCTTGTCGGGCGACTGCGGGAAGAGGGCCTTGTCGCGCCCGTCTTCATGATCCATTCGGGCGGCGGTATCATCAGCATTGAAAGCGCCATCGAATTTCCCGTTCGCCTGCTTGAATCCGGTCCCGCCGGCGGCGCGATCTTCGCGGCCCACATTGCGGCCAATCACAAGCTCGATCAGGTCGTCTCTTACGATATGGGCGGCACGACCGCAAAAATCTGCCTTATTGAGCAGCAGATGCCCAAAACCTCCAAAACCTTTGAAGTGGCGCGTACCTATCGCTTCAAGAAGGGAAGCGGCATGCCGATCTCCATTCCGGTGATCGAAATGGTCGAGATCGGTGCGGGCGGCGGGTCAATTGCAACCGTCGATTCCATGCGTCAGATCCGCGTCGGACCCCATAGCGCGGGATCGGAACCCGGGCCTGCCTGCTATGATCGCGGCGGCACTCATCCTACCGTTACGGACGCCGATGTCATTTTGGGCCGCCTCGACCCCGATACATTTGCGGGCGGCACGATGCAACTCTCGCGCTCCGCATCGGAAAAAGCGATGGACGCCGATATCGGCTCCAAGCTCGGTTCCGACATTGCCACTTCCGCCTATGGTCTGAGCGAAGTGGTGGATGAGAACATGAGCAATGCCGCACGCATGCATGCGGTTGAGAACGGCAAGGAACTGTCGGAATTCACCATGATCGCCTTTGGCGGTGCCGCTCCGGTTCATGCCGCGCGCCTGTGTGAAAAACTCGGCGTGACCGATCTTCTCATTCCGCCCGGAGCCGGCGTCGGTTCGGCCATCGGTTTTCTGCGTGCGCCCTTCGGCTTTGAATCGGTACGCAGTGCCTATAGCCGCCTGAGCCGCTTTGAAGGCAGGGCCATCAATGCGGTCATCAGGGAACTGGTCGAGGAAGCAACTTCCTTCGTTCGATCAGGCGCGCCTGATGCCAGCCCGACGCTCGAATGCACCGCTTACATGCGCTATGCCGGACAGGGCTGGGAAGTGCCGGTTACGATTGACGTCCGCGACTATAGCGATGCGGATGCGACGCTGTTCCGCACGCTTTTTGACGAATGCTATGAGCGTTTCTTCGGCCGCGTGATCGATGATCTCGATGTCGAGATTGTCAGCTGGTCGTTGCGCGCAAGTGCAGACGCCGCTGCCCCAACGCCTGCAAAGCCGATTCAGAAACAGGCGCAAGCCGCCATATCCGCGACGCGTCAGGTGTTCGATGTTCTCCAAGAGCGTTTCCTCGAAGCCTCGATCGTCGAGCGCGAAACCATGAAACCAGGCGAGTGGATTGCTGGCCCCGCCATCATCACCGAACGCGAAACCTCGACCGTTGTCACCTCCAGCCGCGAAGCGATCATGCAGGCCGATGGATGCCTGCTGCTGCGCGCCAAGGCCGCCTAGGGCGGTTCCTGTTCTGACAGAATCTCCGGAACCGCTCTAACTATTTGTTTTATCGCATTATCCAACGCAAAACCGTTTCACACTTTTGCTGGAAATGCTCCAAGGAGCCGTCTCACATGACAAAGAAACCCATTTCCGACGTTCATATGCAGATCATGTGGAATCGCCTGATTTCCGTTGTTGAGGAACAGGCCGTCACTCTCATCCGTACCGCTTTCAGCACCAGCGTGCGTGAATCCGGCGACCTTTCCGCAGGTGTCTTCAACCGCGCAGGCCTCATGATCGCGCAGGCTGTGACCGGTACGCCCGGCCACGTCAATGCCATGGCGGAAGCGGTCGGCCACTTCATCAACGACATAGGTCGCGAAAACATCTACGAGGGCGATGTCTATATCACCAACGACCCATGGAAAGGCACGGGCCATCTGCATGACTTCACGGTGGTGTCGCCCAGCTTTCGCAAGGGCAAACTGACTGGCTTCTTTGCCTGCACGGCCCATGTGGTTGATGTTGGCGGGCGCGGCTTCGGCCCAGACGCGAACGAGGTTTATGAAGAAGGCATTTTCGTGCCGATCATGAAATTTGCCGAGCGCGGTGTGGTCAACAAGGACCTGGTCAATATACTGCGAAACAATGTGCGCGAAAGCCATCAGGTCGTCGGCGATGTCTATTCGCTCGCAGCCTGCAATGAAATCGGTCACCGCCGCCTGATGGACATGATGGATGAATTCCAGCTTGATGATCTGGAAGGCCTGGCCGATTTCATCTTCAAGCGCAGCTATGACGCGACGCTGGAACGCCTGGCCAGCCTGCCGCACGGCACCTATTCCAACGTAATGCGCGTCGATGGTTACGGCGATCCAATCGACATTGCCGTGCGGATAGACGTGCATGCCGATCATATCCTTGCCGATTTCGCCGGTACATCGGCACCCAGCCCCAAGGGCATCAACTGTCCGTTGATCTATTCTGCCGCCTATGCCTGCTATGGCCTGAAATGCTCGCTCGCACCGGAAATTCCCAACAACCATGCCTCATTGCTGCCGTTCAAGGTGACAGCGCCGAAAGACTGCATCCTCAATGCGCAGCGTCCGGCTCCCGTTTCAGTGCGCCACGTGCTCGGCCATCTTGTGCCCGATGCGGTGCTCGGTGCAGTCCACAAGATGCTGCCGGGAAAAGTGCCTGCCGAAGGTTCTGGTGCGCTTTGGAACCTGCATGTCAGCGCACGTCCGCTCACCGGCAAGGATGCCCCGAGGGATGGCGGCCAGCGTGCGGAAGTGCTGCTGTTCAACAGCGGCGGCACCGGCGCGCGCTCGCACCTGGACGGATTGAGCGCCACGGCTTTCCCGAGCGGTGTGCATTCAATGTCGATTGAGGCAACCGAGCATGTCGGGCCGGTCATTTTCTGGCGCAAGGAACTGCGCGATGGTTCAGGTGGTGCCGGTCAGTTCCGCGGCGGTCTCGGTCAGGTGGTGGAAATCGCTCCAACCGAAGGGCACGAGATTTATTTCAACGCAATGTTCGACCGCATCAAGCACCCGCCGCGTGGGCGCGAAGGGGGAGAAGACGGAGCCGCTGGCGCAGTCCTTCTCGACGACGGTACGGTGTTGAACGCCAAGGGACGCCAGCATGTTCCTGCCGGTCGCAGGCTCATCCTGCAGTTGCCCGGCGGCGGCGGTTACGGCCCACTCGACAAGCGAGACGCGGAAGCCGTCAAACGCGACCGGGATTTTGATTATGTCGTGAATGGATAATCCTGAACATCCCCGCAAGCCGCCCCACGTGAGCCGTCCCACGCGGGCGGCTTCTTTTATCTCACGAATAAAGAGTATTCCCATGCAGTACGAAAATCGTCGATCATCGGGCATTCAGGCATCCCCCAGCATGGCCGTCGCCATGGCCGCCCGGAAACTGCGCGCCGAGGGCCGAGACATTGTTGATCTTTCTCTGGGTGAACCTGATTTTGAACCGCCCACCCACGTTCTGGATGCTGTCTATGCGGCTGTGAAAGCCGGTGGTGTGCATTATGGTGCCGCCGCTGGCACGGAATCGCTTCGCAAGGCCATCATTGCCAAGTTCAGCCGCGACAACCAGCTTGAATTTAGCATTGATGAACTGACCGTAGCCAACGGCGCCAAACAGATACTGTTCGACACGTTTCTGGCAACGCTGGAAGAAGGGGATGAAGTGATTATCCCCACGCCATGCTGGGTATCCTATGCCGATATTGTCGCATTGCATGGCGGCAAGCCGGTCTTCGTGCCTTGCGGACCGGAAACCGGTTTCAAACTGACGGCGAGCCAGCTTGCGGCGGCTATTACGCCCAAATCGCGCTGGCTGATGCTCAATTCCCCGTCCAATCCGACGGGCGCCATTTATAGCGAAGATGAATATGCGCAACTCGCCAATGTCCTTGGAAAGCACGAGCGCATTCTTATTCTCTCCGATGAGATCTATGAGCATGTTCTGTTAAGCGAGGTGCCGTTCATATCTTTCGGGACTGCGTGTCCGCAGCTTCGCGAACGCACGCTCATTGTCAACGGTGTCTCCAAAACCTATGCCATGACGGGCTGGCGCGTCGGCTATGCCGCAGGTCCCAAAGCCCTTGTTGCCGCGATCAACAAGATGCAATCGCAAAGCGTGACTTCCGTATGCTCTATCGCGCAGGCGGCGGCGCAGGCAGCCCTTGACGGTGATCAGGCCTATGTGGCGCAGGCGGCAAAAACCTTCAGCCGCCGCGCTGATCTGGTGGCCGCCCATCTGGCGCAGATTGCGGATATTGATTTCCTCAAACCCGATGGCGCTTTTTACGCTTTCATCGGTGTTGAAAAGCTTTTCGGCCGCAAAACCGGTGCAGACAGCGTCCTTCGAACCGATACTGACGTAGCAGGATATCTGCTGAATGATTTCGGCGTTTCCAGTGTCCCGGGCATTGCCTTTGGAGCCCCAGGCTTTATCCGCCTGTCAATTGCGGCTTCGGAAGAAGAACTGGTCAAAGCCTGTGCGCGTCTCAGGGAAATGGTAGCTTCCCTGACGTGAAGGCATCAAGAAGCCGCAGCTATAAACTGCGGCTTCTGTTTTTAAGTACGGTGTCAGGCCGCCTGCTTGCGGGCATATTTGCCAATCAGAGCTTCAAGCATGCCTTCTTCTTCCCTGGTCAGGTCAGAAAGAGGGGCACGAACCGGACCGGCAGCAAAGCCCTGCAGGCGTACGCCAGCCTTGACCGCGGCAACGGCATAGCCCTTGCGGCGGCTGCGGATCGCCATAAACGGATAGAAGAATTCATTGAGGATACGCTCGCAGCTTGTGCGGTCGCCTGCTCGCAATGCCTTGTAGAACTCCACAGCCAGGCCCGGAACAAAATTGAAAACCGCCGAGGAGTATGTGGTGAAGCCCGCGCCGAGATACGCTTCGGCGAAGAGTTCTGCCGTTGGCATACCGCCGAGATAGGTCAGCCGGTCGCCCATCTTTGCCGTAATCTGGCGAACCAGACCGATGTCGCCGACGCCATCCTTGAAACCGACGAGGTTAGGGCAGGCATCGCAAAGGCGGGCCAGCGTGTCAGCCTGAAGAACCGAATTGTCACGGTTATAGACCATGACGCCGATACCGATGGACTGACAGACCCGTTTGATATGTTCAAAAAGCCCTTCCTGCGGGGCATCGATCAGGTAATGGGGCAGAAGCAAAATTCCATCCGCCCCAGCTTTTTCTGCCGATTTCGCGATCTCGATGGCAACCTCGGTGCCATAGCCGCAACCAGAGACGATGGCCGTATCACTTCCGCCTGCGGCCTCTTTGGCGGCCGAAACGATTGTTGGAATTTCGTCGGGTTTTAAAGAGAAAAATTCACCCGTGCCTCCCGCTGCGAACAGCACAGGGGCGTCGAAACCCGAAAGCCATTCGACATGCGCCTTATAGCTTTCAGGCGCAAAATTTCCCTCCGCATCAAAATGCGTGACCGGAAACGAAAGCAGGCCAGCGCCCAGTTTCTGTTTGATGAGTTGCGGTTCCATGTGTCGATCCCTTCTGGAAAACTACACATAGGACCTAGCCTAGTCAGATGATAAGTGTCAATAACTTATATTATAAGTTATCATGTGTTCTCTGCAGAATGGCGCGATAGCGGGTCTGGCTCCCCTTCAAATGGCGGCGCATCGCCTCGCGCGCACCGTTTTCGTCGCCGTTGAATATGGCTTCTATGATCTGCGCGTGTTCCCAGTGCAAATGGGCGATATAATCACCGGGACTGGTATCTGTACCGGTCTGAAGCGCGGCGCGGGGAATGACACCGCTGCCGATCATTGCCAGGAACTCGCGGAAGCGCGGATTGTTGGCGGCGTCGGCAATGGCAAGATGCAGGGCAAAATCTGCCTCGCTCGTGGGTTGACCGGATTCGAGGCAGGCCAGAACCTGCTTGTGACAATTGATGATGGCTTCTTCCTGTTGCGGCGAACGACGCAAGGCGGCAAGTCCCGCAGCTTCAACTTCCACGCCGGTTCGCAGTTCCAGCAGTTCTATGACGGAAGAAATGCGCTGATAATCTAGGTTTTGGAAGGGAGCTGTTTCTGGAGGCTGGGGTTCGAGTACAAAGACGCCCGCGCCTTGTCTTGCTTCCACCAGCCGGTCAGCCCGCAACGCGGCGATTGCTTCGCGAATGACGGTGCGGCTGACGCCAAAAGATTCAGTAAGCCGTGCTTCGCTCGGCAACTTCGTTCCGGGCGTTATTTCGCCTGACTGTATGGATCGCCGCAGCTGTTCACTCACCTTGGCGACAAGATTGCCAGTTGAGCGGGATGTGTCCTTGTCTTTGTTCGTCACCGCAAGCTTTCCTTGGTTGTGCTTCAATCGTGTAGCAATTCTGATTGCGTAGAACAAGACCGCATGTGAGAGTCATATGATGTATTGACGTCTATCACCAAATACATATTATGCATTTGTGAATAGACCAGAAATGGAAATGACAATGATTTTTAAGCCCCACGGATGCCATCTGATCGCTGGTGAATGGGTGGTAGGGGAGGCGACATTTGCCTCGACACCTGCGAGCGGTCCATCCTATGCATTTGCTGTCGGGACGCCCGCTCTGGTGGCGCGCGCCTGCGAAGCGGCGGAAGATGCTTTCTGGACTTATGGCTATACGAGCCGCGAAGAACGCGCTCAATTCCTTGAAGCCATCGCCGACGAAATCGAAGCACGCGCTGCCGCCATCACGGAAATCGGCACGCAGGAAACCGGCCTGCCGGCAGGCCGACTTGAAGGCGAGCGTGGACGCACCACCGGCCAGCTCCGCCTTTTTGCCAGCCATATCCGCAAGGGTGACTATTTGGATCGTCGCATTGACGAGGCCCTGCCGGATCGGAAGCCAGCGCCGCGTCCGGAAATCCGGCTGATGCAGCGTCCGATTGGCCCGGTTGCCGTTTTCGGGGCCTCCAATTTTCCACTCGCTTTCTCGACCGCTGGCGGCGACACGGCAGCTGCCCTTGCTGCAGGCTGCCCGGTTGTGGTTAAGGGCCACTCCGCCCATCCCGGCACCGGCGAAATCGTCGCTGACGCCATTCATGCCGCTATTGCCCGGACCGGGATGCCGAAGGGCGTGTTCAGCCTCATCCAGGGTGGCGACCGCAAAGTCGGCGAAGCGCTGGTCACGCATCCGCTGATCAAGGCCGTCGGCTTCACGGGTTCGCTGGCAGGCGGTCGCGCCCTGTTCAACCTGTGCGCACAGCGCCCGGAACCGATCCCGTTCTTCGGAGAACTTGGCTCCGTCAATCCGATGTTCCTGCTGCCGGAAGCCTTGAAAACACGCGCCTCGTCGCTCGGCGAAGGCTGGGCCGCGTCCTTGACCATGGGTGCCGGTCAGTTCTGCACCAATCCGGGAATTGCCGTGGTTATCGACGGATCGGACGCCGACAGCTTTGTGCAGTCCACCCGCAGCGCTTTGGAAAAGGTCGCTCCGCAGGTCATGCTGACCGACGGCATTGCCAAGGCCTATCGGGGCGGCAAGGCGCATTTCGACAGCCGCAACTCCGTCAAACCCGTGCTGGCGAACGAAAGCAAGGGTCGCGAAGCTTCGCCCAATCTCTATGAGACAACCGGCGAAGCCTTTCTTGGCGATCACACGATCGGCGAAGAAGTGTTCGGCCCGCTCGGGGTTGTCGTTCGCGTCAAGTCGGTCGACGACATGGTGGATCTGGCCAAGGGATTTGAAGGCCAGCTGACGGCAACCTTGCATATGGACAAGGATGATGCCGCTTCAGCCCGCAAGCTCCTGCCGGTTCTGGAACGCAAGGCTGGACGCGTTTTGGCCAACGGCTTCCCGACCGGGGTGGAGGTGGTCGATTCGATGGTTCATGGCGGGCCTTATCCGGCCAGCACCAATTTCGGCGCAACCAGCGTTGGAACCATGTCCATCCGCCGCTTTCTGCGCCCCGTCAGCTATCAGAACATCCCGGCCGATGTGCTGCCGATGGATTTCGAGTGAAGCTTCCTTATCTTTGTTGAAACCACATACATCAGGCCCTTCGGCCTGATGCTTCTTGTTCTGGAAATATTGGCGGATCGGCGCCAGTGACAGCGCAATCGCTTTTCGGTCTCCGGCGCGAATCTTTGACCCAGCGACAGTTCGTCGAAGGATCAACGGACACACCTCGCTCACCGAGGTTGTGGCAATGCTCGAGCAGAATCTCGGCGCCAGAGCCGCGTGACCCAGGCGTGGGAAGGCTTCTCCTCAGCCAATTGGAATTTTTGCAACCGGGCCAATTGGCCCAATCCATCTTATAATTATTCGCTTGCCACATATCCAAAAACGGTTATTCAACAATGCTATGTAATCTGGGGTGGCAAATGGCTTTTACTAAAAATTTAGAGCGCATTCCGAAAAGTGTGAAACGGTTTTCGGAAAAAATGCGCGGTAAAATAAACAGTTAGAGCGCCGATCTGATCCAATCGGATCGAAACGCGCTCGAAGGATGATTGCGTCAGCTGCAGGCTGTTTGATCTTGATTGGGTGCGCCGGTGGGATGTCTCCAGCCAGAAAACTTTCGTTTTTACAGGACGCCAACAAGAACTGGTTATTTCAGCGATCACCAAATGCAATTATCTGAGAACATTTGGTTTTGCTGATGTGCAGCTTCAGACAGCAGCATGATTGGGGCGAACTCAACCTGACAGGCGCGACATCCCGCTGCAAAGTTCAACGCATACCTTTCGGGTTAATTCCATGAAGAGCTCCGCGCATCACAGCCACATCTACGGTCTCGACATATTGCGCATCATTTCTGCGCTTGCCGTCATGTGCTACCATTTCGCGTTTCGCGGTGAAGCCGCTGGTGAATTGCCAGCAATCAATATCCCCGAAACAATGAAAGCCATAGCGAGCTATGGGTCATTGGGGGTCAGCGTTTTCTTCATTATCAGTGGGTATGTAATTGCTTACTCCGCCGAAGGCCAAAGGCCCTGGTCGTTCATGATCGCGAGATTCACGCGCATCTACCCTACTTTCTTAATGATGATGACCTTGACCGCCGCTACAATATGGCTTTCGTCAAATCCGTTATTTCATGTCAGCATGCGCCAGTATCTGGCCAACACAATCATCTTTTCCAAATTGCTTGGCGAGCCATTCGTTGATGGCGCATACTGGTCAATTGTCCTCGAGGTCATCTTTTATGGTTGGATATTTATAATTTTAGCCCTCGGTCAATTCCAGAATATCCTTAGGATTATTCCGATCTGGCTGGCCTTTTCATTGACAAATGAGTTTTATATCGGCTCCGAACATCTTCAGAACCTCTTCATTACAGAACACAGCGGCTTCTTTGCGATGGGAATCGTCCTGAATCGCCTCCACAAACAGTTTTCATACTATGCGTGTGTTCTATTCATTAGCGCTGCTTGTTATTCGATATATACAGCAACTGCAGGTATAGAATGGGCTGAAGCCGCTTACTCGACCACGTTTTCTTCTGTGGTAATCGCTGCAATCATTCTTTGTTCGATAGCTATATTCTTATTGATGCTCCATTTAAAAATTAACGAGCGATACTTTAACATTATTAGTATTCTAGGTGGCGCAACCTACTCACTTTATCTGCTGCACCAGAACGTCGGTTATATCGCGATTGCAAAACTACTCGATTACGTTTCACCGTTAAGTGCGCTTGCATTGACAATGGTCGCTTTGATTTCTTTTTCGGTCGTATTCCATGGAAGTGTCGAAAAGAGACTTAATCCGATGCTCCGAAGGAAATTGCTTCAGTTTTCATCAAAACCGCGCCTCGCAACTTCGTAATTTGCCTTACCGCGAAGATCGCCGGTTAAGTTGAAGAATGATCAACAGGCACACCCGGCTCGCCCATCATTTGCTCAAGGTCGCGGTAGTTGGTCCCCTGGCGACAATACTACCGCAGAGACAAGAGAATGATCTTACCCTGAAAATGAGCCAGCCTTTGTGGGTATTCGATGAACGTGGAGCTGTCATGCCAGACTGAGGTTTTTCATGACTTTGCGCAGCGTTGAAACGCTTTGATAGCCCGCTTCCACGCTCGCCACGGCCAATGGGACCCCTTCAGCCTGTCGGCGCATGGCGTGGGAAGCGCGCAGGCGCTGACGCCATTCGATAAAGCTCATGCCTGTTTCCTGCCGAAATTTGCGTGTCATCGTCCGCCGACTCATACCCACCTGTTCGGCCCAATCATCGATGGTAAGGTCCAGGCCCGGATCATCCAGTAGATTCCGGCACAGTTTTCGCAGCTGTTTTTCTGCTGGAAGCGGTACTGTCAGCGGTTGTCTGTCCGCACAGCGGATTTCGTCCAGAATGAGAGCGGAAAGATGCCGACCGCGTCCGTTTTCGTCATAAAGCACGGGCTCATTCGCAAGCGCCTGAATGCTGGCGTCGAGCAATGCGGAGACTTTGAGGACGCGCGTTTCTTCCCACAAATCCCGCGAAATGTTCTCTTCCACATAGACCGAGTACATTTCCGTTTCACCGAACGTTTCCACCGCATGGGGCAGATCCGGTCCCAATAACACGGCGTAACCTGTGGGGAGCATGAAAGCGCCCTCTTCGGTCAGCGCCGTCATGTAACCGGTATTCCCGTAGAGCAATTGTCCGCGCCGATGACTATGCCAGCCAAAATTCATGCCGGTTTTGTATTCACGCCGCATGACTGCCAAAGGCCGCGGTAAATTCTGATAGTCGATGGCGTGTTTCGGTCGCATGCAAATTTCCGTTTGGCCCAATTTGACTGAAATTGTCATATTTGACGGAAATTGCAGAATTTTGACCCGATTGCAACGGAGTTTGGCCTGACTCCATCAAGGTTGCTGAAATATATTCAGCCGCGTAACGCGTTCATTGATAAGCACAAATTAGAATTATTCTGAAATTCAAATTTGCGCAACGCCAAAATCATTGCATAGCCCGCAGCCATGATCAGCCAGCGGGGTAACGTGCCGCCCGCTTGCCGGTCGGCAAGGAGAGCCGAATTGAATACGAGTGGTGCTGCGCGCAAACAGGGCACAAAGAAGTCGCGACGGACGAGCGTCAAATGTCTGCTGGAAACCGCAATTCTTGGTGGCGCGGCTTCCATCGCAATCGCGGCGCCATCAGCAGCGCAAGAGGCTGGAATCCTCAAGCTCGACACGATTGAGATACAGACGTCGGGTGGGAAAGGCCCGCGTGCGCCTGTGGAAGGTTACATTGCCGAGTACAGCCGTGCCGCAACCAAAAGTGACGTGCCAATCCGCGAAACGCCGCAGTCTATTTCGGTCGTCACGCGTGACAATATGAATGACCGCGCGGTGCAGTCGGTCAGCGAAGCGATGCTCTATAGCGCCAATGTGAATGCACAGCGTTATGGTGCCGATGTTCGTTCTGACTATTTTACCGTGCGCGGCTTTCCGGCTGACCTTTATCTGGATGGCCTGCGCATTCCCCAGATTGCCAGCCAATCCGGCGGCTATTCGGGCTTTGTTGTCGAACCCTATTCTCTGGAAAGCGTGGAAATCCTGCGCGGCCCGAGTTCCGCCCTGTTTGGCCAGAGCAATGTCGGCGGCATCGTCAATATGGTCGGCAAGCAGCCGCAGGCCGAAGCTTCGCGGGAAATTTATCTGCGCGGCGGAAGCTTTGAACGCAAGGAATTCGGTGTCGATATTACAGGGCCGATCAACAACGATCCCCGCTTCACCTATCGCCTGAACGGAATTTTCCGCGATAGCAACACGTCTTACGATCTGGGCAAGAACGATCGCATTGCGATCAATCCCAGTTTTGCCTGGCGGCCCGATGCGGATACCAGCCTTGTGGTTTCCGGCGGCTACCTGAAGGACAATATGGGGCAGGCTGGCGTCATCATCCCGGCCTATGGCAGCGTATTGCCAAACCCGACTGGGCAGACGATCTCACGCGACTTTTCCGATGGCGACCCGCGCAATGCGATCTACAAGAAAGAGATCGGTTATGTGGGCTATGATTTCGAACACCGCTTCAACGACACGTTCACCGTGCGCCAGAATTTTCGCTATTCGCATATGAAGACGGATTACCGCAATCTGTTCACCGGTGTCATTCCGACCAAGGGCTGGGATGGTCATACGATCCCGCGAACCAACTATCTGGCCCAGCCCGAACTTGATGCGATAGCCTTCGATACGCAACTGGAGTCGCGTTTCGATACGGGGCCGTTGGCGCACACGCTGCTTGTGGGCGTCGACCAGCAATGGCAACGCCTCGATAATTATACCGCTTCGGCAAGCGGCCCGTCGCAGGATCTTTTCAATCCGACCTACGACCAGCCTCTCGCCGAGCTGTCTCCGACGACACGGCTTTTGCAGAAACAGTACCAGACCGGCCTTTATGTCCAGGACCAGATCGAAGCGGGCAAGCTTCGCGTCACGCTGGGCGGCCGCAAGGATTTCGTCAGCATCCGTTCCGAGCAGACCGCACTTTCATCGGGGAAGACCACGGATTACGAACAGGACCCCGACAAGTTCACCGGCCGCGTCGGCGTGGCATATCTGTTCGATTCAGGCTTCGTGCCATATGCCCTGTACTCGACTTCCTTCCTGCCGACATTGACGCTCGCCGATACGCCGCTCAAACCCACGACCGGCACCCTGAAGGAAGTGGGTTTGAAATATGCACCGGAGGGAGAGGATTACACTGTCACGCTTTCGGCTTTCGAAGCGGAGCAGCAAAATGTCGTGAACCGCATCTCCGGCGTTTATTATCAGACCGACGAGGTGCGGGTTCGCGGGGTCGAGCTCGAGGGAACCGCACGTCTTTGGAACAGGCTCAACGTCACCGGCGCATTGAGCTTCCAGGACCCGGAAGTCAGCGAAAGCCAGAATCCTGCCCAGATCGGCAAATTGCCTTATACCGTGCCGAAGAACCAGCAATCCCTGTTCCTGAGCTACGACATGCCGCTGCCGGGCAATATCGAAGGAAACCTTGTCGTCGGAGGCGGCGTGCGCCGCATCGGAAAGACGGCGGGCGACACGCTCAACACCTTCTATGTGCCGTCCTATACGCTGGTCGATGCGTTTCTGCGCTACGACTTCGGCAACTATCGCCTGCAGGTCAACGCCTATAATCTCGGCGACAAGAAATATGTGGCTGGCTGCAATTCCACAAGCCAGTGCTATTATGGCCAGGGTCGTTCCATCGTGGCGACGACGAGCGTTCGATGGTAACAGTTTTTTCGCGGCGTGATATTCTTGTGGGGGCCGCCATGGCTGCCCTCACTTCTGTCGCCCGTGCAGAGCCGTTGAAAATTGTAACGCTCGAATGGGCTGCGACCGAGATTCTTCTCTCGCTCGATATTGTCCCGGTCGGTATTGCCGATCTGGCGGGATACCGCCAATGGGTGAACATCGAGAACGGTAAGCTTTCCAAAGCGGTCGATGTCGGCGGACGTCAGCAGCCAAGCCTTGAAGCCCTGATGCGGCTGAAGCCCGATCTTATTATCACGTCCGCGCTGCGCCATGGCGCCATTGCGGCTCGCCTGAACGAAATTTCGCCAACCTTGCTGATCGATACGGGTTCCGAGAAGTCGGATTTTTACAGCAACATGGAAGCCGGGCTATCGACCGCTGGCAAGGCGGTCGGGCGGGAAGCGGAAGCGCGCAAGGAATGGGTCTCTTTTGAAGACCGTCTTTCCGCTGCGAGGGCGAAGCGCTCGCCGCAGGAAACGAGGATCGTCATCGCGCAGCCATTGCCGGGCGTTGCCCGTCTGCGCGTCTTCACAACCAATTCCGCTGTGATGATGACGCTGGTGAAAGCCGGATTTTCACCGGCTGTCGATCTGGGTAGCCAATCCTTCGGCTTTACGACATTGGGGCTCGAAGATCTCGCCACGCTGGGCGCCGATACGCATCTCTGCCTTCTTGGCGATGAGCCGCCGCGCGAGTTGACGGAAAGTGCCCTCTGGCCGGTCCTGCCGATGGTTGCGAGCAATCAGGTGCACGCTGTCGGCCCCGATATCTGGCCCTTCGGTTCCACACGGTCGATGTTGCGTCTGCTTGACCGTGTGGAAAGCGCTTTGCCCATCTGAAGGGCGGTCAACGCGATTGACGGCGCATCAATAGAATGAACAAAGGCGCGCCGATGAAGGCGGTAACGATCCCTGCCGGAATTTCCTGCGGTGCGATAAGCGTCCTTCCGAACATATCCGCGAAGGCGGTGAGAATGGCTCCCATAAGGGCTGTAACCGGCACGAGCTCGCGATAGCGCGCGCCAGCGCACAAACGGGCAGCATGCGGCGCGATCAACCCCACGAAGCCTATTGCACCGACCGTCGCCACGGCACCGGCCACCGCCAGCGAGGCCAAAAGCATCGTCCAGAGGCGGGCGGACATTGTATTGAGACCGATGGATTCCGCCTCGTCCCGCCCCATCGCCAGAATATCGAACCGCCTTGCCAGCACCATCATCAACGGAATGAGGACGAGCCAGGGTGCGAGCGCCGCCACATCCTGCCAGTTTCGCCCATGCGTGGACCCTGCCAGCCAGGAAAGCGCTTCCGCGACCTGTAATTTGGCTTCAATGACAATGATGGTGCTGACGGCGGAGAGACTGGCGGCAACCGCGATGCCGGTCAGCGCCGTGCGCTCCGGCGACATGCGGGCCGAAAGGAGGGAAATGCACAAGACGACCAGACCTGCCCCAAGCACCGCGAGAAGCGCGAATAGCGGGCTGCCGGGCACGACACCGATCAAAAGGCCGGCAAGTCCGGCAAGCGCTGCCCCTTGCGACAAGCCCAGAGTTTCCGGACCTGAAAGCGGATTGCGTGTGACGAGCTGAAGCAGCAGGCCAGCGCATGCCAGCAACGCTCCCGCTCCCATGGCAATCAACACGCGGGGCATGCGCAGTGCGGAGACAGTGTTCCAATCGGTTTGCCAACCGGCAACTCCATCGCCGAAGAGCAGGCCAAGCAGGAAAGCCGCCAGCATCATACCGACGAGAGCGGAATAAAGCACAGTTTTCCGCTGAAACAGAACCTTTTCCGAAACGACGTTTGCGCGCGTGCGCATCTCCCCCTTGATCCTGCGCAGAACCAGAATGAGGACAGGGGCCGCGAAACAGGCGGCAAGAACGCCGGTTGGGATGATCGTGCCATTGTTGCTCAACAGTTGCGCTGAAACATCGGCTGCGAGAAGTGCGATTGCCCCCAAAAGGCCAGCGGCGGGCAGCAGCATACCGTGTTTGTGGAAACCCACGGCCCGCAGGAAATTCGGGACCGCAAGGCCAATGAAGCCAATCGGCCCCGCAATGGAAACCGCCGCTCCGGAAAGAACAACCGTAGCCAGCAAACCGATGACGGCGGGCGCTTTCCCCAATCCGAGGCCCGAGGCCATATCATTGCCGAGCGCCATCACATCGAACTGCCGTCCCAAAAGGGCAAGCAGCAATATTCCGCCCAATATTGCGGGCGCCAGTGAAGCAACCTTGGTCCAGCCGGATTGCTCCAGAAGACCTGACGACCATAGAAGAACGCCCGATGCCCGATCGTCGGCCATAAGAACAATCGCGGATGACAGCGCTGAGAAGGCGAGGGAGATAGCTACCCCAGCGAGCGCAAGCCGGACCGGATGCGCACGCAATCCGCCACCCACCAGAAGACAGAGACCGCCGCCGATGGCTCCACCGAGGATGGTCGCGAGAAAACCCGGAAAAGCGAATGGAAGCAACAGGCTTGCAATGATGAGAGCCAGTTGCGCACCGCTGGTCACAGCCAGGATGTCAGGTGCGGCAAGAGGATTCCGCAACACCGTCTGCATGACCGTACCTGCTGCCGCGAGTGCGGTGCCGACCAGAACGGCGGCAAGAGCCCTCGGCAGGCGGATGGTTTCGATGATGATTTGCGCCAGCGATTGCGGCCGCGATGGCGCCTGCAAAACATCGGAGAGCGCGACGTTACCGCTGCCGATGACAAGTTCGGCGATAATCAGCCCCAGCAGGAGCACTGTCGCCAGTATGAAAAGGCTGAAAACATGGATCCTTGGCTTCGCGGCTTCCGCGACGGCATGCCGTGGCGTCATCGCGCGGCCTGATCGTGATCATCGACAATCCAGCGCGGCAGGCAGAAGGAGATCGGCAGGACCGGATGAGCGATAACGTCCATGTCGAACTCGAAGGCTTGCTTGAGATGCTGTTTCGTCAGAACGTTTTGCGGGGTGCCCGAGGCCATAAGCTGGCCCTTGCGCATCAAAATGACATCGTCCGCCAGTTCCATTACCTGATTGAGATCGTGGAGTACGGCAATGATGGTGAGGTTGCGCTCTTTGTTCAGCTTTTTCAGAAGTGTGAGCAGCTCGGACTGATGGCGGATATCGAGAAAGTTCGTCGGCTCGTCAAGGAAGAGCACCGAAGGGTTCTGCGCGAGCGCAAGGGCCACCCAGGCTCGCTGCCGCTCACCGCCCGACAGTGAAGCGACCTGTCGGTGCCGAAGGTTCTCCAGACCGACCTGTGCAATCGACTGCGCGATTATGGCCCGATCCGCCTGCCCCAGACGCGAGAGCAATCCCCGGTGGGGATGGCGGCCATTTTCAACGAGCTCCTCGACCGTAAGGCCCGCAGGAACTTCGGGCATCTGCCCCAGCACCGCGACCTTTCTGGCGAGTTCGTTGCGGCGCATGCGGCTTATGTCGTGCCCCTCAAAAAGCACTACGCCGCGCGAAGGCTTTTGCAGGCGCGCCATGCAGCGCAACAATGTGCTTTTGCCCGAACCGTTGGCGCCGCATATCGCAGTTATCCGACCGGCGCTGACTGAAACGTCAACGGATGTCAGCGCAGGCGAACCGTCATAGTCGACGAATAAATCGTTGACCTGAATGACCGCCGGCTGCGTCTCCATTCTCGAATTCTGTTCCGGCAAAGTTCACGCGGCTTTCATTGAAACGAGAGCATTTCCAGCAAAAGTGTGAAACGGCTTTGCGTTGGAAAATGCGCCAAAACAAACAGTTGGAGCGGTTCTGTCGATTCCGTTAAAAGAACCGCTCTGGGACGATCTGAAATAATAACTTTTCGTAATAGAGGCAAGCAGGTTCCTGATTGCGCAGAAACGATCAAGTCAAGCTGTCAAACAGTACCTCCTGGCAACCGTGCCTGGGCAAACGAACCCGTCGCGTCGGCACAGTTGCTATGGAAAGCGGCAGTTTGTAACCGCTATTTGGCCCAGCAATATCCGAAAGCGCAGCCGGAAATCGTTACCTTCTGGGATACTGCGAAGGGATTTTCATTCTCAAGCGCGATGCGGATCAGCCGGGACCGGTCACGCGGACGGAACATGTTCTGGAACTCCGCGGGCAGGGCATCGGCAACGGTCAATATAGTTTCGATTTTACCCTTGGCAGACTGCGCTCCCCCGGAAACATTCACGGTCATGCCCTTGCGGACGTTGAACAGATATTCGTCCGGCAGGTAGGCGAGAATATAGGACTCTCCGCCATTGATCTGCATAAGTTCGTCGCTGAATTTCACAACCTGGCCGGGAAGCGGCACCTTGGCGCCCACGGTTCCAGCCATCCCGTGAGCGGCGGCCCGGCCGGTGCTGCGTCGGGCCAACTGACAATGATGATCGGTGGCAGCGATGCGGATCTGTCGCTCGCCCAACCCGTTATCGAAGCCATGGCGGCCAAGGCATTGCATGTGGGACCGAGCGGTGCAGGCAATGTTGCAAAGCTCGTCAACAATCTGCTTGCCGCAGCTCATATGGTGACAACCAGCGAGGGCCTGAAACTGGCGCTTGCCGCCGGAATAAGCCCTGAATCCGCCCTTCGTGTTCTGAATGCGGCGTCAGGAAAATCCATGATCAGCGAGGTTCACTTTCCGACCTGGATAATGAACGACCGTTTCGACAGTGGTTTCACGATGGGCTTGATGCGCAAGGATGTGCGCTTGGCGCAAGAACTGGCCGAACGCACCGGCGCAGACATCCCTCTGACATCCGTTGTGGCGAAGCTCTGGGCTGGCTCGGGCCATCTTGAAGACCGCGACGACTTCACCCGCATGGGCGCTTTCCAACCCGTCTCATCGAAGTAAAGGCCAGAATAATGACGCACCCAATTGACCCCCAAGCACAGGCCGCGCGCATTGCCGAAATTTTTCAGAGCTTCTTTCCGAAGAGTGAGATCGGCAGTTTCGTGAATGGTGAAATCGTCGTCGGAAGCGGTGACGAACAGAAGCTGACCGATCCGGCAACCGGCAAGGTATTCGCTTCCTTCAAGGATGCCGATCAGTCGATTATCGATGCGGCGATGGATAGCGCCGCCCGCGCGCAAAAGGAATGGATGGCCCTGACGGCGTCGGCACGGGGTCGCGTGATGAATGAGATCGCCCGGCGCATTCGCGAACACGCTCCTTTGATCGCCGAAATCGAAAGCCGTTCTGCCGGGCGTCCTATCCGCGACATTCGTGGCGAAGCCGTGCGCGTTGCCGAGATGTTCGAATATTACGCTGGCTGGTGCGACAAGCTCTATGGCGATGTGATTCCGGTGCCGAGCAGCCATCTCAATTATACGCGCCATGAGCCCATTGGCGTCGTCACGCAGATCACGCCGTGGAATGCGCCTCTGTTTACCGGAGGATGGCAGATCGCACCGGCAATCTGCGCAGGCAATGGCGTTGTCATCAAGCCATCCGAGCTGACGCCGCTCTCCACGCTTATTCTCGGCTTGATGTGCGAACTGGGCGGTGCGCCGCGTGGTCTGGTGAATGTAATCGCCGGGCGGGGGCCGACTGCCGGGCAGGCTGCGGTTTCTCATCCGCGCACCGGTCTCGTCGTTTTCGTCGGTTCGGCGCAGGCCGGTTCTGCGATCGCGGCGACAGCCGCGAAGAACGTTGTTCCGTGCATTCTCGAATTGGGCGGAAAATCCGGCAATATTGTCTTCCCTGATGCCAATATGGACCGTGCATTGATGGGCGCGCAATCGGCGATCTTCAGCGGAGCGGGGCAGAGCTGCGTCTCAGGTTCGCGTCTGCTGGTTCACCGCTCCATTCATCAGGAGTTCGTGGAGCGTTACGCCGATGCTGCAAGCCGTATCGTTGTGGGCGATCCCTATGACGACAATTCGCATATCGGACCGATCAACAATGCACGGCAATGGTCGAAGATCGACCAGATGGTGCGCGACGGCGTGACGGATGGTGCGGTGCTCGCGGCGGGAGGCGGAAAGCCGGAAGCTTTGCGGGAAACTGGAGGTTACTATTACGCTCCGACAATCCTCGATCGTGTGGATCCCGCAATGACGATTGCCAGGGAGGAAGTGTTTGGCCCGGTCGTGGCTGTCATGCCTTTCGATGACGAAGCCGAAGCAATTGCACTTGCCAACGACAATGCTTACGGACTGGCCGGTGCTGTCTGGACAGAGAATGTTGCGCGGGCTCACCGTGTTGCGGCCAGCGTGCGGGCCGGAACCTTCTGGATCAATGGGTATAAGACCATTTCGGTTATGTCACCGTTCGGCGGTTTCGGACGCAGCGGCTACGGTCGCTCGAGCGGTAAGGATGCTTTGATGGCCTATACGCAGGCAAAGAGTATCTGGGTGGAAACAGCCGAAAACCCGGCTGTGACCTTCGGTTACTCACCAGAAGCCTGAGTTGGATGAATGGCAGCAAGATGTTGCAATCTTGCTGCCGCAATCTTTCTGGTCAAGGCCAAGTGTGACCTTGGTCATTAGCTCTCAGAACTCGCAGAAGCGGGAGCCTATTGCCGGACCTCGGGCAACGAAGGCAGATTTACGGGCTCGCGAAAGGTGCGCTGAGTTGCCCCCAAGCGGGATCATGCATATGGTTTTGCAAGCCCGCTCTCGTCACCAGTAGCACGCGCCTCGGCTTGCCGACGCCTTTGCCCATTGTAAGTGTATCGGATTTACCGCCGGCGCGATGCCATTGCTGCAACGACGGATATTGAAACTGATATGGATGAGAGACTGATCCCGTTGACAATAAAAGTAGCCTCGGAATTTATTGCCGCCTGCCGCAATCTCCAGTTGCGGGTACAGGGGAATGCCGTCAAGCTTTGACTTGCGACATAAGGCTGATGTGAACTTTTTGAAGCCTAAATATAAGGCGGTCCGGACTGAAACCGGGGCCGCTTGCCATGTCAAAAATGTGAAGCAGGTGCGCCGATCCGACTGGGCGCTGTACATTTTCCTAGCGGCTCTAATCTGTAGAACCAATGTCCAACTCCAGCTGCCAGAAGGACCAGCAAGCTGGCGTCGAGATGCCTTCGCGAGAACAGCTGGGGGATGCCGGCCACCCGCATCCAGATTCCATCCTTAGTGTCGACCTATCTTGACTGGCTGCGCGGACAGGACAAGCCTCGCACTTTATGGGGATCTACAATCGTGATCTGCCATCCACCAAGATTGTTGCGCCAATCCTTCCAGTATCAAACAAAGCGTCGGCAATTTTTTGCGAATTGCGCATGGTTGCCGCTTCGCGCAAAAATTGTCGTGCCACAGTAGCACCTCTCGATCCACTGCGGAACGCGGGTATACTAAATGTCAAAGCTTATTTTGATTTCAATTAAAAATAATCGGCCTATGCTTTAATATTAACTATATAATATTTTGAGAAGGTGGTTCATCGGCAAATTATTTTTTGGTAATCCTAAGTACATTTTATCAATAATCATTCGTTGCTTCGCAGCATAGTTGCATTCGAAATCAATCTAGATCGGAGAAGGGGGCATTTCCAACGGGCCATCGTCGAAAACATAACGCATCGCGAAATAGGGAGGAAACTATGAATCGCGAAATAAATGGCGACAATCCATTACAGGATGCCCCATATACCCCCGAGGAGATCGGTTCCGGTATCGGAAACACTGGCAATCGGCCAGCATTGCGGCGGGTCCTGGGAATGCCGGCCCTTATCGCGTTTGGCTTGGCATACATGGTGCCGCTTGCCGTTTTCGACACGTACGGCATTGTAACTACCGTCACGGAGGGACATCTGCCAACTGCCTATGCGCTCACCCTGATGACCATGTTCTTCACGGCCTACAGTTATGGCCGAATGGTGGAGGCGTACCCTGTAGCCGGATCGGCCTATAGTTATGCAAGAAAAGCGTTTGGTGGCCACATAGGCTTCATGGTTGGGTGGGCCTTGTTGCTGGATTACATCTTTCTGCCGATGCTCAACTTTATTTTAATCGGCATATATATGTCGCAATATTTTCCTGCCATATCTCCACATTTGTGGGTTATTGGCGCGATCCTGCTCGTGACCAGTCTGAATATTCTCGGTATCAAGATCGTGTCGGGAATGAATTTCCTCATCATTGCCTTTCAGCTTATCTTTCTGACCGTATTCCTTACACTTTTCCTGACATCTTTCGGGCGATATGGCACGACTTCGATCCTTGCGCCATTCTATAGCTCGGACATGAAGCTTGGGACGATCGTGGCAGGCTCGGCGATCCTGTGCCTTTCGTTTCTAGGCTTTGACGCGGTCTCTACGCTCTCGGAGGAGGCGCGCGAGCCGCGCCGCACCATTCCTCGCGCCATCATGCTATGCACGCTCATAGGCGGGTTATTGTTTATTATAGCATCCTGGACCGGGCACATGATTTATCCCGATTGGCGCTCGTTCCCCGACCCGGACTCGGCCTCGCGGGACGTAATGAGCAAAGCTGGCGGGGCGTTCCTGGTCAGTTTCTTCACAGCCGCCTATATGTCGGGCACATTCGCTTCGGCCATGGCTGCACAAGCCAGCGTGTCCCGTATTCTTTATGCGATGGGGCGTGATCGAGTACTCCCGCAAAACGTGTTTGGCGCCGTTAGCCGCAAGTTTGGTACGCCTGTCTGCGCGATACTGGTCGTAGCGACCACATCGCTCTTGGCCCTGACCATCGAACTCGAACAGGCTGCCAGCATGATCAGCTTTGGTGCTTTGGCAGGGTTTTCGTTCGTCAATCTTGCGGTAATCAAGACCGGCTTTCTGGATGGGAACAGACGCCAAGGGTGGGATGCAATTCGCTATGGAGTGCTACCAGGTATCGGCTTTCTGCTAACACTATGGCTGTGGGCCAATCTGTCGGCCAACACATTTGATGTGGGCTTGATTTGGTTGGGAACGGGCTTCCTTTACCTGCTCTATCTAACTCGCGTATTCAAACGCTCTGTCCCACAGCTACGACTACATGATCTCTGATCCGCGTAATACCGGGATCAAAAATCCATGCCTCGCCACCCGTCCGATCCCAGATCAGTCCGGGCAGGGATTGCCAGAAGCGATTTTGAGCAGAAGTGTGAGCGGAGAAACGGAAGCGTCTCTCGTTGGAGAGACTTGTATTTGGAATTCCATGTCGGAGAGAAGTATGAATCAGCCCGCGATCATGAGTGGTGCGACGGTTGCCGTGACCACCGAGCCGCCACGTGCTTTCTACGCGGCGATAGTTGATATGAACGGCATTCTTCGCGGCAAGCGTCTCCCTTGGCGCAAGCTCGAGGGCACACTTCGCAGCGGCACGCGAATGCCGATGTCATCTGTGGGGGTAGACATCTGGGGCACAGACGTTGTTGGTACGCATCTCACGTTGGAGAAAGGGGATCTGGACGGCATATGCCATCCGACAGGTCGCGGTCTGTGTGATCTGGGATGGGCAGAGAACGGCGATCAGCCACTGCTCCATTTGTGGATGAGTAAGGAGGATGGCAGTCCTTACTTCGCGGACGCGCGACATTTGTTGGCCGAAGTACTGAAGCGCTATGATGTGCTTGGTTTGCGTCCCGTTGTAGCAACCGAAATCGAATTCTACTTTTTCGATGACCAACCGAAAGGGTCAATGGAAGTCATATATGACGCTGTGCCTCCGGCGTTTGACAATATCTATTCGGTGGCTGAGCTTGTCCAGGCCTCGGCAGTTCTAGAGAAAATATACGCTCACGCGGCCGCGTGTAACATACAGGTCGAAGCCGCCACGTCTGAGGGCGCGCCAAGGCAATTCGAGTTCAACCTTCTGCATCAGGCTGATGCTCTGAAAGCCGCCGACGATGCGGTGCTTTTCAAGCAGATTATTCGTAACGTCGGCCGTTCTCATGGCTATGTCACCAGCTTCATGGCCAAACCACTCCGGGGACATGCCGGAAGCGGCATGCACGTGCATTTCTCCATTCTGGACCAAGACGGACATAACATCTTTGACGATCAGAGTTCGCGGGGAGGTGACGCGTTGCGCCATGCAGTTGGCGGCCTGCTCGACAGCATGGCCGAAATGACTCTGGCTTTCGCGCCGCATCTGAACTCCTACAGGCGGTTATGTCCCGGAGGACTGGCGCCCACAAAGATCGCCTGGGGCTATGAGAACCGCACCAGTGCTCTTCGCATCCCTGCGGGTCCTCCCTCGGCAAGACGTATCGAACATCGCGTCGCGGGAGCAGACGCCAACCCCTATATCGTCCTTGCCGCTATCCTGGGCGGGGCATTGGATGGGCTTCAGCGTAAGGTCCAGCCGCCTGGGCCGGTCACCGGAAATTCTCACAATATCAATCTATCGAACCTGGCGCGGGACTGGAAAGAATCCCTCGATATTTTCGAGGCTTCCGCAAGGGTCAAATCCATTCTGCATCCCGAATTCGTCGAAGCGTTCGTCGCATGCAAGCGACAGGAACAGGGGGTATTCGCTGATCGGGTGACCGATTTTGAAGTCCAGACCTATCGACAGTCGCCATAACGTCTATCTCGAGCCGGGATCAAAAAATATGACGGAAAACTATCCCCGCAGCTATTACGCCGCGACAGCCAACGAAATTGACCCTTTCCCAATCCTGGATGGTGACTTGGACGTTGATGTCGCCATCGTGGGCGGCGGCTTCACAGGCGTCGCCAGCGCTGTGGAGCTTGCCGAGCGTGGTGTGCGTGTGGCGCTGCTCGAAGCCAATCGCGTTGGTTGGGGCGCGTCCGGGCGCAATGGTGGGCAAATCACCGGCTCGCTATCTGGCGATCGAGCCATGGAGCGGGAATTTCGTCGGACCCTTGGTAAAGAAGCGGCGGAATATATCTGGAACCTGCGCTGGCGTGGTCATGATATCATCCAGAAACGTGTGGAAAAATACGCAATACAATGCAGCCTGAGACATGGCCACGTCCACGCGGCATGGAATATGTCTCACATTCCTGAGCTGGAGGAAATGGAGCGTGCTGCCCAGCAGCACGGCATGGGCGATCAGGTCGAGCTTGTGCGGGGTGATGCGCTCCGGGAGTATGTCGGAAGCCAGATCTATCCCGCTGGACTGGTGAACCGCCGCAACATGCATGTCCATTCCTTGAACCTTTGCCTGGGCGAGGCCGACGCCGCCCGTAATCTCGGCGCACATATCTTCACCGAGACTCGCGTCGAGAAATTGATCTACGGCCGGCGTCCCGTGCTGGAGACTGCCCTAGGGCGCGTTACTGCCGACAGCGTATTGATTGCCGGAAACAGCTATCACAAACTCGGTCAGCGCAAGTTGTCTGGAATGCTCTTCCCAATCTCGCTTGACATCATCGCCACCGCTCCACTGACGGATGCCTTGGCGCGCAGTATCAGCCCAAAGGGCTATGGAATCTACGACACCCGCTTCGTGCTTGATTACTATCGGGTGACCGCGGACAATCGGATGATCTTCGGCAGCGGCACAAACTATAGCGGTCGGGATACCGCAAATCTGGTCGAAGCGATCCGCCCAGCCATCGAGAGAACCTTGCCGCAGCTTCGCGATGTCGAAATCGAGTTTGCTTGGCACGGGATGGACGGTGTTTCGATCAATCGCATCCCGCAACTCGGGCGGATTAAGCCTAATGTGTACTACGCACAGGGTTATTCGGGACACGGGATTGCCACCTCTCACATAGTAGCCGAGATCATGGCCAAAGCAATCTGCGGCGATGACGCCGAGCTGGACGTTTTTGCTAACGTCCGGCATTGGCGATTTCCTGTAGGCCGCAAGCTCGGCAATCTCGGTCTGGCGATGGGTATGTGGTTCTTGCAAAAACTGGACGGTGGACGGTAGCTGCCGCCACCGGTCCTGCTTCGACAAATGCTCGATGGCTCTCTTCGGATGCGGATCGAGGGCTTTCAGCCGTTCATGCACGCTTTTGAACTCGTCTTCCGCAATAAGACCCCTTTCGGAAGACATGGCGCGGGATTTTTCGAATCCGGTTTTGTAAAGCGCGCGGTCGCCTAGCAGATATTCCTCCGGCACGGCATCGGCCACTTCGCCGGGGGAAGCCTTGTGAATCCAGTTCAGCGACTTGAGGAAAGCATTGACGACGCAGCCCCTTGTTGATGCGCCTCGCGCCATCGAAAACTTCTCCGCTTTTCCGAAGCAAGTCCAAGTATCGGCGATCCGCTTTTGCCGCCTATAGTGTCTGGCGGCCTCCGGCAAATGGTTGCAAGGTGCCCTCGTGATTCTGGCTACGATTGGTAACTATGAAGATATGTTTTTATGCACCGCTGAAGTCCCCTGATCATCCTGTGCCTTCAGGAGATCGGATGATGGCGCGTTTGCTGATCCGGGCGCTGGAGATGGCCGGGCATGAAGTGGAGGTCGTCTCGCATCTGAGAAGCTTTCACAGAACGCCTGATGCCTACGCGGCATTGCGCAATGAAGCCGAGGATGAATTGCAGCGGCTTCGCCAACGCTGGAAAAATACGCCCAAGCCGGACCTCTGGTTTTCATATCACGTCTATTACAAGTCACCCGATCTGCTTGGGCCAGTTATTTGCAAGGAACTGGACATACCCTATGTGACGGCTGAAGCGTCGTATGCCGGAAAGCGCGATGCTGATGGCTGGCAGGCCGAGCAGGAAAGTGTCCGGGACGCGGTTGCAACAGCCGCCCTCAACCTCTGCTTCACCGCGCGCGACCGGGCTGGTCTTGCAAAGCTGATGCCCGAGGCTTCGCTTGCGCTTCTGCCGCCATTTATCGATGTTGCACCCTATCGACAGCTTCCCAACCGCGATTCCGCCCGGCTTGTAACCATCGCCATGATGCGAAAAGGCGATAAATTAGCAAGTTTTGACATGCTTGCATCGGCTCTGGCGCAATTGGAAGATCGGGACTGGACCTTGAGCATTATCGGCGACGGCCCCGAAAAAGCGGCTGTCCAAGCGCTTTTTTCCCCGTTCGGGGATCGGATCGAATGGGTCGGGCAGAAAAGTGAAACGGAAATCGCCGCCCTGTTGCAAGCGGGCGGCATCTATGTGTGGCCCGGCGTCGGAGAAGCCTATGGCATAGCCTATCTGGAAGCCCAAGCTGCCGGTTTGCCCGTTATTGCGCAGGCGACAGCTGGCGTCCCCGCAGTCGTCATGTCCGGCACGACCGGTCTTCTGGTCGAAGAAGGCGACATTGAAGCCTATGCCAACGCCATTCGATCGCTTCTCGACAATCCACAGGACGCTTTGGTGCTTGGACAAGCAGCCCGGCGTTTTGTACATGACGAACGGTCGCTTGAGCAGGCGGCAATCAGGATAAACGGGCTTCTGCAGGGTCTTATGGGCGAAAACGGGAAGGCGAAGGGATGATGGATCAATCCACTTGGGAACCCTTGCTGTCCGAGATGCAGCGCTGGTCGGATGCTGGACGTCTTGCCCGGTTCTGGCTGCGCGATGACGATGCGGTGGAGCCGACACCGGCACTGGATCGATTGATCGCGCTTTCTGACCGCTACCATGTACCGCTTGCCCTTGCGGTCATACCGGCGCCAACGGGTCAGGCGCTGGCACACCATCTTTCCGGCAAAAATCTTGTCACGGTCACCGTCCACGGATGGTCGCATGAAAGCCATGCCGCACCCGGTCAGAAAAAGCAGGAGCTTGGTGCGGAACGGCCACTTGCGACGGTTCTGGGGCAGTTGGAAGCAGGGCTTTCCAAACTGGAAACGCTCTATCGCGGGCAGCTTTCGCCGGTTCTGGTTCCGCCGTGGAACCGGATCGATCCGAGCATTCGCGTTGAGCTGGAAAAATCAGGCTTCGCCGCGCTTTCGGTTTTCGGCCCGGCCACAACCGAGCCGGGCGAAATCCCGTGCATCAATACCCATGTCGATCTTATGGACTGGCATGGAACACGCGGTTGCCGTCCGCATGGCGATCTGGTGGCCGATATGGTCACCCAGATGAAACAGCGCTTCGACGGCGATGATGAACCAATCGGCATTCTGGCGCATCATCTCGTGCACGATGAAGCGGCGTGGGATTTTCTGGACGCGCTGTTCGGCATCACCACACAAAAGCCGGGGATCGTCTGGAAGCGTTTGCCCGACCTTCTGTCTTGAGTCTCAGACAATTACAAGCTGACGGTCACGGGCTGCGAAGGCCATCGGAAACAGTTCCTGCGTTGCCCGTTCGCATTCATCCAGCGCGTCGTCCGTGCGGGTGGGCGCGTGGTGAAACAGCGCAAAGCGCTTCACGCCCGCGACCTTTGCAAGCCGCGCACCGTGACGCCAGGTCGAATGACCATAGCCGAAGCAGCGTTTCATTTCGTCGTCGGTATAGGTGCAGTCATAGACCATCAGATCGGCATTTTCGATCAGAGCCAGCACATTGGGATCGAGCTGATCCCCGACATGCTCCGTATCGTAAATGAGCGCCACCGACTTTCCCGCCCATTCAATGCGATAACCGACGCCGCCGTCGGGGTGATTAAGCTTGCCCGTGCGTATCGTCACGCCATCGCTTGGGGACAAGGTGTCGCCTGCTTGAAAATCCTGAAATTCGACTGTGGCTTTCCAGATATCCGGCGCGATGGGAAAGAATGGCGGCCGCATGAACTGATTGAGCAGCTCGCGGGTTGTCATTTGGCCATGCAGATGGCCGGACCAGAATTTCACCCGCGCCGCAGGATCAAAGACCGGGTGGAAGTAAGGCAGACCCATGATGTGATCGTAGTGCGAATGCGTGAAAAACAGGTCGTACTGCAATACGCCTTCCGCAGTCATCGCCTCTCCGGCTTCCCGGATACCCGAACCGGCATCGAAGATCAGCCTGCGCGAACCACACTGCAACTCTATGCAGGACGTATTTCCACCATAGCGCTCGAAATCAGGGCCCGAAACAGGAAGGCTCCCACGCGTTCCCCAGAATCGGACCGTTATTTCACTATCCGTCATCGTACTCGCCACTCAATATAGCCCCGCCTGCGTTCGGCCGGGTGCAAATGCCACATTCAATCCACTGGCAGGCGATAGCAATCTGTTTTTTAAACTTTATGACATCTATTATCCACTGCCCACCGGAACAGGATTTCCTCCTTCATGTCCCTTGCCATGTTGCCGACCATTGCCGTCATCGCCGACGCACATTTCCACGATCTCTATGGCGACTATGATTTCAAGGGAATTGAAACCGAAAACGGCCTCATGACTGCGCGGCGGCTGACCGATACGGTTCGCTCGACACGCGTTTTCAACGAAAGCTATCATGCGCTCAGCGCAGCACTCGATGAGGTTGCCAGACGCCAGATCAAGCACGTTGTCCTTCTGGGTGATTATTCCGATGATGGCCAGGTCTCGACGCTTGCCGCGCTTCAGCGCGTGCTCGATTCCTATCGGCATGCCCATGGGATGGTTTTCACCGCGGTTTCCGGCAATCACGATATTTTCGGCCCTGCCGGACGTCATCACGGCAAGCGCCTGCTAAACGCTGACGGCAGCTACACTTTCGTGGCAAGCAGCACAGAGTTCATCGATAACGAGGCGAATGGCTTTGTTCTTACGCCCAAAATGTACTGCAAGGGCTATCCTGAAGGCTTGCAGGTGATAAGCGGTCTCGGCTTTTTTCGCAGGGAAGACGACCTGCATTGGGAAACGCCTTTTGGAACAGACGATGCGCCCGATAGCCGACTTTATCATACAACCTCGCCGGACGGTCGTAACCGCTACACCCTCATGGATGCATCCTATCTGGTGGAACCTGCACCCGGTCTCTGGCTGCTCATGCTTGATGCCAATGTCTTTGCGCCACGCGATGGAGACTTTGCGGACGGAGAAGCGCGAGCCTTCGTGGACAGCACCAATGCTGGCTGGAACGCCATGATGGAACATAAGCAGTTTCTCTTTCAATGGATGCAGGACGTGGCCCGACGCGCGCGCGAAAGCGGCAAATGCCTGCTTGCCTTTTCGCACTATCCGGCCATCGACATGCTGAACGGCACAAGTGCGGATGAATTTTCGCTCCTCGGCCCGACCGGAGCCGTCAAAAGAACGCCCGCACCGGCAACGGTGGAAGCCGTTGCGAAGACCGGAATTGGCGTCCATTTCAGCGGCCACCTGCATATCAATGACACGGCAATGGCAAAAGTCGGCCAGGATTGGCTGATCAATGTCGGCGTGCCGTCGCTTGTGGCCTTTCCACCCGCCTTCAAGATCGTCAAAGCAAACGGCAGTGACATCCATATCGAAACGGTCATGCTCGACGGGCTTGCCCGGGACGTTAATCTCGACAAACAATACCGAACGGAACTGGCGGTTTCCCGCAAGGACGTCGGCGCCATTCTCGATACGCCGGACTATGGTTCGTTTTTATCCGAACACGTGCAGCAGCTCGTCCTTCACCGCTATCTGCGCAAGGAATGGCCGAAAGATCTGGCTGCGGTCGCCAAATCTCTGATGCTGACCGACCTAGTATTTCTGGTCAGGCAGACCTCATCCATGGGCATGGACGAGGCGACCGGCATATTCATCGCTATACGGAAAGATCGTGCTTCAGAGGACGAAATCAGGGCTTTCTGTGCCGAACATGCCCTGCATGACGAGACACTTCAAAGCTTATCGTTTGTGGATTTGCTGGGCGACTGGTACCGCCTGCGCAAGGCAAGCGAACTGGCGCTTGGGTGGATATGTCCGCACCGGCTGCGCATCTACAAGACATTCATCGCGCTTTTTGCGTTGAGAACCGACGAGCCGGGCAGCTTGCAGGACAAAATCGGCATTCTGTTGCGCATGATGGAGGCTTATCTGGGCGGCCTGCCTTCACGTAATTTTCGGATCGCGCTCAGCGACGGCTCCATCCATTCTGCCTAGAGCGCATTCCGAAAAGTGTGAAACGGTTTTCGGAAAAAATGCGCCGTAAAATAAATAGTTAGAGCGCCGATCTGATCCAATCAGATCGGCGCTCTAATGCCGACTGCGCTCCTGCGTCAGTTCTGCTGTGGTCTGGCTCAGCCTGTTGGCCAGAACCCGCATGATTTCGATCGTCATTTCGGGATAATCGGCCAGCAGCTTCAGGAAGTTTTCCTTGTTGATGCGCAGGGCCTCAAGCGCCGTGGACGCAGTCACCGTTGCGGTGCGCGATACGTCGCACAAAATGCCGATCTCGCCCACGATTGAATCATGCTGCGCTTCCGCGATCTTGATCGCTCCGTCCGGCGTGTCGACGAGAATATCGGCATTGCCCGAAAGAATGACATAGGCTGCGTCCGCCACATCACCCTGTTGAAAGAGCGACTGATTGGCCTTGTAGCTGACCCGGTCGGAGGTAAAGGCGAGGAGCTTCAGCTTCGCCGGCGCTACACCGGCAAAAAGCGGAATGCGTCGCAACATCTCCACTTCGTCTTTTAGAAGCATGAACCCACCATTTCCTTCCCCCTGCTCTCCAGATCGATCCCACGGCAACCGCCGGACAGGTCTATTGCGCCACCAGTTCCTTGAACACGCCACCCTCCGCGAGCAGCGCCTCGTAGGTGCCATCCTGAACCAGACGACCGCCTTTGAATACGATAACGCGATCAAAATTACTGGCGAGAGGAAAATTACTCAAAGCCCATATTATAGCGGGAGTATGTCCCTCTTTATGGAGATTTTGCATAATATTTTCCGCGATCTGAATTTGTATCCGCTGGTCCAGCGCCGGCAAGGGTCTACTGAAGATCACGTAATCCGCATGCTTGAGCAGGGCGCGCGCCACGTTGATCTTCTGGCGCTGGACGCTAGTCAGGCGTTTTCCGCCTGAGCCGACGTCGAAATCCAGCCCTATCGAAAGGATCGCCTCGGACTGGCCCAGATCCTCGAAAAGGTCGATCAGGATCGCCCGGATGCGTCCCATGGCATCCGCCTGCCCGTAACTCACCTTGCCGAAAAGCAGATTGTCGAGCAGGCTAGCGCTCGAAATAAACCTGTCCGGATGATAGGTCTCGATGACGGCTTGCAGGTCGGGCGGCATGTCCTGCGCCACCTGTTTTCTTGCCGCAACGATCTTGGCTTTCAGGGCATCGGTCAGCAAGCCGAAGCGATGGCGCGGTTCGATATAGGCGAAGCTCAGGCGAGCGATGCTGCCCCAGTCCTCCGGTGAAACGGCTCCCACCTCGACATCTTTCAATTTCTGCAGCAGCAGCTGGTAGTCCGGAATATCCTCCGGACGCATGAATGTAAGCTGCTGAAAGAACGGGTGGTCGGGCGGCAGATCCCGGAAAAGCTCGATCGCGTTTTCCGCAATTTCGCGGCCCATATGATAAAGATCCACATGGAGATCGTTTTCGCTCATGACCTTTTTGAAGAAAGGATGCGCGGCCAGTTGCCGGATCGTCATGGACGAACGGTCGAGCACGCCGAAAAGCATATTTTCGCCGACAGTTGCCTGCGGATTATAAATATCCGGCTCGAATGGAACGACAAGATCGGCAAGCTCTTCCTGTTCAAGCCTGTCGCGCAAGGCCTGCCGGAATTCCACGATACGATCCACCAGCGCCGGATGCGCAATCGTATCGACCTGTGAGCGCAGCGCCAGATCGATGATGTCCTGCTTGATCATCACGGCCTCCAGCACGGGGCGCACGACCTTGTAGAGCTCGGATGCGTCCGATATGCCCATCGACCCGTAATCGACCCAATCGCTATTCAGGTCGAAGGCCGGATTCTTCGCTCTCTTCGCCTCTTGGACCTGCCAGTGTCGCTCCATCGCCGCAGCCCCGTCGTACTGGACTTCGGTCAATGGCGCGTGCTTGAGGCCGTAGAGCAGATTGTCGCGCAGCGACCCGCTGAAGAAATAGGCATCTGACGAGGCATAGGCGATGCGGCGACCCGTGACCGATTCCGGCAGGGCAAAAATATCGTGCCCGTCAATGGTCAGCCGTCCTGAATCGGGCCAGACAAGCCGCGCCAGAAGCTCGGCGAAAACCTCGGTGCCGCTGCCAGCCGGTCCGATGACGGCAACCGTCTCGGTCGGGCGGATTTCGATATTGAGATTTTCGAGCAGGCGTCCGCCGCTATCATCCAGAACCGTCACATTGGATGCAACGATTGAATGGTTCAGCGGCGGGGTTGTCTGGTACTCGACCGCATGGATTTTCGGATCGATCAGATTATCGACGCTGAACTGCTCGACGACCTGCGCATATTTAACCTGCACGTCCTGCCGCGACTGGTCCCAGTCGATCAGTTCCTTCAAGGGTCCCGGAAGGTCCTTGTACGCATTGATCACTGCCACAAGCTGACCGATATCGAGACGGCCTTGCAGGGCAAAGATGCCGCCGAGCATGTAGAAGAGGAACGGCGTGACCTGCGCCAGGAAGTTATTGATGAACTTGACCAGAAACTTCCACTGGTAAAGATCATAGCGGATCTTGAAGATGCGCCCCAGCCGCTCGGCGATATCGGCGCGCTCGAAATTGGACGTATCATTGCTGTGAATGGTGCTGATGCCATCGACAATCTCACCCACCCGCCCGGAAAGCTGACGGGCCGTAAGCTGGCGCTGGCGTCCCAGCTCCAGCAGGCGCTTGCGCATTCTGGGGATGATGATGCCCTGCACCGCGACGATGGCGGCTGCGATCATACCGAGCCAGAAATTCTGCATCACGATGAAGATCAGCGCCGTCAGCGCCTGCCCGCCCAGAAGAGCGGGCTGCACGAACGCATCACCGGTGAAACCGCCCATCGGCTCCACTTCGTCCTTGATCATCGTCGCGATTTCCGCCGAGCGGACCCGCTTGAAATGATGGGGCGGAAAACGCAAAACCCGGTCGATCAGCTCGAAGCGAATGCGTCGCAGCATGCGCTCGCCAAGGCGACCTTTATAGGTGTTGATATAGAGCTTGAAGAGGCCATTGACGACGACAAGAAGCAGGAACACCAGGCTGAGGCCCACCAGCATCTCGATGCGGTTGAGCTGCAAGCCGCCAAAGAACACCACCTCTCCGAAATAGGGGATGTTATAGGCGATGCGCATGAAGGTCTGCGTCGCACCCGGCGTCTCGAACCCGCTGCCCTGAATGGGTCCGTTGATAATCTGCTTGGGCAGGTCGAACGACAGAAAATAGGGGATCATCGACAGTGCGACGACCAAAAGAATCCATGCCTGCTGAAGACGTGTCGAGGACCAGATATAGCGGGCTAGGCTTTTTTCCATGGGGCACCAGACGTCAGATCAACAGGATGCTTTTTCTTCCTATATGCGATTAATGAAAACTACTCTATCTTTTTGTTTATACCGGTAAAATCGTTCGCTTGGCACAGTATACGGCAAACAAGCACGCGATTTTCACCGGGTTAAACACCGGCTGGCGTCACGCCAGCAAGGCTGCCTGTTCGGCTGAAACCACATAGACCCGAAGCGGATTTGATCGCCCGCGAATTGCAATATCTTCCGCCTCCAGATCTTCGACCGGCATGCCGGCGCGAGTTGCGACGGGTTCCGACAGGACGATTGCCGCCTGTTGTTCCTTGGCGACGCTTTCCAGCCTGCTGGCAACGTTGACGGTATCGCCCACCGCCGTCAGCCCCTTCACCTTGTCGTAGCCCATGGTTCCGACAATGGCAGGGCCGGTATGGATGCCGATGGCGACCCGCAATGGCAGCGAAAGTTCATCGGCCATTTCCTCGTTGAGGCGCTCTATATCCCGCACGATCTGCGCCGCGGCGGCAAGGGCATTCCGGCAACCATCCTCGCTTGATCCGCGCAGCCCGAACAGCGCCATGGCGCCATCCCCGATGAATTTATCCAGCCTGCCATCGACCTGCTGAACCGCCTGCCCGACAATTGCAAAATATCGGTTCAGAAGGAAAACGACATCGTAAGGCAGCTTGGTTTCTGCCAGCTGTGTGAAGCTGCGCAAGTCGCAAAACAGAACCGTAATGTCCCGCTCCTGCCCGGCGACGGTCAATTGCGCCGCGCCCTCCGAAGCGATGTCGGGGTCCGGCATGAGGAGGGGCACCACGCTGACATCTTTTTCCGGACGCAACTGGCAACCGAGGCGAACATCGCCGTCTGCACCGATACGACGCAGCGTTTCCTGTTCGATGGAACCGGGTTCCGGCAATTCGTCGCCGCCCTTGACCACCCTGACGCGGCAAGTGGAGCAACGGCCTTTGCCGCCGCATATCGAGTAATGCGGAATCCCGGCAGACCGGCTGGCTTCAAGAATGCTGAAGCCGCGTGGAACAGCTACGATTTCGCCGCTGGGATAAGTGACCCTGATCTGGTTTGCCCATTCACGCCGGCTGCGCATGGCACGGCACATAAACAGCAGCGCCAGAGCCGCGCCGAACAGGCCGTAAAGCGCCAGCCTGATTTGAAACTGGCTTGCCGCGTCAATGGCGCGCGAAAGCCGTGTGGTCTCGCCGCCGGACAAGGAGGCCGCTTCCACCGGAATACTGGCAAGCAACCGTCCGGAATTTGCAAATCCTAGCAAAGCAAGGACAGGCAACAGAATGGCCATGCTCAACAAAAGCGGCGCGGTGCGTTGAAACCAGCGGCGCGGGCGAAGCCAGAAATAGATGCCGATACATCCGTGCGTCCACGCGACGAGAAGAGCGACGCTCTGCTTCATGCCGTTGAAAGGCGACGCCACCCACAGCGTATGAATGACACTTCGATAGGTATCGCTATAGCCCACCAGCTCATGCCGGATGCGGGTGCCGATCACATGTTCCATGATCAGAAGCGGGATCAGTAGGCCCAAGAGAATCTGCATGGTTTCGCCGAATGGCAATTTCAGCGAGCGCCGCTTGTAGAGCGAGCGAAGCACAAGGCTCAGATGGATGAAAATAGCGCCGTAGAGCAGCGTTGTTCCAACCGGGTTGCGCCAAACAAGCAGAAAGAGCAGCCTGCCTTTTTCCGCCGCATTCAGCGAAATCAGATTCAGCGCGTGATTGCTCATGTGCAGCGCGAGGAACGTTACCATGACAAGGCCGGATGCCAGCCGAGCTTTTCGCAACAGACGCTCGGATGGAAAACGGGCTTTTGTCGGTGCTGTCATTCAGGCTTTGAACCGGTTTCTGGTAGGCCGCGCATATTGGCAGTCATCTTATAGCATGTCTGCCCAACGGGGAATCCGCATTCGCGTATATCTTATCGGAGAGAACGAAGGTAGCGGGCCGTTTTTCGGGCTCCGTCGAGATCCAGCGCGGCGGCGGGCGGCGGCGGATTTTCAAGCGCCTCAGCAATGGCGTCGCTTAAAACCTGAACATCGAGACGATCTTCGGAAATGGCAATGGCAAGCCCCATTTCCTCAAGGCGCGCAGCCCTTACCGCCTGCTCCGTTTCCCCGCCTTGCGTGAACGGCACCAGAATGGCCCGGCATCCCGCCTGCAACAGATCGCAGACCGTGTTATATCCGGCTTGCGATACCGAAATCTCGGCTCCCTGCAATAGCGATGGAAAATCCTTGCGGAAGCGCACGACCTGCACATTGGACGGGCTGTCTTGCAGGAGCTTCTGGAAATCGGCTTCCGGCAGGTTGGGACCAGCGATGACACACCAGCTGCGCTGCGTGTGCCGTCGGGCAGCGCCAATCGCGGCATTCACCAATGCCGCTCCCACCGCGCCGCCGCCTGCGGAGACGACAATATCGAATTTTTCCGGGCTGGCAGGCGCGGGTGGAGCCGCAACCAGACCCGTATGGACGATACGGCCGGCAATTTCTTCCGCCAGCGGAAAACTATAGGACAAAGGCACGAAATTCTCATCGCCATGCACCAGAACACGGTCGAAATGGGCCTGGATGAGAGCAACGGTTTCCTCGTTGCGGCCCGGTTTTGTCCGCTGCTGAACAATGTCGCGCACGGACGTGATGAGCTTCGGGCGCGGCGTGGAATTTTCGATGGCCTCGATCAGCGGAATAAGCTCAAACCGCATCTGCCGCCGCCCGAACGGAAAGGCCTCGATAATGACCATATCCGGCTTCAACCGGTGAAATATCTCCAGCAGCTCATCCCGCCGCCGCGCCAGAAAAGCTTCGTCCGCTGGCTGGCCATTTTCGTCGGCAAGACCGGAAAAACCGGCATTGCTGGCGACGACCGGAGGCAGCGCAATTGCCGGAATACCGTCCGCCGGAAACCCCGGAACGGGAAGGCCGCCTGTCACCACGGTCACGTCGAAACCGTCATCCTTCATTGCCGACGCAATGCGGCTTGCCCGCGCTATGTGCCCGATCCCCAGAAGGTGCTGCACATAAAACAGGACTTTCGGGCCGGGCGTTTCAGGGCTGCCGGTCATGCTTTCATCCATTCCCGCTCAAACAGATCCGTCAGCTGGCGAATGCTGGCGTGGTGATCGAAATGATGACGAACACGATGCTCTGCCGCCGCCCCCAGCCGATGGCGCAATTGTGGGTCTGGCGCAAGCCGGGCCAGCGCGGCAGCAAAAGCTTGCGCGTCTTCGGAAGGCACCAGAAGACCGTTTTCGCCGTCGCTCAACAGTTCCGGGACGCCGGATATGTTGGTCGAGACACAGACAAGATTCTGGCTTGAGGCTTCGACAATCACATTCGGCAGCCCGTCGCGGTCGCCATCGGCCGTGATGCGGCATGCAAGCGCGAAGATGTCCGATTGACGGTAATGCTCCAGCACTTCTTCCTGCGCCAGCGCGCCTTTCCATTCGATCCGGTCGGCGAGGCCAAGGGTTTCAGCCAGTGGCTTCAAACGAGCCAGTTCATCGCCGCCGCCAATATGCGTGAAGCGCCAGTGGAGATCGGGCGGCAACAATGCCAGCGCATGCAAAAGCACGTCATAGCCCTTCTTGGGCACCGCCCGTCCAACGCTGAGGATACGCAGCGGATCGCGGGCGTCGGTTCCGTCTCGCGACGAGCGCGGCATTTCGAAGAGGCCGAAGCGGTCGAGATCAAGCCCGTGATAGCTCAGATGAACCGCTTCCTTGCGTGCGGTGAGGCCAAGCATATGCTCATAACCGGTGCGTGTGCAGGTGACGCTCCAGCGGGCGCGCCCGAGCTTTTCCGCCAGCTCCCAGTCCGGCGAAGTCCAGATATCCTTGGCGTGCGCAGAACATGTCCATGGCACGCCGGTCAGAAGGCTTGCATAGGCCGTCACCGAGGCCGGTGTGTGGATGAAATGCGCATGCAGCCATTCGCCCCGGTCCGGCCATTCATGGGCAAGCACCATCGCCTGTCCCAGCCGCCGCACGCGGTTGGGCGTTAAATCCCGCCGCAAATCCTTCCAGAACTGGCGCAAAAGCGGACGAAAGCCGGGGCGACGCCAAGCCGCCAGAAATCCACGCCAGACCCGCAACGGCTCCTCATAAAGATATTCCGGCAGATAGACGACGCGAGCCTTGATCTCGTCATGGATCGGGTGCCGTTTCTTGTCGGTCGGGCGGCGCATCGAAATGAGCGTCAGGTCGAAGCCGGCGCGCTCCAGCCCCAGAAGTTCCTGCGCGACAAAAGTTTCCGAAAGGCGCGGATAGCCCTTCAACACCACAAGCAATTTTCGACGAACAGGCATGGATGCCGGATTATTTTGCAGCAATGAGTATCTCCGCAGCCGCTTTCTGCTCGCTCTCATCCAGCCATTTCCCGACAATTTGGGAAATATGCGATAGCCCTTCCAGACGCATATCACTATTGCCCTCCGATGGCGGCACCCGGTCGGGCAGACGTTGCAGAACATCCGCCAGACGTTGTGGATTGGCGGCTTCCTCCGGAAGTAGCATTTCGATCAGATTGAGCTCGGCCGCCCGGCTGGCGCGGATCAATTGTTCCTCTCGCGGCTCGGTGCGCGGAACGATCAGCGCTGGTTTGTCGAACGACAAGATCTCGCAATAGGTGTTGTAGCCGCCCATGGCGACCACGGCTTTTGCACCGGCGATCAGGTCTTCCATGCGGTTATCGAACTCGATCACTTCGAGATGGGGAATATTCTGGGCGCTTTTACGCAGCCTCGTCCGTTCCTTTGCAGGCATATAGGGGCCGAGGACGATGAAGGCGCGATGGTTGAGTTCCGGCACTTGTCGATAGGCATTGATGACATTGCGCACCAGATCGGCGCCATCGCCGCCACCCCCGGTCGTGACAAGAATATAGTCCCCCTCCGGAACATGCGGCGACGATGTCTTGTCCTGTGCGAGGCTGCGCTGGAGAAAACCAACGAAATTCATCTTGCGGCGAACGCTCTCCGGCACGTTCATGTCGACCAGCGGATCGTAGAAATCCGGCGGCCCGTAAACCCAGATATTGTCGTAATACCGGTCGATCTTCTCGATGACGTCGTTCTTCTTCCACTCCGCTTCCAGAAGATGCGGCGCATCCATCACCTCACGCAGACCGAGAACCAGCTTGGTGCCGCGGGCCTTGAGATAGGCCAGCGTTTCCTCCACCTCGCCTTTCAGCCCCATCGGCTCCTTGTCGACGATGAAGATATCGGGCTGGAAGGTCTCCGCCGTATGGCGAATGATCGACTGGCGCATCTTCAGCGTTTCATGGAGGTCGATATGGCGGGCCATCGACGTATATTCGCCGTTGCGCAGCTTGATGACGCTCGGCACTTTCACGAAATCGACGCGGGCGCGATAATCGAAAGCGCCCGCGATCGTGGCGCCCGACATGATCAGAACATTCAATCCACGATAATCCTCGACCAACGCATGCGCGATGGTTCTGCAACGCCTTAAATGCCCCAGCCCGAACGTATCGTGACTGTACATAAGAATACGCGCATCCTCAAAACGGCGCATCATGTTCAAAACCTTTCCGGTGCAGGACATGCTTGCAGCTCATTCAAGGTGAAATATTCAGAACCGGTAAAGACGGCGATGCTGGGAAAATGCACGCGGTGTGGCCTCATGATTGCGTTTATCTGTAAGGATCAGCTGCATCGCGCAAGCCATCTCCCAAAAAATTGAACGCGAGAATGACTAGAATGACGGGAACCATGGGCAGAAGCAGCCAAGGATAGAACGCGATGACACTGACGTTACGGGCCTCGGTTAAAAGGATTCCCCAGCTCGTTATAGGAGGTCTAAGCCCAAGTCCTAGAAAACTCAACGCTGTTTCCCCAAGAATCATTCCGGGGATCGATATGGTGGCCGCCGCGATCAGATGCGACATGAAGCCGGGCACGAGATGCCGACCGATGATGCGCGGGCTGCTTGCCCCCATCAGTTGGGCAGCCAGAACGTAGTCCTCCTCGCGCAGCGCAAGGATTTTCGAGCGAACGGCGCGCGCGAGCCCGGTCCAGTCCAGCATGCCCAGAATGATGGTAATGCCGAAATAGATCAGGATCGGGCTCCATGAAATCGGCATCACCGCTGAAAGCGCCATCCACAATGGCAGGCTGGGCAAGGCCTGCAAGACTTCGATGATCCGCTGGACGATCAGATCGAACCAGCCGCCGCGATAACCCGCAATGCCGCCGATGATAATGCCGAGCACGAAGCTGATAGTGACGCCCAAAAGGCCGATGGTCAGCGAAATCCGCGCGCCATAAATGATACGGGACAGCACGTCGCGGCCAAGGCGATCAGTGCCAAAAAGAAACATCTGTCCATCCGGTGCCGGACAGACCAGATGAAAATTGCTGCTGAACAGCCCCCAGAACCGGTAATTGTCGCCCCGGCAGAAGAAACGCAGCCGCTGCACATCCGCTCTGTTTTCAGTGTAGACGCGCCGCAGCGTATCGATATTGAGGGTCATCTGGCGACCATAAACGAATGGCCCGACGAATTTTCCTTCGTGAAACAGATGCACCCTTTGCGGAGGGGCATGGATGAAATCGACGTTGCGCGTATGCAGATTATACGGCGCCAGAAATTCCGCGATGACGATAGCGCCATAGAGCAGGATCAGGAAAATGCCGGATACAAGCGCAAGCTTGTGACGCCTGAACTTCCACCACATCAACTGGCGGTTGGACGCGAGATGGATTTTCGCCTGCGCATCCGTCATCTTCTCGACGGAATATGGATCGAACGGCGCGTCTGACACGAAATGGGGAAGCGGCGCGCCCGGCGGCGGAAGCATGGTGCTCATTTTCTATGCCCCCCTTGCAGCCGGATGCGTGGATCCAGGATCGCCAGGGCGATGTCGGATATGAGCATTCCGATAACCGTCAGAAACGCAAGGAACATCAGGAAAGACCCGGCCAGATACATATCCTGGCTTTGCAGCGCCTTGATCAGCATCGGCCCCGTGGTTTCCAGCGACAGCACGATTGCCGTGATTTCGGCGCCCGATATGATCGTCGGCAAGATGGAGCCGATGTCGGCCACAAAGAAATTGAGCGCCATGCGCAGCGGATATTTCACCAGAGCGCGGAACGGATGCAGGCCCTTGGCCCGCGCCGTCATGACATATTGCTTCTGCAACTCGTCCAGAAGATTGGCGCGCAGCCGCCGGATCATGCCCGCAGTTCCAGCCGTTCCGACGATGATCACCGGAATCCACAGATGCTCCAGAATGGATTTCGCCTTCGCCCAGCTCATGGGTTCGGCAATATATTTCTGATCCATCAGGTGACCGATGGACGTTCCGAACCAGATATTGGCGAAATACATGAGGATCAGCGCCAGCATGAAGTTCGGAATGGCGATGCCGAGCAGCCCGAACAGTGAAAACCCGTAATCGCCCCAGCTATATTGATGCGTCGCCGAATACATGCCGATGGGAAAGGCAATCAGCCAGGTCAGGACAATGGTACAAAATGAGACGAGGATCGTCAGCCACAGCCTGTCGCCGACCACCTCGCTGACCGGCAGCTGATATTCGAACGAATAGCCGAAGTCCCCCTGGAGCATTCCGCCCACCCAGTAAAAATAGCGCACGACCGGTGGCTTGTCGAAACCGTACTGGCGGCGCATCGCCTCGATTTCCTGAAGATTGACCGTTTCGCCCTGCGCCTGAAGCTCGGCAATCTGGCTTTCGAAGAAATTTCCCGGCGGCAGCTCAATGATCGTGAAGATAAGCGCCGAGATAATCAGCAAGGTCGGGACCATGGCGGCGATGCGCCAGAGAATATAGCGCAGCATCTCAGCCCTCTCCCGCCAGTTTTTGCTTCGGGCTCTCGGGCGTGTCGGCCAACCAGAACGTATCCGGCATATAGACGCCGAGAAACGAGGTCGGATTGAAGCCCCATAATCCTTTTTCCGGGACATTGCGCAGATAAGACGTGTATAGGATCGGCTGCGGCGTGCCATTGACCAAACCGATCGAGAACACCTGATCGGTGAAGATCGAAAGCATCTTGTGCCAGATTTCGGAGCGCTCGCTCATATGCGCGGAGGAGCGCCATTGCTTCTGTAGCGTACAAAGCTCAACCGCTTCAGGCAGATCGGGTGCCTTGCCCTTTGCGCCGAGCGACAGCTGATACATGCCCCAGAGCGGCCATTGCAGCTGATCGTCGGAGCTTGGCGCCAGTTGGGCAGGATTCATATCCGCGGTGGCAACGGCGTTCTCAAGCCCGAACCATATGGACATCATGATCCGCCCTGCCATGGCACGGGACCGGAAAATATCACGCTGGCTGGTGCGGGTGAATAGCGCTATGCCGATCTTGCGCCAATGATCCGTGACCAGTTCCAGCACGTCCGTATCCAGCGTGCTTTCACCTGCCGATTCAATCGTGATCTCCGCGAGCCGCCCGTCCGGCAACAGGCGGATGCCGTTTGCATCGCGCCTTTGCAGACCGGCTTCATCGAGCAGCGCATTGGCCTGATCGGGATCGTGTTGAATCCACGCATTGGCATATTCAGGCTTATAGAGCGGGCTTTCCGGCAGCAAGGTGTCGGCGCTGGGCGTACCCAGTCCATAAAACACCGCCATGTTGATCTCATGCCGGTCAATGCCAAGCGAAAGAGCCCGCCTGACGCGAACATCCCTGAAAAGACCGCGCCACACATCGTCCGCGCAGTTGAGATTGGGCAGGATCGCGAGACGTGATCCGCGTATCAGCTTCCATAAATGGACTTTCACGGGATAGCGTTTTTCGGCATCCTTCAGGAAGGCATAGTCCGTAAAATCGATATTCGTCGCCTGAAGATCACTTTCTCCGGCCCCGGCCTTGGCCGGAATGATGGAGGATGAGCTGACATTGAGGATAACCCGGTCGATATAGGGCAATTGCCGCCCATTCTCATCAATGCGATGGAAATAGGGATTGCGCTCGAACACGAATTGTTCGGCTGGCGGCGCTGTCATGTTGCGCCATGGATCGAGAACCGGCAGTTCAGGATTTTCCGGTCGATACTGGCGGGAAACCTTCGTGTGAAGCTCGGTCCATTTCTTGACGCGATACAGATTCATGAGCGACGAGAGGCGGAACGGATCCTGATATTTCGGATGGAACTGGCGCAGATAATGAAACGGCCCGGCAAGGACTATGGGCTGTGTGGCCGCCAGACTGGGTAAAAAATCCGGGTTCGGCGATTGCCAGCTATAACGGACAGTCCGCTCATCAATCAGCTCAAATTGCGGCAGCTTGCCATCGATGCGCAGTTCAAGCGCACCGCCATCCGGCGTCAGATCCGGGTTGAGAATGACATCATTCCACCAATAGGCAAAATCCAGGGCTGTAAACGGTTGGCCATCCGACCATCGATGCCCTGCGCGCAGATGAAAGGTGAAAATCCGGTCGTCCTGCGCCTCCCAGGATTCCAGAATGTCGGCCTGCAATTCAAGCCGCTCATTATAGCCCACCAGACGCGCATAACCGTTGATGGTCATGTAGCGGATATCTTTCTGGCTGCCGATGATCGTGCGCAGCTCTCCGCCATAACGGCCCGGCTGGCGCCCCATGTCTTTCATGCGAACGACACGCGGCTGCGCGGGAATCCGTTCGCCAATCGGCGGCAGGCTGCGGGCGAGCAGATGCGCGTCAAAAAAATCCGGCTCAAGGTCCCAGTCGGCAAGAGCTGGAAGCGGGAGAAGAGAGGCGGCTACGCCGCCCAGCAATGTTCTGCGGGTAATCAATTTCTCAACTCCCCGATCGTCGCTGAACTGCTCGCCAGAACCAGATGGCCGTTGCCAAGATCGACCGACGCCAGATCGCCCGTCTCCCCGGAAAAAAGCGGCCCCCAGCCACGCCGATCCGACGCCCCGCTGCCACGCAGGGTATCGAAATCCAGCGGCCTGTCGAGGTCCGGGAACGGTATGGCGGCAAGCAGGGCCTGCGTATAGGGATGAACCGGCCTGCGCAGAATGATTTCGCTTGGCGCCAGTTCGACGATCCGTCCGCCGCACATGACGGCGATCCGGTCGGCCATGTAATCGACCACCGCCAGATTGTGCGAGATGAAAAGATAGGTCAGGCCGAGTTCCTTCTGAAGATCCTTCAGAAGATTGAGAATCTGGGCCTGCACTGAAACGTCGAGCGCCGACACCGGCTCATCGCAGACCACAAGCTGCGGCCCAAGCGCCAGCGCGCGCGCAATGCCGATCCGCTGGCGCTGACCGCCGGAAAAGCTGTGCGGATAACGGCTGAGATAGCGCTCATCGAGGCCAATCGCCTGCATCAGCGCCCGCACTTTCTGCTGACAATAGGCTTTGTCGCCGCGCTTGTGGATTTCAAGCGGCTCGCTCAGGATGCTGCCGACAGTCATGCGCGGCGAAAGCGACGAGACCGGATCCTGAAATATCATCTGGATTTTTGTGCGCAGATCCATCAGCTGCGCGCCCTCGGCGGCAAGCACATCGACCGGTCCGTCGCCATCATCGAAGGTAACCGAACCCTGATCGGGCGTGACGGCCCGCATCAAAATTTTGCTGACTGTCGTTTTTCCCGAGCCGCTTTCGCCGACGAGGCCCAGACATTCGCCGCGCTTTATATCGAAACTGACACCATCGACAGCGCGCACCGAAGCTGCCTTGTCATCGCCGAACAGGCCCGCCTTGCGAATGGTGTATTCCTTGGTGAGATTGCGCACGGACAGCAAGATTTCCGGCGCGTCGCCCTTAGGCGGCTTCTTCTTCCATAGCGTTTCGGCCTGAACCGGAACTTCGCGCAGGGCCTTCAGGCGCTCGCCGGGGCGCATGTTGAAATGCGGAACAGCAGCCATCAGACCTTTCAGATAGGGATGCTGCGGATTGCGGAAAATTTCCTCCACCGGCCCAGCTTCCAGAATTCGTCCGTGATAGATGACCACCACTTCATTGGCCAGATTGGCCACCACGCCAAGATCATGTGTGATCAACAGCATCGCCATGTTGAGCTTATGCTGCAAATCGCGAAGCAATTCGAGAATCTGCGCCTGAATTGTCACGTCCAGCGCCGTCGTCGGCTCATCGGCGATCAGAAGCGCCGGGCGGCAGATCAACGCCATGGCAATCATGGCGCGCTGGCGCATTCCGCCGGAAAGCTCGAACGGATACATGTCGAACGTCCGCGACGGGTTGGAGAAGCCAACCAGCCCCAGCATTTCCTCCGTGCGGGCGCGCCGCTCGGCCTTCGTCATCTCGGCATGGATCGTCAGCACTTCGCTGATCTGGTTGCCAACTGTATGGAGCGGTGACAGCGACGTCATCGGCTCCTGGAATATCTTGGCGATACGGCTGCCGCGCAGGGCGCGAATTTCAGGCCCGTCATTCACCAGCTTGAGAATATCCGTCGTCTCGCCATTCACCGGATCGGTGAACAGAATCTTCCCTTCGGCCTGGCCATTGCGAGGCAGAATTCCCATGATTGACTGGCTGATAACGGATTTACCGGAGCCGGATTCGCCAACGAGCGCTGTCACCTTGCCGGGCAGAATGCGCAAGTTGGCATCGTTGACGACGCTCCACTTGTTGCCCAGCGTGGAAAAGGAAATATCCAGCCCCTCGACGCGTAACAGATCCGTACTCGACTTCATGCGAAATTACCGATCCCCAAAGCGTCTTTCGCGGCCACGAATTGAGCCTAGCGCAGCGTCAACGACGTGTCCAGAGCAGTCGAACGTCCCCTGCGGCCCGATCAAAAAACCGGGCAGAATTTTGCCTCCATCACGTCCTCGCAGCGGGAGGAACGACGAAAATGATCGTAGTAAAGCGTCCAGTCCGTCTTGTCGGCAGCCCGGTAAGGCCCGAACTTGAAATACTGGTTGGCGCCCAGTCCCGGATCATTGTGACCGATGCGGCCCTTCACCGTGACAACCCATTTGTTGTTGGCAAATATCTCTATGTGCCCGGACCCGTCAGGACCGGGTTTCGTAAAGATCGCAAAGTCGATCCAGCCGGACTGCGGCGACGGTAGTTTATTGCCGCGATCGATGACGGTCATCGCGCTCGTCCTGCTATCGAAACGCGGATCGTCCTGCGTGGTCCAGCCCTCCTGACTGGCGACCAGAGCACGCATCTGGTTGACATCCGGGCGAAACCAGACCGGCGTGCCTTCAGGCTCGGAAGGTTTGGCGTTTACTTCGGCGGGCGTGATATAATTGGTCTCGACCGTCGCGAAAAGCTTGCCGTTGTTCAGCCGAAGCGCCAGAAACGGGCTGAAATCACCCTCCGCGCCCGGTACGATCTCACGTTTCCACTGCGCTATCAGATAGCGGTGGTCGCCACTGGGAATGGGGTCGGCGAACCGGACGGCAAATCCGTACCAGATACCCTGATCGTAAGGCACGCGTTGATCGGTCTTCTCCCAAATTTCCGCGCGTTCGCTGCAATTTTTCTTGGTTTGAGGGCAAAGGGGTTTGACGCTCAGTTTCAGCGCCTTGTTGCCCTTGAAGGTCACGTCTGACTGAAATTCGACAGTGCCTGCGCTTTGCTCGAAATTGCGACGATAATAAAGACCGCCTGACGGAGAAAAATCGGTGCCTTCGAAATCATCGCCGCGAGGTGTATTCCAGGGCTCCATTGCTACCGCCGCCGCCGGAATCGCGATGAACAGGAGCGCAGCCAGAGAAAGGACGACACGCTTCATTTTGTGGCTTTCTCCCCCGTGTTTTGGGAGACCTTTGAATCCGCGTCGCGATAGAGCAGCATGATCTGTTCCGCTTCGGACAACCCGCCTGCGTTGAAGCCGTCCGCCAGTTCGTCCGCATTACAACATGTCAGCGAGTTTGGACGATAGACCGTCACTTTCTGCCCCACACCGCGCAACTTTTCGTCCCCAAGCTTTACCCAGTCCCCGCCGCTATAATTCACGAAATTTCCGCTGGCGATAATTTCCGACGAAAATCGCTTCGTCAAGGCTTGCAGGCGCTGCGCCTCATTGACGGCGGAACCGAAGGCCGAGAAGGTCAACCGGTCTCGCAGGCCGACATTTCCGAACATCACATTGCCCACATGCAGCCCGACGCCGTATCGGATGGCAGACTTGCCGTTCTTTCGGCGCTCCCGGTTCAGACCGGCCACATTGGCTTGCGCTTGAGCCAGAGCCGAAAGCGCCGCCTGACAGGCAACAACCGAAGGTTCGCGGTGGCGGCCACACGGATAAACGGCCAGAAAGCCGTCGCCGATGAAACTGAGAATCTCGCCGCCATTGCGGTTGAACGGAGCCGCCAGAGCATCGAAGAACTGATTGAGCGTGTCGATATAGACCTGCCGTCCCTCTTTCTCGGCAAGCGCGGTGGATTGGCGCATATCGCCCATGACGAGTGCTGCTCGTATGGTTTCGCCATCGCCACGCTTGATCTGGCCGTTGAGAACGCGCCGGCCGGCATCGCCGCCCAGATAGGTGGTCAGCATGCTGTCCGTCAGTTTGCTGAGCACAGCGATTTTCGCTGCAACCGCCAGATGACTTTGCAGTTTCAGAAGAGCGCCAATCATGTCGTCATCGAAGCCGGAGCGGCTGTCCGTTGCCCACGATCCCATCATGCCCTGCATGGAATGAGCGCCGAATGGCTGGATGAATGCCAGATAATCGGTCATTCCCTGCTGTTTCAGCTCTGTAAAGACCGGAAATTCATCGACGGAATCCGGTGTGAAGCGACGACGCAGATGGTCGAGTTTGTTGGAAAGCAGATAGTAGTACGGACTTGCGCGAAAACGTTCGGAATTTTCGCCCTGCCTGTGCCTGTATCCCTCAATGGTCAGGCCCTGTGTACGATGCCATGTAAAACCGACGGCATCATAAAGGGGATGCAACATCGAGAATGTCATATGCGCCCGCGCGACCGGCAGGCCAGCGGCGGCGAGGCGCTCGCAAAACCCCAGAAGGATGGTTTGCAAGGTCTCTCCCGCCATCGATGATCGCGTCAGCCATTCGGCGGCCTTGTCGAGAAGGACGGTCGATACGCCGGTTTGGGTCTTGCGCATGGTTGTGACCTATAAAATGCACTTCCGGCAAAGCGTGAAAAACCTTGCATGGGAGATGCGAAAAACGATGGTTAGGAAGCTGCGAACAGAATTCAAATCACGAGATTCTGAGCTTAGTGCATTCCGGCAAAGGTGCGAAACAGTTTTGCGTGGGATAAGGCGATGATGTGCCAGTGACGCAATTGGGAAACAGGGTCAGGCATTCTTGACAGGTTTCGGCAATCAAGCCATCTAGGGTCAGGACCTGCTAATTTGATGAAAATGATGTGGGGAAAAGGACTGCGCGCGGTCCGTCATCGATCCTTGCTTTCCATTTAAAGAAAGACGCTCCTTTGACCGTTTCCCGGGCCAGTTTTCATGATTTAGCCCATCGCATCCAGAACCGGAGCGCGCGTGTCGGCGTTATCGGCCTCGGTTATGTGGGGCTACCGCTTGCCGTCACCGTTGCTGCCAGCGGTTTCCGTGTCACTGGTTTTGACATCGATGTGGAAAAGATCGTTTCGCTCGATGCACATCGATCCTATATCGAAGCGGTGCCGGATGACGTGCTGGCGAGGGTCAGCAAGGCCGACCGCTTCGCTTCGACCACCGATTTCAACGCGCTGGCTGCCTGCGATGTCGTCATCATCTGCGTACCCACGCCGCTGACCAAGCATCGCGACCCGGACCTTTCCTTTGTGGTGGCGACGAGCCGGTCCATCGCATCCACATTGCGTCCCGGACAACTCGTCGTGCTGGAATCCACCACCTATCCGGGCACGACCGATGACGTGGTGCGTCCAATTCTGGAAGAAACCGGCCTGAAGTCCGGCCGGGATTTCTTCCTCGGCTTTTCGCCCGAGCGTGAAGATCCGGGCAACCGCCATTTCGAAACCTCGACAATACCGAAGGTCGTTTCCGGCGACGGCCCGCAAGCGCAACAACTGATGGCTGCCTTCTATGGCGCAGTCGTCAAGACCGTGGTGCCCGTCTCCTCCAACGCAACCGCGGAAGCCGTAAAGCTGACGGAGAATGTCTTCCGCGCCGTGAATATCGCTCTCGTGAACGAACTCAAGACCCTTTATACGGCGATGGGTATCGATATATGGGAGGTCATCGAAGCCGCGAAGACCAAGCCCTTTGGCTATATGCCGTTCTATCCCGGCCCTGGGCTTGGCGGTCATTGCATCCCGATTGATCCCTTCTACCTGACCTGGAAATCACGCGAATTCGAGCTGCCGACACGGTTCATCGAGCTGGCGGGCGAAATCAACTCGGCGATGCCGCGTTATGTGATCGGGCGGCTGGCGGAAGCGCTCGACATGCGCGCCGGCAAGGCTCTCAGCCGCTCGACCGTTCTGATCATCGGTCTGGCCTATAAGAAAAACGTGCCTGACATCCGGGAAAGCCCGTCGCTGCGCCTGATCGAACTTATCGAAGAACGCGGTGGCCGGACCGATTATCACGATCCGTTCGTCGACGAGATACCACGCACTCGCGAGTTCCTCCACCTGATGGGCAAGAAGTCGGTCGCTCTTTCGGCAGAACAGTTAAATCAGTATGACGCCGTGCTGATTGCCACTGACCACGACGCCGTCGATTACGAGTGCATCGTGAAAGAAGCAGCGCTGATCGTGGATACCAGAAATGTGCTTGGGAAACTGGGATACAGGGCTCCGCACATTATAGGCGCGTAACCGCCAGCTTGTCCGGCAACACGTCATCGACCTCGGAACACGAAGGGATTTGTGGCGCCGTTTTAAGCTGCCGATGGTCCTTTGTGCGATTATCTCATTCAGATCGGGAGTTGCGAAAATCCCTTGGCCAGATGGTCGAGAATCGCGCGTAATTTCATGGGCATTGGTTTCACCGGATGCCAGACGGCGGAGATGGGCAGCGGCATGGGCCGGAGATTTTCTGCAACCTTCACAAGCTGCCCCGTTTCCAGCGCCTTATAAGCGATAAACAGCGGCAGCAGCGCAATGCCAAGCCCTGCTATCGCCATATCGCACATGGCCTCGCCATTATTGGCGGATATTCTGGTTTTCGGTGCAAAACCCACCGGCGTTTCGCCCGGCTCCATAAATTGCCACAGGCTCGCCGATTGCAGATTGAGATAGCCAATGCAGTCATGGTCCTGCAATTCGGCCAGAGTGGTGGGGGTGCCGCGGCGGCGAAGATAGTCGGCGCTTGCGACCATCACACGGGGGTCTTCGCAAAGTTTGCGCGCCATCAGTCCGGAATTCTGCAATTGTCCGATTCTGACTGCAAGATCGAAACGGCCGCGCACCAGATCAATGAGGCGGTCGTCATAGTCGAGCATTATTTCCAGATCGGGATGCTGACGAGCAAAATCGGCAATGATCGGACTGAGATGCCGGATCCCGAAACTCATCGGCGCTGAAATCGCCAGCGAGCCGCGCAAGCCGGCCATGCCCCAGCCGGCACTTTCCACTGCATTGGTCATTTCAGCCAGCGACGGGCGGAGCCGGAGCGCCAGCTCCTGCGCGCTGTCGGTCGGGGTTATGCGCCCCGCATGGCGCTGGAAAAGAGCCGCTCCCACCGCCATTTCAAATTCGGCGATACGCTTGCTGACGACCGATTTGGAAAGATTGGAGCGCGCGGCTGCGCCCGAGACCGTGCCGGTCTCCATCACATCCAGAAAAGTCCTGATTTCGTCGATTGTCCACCTCATATAGCGATTATTGCCGAAACCCGACGAGAAGCAACCATGCATGCGTTCGCAAATCGCGAACGCTGCGTTTCCGGATAGATTGCTTACTTTGCCTGCCGAAATCGATCAGGCTGTGAATGTATCAAATGCGAGAGTTTTTCAAATGCAGTTGACGGGCATTCATCATCTGACTGCGATCACCGCTGACGTCGCGGCTAACAAGCGCTTCTACACCGAGCTGCTCGGCCTGCGCCTGGTCAAGAAGACCGTCAATCAGGACGATACCAGCGCCTATCACCTTTTCTATTCCGACGGTGCGGCGACGCCTGGAACCGAACTGACCTTCTTCGACTGGCCGGTGGAGCGCGAAAGGCGCGGAACCTCGTCCATCAGCCGCACAGGACTTCGGGTGCGCAACGAGAACAATCTCGAATATTGGGCTGCCCGTTTGTCAGATGCGGGCGTGGCTGCTGGTCCGGTACAGATTATCGATGGAAGGGCTTCGCTCGATTTCGAAGACGGCGACGGCCACCGTCTCAGGCTGGTCGCAGACGGCGGCGCCGGATTGGCGCAGCCATGGGAGCGGAGCCCGGTGCCTACCGAGCATCAACTCTGCGGGCTTGGGCCCATCACCATCTCCGTGCCCCAGCTTGAGGCCACCGATACGTTGCTCACCCATGTGCTCGAAATGAGCCGCGACCGCCAATATGCCTCGCCGGACGGCAAGGGCGAGGTCCATGTCTACAGCATGGGCGAGGGCGGCGCGGCATCCGAACTGCATGTCGCCGTGCAGCCGGAGCTTGGCCGAGCGCGCCAGGGTGCCGGTGCCGCACACCATGTCGCCTTCCGCACGCCTGACGTCCAGTCAAGCCGTGACTGGGCCGCCAGGCTGTCACAGTTCCGTATCCCGAATTCCGGTGAGGTGGAACGCTATTATTTCCGCTCGCTCTATTTCCGCGAACCGGCGGGGAACCTGTTCGAGATCGCAACGGACGGTCCGGGTTTCACGGTCGATGAACCGCTGGAAAGCCTGGGCGAAAACCTTTCCCTGCCACCGTTTCTGGAAGGAAGACGTACCGCTATCGAGGCGCATCTGAAACCGCTCGGTTGAGGCAGGCGGGCCGCTGCTTCTGCCCCCGGGGCAGCGGCCCGGAACCGGTTCGACCGGTAACGCATACCAACCATGCCAAATGGCTCTGAAACCCGCAAAGGGCCGTTCGATGGTTCACGTAGCATCCCCACTTGCGGGTAATTCAAAGGAGACGACCATGACGAAACCTTATGTTCGACTGGACAAGAACGATGCAGCTGTACTTCTGGTCGACCACCAGACCGGCCTCCTGTCGCTGGTTCGCGACATCGATCCGGACAAGTTCAAGAACAACGTTCTGGCGCTTGCCGATCTGGCCAAATATTTCAACCTGCCCACGGTCCTGACCACCAGCTTCGAAGACGGCCCGAACGGTCCGCTCGTGCCGGAACTGAAGGAAATCTTCCCCGACGCGCCTTTCATTCCGCGCCCCGGCCAGATCAATGCCTGGGACAATGAAGACTTCGTCAAGGCCGTCAAGGCGACCGGCAAGAAGCAGCTCATCATCGCTGGCGTCGTTACCGAAGTCTGCGTGGCCTTCCCGGCGCTTTCGGCTATCGAAGCCGGTTTTGAAGTTTTCGTCGTCACCGACGCTTCCGGCACCTTCAACGACGTGACACGCCACTCGGCCTGGGACCGTATGAGCGCGGCTGGCGTTCAGCTCATGACCTGGTTTGGTACTGCCTGCGAACTGCATCGCGACTGGCGCAACGATGTGGAAGGTCTGGGAACGTTGTTCTCCAACCACATCCCCGACTACCGCAACCTGATCACGAGCTACACGACCGTGAACGCGAAGAGCGCCAAGTAACATTATTCGGGTCGCCCTGTTTCAAGGGCGGCCCGAAGATTTTTATCGGCTTTTACCTATTCAGAAGACATAATTACCGACCAGGGAATTACTTGGAATAATTTCTATTCGAGTATCTGAAATCCTGAACGCGTGGGGATATCTCTCATGACGAACAAACCCGTTTTTCCATTGCGGTCCAACTCCATGTACATGACCCGCCGCACTTTGCTGGCCGGCGCGGCATTCGTGTTGACAGGCATCACAAGCTACGATGCGGGTCTGGCCGCCCAGCCATCTTCGGCTGCTGACGGGGAGCAAGCGTCCTTTCTTGCCCTCTCTCACGCTGTGACCGGGCAGAGAGACCTTTCCCCACATACCGCCGAGCGAATTTACGAAGCGTTCCTTGGCGACGATCCTACATTTTCCAAAACAGTTCAGGAACTTGGTCGCCTCGCCACGCAAAATCCTCAACCCAACATGCTGAAGGCTGCGGCCGTGCAAGAGGGGCTTGGCGATGCCGTCATGGCTATCGTGACCGCCTGGTATACGGGCACCGTCACGACCCGCAATGGCCCCGTCGTTGTGGCCTATCACGATGCGCTCATGTATCGGCCCGTGGCCGACGGACTGGTAGTCCCGACCTATTGCAACAAGGGACCGATCTGGTGGACGGACCTGCCGCCGGAAATCAGCCGTATGCCTGTCAACGTCCCGAAGGTGCTGTAAGATGAAATCCCCCGTCTTTGATAATGGTGACGCCACCGCAGATGTCGTGATCGTCGGTTCCGGTGTTGTCGGCGCGTTGATCGCCGATCAGCTTGCAGGGGAGGGCAAATCCGTTCTCGTGCTTGATGCGGGTTTGCGCATTGACCGCGCGCAGGCTGTCGAGAACTGGCGCAATATGCCCTTCGCAAACCGTGCCGGGTCGGACTTTCAGGGGCTCTACCCGCAGTCGCAATGGGCTCCGGCCCCGCTCTACTGGCCGGAGAACAACTATGTCGGCCTGTCGGGGCCGGACGGAAAAGGCTTCAAGCAGGGCTATCTGAAAACGGTCGGCGGAACGACTTGGCACTGGGCGGCGTCAAGCTGGCGTCACCTTCCGGTCGATCTGAAGATGTATTCCACCTATGGCGTGGGGCGCGACTGGCCGATCTCCTATGACGAGCTGGAGCCCTATTACTGCCGGGTGGAAGAAGCCATGGGCGTCGCCGGGCCGAACGATCCGGCGCTGCAATCGCCACCCGAACGCAGCCGTCCCTATCCGATGGACATGGTGCCGTGGAGCTTTGGCGACAAGCGCTTTGCCGAGGTCGTCAACCAGCATGGCTATCGTTCCGTGCCGATCCCGCAGGCGCGCAGCACCAGACCCTGGAATGGCCGTCCCACCTGCTGCGGCAACAATAATTGCCAGCCTATATGTCCGATAGGCGCCATGTATAACGGCATCCACTCAGTGGTGTCCGCCGAGGCCAAAGGCGCTGTGGTTCTGGCGGAATCCGTCGTCTATCGAATAGACACTGATGAAAACAACCGCATCACGGCTATTCACTGGTACGACAGCCAGCACCGCTCGCACAAGGCAACCGGGCAAGCTTTCGTTATTGCCTGCAACTCGCTGGAATCGCCCCGCCTGCTGCTCGCCGCCGCCAATGAACGCAACCCCGCCGGCATCGCCAATTCATCGGATCAGGTCGGGCGCAACATGATGGATCATTCCGGCTTCCATTGCTTCTTTCAGGCAAATGAGCCGCTCTGGATTGGCCGTGGGCCTGCGCAGTCCAGCTGCCTTGTCGGGCCGCGAGACGGAGCATTCCGGTCTGAATATTCGTCCAACAAGATGATTCTCAACAACATCACCCAAGTGACATCAGCCACCAGCGCGGCCTTGAAGAAGGGGCTCGTGGGGCCGGAACTAGACGCGGAAATCCGCAAGCGCACGATCCACGGTGTGGATCTCTCAATCAGCCTGGAGCCGCTTCCGCATCCGGATAATCGTGTTACGCTCAGCAAGACGCGCATGGACCCCCATGGGATTCCTTGCCCGGATGTCTATTATGATGTCGGCGATTATGTCCGCAAAGGCTATGACGCAGCCGTCCAGCAGCTCAATCATATTGCAGGACTGTTTGACGCTACGGACCTCCACATCACCACCTCGCTCAATGCCAACAATCACATCATGGGCGGCTGCATCATGGGCAGCGATCCGAAGGATTCCGTTGTCGACGGCAATTGCCGGGCTCACGATCACGAGAACCTCTGGATTGCAGGCGGTTCGGCCATGCCATCGGCGAGCGTGGTCAACAGCACGCTCACCATGGCGGCGCTTGGCATCAAGGCAGCAGATGACATTTCCAGGCGTTTGGGAGCGTGAAAATGGGCAAGGCAACAAACAGAAATGTGTTCCACCTTCGCACCCTCCTGATCAGCGCCGTCTCCTTGTTGGCTCTGTCCGGATCGGCAAATGCCCAGTCTCCGGCTACGAACGCACTGGTTGAGCAAGGCAAGGCCGTCGCGACCGCAGCCGATTGCATGGCCTGCCATACGGTTCCGCGCGGTGGAAAGCCGTTCGCTGGTGGCTATGGCATCGTATCGCCTCTGGGAACGATCTATTCGACCAATATCACGCCGTCGAAAGAATTCGGCATAGGCACCTATTCCGAAGAAGATTTTGCCAACGCTGTGCGCAAGGGCATTCGCAAGGATGGCGGTCACCTCTATCCGGCCATGCCCTACGATGCCTATGGCGAGATCACGGACGCGGATATTCACGCTCTCTACGCCTATTTCATGAATGGCGTCGAGCCAGTGGACGAGCCGGCGAAAGCGCAGACACAGCTTCCCTTCCCGTTCAATATCCGCATCTCAATGATGGCCTGGAATCTTGCTTTCGCCAACCGTGAGCCATTTGCGCCCGATCCGGCGAAAAGCGATGAGCTGAACCGGGGCGCTTATCTGGCTGGCGCGCTGGGCCATTGTGCGTCGTGCCATGCTCCACGCAATATCCTGATGGGGCAGACGGCAAACGCGGAACTGACAGGTGGTATGGTTGGTTCATGGTACGCGCCAAACATCACCTCAGATCCGGTAAGCGGGATTGGCGGCTGGACTGAAACGGAACTGATGCAGTATTTCCGTACCGGACATGTCGAGGGCAAGGCACAAGCCGCCGGTGGCATGGCGGAGGCCGTTCAAAACAGCTTGCAACACCTTCCAGACAGCGATCTGAAAGCGCTTGCTGTCTACCTGAAATCAACCAGTCCTGTGCGCGATCCGCAGGACAAGACAGCCCGTCATGCGTTTACGGGCAAGGGGTCGGACGAAGCCGCCATTCGCGGACTTTTTCCGGAAAACTCCCATAACAGTCTGAAAACCGGCGCAGAGCTTTATAGCGGCTATTGCGCGAGCTGCCATCAACCCGAAGCGGCTGGCAGTGAGGGACAGGCATACCCATCCCTGTTCAACAACACGACCATCGGATCGCGTAATCCTGCCAATCTCATCTCCACCATCCTCTATGGCGTTGAGCGGGAAACCGGTGGCCACGAAATCTTGATGCCAGGGTTTGGACCACAGTCCTATGTCAACGCGCTCTCCGATACCCAGATCGCGGAGATCGCAAATTATGTCCTGAACCGTTTCGGCAATTCTGACGTCAAGGTTTCTGTTGAGGATGTCGAGACAGCGCGCAATGGCGGCCCGACGCCTTTGCTTGCAAAGCTTCAGCCCTTCATCCTGCCGGGGCTGGCGGGCGGGCTGGTCTTCCTGTCAGCTTTGCTTGGCTGGTATTTTTTATATCGGCGGAAGCAGGGCGAGATGTAAATCTCGCCCACGGCAGGGCAGGGGTTTTGTGCCCTTCACCAAGATATTGCAAAAAAGAAATCAGACCGCCGGGTCTTCTCCCGGCGGCACGGTCATCACATCGGCCCATTCAGGATGTCTGCGATATTGCGCCCGGACATAGGGGCAAAGCGGTATGATTTTTATTCCCTCCCGGCGCGCATCCTCAATCATGAAAGTGACGAGCGCCGCAGCCGATCCCGTACCTTTCATGCTGTCCGGTGCCCCGGTGTGATCGGCGCTGATCTGGTTGGGACCGCGCTTGGTGAAAGTGATTTCAGTTTCACCTTCAACGCCGTCTATACGGGCCACATAACGTCCGTTGCGAACGCCCGTATCTTCCTTGCCCATTATCATATCGGCCATTTCAGTCTTCTCCCAATTTACGACTGGCTAACCAGCTTGCGGCAGTTGTAAAGCACGTTCCATATCTGCTCGATTGATAATCGCGCCGAACAGCGGCGTGCCGGTATCGAACGCACGACTGAAGGCCAGTGGCCCGGCATCGACAGGATCGAAGCCGATACGGTCGATAAACGAAGCCACCGCCTGGCGTGCATCAGCATCGTTTCCGGCAACGGCCAACGCGCGTCGCTCTGGATCACCTTCCGAACGGGCCTCCTCATCTATTTCATGATAGCCCATATGGTTGAAGCTCCGCACCAGCCGGGCACCCGGCAGGAAATCCTGCACGATCTCACTGCTTGAACGCTCACCTTCAAACTCGGCTATCGTTCCGTCCGTCGGTGCCCAGTAGTTCATGGCATCGATAACGATCTTACCGGTCAACTGTTCCGGCACAAGACTGCGATATCTGGAAAGTGGCAGTGCAAGCACGACGATATCGGCAGCTGCAATCACATTTTCCGCTGTATCGGCGTGAGCGCCCGGCACCATGATTTCCAGTACGAGCGCGATTTCTTCCGGCGCTTTGGAGGTTGCCATTCGCACCGCATAACCCGCCGCAAGTGCGCGACGAGCTATGGCGGTGCCGACACGGCCAGCACCCAGTATGCCGATAGTTTTGACCTGAGATATGAGCATATTCCGTTTGCTCCTGTTTATTTTCCAGAGCCCAGCTCCGCATCGACAAGCGGCTTTACCTTGGTGCCCAGCAGTTCTATCGAACGCAGGAATGCCTTGTGGGGCATTTGTCCGACATCCATCTGCAAAAACTGCCGCATATGGCCGAGGTGCTTGTGCAACTCGATGATCCGTTCGGCGATTTCCTCCGGACTACCGGCAAAAAGTGCGCCTGAACCACTTGCCTCGCGGTCATAATGCGAACGGGGCGGCGGTGCGAAACCACGGATTTTGCCAAGTTGCTCCATGACAGCATGCCAATGAGTCCAGAAGAATTCCTTCGCTTCTGCAGCGTCCTCCCCGATGAAGCCCGGCGTTGCGACCGAGACCTTCACTTTTTCCGGTGCGATTTCCGCTTGCTTGGCGGCACGCCGATAAAGATCGGCCAATGGCGCGAAACGCGAGGCCTGCCCACCGATGATCGCATAGGAGATCGGCAGACCGAGCAGGCCAGCGCGAACCGACGACTGCGGATTGCCTCCGGTGGCGAGCCAGACCGACAGCGAACCGCTCTCGGGACGCGGCACAACAAGCGCATCGTTCAACGCCGGGCGAAATTTACCCTGCCAGGTAACTTTTTCGCTTTCATTGATCTTCAAAAGCAGATCGAGCTTTTCGGCATAAAGCTCATCATAATCGTTGAGATCATGTCCGAAAAGCGGGAAGGATTCGGTTGAAGACCCTCTACCAGCGGTAATTTCGGCGCGGCCATTGGACAGCGCGTCCACGGTAGCAAACTGCTGGTAAACACGCACCGGATCATCGGTACTCAGCACGGTTACCGCGCTGCCAAGCTTGATGTTCTTCGTGGTCGACGCCGCCGCACCCAGAATAACGGTTGCAGCAGAAGCAGGCATCTCACGCGTATGATGCTCACCAATACCGAAGTAATCGAGGCCAACCTCATCGGCGAGCTGAATAGCCTCAAGCAAGTTGCGCGTTGCATCCGCTGTCGAGCCAAGCTCGCCGGTCGCCGCGTTCTTCTGCACATCCCCGAAACTATATACGCCCAATTCCATATCATTCTCTCCTTCAGGCCATGCTGACAGCCCAAGTCATTGGTATCTATTAGTTACTGAGTATAATATTGGTACTGCTTACCACTGTACAAGAAGGCACTTTTTGGAAACCCGGTATTCTGAAAGTGCCTTTGATTTAAACTCGTTCAAGGGCATATGCTCCCGCATATCAGAAACACTATGACTGCCGACCGTATAGACGGCAGGACCGCCGGTCGTTACCTTGGCTCTTGAGATTTGAACCGGAGATGAAGCCTTCATGATCAAAGGTATAGCGCTGCTATTGTTGTTCCAGCTGTTGGGCGAAAGCATCATCTTCATGAGCGGGCTCCCCATACCGGGCCCCGTCGTGGGGCTCGTGCTTCTGTTTGTCGCCATGCAGCTATGCAAGCTGTTTAACTGGAACGTCTTTGCCGAAGCCGAAACTGCCGCCGACGGCTTTCTTGCCAATCTCGGTCTGCTTTTTGTGCCGGCCGGCGTCGGGGTGGTAGCGATGTGGAAGCAGATACAGGGCCAAGCCACGGAAATTCTGGCAATCGTCGTCGTCTCAGCAGTTCTCACATTGGCAGTGACGGTTTGGACATTCGTTCTCGTGCAGCATTTCATGGAGCGGAGATAGTCATATGAAACACCCGCTCGAACTCTGGGTTTATCTATCCGCTTCACCGTTGCTATGGCTGACCCTCACCTTATGCGTATGGATTCTGGCGACGAATATTTCCGTCCGACTGAAACGGCATCCGCTGGCCAATCCTGTTCTGATTTCAATCGTGCTGCTTTCCAGTCTGCTTCTGATTTTCGAGGTTCCCTACGAGAGCTTTTTTGAGGGAGCCCAGTTCATCCACTTTCTGCTTGGCCCGGCCACTGTTGCCATTGCAGTCCCGTTATTTCGCCAATGGCAGCGAGTACGAAAGACGCTCATTCCAATGGGCGCGGCGCTGATCGTGGGGTCCTTCTTCGCTGTTCTATCCATCCTTGTCATGGGCGAGTGGGCCAATCTTTCCAACGAAGTGCTGATTTCGTTCCTGCCGAAATCAGCGACCGCAGGGGTTGCAATGGCAATCTCTTCCACTCTTGGCGGCACACCGTCGCTGACCGCCGTATTGGTCGTGCTTACCGGTATCATAGGGGCGCTGGTCGTAACCCCTTTGATGAACGCCATGCGGATAAAAAACTATGCCGCACGTGGGTTTGCGGTCGGATTGACGTCCCACGGTATTGGAACCGCCCGCGCTTTCGATGTTGATGAAACAGCGGGGCTTTTTGCCGGAATTGCCATGGCGCTGAATGCCATCGCAACGTCGCTTGTTGTTCCTTTGCTTGTCAAATTGGTTCTCAATTGAGGCTACGCACCATTTGCCGCGGACGATTGACCTCAGACGTGTCTCTCATGATCACCGCTGCCAAACCCCGGGCGCAGGTGACCATGAGGGAAACAAATCACACGGCAGGCCCTCATAAAGGAGGGCTTGCCGACCGGCTTACTGCTTGATTGCTTCGGCCTGAATTTCAAGCTTAACCATCTTGGTCATGCCTTCCTTTACAAGGAAGTCCACGCCCCACTGGGTACGATCGATGGTTGTTTCAAAATCGCCGCCACAGACTTCCGCCTTGAACATCGGGTTTTGGTAGCAACCGAATTTGGTGGCCGTGAGCTGGATTGGCAGGGTCTTTCCCTTTATGGTCAGATCGCCATCCACCGACGCCAGCTTTTCTCCGGCGAAATTCCACTTGGTCGACTTGAATTCGATGGTCGGAAATTTTTCCGCATCCAGTATGTCGGCACTTTTTACGTGCTTATCAAACCCGGCTATACCTGTGTTCAGCGTCTTTACCGGAATTGAGATATCGATTTTTCCATCCATCGTTTTGGCGTCGAAAGAGATATTGCCGCCGATTTCGTAAAAGCCGCCGCTGTTTGTCGATGTGTTGAAGTGATCCATATAGAAGATCGCTTTGGTATGCAGTGGGTCCAGTTTGTAGTCGGCTGCCTGAGCGGCTGAAACCGACAACAACGAAGCGAAGATCGGCAGTACAAATTTTCTCATGTCCATTTCCTATCGAGATTTAGCCCTAAGGCAAGAACGCGGCGAAGCCTTGAAGAACAGCGGCGCTTCATGTCCTTGAAAGTAATTGCGGTGCGCGGGGTTGAGTAGTGCCTGTTTCGGAGACCCGGTGTCCTATAAAACAGAACGGCTTCGCTGACTTTCTGCACTAAAGGAACTTTCCCGGCAGCGTGGGGCGGCGCATGAAAAGCGTCACGAGTGCCATCAGCACAATGACAACGCCGATCACGACAAACATGTCGCTGTAAGCCAGCACGAAAGCCTCGCGTTGAACGGTTCTGGCCAGCAAAGCCGTCGCCTGAGCGGTTGCGACCGCCGAGTCGCTGTTGTGCGTTTCCAGCATGGCGGCTGATCTTTCTATGCGAGACTGCACGTCGACTGCGCCGCGCTCCAGATGAAGGCCAAGCAGATTGGAGTGCAATTGCTCCTGCATGCGCGTGAATGTGCTGACCAGAGCAAGGCCGATGGCCGTGCCGACAGTGCGCACGATGTGAACCAGAGACGCAATCCACGGTATTTCCCGGATGCTGATTTCTTCCGTTATCAGCACCATCAACGGTATGGCCGTGAATGGCGCGGCGACGGACTGCACGAACAGCGAAGGCAATATCTGGTCCGATGTCCAAAGATGCGTAAGATTGGACAGCATCAGAACACCGGCGCCGAACAGCATCAGTCCGAAAGCAGCCAAACCGCGCGGATCTATTCTGTAGACCAGCCAGGCCACCAATGGCGTTAAAACCATCTGGGGCAGGGCCGATACCCAGAACATCGTGCCGCTTTCCAGTGCGCGATATCCTTGAATGCGGATCAGATATTGCGGCAAAAGATAAGCGGAGGTCATCAGCCCGATGCGCATGGCGAACATCAGCAACAGGCTGAAACCGATATTGCACCGGGCGAACAGGCGCAGACTGACCACGGGATCACGGTGCAGCAATGAGTGCACGATATAGACCCCCAGCAAGAGCAGTGCAGATGCAGACAGTCCGACGATCAGTCCCGATTCAAGCCAGTCGAGACGGTTCCCCTGATCGAGCGCCGTTACCAGTGCGGCCAGTCCGAGAGACAATGCCAGCAACCCGAACCCGTCATGTCTGCGAAAACGCAGAAACTTGATGGGGTCGTTCGCAAGGCCATAGGCGCCCGCCAGCAGGGTAAGACTGCCCGGAACGATATTGATCCAGAACAGATATTCCCATGACAGATGGGTGATCACCCAGCCCTCGATGCTTACGGCAAGACTGGGCGTCAGTGACGACGCCAAGGCATAGAGCGACAAGCCGTAGAGCCGCAAGTGCTGCGGCAGGTGCCGCATGATAACAGCATAAGCCATGGGTATCAGAATGCCTGCGCTCAAACCGCGTATGGCCTGAATGCTGATCAATGTCTGGATATTGGGGCTGAAGGGAGCCACCATGGAAGCTATCGTGAAGATGAGCGCGCCGATCAATACCCCGCGGGCCGGAGAGAGAATGGAACGCAACCAGACTGCTGACGGTATGGCCGCAACTTCGGCAACGACATAGGCTGTGGTCAGCCAGCTCGCCTCATCCACGCCAGCGCCCAGCGCGCCGCGAATATCGGCAAGCCCGATATCGGTAAGGCGGGAATTTAGCAACGATGTTACGGTGCCAAGAAGAACGGCGGCAACGCCGATCAGCGCCCGCGCGTTCGGAAGACTGGCGGTCTTTGGCGGTGTAGAACCTTGAACTGTTGTGGTAGCGGACATGATTTTCCAACTCCCGCCGTCCCTTCAAGACTATGGTTTCGAAGGGACGCGCTTACCCAGCTATTGGATGAGCCTGGCTGCTGTTTCGATATATTGATCGGTATGCACCGTTGCTACGACCGACATCCCCGGTCGAAGGAGGGCATCGAGTTCGCCGTCCTTTTCAAGCGCAATGCGCACGCCGACACGTTGGGCCACTTTCGTGAAGTTGCCCGTGGCATTATCCGGCGGCAGGAGACTGAACTCCGATCCGGTTGCCGGCGAAAGACGTTCTACATGACCCCGCAGTTCCTTGCCGGGAAATGTGTCGACCGTAACGCTGACGACCTGCCCGGGACGAAACTTGGCCAATTGCGTTTCCTTGAAATTGGCGACCACGTAGAGCTTCGAGACCGGCACCACGGAAACGAGCTGCGAACCAGCCCGCACAAATTGTCCCTCGCGCGCACCGCTGACACCCACGACGCCATCAATGGGGGCCGTGATATGCGTACGCTCCAGATCAATCTGCGCGAGAGCTAGGGCGGCCTGCTGATTGCTCAACTCCGCCTTTGCCTGATCGGACTGGGTCGCCAAAACATCCAGTTTCTGGCGCTGGGCTGCTATTTCGGCCTGCTTCTCGGCAACCTGCGCCTCAATGCGCTTGACGTCGGCGATTGCGGCTTCCAGCTTCTGCGCTGTCGACCAGCCATTTTTCGTCAAGGATGTCTGGCGCTGGCCTTCGCTGGCGACGCGTTCGCGATCGGCATTGAGCGCCGCCAGTCCGGCTTCCGCCTGTTCGATCACACGCTGCTGCAAGGTAATGTTGCTTTGCGCATTACGGATTGCGGCCTGTGCGGCGGCCACGCTTGCCCCGGCCTGATCCACCCTTGCCTGATACTCGGTCGGATCGATCTCCATCAGCAACTGACCGGCCTTGACGTGCTGGTAGTCTTCCACCAACAGGCGCACGATGCGCCCGCCAACTTCAGCGCTGACTGGCGTTGTGTCGGCGCGCAGATAGGCATTATCAGTTGTCTGGTTGGTCATGCCCGCAACCCATTGGCCCCAGCCAAGTGGAATGACGATGGCAAGGCCAATCCCGGCAACAATCACCGACGCGCGGGCAAGGCTGAGATAGGCCCGGCGGCGGGACTTTCCGGCTGTTTTGGGGCCCTCCTGCTTTTCCTCGGCTGGAGTTGGCTGTTGAAAGAGAATAACCGGCTTGCTCATGACACGCGGTTCCTGAGTTGGTTGTCTATGGAATCGCCTGCGGCTCACAGAACTCGCTGGCGATTGTTGGAGCTAATATGATGACGCACCTTCCATGATTGAAATGATTTGTTATAATTCAAATCATGAGCGCAATTCATAATATCGATCTTAATCTGATCCGTGTCTTCAACGCCCTTATGGAAGAGCGTAACGTCACGAAAGCCGGGGAGAGACTGAACCTTACCCAGTCGGCGGTCAGTCACGCCCTTGGAAAATTGCGCTATATGCTGTCGGACGAGTTGTTCGTGCGCGGCCCCAAGGGCATGCACCCGACGCCCCGGGCCGAGGAACTGGCGCAGCCGTTACGCGCGGCTTTGGCGGATATATCGGCTGCGCTCTCTCCTGATCGGTTCGACCCTGCGACTGCGGATATGAGTTTCGTGGTCGCCACGTCCGATTTTTACATAGGCGCTCTCTTTCCAGCGGTTCTGCAACGGCTCGAACGGGAAGCACCCGGCATAAGATTATGGCTTCGCCTGTTTAACGACCTCAATCTGGTCGAAGAACTGGATCGCGGCACGCTGCATCTGGTTGTCGGCGCTTTCGGACGGATTCCCAGCCGTTTCAGACGCGAACCGCTCCTGTCGGTCGACAGTGTCTGGATCATGCGCAAGGACCATCCCGCCGCATCCCGCCCCATGACGATTGAGACGCTGGGACATTATCCCCATGTCGATGTCCTGCTGTCCGGACGTGCCGCCATGGAAACTGCCGGCATGCTGGAACAGGAAGGGCTGGAACGCGCATTCGTAACCAGCAACCCGCCTTTTCTCGAAGGGCTGCTGCGGGAAGCCGGATTGTCACGCCATATTGGCGCAACTGTTTCTCTCATTCTAGCCGTGCCGCCGCTGGTGGCCGTGACGGATATGATTGCGCTCGTGCCGCGCAGTGTCGCGGAAACCCACAAGGATACCTATGGCCTCGTTCTTCACGAGGCGCCCTATCACCTGCCGGGTACACAGATCGATATGCTGTCGCATAATACGTTTGGTGCGCATCCTGCGGTTACATGGCTGCGCTCCATCCTGCGCGAGGTCACAAAGACAATATAGCCGATCAGACGATATGTCTGAGCAGATGAACGGCTTCCCGACGCTCGACATTCTTCTCGCCATGGGCGTGGAAATGCGCGATATGGGCTGAATGATTGTGATGCCGCTGCTGAGCCTCGGCATCGCGCCAATGTTCTACCAGCACAAATCTCCGACTGTCGTTTGCGTCAGCAAACAGCTCGTATCGCATATTGCCGTCCTCTTGCGCCGATTTCTGCGCAACCGTGGTCAGATCAGCCTGCAAAGCGTCCTCATGGCCTTCTTTCGCATAGAGAACGGCTACCACATGAACCTCGTTCATGATCAACTCCTTTGCCGATGGGAGCATCGTTCCTCGACCAGACAAGCTAATGCTGTTCGCAGGACTCGTGCGCGGACGAGCGGCAACCGGGAAACAACGGTTGCCGCCACGCGTTCAGACCGGCTTATTCGCCTCGATCATAGGAGAACTGGATTCCTGCCGTACCGCCGGTCTCAATGAAGAGATTCATGAAAGCCGGAACGGTCTTGCTACGCGACCAGTCGCGCTGAAGTTCGCAGAACAGCTGCGCAACACTGATCATCTTTCCACCAGCCTGCTCGATACGGCGCAAGGCGGCATCGTGCGCTGCGACCGAGGTTCCCCCGACCGCATCGACCACAACATAGACCTCGTAGCCTTCAGCCAGCGCATCGATTGCGGGAAATGTCAGACAGGCCTCCGTCCATAAGGCTGTCATGATCAGTTTCTTGCGCCCCGTTGCTTCCACAGCTTTGCGGAACTCGACGTCTTCCCACGAATTGATCGTCGTGCGGTCATATGTGGGATAATCCGCCAGCACCTTCTGAACCTGCGGGACAGGCGGTTTGTTCAGTCCCGTTTTCACGTTCACGGTCGAGTGGATGATCGGCAAGCCGTAGACGACAGCAGCCTTTGCCGTGCCCGCTATGTTGTTCAACAACAACTGGCGATCCATGGAGGCGATCGAGTTCACCTGTACCGGCTGGTAATCGATAATGATAAAAGCAGAATTCTGCGGCGTCAGCAGGCGATCCTTGGCCGGATCGCGGATCGGTTCACTCGTCATTGCAATTCTCCTTTCGAGGAGTCAGCGGGGCAAACACCGACTTGGTTTCATTACGACTTGCCCATATATCCGGCTGCGCGCATGACCGGGCCTGTAGCCAGCCCGCACCAGAGCGCACCGAATTCAGTAAAAGCGGATGCCGTCCTGAGGCCTGAAGCAGACCGGACACGCAGATCAGCCATAACCGCTCCAACAATATAGGCGCTGCGGTTAGCCGTGACTTTTGTGATCCAAACAGGTGCCATCGAATTCATTCTGGACATGGTGTTCCCATCAGAATTTTATCACAAAGCTGCATCAGAATCTGCTAATAAACGGATCTGCGCGCGCGCATAAGTTCACGTGAATTGAAGCGCAACGACGCATAAGAATTGCGCAAGATGTCATTGCATGAACCAAAAAGGAAAATGCTTGTGACAGAGCCTGGATATAAGATCGCAACGCAAAGCCTTGCCTGCTTGAAGGCCCTGCCAAGCGTAAGACAGGAGTCGAGCCGGGCACTCGGCTGGACATCGCTGCTGCTTGATCGTCACTGGTTTACATCCTCAAAGGACGACTATTCTTCCATTATCACGCCCGACCAGACCATTGGCCTTGCTGTGGCAGGGCGTTACGATCTCGACATCTATCGCGGCGGACGATGGCATCGATCCATTCGTCAGCCAGGCTCAATCGGGATGGGTAGGGGCGGTGAGCCAACGCGTGGACGATTGACCATCGCGCCAAACCGAATGGCAGAAAGTGCGTTGCTCTATCTGCCCCTTGGACAATTGCAGGCAGCGTTCGAACATTTGCGCCGCATCGGGCAATCCGCGCAGACCCCATCCTTCAATGTTCTTGTCGAACGCGACCCCGCAGTCGCCCAGATGTTTGCAAACCTCATGCAGGCGATGCGTAGCGGTGTCGATGAATTATATGCAGGAACCGCTGCGGCATGGCTCGCTGTTCATCTCGTAACCCGCTACGGGATCAATGCGGGGATGGATGAAAATCGTTCAGCGGGCATAATCACTGACAGCCGCCTCGCGCGTGTCATTGAGCTCATGTCGGTGCGATTTGCAGATGAATTGACACTTGAGGATTTGGCAAACGAAGCCTCCATCAGCAAATATCATTTCGCCCGGCTCTTCCGGCAGAAAGTGGGTTGCACTCCTTTTGCCTTCCTTACGGAAATCCGGATGGACACCGCGTGCAGGCTGCTGGCCACGTCCGACCTCCCCATAGCCGAAATTGCTGTCGCTTGTGGTTATCCGGTTCCCGCAAATTTTTCGGCCGCGTTTTTGGCTCGATATGAGCTTGCTCCGTCGGCATTTCGGAACAAGCGCAGAAATTACTGCCTGTAAATGGCAGACTATCGCCGACTATGCTTTGCTAGGCTTCGCATCGGGTATTGAGGCCGATAACGTGACATCGCCGCTTTCCGTGAGGCAAATCAGGCATCGGAAAGAGAAGTATCCAGAACTTTCTCGATCATTTCTTTTGCTAGCTGCCTGGACAACGGTTCCCTGTCTTCCAAGTATCGCGCTATATATTGTCGTGTGGACCCTACCGATGCCAAAAGTGAGATCGTGATCTAAACATCTTCAGCGCCCGAACGAATTATATGGCGTTTGAGCAAAGCTGCAGCAAATTCAAAATCCCTGTTCTCGATGGCTTCGAGAATGCCTAAGTGATCTTTGCAAGCCTTGCGAATACGCTCTTCGCCCAAACGATCGAAGTCGGAATATTCCGTCATGCGGCGAAGATGGTTCTGCCACCGGACTGATTGCGTGAAAAACCGATTATTCGCCCACGAAACAATGGTTTCGTGAAAGTTTGCATTGGCGTTGAACCACAGATCCCGTGTGAGACTCTGGATCGGCAGAACCGATATTTCATTCTGCTCACGTTGCAGAGCTGCGAGCTGGCTGAGATCAGGCGCGTAGTCGGCTTGCGAAAGCGCACCGCATTCGATCACCAGACGGAAGGCGTAACTTTCGTTGACCGCGCGCTCATTATCGAGCGACTCTGCAAAGCGCCATCCATGGCCCGGAAGGCGCTCTGCGAGACCTTCGGTGGCAAAACGCATCAGAACCCGACGCACCGCGCCGCGTGTCGCACCCAACTGATCGGCAAGTTCAGCTTCCGACACTTCGTCGCCAACAGCGCCAGAGGCGCGCGCGCTCATCAGGCGCCGGTAGAGCTCTTCCGCCTCCGATGGCGGCAACAGATTGTCGTTGAGTTCGTCCGGTTCCGGAATGCGATGCAGCTGATATCCGCGATTGGGAGTCTGAGTGACAATACCCTGCTGCACAAGAAGATTGAGCACCTGACGCACGGGCGACCGCGATACACGGAGCTCTTTTGCAATGGCAGCATCCGACAGCCGGTCACCGATATTCCAGCGTGCAGCGGATATGAGCGAGACCATTTTATGTGCGACTTCCGCCTGAAGACTGCTCAGACCGGATTCGCCTTCTGTTGATCTCTTAATGTCCATATTCACGCGCAGCGCCCCCTGAATGTGCGTTCTCCCATGAACTTATGCTCAAAGAATACGGGATATTTCGCAACAGGCCATTTCTTTCTCGTATAGCCTATCCCATTGGAATGACAGGCTGACTTTCTGTAGGAAGGGTAGAAATCAAATTGTTCCTTATTCTAATAAAAAACTGTTGACTCCGCAATGATTGAATGTGAATTGTATTAAGAGGATACAAAATACAAAATACAAAATACGGATTGAGTATGTCAGTTGCCCCATTTCCATTCATTACAGTTTCGGGCGTACCGGAAGAGCGCGGGCGCCAGTATGGGGTGCTGGCAGCGGAACGCATCCGGCGTAGCGCTGGTCTTTATTCCAGCACGCTTGACGTGTTTGGTCTTTCGCCTGAACGCAGGCAAAGCCTCATCGAAGAATTTGCTGGCCGGATTGAGGAATTCGACGCGTCCTATGTCGAGGAAATGCGCGGCATCGCCAAAGGTGCGGATGTGCCGTTTGAGCAGATCGTCATGATCAATGCGCGCACGGAAGTCGTTGCGATGGCGCGTGCTGAAACGGGTTCTCCGGATCCCGAAGAGCAGGATGATGGCTGTACCGGTGCTCTCATCATGCCTGCAAAAAGTGCTTCTGGTAATCTGGTTCATGGCCAGAACTGGGACTGGCGTTCTGAATGTGTGGAAACAGGTATTGTGCTGCGTGTTCGCAATAATAACGGTCCCGATTTTGTGACGTTTGTCGAGGCTGGGGGGCTGGCGCGCAGCGGCTTCAATGAAGCTGGAATTTCGATCACCGCCAATTATCTCGAATGCGAACGCGACTATAAGAAGCTGGGTGTTCCTTTGGGTCTCGTGCGTCGCAAGGTGCTTGAGCAAGAGCATTTTGCGAAAGCAATCAAGGCTGTGGCCTCGACACCAAAATCCTGCTCGAACAACATCATGATTGCAACAAGTGCTGGTTTCGGCATCGATTTTGAATGTGCGCCGGACGAATCCTTTCCAATCTTGCCGGAGAACGATTTGATCGTTCACGCCAATCATTGGGTCAGCCCGATTGCGCTGACGAAGCTGCGCGACACCGGCATTCCGTTTGTACCTGAAAGCTTCTACCGGGATTGGCGGGTTCGCCAATCTCTTGAATCGCATGACGGGAGAATTGGCCGTAGGGAGCTGAAGGAAGCGCTGTTTGACGACTTCTTGACACCTTATGCTGTCTGCCGCCCGCCACGTCCTGGCAATCACGATAACATCACGGCCACAGTGGCCATGGTGGTGATGGAAGCAGCGCTTGGCATGATGGAAATCGCGCCGCTGCCCGCCTTGAACCGCCGGTTTGCGACCTACTGTCTGCAGGATTATACGCCGCTACCGTCCGATGCCGCGCCACGCGCGAAATCTCTCTTTATCGAAGGCTAAAGAAATGCTGCGCTTTGCGCTTTCCAGAATAGGCATGGCCATTCCAACGTTGCTGATCGTGGCAGTGGCTGTGTTTGTGATTGTCCGGTTGATACCGGGCGATCCTGCAGCCCTGATGCTGGGCGATTCTGCGGATGCTGCGACGCTAGCCGCGCTGCGCGAGCAGCTGGGCCTCAATCACAGCGTCTTCACCCAGTTCCTGATCTGGGGAGGCAATGTTCTGCATGGTGATCTCGGTGTTTCCATTGCCAACCAGCAGCCGGTTCTTTCGCTGGTTCTGGAGCGCTTTTCGGTGAGTGCGCGTATCGTCTTGTCAGCGGTGGTGCTTTCCACGCTTGTCGCTGTTCCGCTTGGAATGATCGCAGCCTGGAAGCAGAACAGTTTGACCGACCTGGCGTTTGTGACCTGTGCCACCTTGCTGCTTTCGGTTCCGGCATTCTGGATGGGCTTGCTGCTGTTGCTGGCCTTTGGCCTCAAGCTCGGCTGGTTGCCGGTTGTCGGCTATGTCAGCTTTGGTGAGAACCCATGGAAAGCGTTTCTCTATCTGGTTCTGCCGATCACAACACTGTTTCTGCATGAAATCGGCGTCATTCTGCGTATGGCGCGCGCCTCGACACTTGAGGTGCTGAACCTTGATTACATTACCCATGCCCGCGCCAAGGGACTGTCAGAAGCAACCGTGATGTCGCGCCATGCTTTCCGTAATGCGTTCGGCCCGACTTGGACGTTGTTGGGGCTGATCCTTGGCAATTTGCTTGGCGGTATTGCTGTTGTGGAAACGGTTTTCACGATTCCCGGACTTGGCAGGCTTCTCGTTGATGCGATCTTTGCCCGCGATTATCCCGTCATTCAGGGCTGTTTGCTGTTCACTGCCTGCGTTTATGTGCTGGTCAATCTGATTGTGGACCTTCTCTATCCGTTCTTCGACCCGAAGGTGACGGCGAAATGAAAAATCTCTCTCTCAACGCGATTATTGGCGGGACCCTGACCGCAACGCTTCTCACGATAGCGGTGGTAGGTTCCTTCTGGACGCCTTACAACCCGCTGGCCCTCGACTTTGCCGCGCGCCTTGCGCCGCCAAGCGCTGCGCATTGGCTGGGTACGGATGAATTTGGGCGCGACCAGCTGAGCCGCCTTATGAGAGGCGCATCGGCCAGTGTTTCAATCAGCGTGTTCACCGTCTTTCTCGCCACCCTCGGCGGTGTGCTTGTCGGGGCGATCAGCGGCTTCTTGCGTGGCTGGTTCGACCGGCTGTTGATGATGGTCAATGATGCTCTGCTGGCATTCCCCGGCATATTGATGGCGCTTGGTTTGCTGGCCGTCTTTGGTGCCAACAAGAATGGCATCATCTTGGCACTTGCTCTGGCTTATATGTCTTCGGTGATCCGCGTGGTCCGTGGCACGGTTTTAAGTCTGCGTGAACGGGAGTTCGTTGAGGCTTCCCGCGTCATGGGGAACTCGGAAATCTATACCATGGTGCGCCACATTCTGCCCAACTGCCTGGCACCTGTTTTGGTCATGGCAACGTCCATGTGCGGCTGGGCAATTCTCGCAGAAAGCTCGCTCAGCTTTCTGGGTCTGGGTGTGCCGCCGCCAGCGCCGACTTGGGGCAATATGCTCGCGGGAAGCCGCAATTTCATTGAGCAGGCCGTTTGGCTTGGTATCTTCCCCGGCCTTGCAATTTCGCTGTCGCTGCTTGGTATCAATCTTCTTGGTGACGCGTTGCGCGACCGCCTCGACCCACGCATGAGGAGGCGCTCATGACTTCAGCGCTCCTGCTTGAAATCGACGATGTCAGCTTGCGTGTTGGCGACAGTGCGCTGGAGATCGTCAAGCGCGCTTCCTTCTCCATAAAAGCTGGCGAAATTCTCGGTATCGTTGGTGAATCCGGCTCCGGCAAAACGATGCTCGCGCGGGCGGTCATGAGGCTGGTTCCGGCGTCCATTAAAACAAGTCATGGTGTGATCCGCTTCAAGGGGCAGAACGTGTCAACGATGTCGCCGACCGCTTTACGCGGGCTGCGTGGCGATGGCATTGCCATGATCTTTCAGGAGCCGATGACTTCGCTCACTCCGTCACTGACCATCGGGCGGCAGCTTGAAGAAGGGCTTGAACTGCACTTTCCAGCTGACAAAGCGCAACATGCCGACTGGATCAGAGCCATGTTGTTGCGTGTCGGGATCGCCGATCCTGATCGGGCGATTGAGGCGTTCCCACATGAGTTCTCAGGCGGAATGCGCCAGCGCATCATGATCGCCTGCGCGATGCTCATGAAGCCTGATCTGCTGATCGCGGACGAGCCGACCACAGCGCTTGATGCGGTTATCCAGCGCGAGGTTATGGAGTTGCTGGTCGATCTCACGCGGGAGCGTGGCACGACCGTTTTGCTGATCAGCCATGATCTTCCAATGATTGCACGCTATTCCAACCGTGTGGTTGTGATGCGCCATGGTGAAGTGGTTGAAACGGGCAATACCGCTGATGTTCTGGCAAAGCCTCGGCATGATTACACCCGCAAACTGCTCTCGACGTTGCCGGTTCGTGGGCCTGCGCGCGTGGTTCCAAAGGCTGATCCGCTGATCAGCGTGCGCGATCTTGTTGTCGATTTTGAAGGCCGGGGTGGCTGGTTCAAGAAAGCTGGCGGCAAGCGTGCTCTGCATGGGGTTACGATTGACGTTCTGCCAAACGAGGTTGTTGCTGTGGTTGGTGGCTCCGGTTCGGGCAAGACCACAGCCGCGCGTGTGATGGCCGGATTAATCAAGCCGAGCGAAGGGAAGCTGCTGTTCAAGGGGCAGCCTGTCGAGAGATGTTCATCCCATTATCAGGATTATCGTTATCACACACAGATGGTGTTTCAGGACCCTTATTCATCGCTCGACCCCCGCATGAAAGTGGGCGAGTTGGTGGGTGAGGCGCTGCGTTTCTCGAAAGAGCTTTCGTCCAGCCAGAAAGTATATCGTGTTCGCGAAACACTGGAGGATGTTGGCCTCGGTGGAGACTATGCCAATCGTTATGCACATGAAATGTCGGGTGGTCAGCGTCAGCGTGTGGCGATTGCGCGTGCGCTCGTTCGCCGTCCCGCTTTTGTCATTGCCGATGAAGCAGTTTCGGCCCTTGACGTAACGGTGCGTGCGCAGGTTCTCGATCTCTTCGCCAAGCTGCAGCAGAGCTATGGCTTCGGGTGCCTGTTCATTACCCACGATCTGGGCGTGGTTGAACAAATTGCCGATCGTGTGGTCGTGATGAATGACGGTCGCATTATCGAGCAGGGAACGCGCGACGAGATTTTCGACGCGCCACAAAACGAATATACCCGCCGTCTTTTGTCAGCCATTCCAATGCTCGAACTAACGGGCGAGGGCGGCGTCAAACTCAAATGGCGCGGCGATAATGCAAATACGAAACCGGGAGAGGCAGGCGGTCATGTCCATCACTGAGGAAAAGCCTGTCACCAAGCGGCAGGGCCATGGCAAAAAACTCAGCTTCTACGATTTTGGGGCAACCACGTTTTTTGCAAGTCAGTTCGATCAGCGTTTCAGTTACTGCCTTTATGTCCCCGAGGACTATGATGAAGACGGCACCGAGACGCACGAACTGCTCGTCATCATCCACGGGACGGGACGGACGGCGGCACAATACCGCGATCACTTTGCAAATTTTGCGCGAGAGAACCGCTGCATTGTACTGGCACCGCTGTTTCCAGCCGGCATCGTCGTGAAGGGCGATCTTGCCAATTACAAGCGCATTGAGTTCCACGGCATTCGCTTTGATCATATTCTGCTGTCGATGATCGACGAAGTGGCCGCCAAATATCGCCTCAAAAGCAATCGCGCCCTCATGTACGGCTTTTCGGGCGGCGGGCAATTCTGCCAGCGCTTTTTCATGCTGCATCCTCACAGGCTCAAGGCGGTCTCTATCGGAGCGCCGGGCATCGTGACTCTACTCAATTCCGATTATGACTGGTGGGTCGGCGTTCGCGATGTTGAAGCGCGTTTTGGCTGCCGGCTCGATCTTGAAGCAATGAAGGCCGTGACGGTTCAAACAGTGATCGGTGAGGAAGACACCGCGACTTGGGAAATCGGCATCCCGCGTAGCAGCGCGCTTTGGATGGACGGAGCTGATCTGCAAGGCGAGTGTCGGATTGACCGTATTGAGGCACTGGCAAAGTCATTTGAAACGCATGGCATCGCGGTTCGCAGGGACAGGGTGCCGGGCGTCGCTCACGAGCCTTTCAAAGTGCTGGAGCCGGTCGAAGCATTTTTCGCGGATGTGCTGAGGTCACAACGCTGACCATACCGCAAAATCAAAAACAAAAAGGGGAAACCAAAATGTTCAATCCAATTTCAATCCGCTCTGCACTCAGCATTGCGCTTTTTGGTCTCAGCGCCACATCCTTTCAAGCACATGCTGCAGACGATGAGACCTTGCGCGTCGCCATTCACTCTGATGTTGCGAGCATCAATCCGGGCGTCAATCGCGATGCCAATGCCGATATGGTTGTTGCCCACATTGCCGAAGGTCTGGTTGCTTATGGCGACGATCTTGCAATCAAGCCGATGCTGGCTGAGAGCTGGACCACGAATGCCGATCATACGGTCTATGAATTCAAGTTACGTAAAGGCGTCAAGTTCCACAATGGCAAGGAACTGACCGCCAAGGATGTCGCATGGAATTTCGAGCGTTATCTCAAGCCGGATACAGCGTTTCAATGCGTCAATCGCTATAATGGCAAGGTCGATTCCGAGTTGAAGTCGGTGGGGGCTGTTGATGACAGCACGGTGCGCTTCAGCTTTGCAGCACCTGCGCCAAACTTCGTTATCACCATGGCTACCATCCAGTGCACCCCCTGGATATTGAGCCCGGAATCCGTTGATGCAGATGGCAAATTTGTAAAGCCGATTGGCACCGGTCCCTATGCATTTTCCAAATGGGAGCGCGGTCGTTATCTGGACCTGACCCGTTTCGATGATTATTCGGCTCTGTCCGGCGATGCCGACGGTCTGGGAGGGAACAAGAAAGGTCATGTAAAGACCATTCAGTTCATGACTGTTCCAGATTCAAGCACGCGCACAAATGGGCTGCTTTCCGGTGAGATCGACTTCATCGATGAAGTAGAGCCAACTGCCGTCAAGGATCTGGAAGCGAAGGGCATGAAGGTCAATGTGCAGCAGACGCCTGCATGGATGGTACTTCAAATTCAGTCAACTTCCGATAAGCTGAAAGATCCGCAGATGCGTCAGGCGATTGCTCACGCCATCGATCTTAACCAACTGGCAGCGGCGATCGGTGAGGGCATGTACGCGCCAAACCCGTCGGTCATTGCACCAAACACCCTCTATTCGGATAATCAGGCGGCTGCCTGGCCTGCTTATGATCCAGCCAAAGCGCAGGAGCTGCTGACCAAGGCAGGCTATAAGGGCGAACCGATCAGCCTTCTGGTCGCCAACCGCCAGAACCGCGTGCAGGTTGCCACGATTGTTCAGGCATTCCTTGCAGCCTCCGGCATCAATGCGCAACTCGAAGTGCGTGACTGGGCGACCCAGCTCGATCAGTATCGTCGTGGCGCATATGAACTTGCCGTTTTCGCTTATTCGGCCCGCCTTGATCCGCTGTTGTCTTTCCAGTCGATGATCGGTGACAAGAAGGCCGATGCCGCGCGCCAGTGGGACGATGCCAAGGCGGAAGACCTTCTCAAGCAGGTTTCAGCGAAGAGCGACGTCGAAGAACGCAAGAAGCTCTTCAACGAACTCAACACGCTGATGGGTGAGCAGGTTCCGATCCTTGGTCTGGTAAACCTGCCATCGATCACAGCTGCCGGCCCAAAAGTGAACCATTTCAAGGGCTGGGCTGGTGATACGCTTCGTTTCTGGACGATCAGCAAGGCACAGTAAAACGCTCCGCTTCACGAGCTTAGCATTGGGATACCCCATGACGTCTACATCCTTTGACTACACCCGGGCCGACGCCGTCGGTCTGGGAGAGGCCATTCGCGCAAAAATTCTGTCGCCGCGTGAGGCCGTTCATGAGGCATTTGCAGCGATTGATCGGTGCAATCCCGAGCTGAATGCTGTGATCCATGAGATGCGCGATCAGGCGGAAGAACAGCTTAAATCGCTGCCAGAGGGTCCGCTCAGCGGTGTTCCGGTTTTGTTAAAGGATGATTGTCCTTCCTATGCCGGTGCAGCAATGTCCTTTGGATGTCGTGCGGCCGAGGGAAATATCTCGCAGCGCGATCACGAACTCGTCAAACGGTACAAATCCGCTGGTCTGGTGGTGGTAGGCAAAACCAATTTGCCTGAGTTTTCCTGCAATATCGCAACGGAATCCTCGCTGCACGGTCCGGCACTCAATCCCTGGAATGTGACACGCAGCATTGGCGGTTCTTCCGGCGGTGCAGCAGCAGCGGTTGCTTCACGTATGGTGCCCGTGGCTTATGGTAATGATGGTGCGGGCTCGATCCGTATTCCCGCATCTTGTGGCGGGCTTTTCGGGCTGCGTCCATCGCGTGGGCGTGTCCCATGTGGTCCGGTCTCCACAGAAAACTGGGGCGGAATGGTCAGCCATCATGTGTTGACGCGTTCGGTTCGCGATTCCGCAATGATGCTTGATCTGACAGATGCGCTTGAACCGGGTTCGCTTTACGCCGCCCCGGCCAAGACGGACCTGTTCGTCAACAGTGTCAGAATAGCGCCGGGCAAGCTTCGCATCGGCGTCTGGCAGAAGTCCGATCTTCGACATGATCTGGACGAGCAAACAGTCGCAGCACTTGAGGCGACGATTGCGTTGTGCGAACGGCTCGGACATAACATTGTTCGGGTGAAGCCCGATTTTGACGGCGTTCAGCTTGCGGACGCCGTACAAAAACTGATCGCCGTTTACACCGCAATTGAAGTGGCGGATGTTGCCGCGACAATGGCAAAGCCTGTCAATGACCTCTATTTCGAACCCTCAAATCTGGGGTTGGCCGCTTACGGCGATGGCTTGACTGCGACGGAGGTTATTCAAGCGCGTTTGACCGCAAACAGTACGGCGCGCAGTTTTGGTCGTCTGTTTGAAGAATGCGATGTGGTGCTAAGTCCAGTAATGCCGGTTGGATCATTTCCGCTTGGCGTGCTCGACGTGCGCTCACCGGACTGGAAGGGGTTTGCTCGGCAGTTTCTGGAGCTGACAACCTTCACCCATCCGGTCAACGCTGCTGGCTTGCCGGCGATGAGTGTTCCACTTCACGAAACGTCTGATGGCTTGCCAATCGGCAGCCAGTTCATTGCTCCTTATGGGGCGGAAAATCTGCTATTCGAACTTGCAGGTCAGTTGGAAGCCATGTGCCCCTGGTCTAATCGGCTTCCCGCCATTCACGCCTGAAATCAAGAGACAAGTGATGCTCTATACAAAGCCCTATTTCCAGCCATCCGATACGACCGAGGTTTTCGATCTCGTTGATAGAACGGTGCTTGGCACCTTGATCACCGGTCATGAAGGTGGCGTTGCTATATCGCACCCTGTCTTCATGATGGATCGGACACGCGGCGAAAACGGCACGCTGGTCTCGCATGTTGCTGCATCCAACGATCATGTTGAGTTTCTGAAACGCGGCCTGCCATCCATCGCAATCCTGATGGATGCTGGTCATTATGTGTCATCGTCATGGTATCCGGGGTATCCGGAAAGGGACAGCGCGCCGACCTGGAGCTTCATGGTTGCTCATATTCATGGCACGCCCAAAATCCTGTCGGAAGCAGCTACCGTCAAACATCTACACGAACTCGTGCAGCACATGGAAAAGGGTCGTGATAAGCCCTGGCAGATGAAGGAACTCGGACGTGGAGGTCTGGTGCGGCGTCTGCCCAATATCGTCGGCTACGAAATGCCGATTGAGAAGATGGAAATTAAATTTAAGCTTGGCCAGGACGAGCGGTCTGCAGATATGAGCGCTGCGATCAAAAAACTTCGTGAAGAGGGGAAGGAAGATATCGCCGCAATGATGGCGCGTCACTGCAAATTTAGAGAATAAACTGAAGGGTATTCCTGAGAATTCGAGAGTGCCATCGAAGTCGATGAAAGAAATATTATCCAAGAAAGCCTGATTATTTTTAGTTTAAACAAAATGCGAGGCAGCCCCTTGGATTTGGCGAGGGGATCATCTGGAAGCAGATATCGATTACTTGTAGGCGGAAGCCACAATCTCAATCATAGTGTCGCCGCCCAGATCAGCAACGCCAACCGTTGCACGAGTTGGCAGCAGCAAAGAACCAATCCATCCCTCGATACGAAACTCAAACTCTTCAACCGGCGGGAAAACCAGTTGATCCCAACGCAGGCGGCCATGACGCTGTTGCAGGAAGTCGAGCGGGCCAAAGTCGGGCTCAATCGCATCAGGAGTTTCGCCGACGAGATCAGCCATCAGAATGCGGGCATGTTGCGTATTGCTGCAATGCCGGCGCTTGCAAATGGGATCAATGCCGCGCTTCCTCGCCCGATTTCTCGAACAGCGCCCCAATATCCATGCCTCTCTCAACGGCATTCCATCCGCGTTGGTGGGTGGAGGCGTTTACATCCGGACAAGCCGATCTCGGCTTCGTGGACGGTCCGCTCGACAGACCCGCTTTCAATATTGAAACTCGCCCGATACCGGCGGTCGTAGGTGTTCCGCAGGGACATAGGCTCGCAGACTATCCGGAGATTTCACCGGTTGATCTTGCCGATGAACGCATGACTACGCCCGAACCGGGGTCGCTTTTTGCCATGCGTGTGGAAGTTGCGCTCGCGGGCATTCTGCGGTCGGCCACCATTGAGACCCGTCTTCTGCAACGTATTTTCGCGGACGCGGCATGGAGATCCGGCCTTTTACGAGCTTTGTCGATAATGGCTTTCTGGTCATCCGCCGGAGTAACGACCCTGACAACACTCTGGCTCAACGTTTTATGAGTTTTGGGTCTATCACGAGGCATTGCTGGCAGATGAACGAGTGTATTAGGTGATTGCTGTATTAGACAGAAGGCATTTTTTCGTCGATCAACGTGCATGCGTTGAAGTTGGCGGGAAACGACGAGATAAGTTTACTTGGCCCGGAAGAGCGCGCCGTCCATTTTGTAGTGAACAATCAGGCCTTCAACGCAATCACCGATGAGGTATCCAGTCGCTCTCCACAGTCGATGATTTTTGATGCATTGACACCCTCTCGTTCTCAGCTATTCTTTTATAAAAGCGTATATATCATAATTGTGGAACAATTTAAAAATGGGGTTCTGCCTTGCGGATCAAACTAGCACTCCTTCTTGCTTCTACCATGGTCTTCAGTTCCGGTGTTTCGCTGGCAGAGGACAAGGGTGGCGTCATCAATGTCGCGACCATTGGTGAACCCCCGACGCTTGACCCGATGGTATCCACTGCAGATCTTGTGGGCATCGTCACGCAACACATCTTTGAAACGCTTTATACCTTCGACAAGGAATGGAAGCCGACGCCATTGCTGGCGGAAAGCCTGCCCGAAATCAGCGCGGATGGAAAAACCTATAAGATTAAGCTGCGTTCCGGCATCAAGTTTCATGATGGCAGCGGTATGACCTCGGAAGATGTGGTTGCGTCGCTTCAACGCTGGACGAAGCTCGCTTCGCGCGGGAAACAGGCGTCGGCCTTTATCGAAAATATCGCGGCGACTGATCCGGCTACAGTGACGATAAAGCTCAAGGAGCTTTATGCGCCATTGACCTCTTTGCTTGCCTTCAACAATTCTGCGGCGATTATCCTACCGTCGGAAAAGCAGGCTGAACCGATGAACGAATTCATCGGTACCGGTCCCTATATGCTCAAGGAACGCAGGGCAGATCAATATATTCAGCTTGTGCGTTTCGACGGTTACAAGTCGCGTGATGGTGAGAGCGACGGTTACGGCGGTGCACGCCATCAATATCTCGATGAAATCCGCTTCGTATCGGTCCCGGACGCCAACACCCGTGTCGAAGCAGCGGTTTCAGGGCAGTATGAATATGTCGATTCCATACCGGTCGAGTCATTTGACAAGGTCAAATCTTCGACGGCTTCCCAGCCATTGCTCCTGAAGCCTTTCGGCTATCCTGTCTTTGTTTTCAACACCAAGGAAGGTTTGGCCTCGAAACTGCTGGTACGGAAGGCCGCAACACATGCATTGAGCATGGAGGATATGCTCGCGGCTGCGTTTGGCAGTACGGAATTCTACGCGTTGGACGGCGCTTTCTATCCGTCCAATTTCGTCTGGAATACCGAGGCTGGCGTCGAAGGGAATTATAATGTGGCCCAGCCGGAAACCGCGACGGAAGAATTGAAGGCCGCCGGTTATAATGGCGAACCGCTGCGCATCCTGACAAGCCGCCAGTACGAGTTCCATTACAAGATGGCGCAGGTAGCTGCCGAATATCTGAAGCTTGCCGGATTCAATGTGGATCTGCAGGTTGTCGATTGGGCGACGCTGACTCAGCGCCGCGCTGATCAGAAGCTGTGGGACATATATATAACGCACAGTCCCTTCCTGCCAGAGCCTGCTTTGATGGGCTCTCTGTCAACCAGCTCACCGGGTTGGTGGGACACGCCAGCGCGTAAAACCGCAGTCGATGCGTTCACGGCCGAATCCAATCTGGAAAAGCGAGTTGCGCTGTGGGCAGATGTTCAAAAAACTATTTATGACGAACTGCCCCTGATCAAGATCGGCGACTTCAATGCTGTCGCGGCGATGTCCACCAAGCTGGAGGGTGTTGAGCCTGCGCCGTGGCCTTATTTCTGGAATGCGTCGTTGAAGAAGTAATTTCCGGGAAAGTAAATGCCGTCCGTCCGGTCGGCATTCACTGAATGGTTTAATCTGGAGAGTCTGATCGTATGGTGCGCTACATTCTGCAGCGGTTTGTTGGCATGGCCGTTGTCATGTTTCTGGTCGTGACGATCGTATTCGTGATCGTCCGGGTGACCCCTGGTGATCCTGCCGCTGTCATGCTTGGACCGGACGCATCGGCGCAGGACATTGCTGATCTGCGCGCCCGGCTCGGTCTCGATCAATCGCTGCTCATTCAGTACTTCTACTATATCGGCCAACTCCTGAAAGGCGATCTCGGTCAGTCGATCTTTCTCAATATGCCGGTAGGTGCAGCGTTGCTTGATCGAGCCGAACCGACGTTCTTTTTGACGTTTCTTTCGCTTCTTATCGCCTGCATTATCGCGCTGCCGGTTGGCATATACGCTGCCTACCGGCGTGGTTCCTTTGTCGATCAGGCGGCTACAACGGTCGCTATGCTAGCGGCAAGCATACCGAGCTTTTGGCTGGGGCTCATTCTCATGCAGTTTTTTGCGGTCCGGCTGAACCTGTTTCCGGTGTCCGGCTATGGCGGTCCGGGTTCGAGTTTTGCGGATCGGATGTATCATCTGATCCTCCCCGCCTTCGCACTGGGGCTGGTTTCATCAGCCCTAATCCTGCGCTTTACCCGTGCTTCAATGCTGGATGTTCTCGGCGACGATTACATTCGCACGGCGCGGGCAAAAGGCTTGATCGAGCGGCGCGTTGTAATGAAGCATGCCCTCAAAAACGCTCTGATCCCGATTCTGACCGTTGTCGGTCTCACAGCAGCCGTTCTGATATCCGGAGCCGTGGTGACTGAAACGGTCTTCGGCCTCCCGGGCGTTGGCAATCTTGTTGTGTCCGCGGTTCTGCGACGAGACTACCCGGTCATTCAGGGTGCGCTGCTTGTTATCGCCGGGCTCTATGTCCTGATTAATTTCATCATCGATATGCTCTATCTGTGCGTTGATCCGAGGGTTCGCTACTGATGGCCGATCTTGTTACGACTACGCAAAAAACCCCTTCAGACCGCGTTTTGTTCATCCGTCGGCTATTCAAGCGCAAGACAGTGGCGGCTGGTATCATTGTGCTTGCGGTCTTTGCTATTCTCGCGCTGCTGGCACCCTGGATTGCGCCCTATTCGCCCTCGAAACTATCCATCGTCAACCGTCTCAAGCCGCCAAGCGAGATGTTCTGGTTCGGCACTGATGAGTTCGGGCGCGACGTCTTTTCCCGTACGATCTATGCGGGGCGGCTTTCACTTATGGTGGGCGTGGCGGTTGTCGTCCTTTCGGCGCTGATAGGGGTTACGCTCGGATTGCTGGCAGGCTTCTTTCAGCGTTTGGATACGCCCATCGCCCGCCTGATCGATGCAATGATGGCTTTCCCCGACATTCTGCTGGCCATTGCGCTGGTCGCCGCGCTCGGCCCGTCGCTGGCGACGGTCATCATTGCGCTGTCTGTGGTCTATTCACCGAGGCTTGCGCGCATCGTGCGTGCTTCGACGCTGGTGATCCGCGAGCTGCCCTATGTGGAAGCGGCCCAGTCGCTGGGAATATCTACATTCCACATCATGACACGGCACGTGCTCAGAAATCTGATTTCACCCATCATCGTTCAGTGCACATTCCTTTTTGCGAGCGCAATGCTCGCAGAAGCCGGACTTTCCTTCCTCGGTCTTGGTGTCAGCCCCGAAATTCCGACCTGGGGGACAATGATAGCCGCAGGGCGCCAATATATCGGTCAGGCCGACTGGATGACCTATTTCCCCGGCTTCGCCATCATTCTTTCCGTCCTCTCGCTCCAGATGGTTGGCGACGGACTACGCGACATGCTCGATCCAAGACTGCGAAGGGATTTGTAATATGATTTCCGGTGAACTGGCGAAGCCGCTTCTTGTCACCAATGTCAAGCCGGTGGCTTTCGGCGCAGAACATGCCAATACGACGACCGATATTCTGATAGGAAAGACCGGCAACATCATCGCTATCGGCAAGTCGTTGAATGCACCTGCTGATGCGCACCTTGTCGATGGTAAGGGAGCCTGGATTTCGCCGGGTTGGGTCGACCTGCATGTCCACATCTGGCACGGCGGTACGGATATTTCGATACGTCCTTCGGAGTGTGGCGCCGAGCGAGGGGTGACGACGCTCGTTGATGCCGGTTCGGCGGGGGAGGCGAATTTCCATGGCTTCCGGGAATATATCATCGAACCGGCCAAAGAACGGATCAAAGCCTTTCTCAATCTCGGCTCTATCGGCCTTGTCGCCTGCAACCGCGTTCCGGAATTACGTGATATCAAAGACATAGATCTCGACCGTATTCTCGAATGCTACGCGGCCAATAGCGAGCATATTGTCGGCATCAAGGTCCGGGCCAGCCACGTCATCACCGGGTCATGGGGCGTTACACCTGTCAAGCTTGGCAAGAAGATCGCCAAGATACTTAAGGTGCCGATGATGGTGCATGTCGGCGAACCCCCTGCGCTTTATGACGAGGTTCTGGAAATCCTCGGCCCCGGCGATGTGGTCACACATTGCTTCAACGGGAAATCCGGCTCCAGCATCATGGAAGACGAAGACCTATTCAATCTTGCGGAACGCTGTGCGGGCGAAGGCATCCGGCTGGACATTGGTCATGGTGGAGCATCTTTCTCGTTCAAGGTCGCCGAAGCAGCGATTGAACGGGGTCTCCTTCCATTTTCGATCTCGACAGATTTGCACTGCCATTCGATGAACTTCCCCGTCTGGGATTTGGCGACAACCATGTCCAAGCTGCTGTCGGTCAAAATGCCGTTTGAAAATGTCATCGAAGCCGTCACGCATAATCCGGCGTCGGTGATCAAGCTCTCGGTGGAAAACCGGCTGTCCGTTGGACAACGTGCCGATTTCACGATCTTTGATTTGGTCGATGCCGACCTGGAGGCGACGGATTCCAATGGCGATGTGTCTCGACTGAACAGGCTGTTCGAACCCCGCTACGCAGTCATCGGTGCTGAGGCTATTGCGGCCAGCCGCTATATACCGCGCGCCCGCAAACTTGTTCGCCATAGCCATGGCTATTCGTGGCGCTGATGCTGTCCGCACAGCCCTGAATCAACGGGGAACTCCCGCGACGAAATGATGAGGAAAATTCGTGTCTCATTCTCTCCTGACGACTGAAGTAATGCATTCTCCCTATGAGCGGTTGGTTTCGCTTGGCATAACTTTGCCTCCGCCGCCACCGCCCATCGCGAATTTTGTCACGTATGTGCAGGAGGGCAATATCCTTTACCTTTCAGGTCAGGGGCCTAGGGAAGAGAGTGGGCATTTGCGTGCGGGCAAGGTTGGTGGCGATATCGGCGTGGATCAAGCCTATCAGGATGCCCGACTAACGGGCATCAATCTGCTGGCTGTCATGCATGAGGCGCTTGGCGACCTTTCCCGCGTGAAACGCGTGGTGAAGCTCTTGGGTATGGTCAATGCCGTGCCGGACTTTGAATTGCATCCCAATGTCATCAATGGCTGCTCTGATCTTTTCATCGAAGTGTTTGGTACTGCCGGACAACATGCGCGTTCAGCCGTCGGCTTGGGTTCCTTGCCGGGCAATATCACGGTTGAAATCGAAGCGATCGTCGCCCTGAACGACTAGGACAGCGTCAATGATTCCGCCAGCCCATCAGCTTTTCGATCTTCGCCGCCGAAGCTCGCACCTGACTGGTGTAGTGGCTTTCGTCGGAAAGCACTTTCTGTTCAGGAAGCACGATGGAGATCGTCGCAACGCATTGTCCATCGCGGTCGCAAATCGGGGACGCAATACAGGCAACCGCATAGTCGGATTCTGCAATCTGGATCGAGAGCCGTTCGTCAAACGCTTTCGCTGCTGCCTCCGAAAGACTTGTGGCATCGACTTCGGCTCGACCTGTGGGGGAAGTCCGGGCGCAGCGCTTGAAAAGCTCGATCCGTTCATTTTCCGCCAAATGCCCGACCAGAAGGCGGCCGGATGCAGTCCAGTTCAAGGGTACTCTTGTGCCGACACGCGAGGCAACCTGAAATGGGCTTGGCCCGTCCGCCATGGCGAGAACAAGCATATGGTCCCCATCCCGGCCGCAGAGTTGTACCGCTTCGTTTGTTTCGCGGCACAGATCGTGCATCTCGTGCGTGGCGACGCTCATGAAATCAAGCGACCGCGCGTAAGCAAGACCATAATGATAGAGCCGCGCACCGAGCCAGATCGCACCGTCCGCGTTGCGGGCGAGCATGTTCTTTTCAACGAGATCATCGATGGTCACATACACGGTCGACAAAGGTGCCTTGATCGCTTTCGCAATCGCATAGGGACCAGCCGGAGCACCGGTTTCATAAAGATAATCAATCACCTGCAACGCACGATCTATACCGCTCACGCGCGAGCGGCGTGACGACTTGGTTTCGGTGTCATCCGCAGGGGATGTTTCGGTGGGGATAGCGGCTGACGATAGTCTCAATCAAGTGCTCCGTGTGAAATTCGAGAAGTTATTACATTATTATGGCATAAATGTCGATGCCTGAGACAGTGAAAGAAATGGGAGAATTGAAATGACTGATGATATCCGCCGCAAGATCGGGCTTCGGCCAGTCATCAATGTTTCCGGGACGATGACATCGCTCGGCGCATCCATCGTCGTGCCGGAGGCAATAGAGGCGATGGCGGCGATCCTGCCTCACTTCGTCGAGATCAATGATCTCCAGCGCAAGGCAAGTGAAGTGATAGCCCGACTGACAGGCGGCGAAGCTGGTTTCGTCACGGCGTCTTGCTCGTCAGGCATTACGCTCGCCGTGGCCGGTGCGATGACAGGCAATAATCTTCTCGCAATTGAGAAATTGCCGGACGCCACACCGGAAAGGAATGAAATCCTTGTGCAGACTGGCCATGTGGTCAGTTATGGCGCTCCGGTCGATCAGGCCATCCGGCTTGCGGGAGGCAAAGTCGTCCTGATCGGACAGGCGACATCGACCCATCGCTATCACATGGAAAATGCGATTACCGAAAAGACGGCTGCGGCGGTTTATGTCGTATCACACCACGTCGTCGACTATGGCCTTCTGCATCTAAGCGAGTTCGTCGAGATCGCGCATGCCAAGGGCGTGCCCGTGATAGTGGATGCTGCATCTGAATACGACCTGAAGCTGTTTCTGAAAAACGGCGCTGACATCGCAATCTATTCGGGACACAAGTTTCTGGGTGGTCCGACATCCGGCATCGTTGCAGGCAAGAAGGAACTTGTCCGCAATGCTTTCCTGCAAAATCTCGGTATCGGGCGCGGAATGAAAGTTGGCAAAGAGAGCATTTACGGCGTTATGGCAGCACTGGAAGCATGGGAAATGCGCGACCATGCCGCAATCCGAGAGAGGGAGACCGGCTATCTGGAACTGTGGAAGAAGACGCTGGATGGCCGTCCCGGTATCACAGCACTGATCGAACCAGATCCCACAAACAACCCGCTCGACCGCCTGCGGGTGGTCGTATCGCCAGCTGATGCCCGCACCACAGCTTGGGATTTGGTAACCGCTCTTGCGCGGGGCAACCCGCCGATCATCACCCGTGACCATGAGGTAGAGCACAACTATTTCTATCTTGACCCCTGCAATCTCCATCCAAGTCAGGAAACCATCGTTGCTCAACGGTTGGGCGAGGAACTCGACAAAGCCCGGGCATCGAACGAGCTTATCGCCACGCCCTTTGAGGAGCGAAGCAAGCATCGCTTTGACGGTTTGCTGCGTTGGCCGGATTGATGGCCGGAAGGGTCTAAAGGAAAGTGGAGGAACATCATGATGGCTGAGAATATTGGACCGGTAGGCAAAAACGAACCTGTTTTATCCGTTCGAGGACTGACCACGTCTTTTATGGCCGATGGTAACTGGAAACCGGTTGTCAACGATGTTTCCTTCGATGTTCATCCTGGAGAAACGGTGGCAATCGTCGGGGAGTCCGGCTCTGGCAAGAGTGTTACTTCGCTGTCGATCATGCGCCTTCTGCAGAAGGATACGAGCCGCATCGAAGGCAGTATCAGGCTGGGAGATCGTGAGCTTCTGACACTCCCGGAAGAAAAAATGCGCCAGATACGTGGCAAAGAAATCGCTATGATCTTTCAGGAGCCGATGACGAGCCTCAATCCGCTCTTCACGATCGGGGACCAGATTTCGGAAGCACTGCTCTGTCATTCACAAATGTCCAAGGCAGATGCGCGCGCTGAAACGGTCCGCTTGCTTGAAAAGGTCCGCATTTCATCCGCAGCCTCCCGCTTGGATGAATATCCGCATCGTTTTTCGGGTGGTATGCGTCAGCGCGTCATGATCGCAATGGCTCTGGCATCAAAACCCAAACTGCTGATCGCGGATGAACCGACAACGGCCCTGGATGTGACTATTCAGGGGCAGATACTCGATCTTATCAAGACGCTACAGGAAGAAGAGGGAACGTCTGTTCTTTTCATCACACATGATATGGGCGTGGTGGCTGAAATATCGGATCGTACTGTCGTCATGTTTCGTGGCAGGCAGGTTGAGACAGGAAAGACAGCGGATATTTTCCGGCAGAACAAGCACCCCTATACGCGAGCACTTTTGTCGGCGGTTCCTGTACTTGGAACAATGCGGGGTCGTCAACATCCCCTGCGGTTTCCGATAGTAGACAATGCGACCGGCCTTTCGGAAAAGCCAGTCGAGGTGGCAGATACGGTAGATGAGGCCGATGGGCCCGTCCTTGAAGTCAAAGGCCTTACCAAGCGCTTTGAGATTTATTCGGGCTTCATGGCCCGCTTGAGCGGACGTGTTCACGCAGTTGAAAATGTGTCCTTTGACCTTCGTAGAGGCGAAACTCTCTCGCTGGTTGGCGAGAGCGGGTGCGGAAAATCGACGACCGGGCGAGCCGTCATGCGACTGACCGAACCGGATTCCGGTGAAGTCCTCGTTGAAGGGCGCAATATTCTGACCCTCGACAAGCAGGCCATGCGCGAGATGCGTCGAACAGTCCAGATGATCTTTCAGGATCCCTATGCATCATTGAACCCGCGCATGACGGTGGGAGCCGCTATCGCGGAACCTTACGTTGAACACCGGCTGGGTAGCGCAAAGGAAGCGAAGGAAGTTGTTGCAGACATGCTGGAAAAGGTTGGCCTGACGCCGGATATGGCAAAGCGGTATCCGCATGAATTTTCCGGTGGGCAAAGGCAGCGTATCTGTATTGCGCGTGCACTGGCCTTAAAGCCGAAAGTTATCGTTGCCGATGAAAGCGTCTCTGCACTTGATGTTTCAATCAAGGCACAGGTCATCAATCTCATGCTCGATCTGCAGCAGGACCTTGATCTAGCATTCTTGTTCATTTCCCATGATATGGCCGTTGTAGAACGTGTAAGCCACCGTGTGGCAGTTATGTATCTGGGCGAAATCGTTGAGATTGGTCCGAGGTCGGCAGTATTCGATAATCCCCAACATGACTATACACGCAGGTTGATGGCGGCAGTCCCGGTTCCTGATCCTGATCGGCGCAAGTCCGTGCTTTCAAACGAAGGGGGAGAGCTCAAGAGCCCAATCCGTCCTGCGAATTTCGTGGTGCCTTTGCGTGAATATCGAGAGGTATCGCCGCAACACTTCGTTGCGTTCTAGGGCGATCATGTTTGAAAGACTATGTTTCTCTTGTGCAGAAGAATGAATGCGAGGTTTGCAGCGCGAATATTTGAACTGCAGAGCAGATTTTCTTCGGCTGTACAGGAACACATTACATTCCAATAGCAAATAACACACGTTACGCTCACTGGCCCAAAACGGAGCAAACAGAATGACTCGTGTTCTTAGAATTGCAGCAGCACAAATGGGTCCGGTCAATTCCGGTGAGCCACGCACTGAAACAGTTGGTCGGTTATTGGCTCTCCTTGATCTGGCGGCGGATGAAGGATGCGATGTCGCGGTCTTTCCGGAACTGGCACTGTCGACCTTTTTTCCCAGACTGTATCGTTTCGATATTTCCGATGCTGACGCTTTTTACGAGCACATTATGCCGAACTGTGATGTGCAGCCCTTGTTTGATCATGCCAAACGCCGCCGCATTGGCTTCAGCCTTGGTTATGCAGAGATTGCGAATGATGGTGAGAATACGCATCGTTACAACACCCAGATCCTTGTCGACAAAGATGGCCGCATTGTATCCAAGTATCGGAAAGTGCATCTGCCGGGGCATACCGATCATCGACCCGAGGATCCGTTCCAGAATCTCGAAAAATATTACTTCGAGGTCGGCAATCTAGGCTTCCCAGTGGTAGACGCCTTCGGCGGTCGGATAGGCATGTGCATTTGCAATGACCGAAGGTGGCCAGAAACCTATCGCATGATGGGCTTGCAAGGCGTCGAGCTAATCGTGCTGGGATATACGACACCAGTTTATAATCCACGAGCAAAGCAAACCCCCGAACTGCGCATGTTTCAAAGTAGGCTGTGTATGCAGGCAGGTGCGTATCAAAACTCCACGTTCGTCGTGGGTGTGGCCAAAGCTGGCAAGGAAGATGGCGTCGACCTAATGGGGGGATCATGCATCATACATCCGGATGGTCGCGTTATCGCCGAGACAACCGGGCTGGATGATGAGATAGCGTTCGCGGATTGCGACTTGGACGATTGTGTTAATGGCAAAATGGAGGAGTTCAACTTCGAGCGCAATCGGCGGCCCGAGTTATACAACGGTCTGCTCACACCTCACGGAAGCTTTCGGTAACACTTAGACGTGAGTTTGAATCCAATTCGGCTAACACCGTGAGAAAAATTTACTGGAGACGCCACAAGGGCTGAACGGGAGCACCGTATCAATACGACGCAGACCCTCCCAGCGCGGCGTTCTTCATCAGCGCGCTACAACTAGTTGCTTTCGCGTCCGGCATCGTAAATCATTCCGACATCCCGCTAGTGCCCGTCCAATGCATCAAATCCTGAACGAGGCTCGGATCTTGCGCAGGCGCGCATTTCAAGGAATCGGAACTGTATGGTTTTGCATTGGGCCTTTGCGTTCGTCACGATCAGGCGCGGCACTGGAAACGTCTGACGATCAGCCTGGTGCCTGTCTGGCTTGGCGCAGAGCCGAAATCTGGAGCACCGCGAACAATGCGACAGCCAGCGCCTGTGCAACGACAAAGGCGACACGCCAAACATGTTCGGCTCCGCCACGCTGGCGAGGAGAATGGCGAAACTGGCAAGCACTCACGCTACATTTAACAATACGATATCGAAAAGCACGACGCGCGAAGCGTTCTCGCGTCCTGCCAGCACAGCAAGCAACGCCACAAAGGGAACAGCATCACTCCCGCCCAGAACAGCCGCGGGACCGGCAAGTCGAGGAATGGCCCAAGCATTTGCGCGCCTGCTACCATCAACAGGGCGGCTGCGCCGGAAATCACGGCATCGAGCCGAAGAGTGGTCTTCAGGAAGGGAGTCATCGGAACGGTCATGATTTTCTCCGTGGGTGAAATTCGGATCGGACCTCCAAACCGAACCGTCCGATGGTGGTTCACACAGAAAAGACCTTGCTAAACGGGCCGTTCCACATATGCAACAGAACCATCAGAAACTGTTGCGTTCGTGATAGGTGCGCAGGAAGCTCTGAATACGGGCGTCTTCGGGTTGATGTAGAATCCGGGCAGGAGCGTCCACGCCCACCAGTTCGCCCTTTTCCATGAAGGCCACCTGATCGGCGACATGGGCCGCAAACCCCATTTCATGGGTTACCACGACCATGGTCATTCCTTCAGCAGCAAGCGTCTTCATCACGCTCAGCACTTCACCAACCAGTTCAGGATCGAGCGCCGATGTAGGCTCGTCGAATAACATCAGTCGCGGCTCCATGGCGATGGCGCGGGCGATGGCCACCCGCTGCTGCTGGCCGCCGGACAGGCGGGAAGGAAAGCTGGCTGTCTTGTCAGACAGTCCCACTTTTCTCAATGCCTCGGCAGCGCGGGCCTCTGCTTCCGCCCTCGGCAGGCCACGTACGCGCAGCAGTCCCTCGGCGACATTCTGAAGCGCGGTCATGTGCGGCCACAGATTGAACTGCTGGAACACCATGCCGATGGAGCGGCGCATCTCCCGCAGCTTGCTGGCCGGCATCTTGCGACCGCCTGGGCTGACATAACCGATCATCTGCCCATCGATGCTGATTTCGCCGGAATCATATTCCTCCAGAAAATTGATGCAGCGCAGCAGCGTGGACTTGCCCGAGCCTGACGGCCCAATCAGACAGGTGACCTTGCCGGGCAGGATAGACAAGTTCACATCTTTCAGCGCATGAAAGGGGCCGTAGAATTTGTTGACCTTGCGGATCTCGACGGATGACGCGGCAAGCATCTTACGTCCTTTCAACCAGATGTTTCGTTATGCGCGCTTCCAGCCAGCGGCCGGCGCGTGAGATTGTCTCGACCAGTGCCCAGAAAAACAGCGCCAATACGAGATTTGCTTCGAGATAGCGGAAGGTTTCCGTGGACATGCGCTGCACAGAATACATGAGTTCAGGCACCGTGATGATCGACAGGATCACAGTTTCCTTGGTCAGAATGATCGAGAAATTGACCAGTGCAGGTAGGGCCGAGACGAGGCCGAGCGGCAGGAGAATCCGACGCACGATGGTTGGTTCCGACATGCCGATGGCTCGGGCGGCCTCAAGCTGTCCCACCGGCACGGCGAGGAAGCCGGCGCGGAAGATTTCGGCGAAATAGGGGCTGCCGTAGACCGTCAGGCCCACAAGCCCCGCAGTCAGCGCCTCGAGCCGCAATCCGATCAGCGGGCCGCCATAATAGAGAACGAAGAGCTGCACGAGAAAGGGAGTGCCGCGAATGATCTCGATATAGGCCTGGATCAGCCAGGACACCGGGCGCGGCCCGTAGCGCTGCACGAGCGCGATGACAAGACCCAGCGCCATGCCAAAGAGAGTACCCAGCGCCCAGCACAGGATCGTCAGCGCAAAGCCGTTCGATAGGATGGGCCAATATTGTTGCAGGATCGTCAGGCTCATGTGGCGCTCATCCTGTGTTCGAGATAGCGCCCCAGTGCGGCGAGGCAAAGATTGATGAGCAGATAGATGCACGCGGCTGCAACATACACTTCCAGAGGACGGAAAGTGGTAGCCGCCTGTGCCTGGCTGGCGCGTGTGACTTCCAGTATGCCGACCACGGAAACCAGCGACGAAGCCTTGACCAGCAGGATCATCTCATTGACTAGGGCAGGCAGTGAAAGCCTGGCCGCCTGCGGCAGGATGATCCGGGTCCAGATGTCGCGCGGACCCATGCCGATGGCGGTTGCGGCTTCGGCCTGTCCGGGGGGCAAGGCGATGATCGCACCGCGCCAGATTTCCGAAACATAGGCGCTGGAACAGATGCCGACCGTAACCACGGCGGCGACCAGCGCGGGAACATTGATGCCGATGACGGGCAGAAGATAATAGCAAAGCAGAAGCTGCACCAGCAGCGGCACCCCGCGCAGAAAACTCACCCAGAGTGCAGCAAACCTGCGCAGCCAGACTCTACGGGAAAGTGCCGCCGCGCAGATCAGCGCGCCGATCACCAGTCCCAGTCCGATGCCCAGCAAGGATATCAGCAGCGTGAAACGCGCCGCCCAGAAGAGCGGCCCGAAGCTGGCCAGAAAGGTCGAGGTGGAAAACATCGCTGCTCCGTTTGGTGGCGGGCAGGATTGCTCCTGCCCGCATGTCGTATCACTTGGTCGGAACTTCGCGAGGCAGTTCGGTATAGGTGCCCAGCCATTTCTCCTGAATAGTCTTGATGCGGCCGTCATCCGTCATCTTGAGAATCGCGTCATTCACTGCCTTGATGAAGCTTGCACTGTCGGCGTCCTTGCGAGCCACCCAGGCGAAGTAGGTCGGATTGCCGAAGGTCGGCTTGTCAAACATCGCGAAGGTTTCCGGCCGTGTCTTCACCAGATAGGTGAGGTTGGGCAAGGAGCCGGCGACGGCATCCAGACGTCCGGCCGCCAGGTCGGCATAAGCCTCGTCGGTGGTCCCGTATTCCTTAACGGTCACGCCGCCGAGCTTCTCACCAAAAGCCTGCAACTGCTTGAACTGAGCCGTGCCCTGCTGGACGCCGACGGTCTTGCCCTTGATGTCCTCTGGCTTCTTCATTTCGGTGTTGCTGGCGGCATGCACCAGCGCCACCGTGGCGTCGGCGATCGGCAGGCTGAAGGCGTAGCGTTCGAGACGCTCGGGGGTGATGGTGACGGGCGCGATCACGATATCAAACTTCTTCACCTCGAGACCGGGAAGTTCCGCAGTCCACGGAATATCCTGGTAAACCGGCTCTGCGCCGAGTTCCTTGGCGACGCCGTCGAAGAGATCCTTCGTCATACCTTCATACGTGCCGTTGGTCAGCATGTCGAACGGCGCATAGTGCATATCGGTGGCTGTTTCAATCTTGCCCTTCGCCTTGATATCCGACAGCTGATCGGCCATTGCAGGCATGGTCAAGCCCAGCACGGCGATACCGAGGAGGGCGGATTTCAATGTTCCCGAAAACGTCATTTTATTTTCTCCCAGATAAACTGCGTGGCGATGTTCGCCCTACAGAACGTTATTAAGCACATTTCACGTGGTGCCGGATATGGCCGCTCACAGAAAAGTCGGGCGAGATGATAACCAACCCCCGTCAGGCCAGCATATTGCCGGAGATGATCATGCGCTGGATTTCGCTGGACCCTTCATAGATACGCATAATGCGCAGGTCTCGATTGATCCGCTCTATGGGGAAATCACGCGTATAACCGTAACCGCCATGTATTTGCAGCGCTATATCAGCTATTTTCCCGGCTGCTTCGGAAGCGCCGAGCTTGGCCATGGATGCTGCCAGCGAAAAGCGTCCACCATGGTGATGCGCCAGATCGCGCTGGCGCGAGGCTTCCTGCGACAGCAAAAGTGCAGAATGATATGCAAGGGCCATATCGGCAATCATCCATCGAATGCCCTGCCGTTCCGACAGCGGCATGCCGCCGATGATGCGTTCTTTCGCATAGGCGATGGCAGCATTCATCGCCGCGCCAGCAAGGCCGAGACATTGGGCGGCCACTTCAATGCGGCCATTGTCGAGCACTTGCATGGCAGTGCGAAAGCCCTTACCCTCTTCACCGAGCAAAGCATGTTCGGGAAGCGTGCAGTCCAGATTGAGCGTGAAGACATGGCCGCCTTTGAGGCCCATTGTCTTCTCGGCCGGACCCGCCTCGAAACCGGGGGTATCCTTCGGCAGAATAAAAGCAGAAATACCTCGATGCGCCTTTGCAGGATCAGTCACTGCATAAACCACAATGAAGTCGGCCACACCGCCGTTCGAAATAAAGCACTTTGTGCCTTTGAGATGCCAGCCGCCTTCTATTCGCCTGGCACGTGTCTTCATGTCTGCAGGATCGGAGCCTGCTGTCGGCTCGGTGAGCGCGAAGGCGGCGAGCGCTTCCCCGCTGGCAGCTTTGGGCAACCACTCCTGTTTCTGAGCCTCGGTGCCGCCGATCAGAATGGAATCGGTTGCCAGATAATGCGCTGTCAGTGCCGAGGCGGTGGACCCGCAGGCGGCAGCCACGATCGACACGGCTCGCAACAGAGCGGGCGCGGAAATGCCGCTGCCGCCATAGGCTTCCGGCAAGTTGGCTCCCATCATGCCTGCTTCGCCGAGCGTGGCGATCTGCCGGTCGACAAAGCGCGATGTCTCGTCGGTCTCTGCCGCCAGCGGCGCAATTTTGTCAGCACATATCCGCTCCAGCACATCGCAGAACAGGCTCTCTTCTTCGGCCAGCATATGCCAAGGATCATTGAACTGCGTCATGCGCGCTCCTTCAGTCCGAATTCCTTCAACACCGTTGCGATGTCGCCGCCAAGTCGTGGTGCGGCGGTCGCAGCGACGGGCTTGTGTCCATTGAAACGAACGGGCTGTCCAACCACTGGAACCTCGCCAAGAACCGAATGGGCAAGCTGGGTGACAAGGCTGCGTGCGGTGGCATGTTCATTGTCGGCGGCCTGCGCGATGTTCCAGATTGGCGCCGCTGGCAGACCTTCCGCTGCCAGCGCAGACACCGCGTCTTCAGTGGTCAGGCTGCCCGACCATTCCTCGATGAGTGCCTTGAGTGCCGGTTCATGCTCGGTACGGCTGCTGTCGCTGGCAAAACGCGGATCTTCAGCAATCTCGGGTTTGCCCATCAGTTTTGCCAGTTTTCCGAACTGCCCTCCGTTCAGCACTGCGATTACCACCTCGCCGTCACTTGTCTTGAAACAGCCGAAAGGCGTGGATATCGGATGTCGGTTGCCAACACGGCTTGGCAGAACGCCGCTGTAGAAATGCTGGGCGTGGCTGGTGGTCAACATCGAAAACAGCGCGTCATACATGGCAACATCGAGCGTCGCGCCATGCCCCGTTGCATTGCGCTGAACCAGTGCGGCCATAATCGACCAGCTAGCAAACAGGCCCGCGATCAGATCGGCGATGCTTTCGCCGGTTTTCAGTGGCGCGCCGCCTTCCTCGCCGGTCGCTGTCATCAAGCCGGACATGGCCTGCACCACCAGGTCATAGGCTGGAAGGTCCCTGAACGGTCCCTCCTGTCCGAAACCGGAAATGGAACAATAGATGAGCCGGGGATTGGCTTCGCGCAGGGCGGCTGCGCCAAGTCCCAGCCGGGCGGCAACGCCCGGACGGAAATTTTCGACAACTACGTCCACGCGCGCCGCGAGCGTCTGCGCCAGTTCCAGGTCAGCTTGGTTTTTAAGATCGAGTGCTATGCTTTTTTTGCCGCGATTGTTGAGCGTGAACAAGGCACTTTCACCCTCCTTGAACGGCCCGACATGTCGATAGTCGTCGCCGGAAAGTGGTTCCAGCTTGATGATTTCCGCGCCCAGATCGGCGAGTAGTGCCGTGCAATACGGCCCCGCGAGAACGCGGGACAGATCGAGCACTCGGATTCCGGTCAGCGGGCCGCTCATATTTTCAACTCCCGGCCCGGGATTTCGGTCCGTTCGGCTCGGTCGTCTTCGAGAATGATGGAAGTACGTTCTGCAGGGAGAGAGCTCCTCTGCTTTCCCTCCTTACGCGCGGTGGCATGCTTCAAAATCTGCATCTGGGCTTGCTCCCGAAAGCCTCGTTATTCTTTGAGCTAATCATAAAAATTTATATATGTCTAAACTTATTTCTTTATATGTTTAAACTTATCGATGGGCTAAACTGGCGAGCACGGTGTGGGCGTTCGTATTGCGAAAGTCGGAATGGACATGTATCGTTCGGCGCTCAGCGTGTTGAATTGCCGCTGCGTCTCCTTAGGGTTGAATGCAGGAGCGCGGCTGCAGGACGTAAATTCGATGCCAAATAGGCTAGCCAGTGACGTCCGGGCTGCGAGGCGTCATAGGATGCGAAATGGCAGGCAACTTGACCATGATCGTATGATTGCTGATTACCTGATTTCTATCGGCGGATTGCAGGAGTGCATGTGATCGACAAGCGATCTGGCGGCCATCTGGGCTCGACGTCTCCAAAAGCACAGAAAATTGCCAGCGAAGTGCGGCGCCGCATCGTTGAACTTGAATGGCGTCAGGGCGACCGAATTCCAGACGAGGCCGATCTTGCGATCGAGTTTGACGTCGCGCGAGCAACCGTCAACAAGGCATTGCAGCTTCTGGCCGACGAAGGATTGTTGGATCGCCGCCGCCGAGCCGGTACCCGTATAGCGATTGATCCGGTGCGCAAGGCGACAGTTTCAATCTCGATTGTGCGTGAACAGGTCGAACAGGCCGGCATGGTCTACAGTTATCGCGTCGTAGCACAGCGAAAAAGTCCGATCCCGGCAGAGATTGCGGCGCGGATCGGTCTTCCGGAAGGGGAGATTCTCGTTCACATGCGGGCTGTGCATTACGGCAATGGCCAGCCCTTCCAACTGGAGGACCGCTGGGTCAATCTGCGCGCATCACCTGAACTTGAAAAGGCGGATTTCTGGCAACTGAATGCCAATGAATGGTTGGTGCGCAACGCGCCTTATTTGAGAGCTGACCTGACATTTTCAGCCGAAAATGCCAATCGCCGCGATGCCAGATTGCTACAGACTGAACCAGGGCAGGCATTGCTGATCATGCATCGCACGACCTGGAATGCCCTGGGCCCGATCACGACCGCCAGGGTGGCGTTCCAGCCTGGCCATCTCGTAAGTACAGAAAAAGGTGCGAGCCGAGACTGATTTCGATCGCGTCATACTGCGGAAAACTGTGATTGGCCACTTCGGCGAGCTAGCCGGACACATAGGCCGTGGGCCGAACTCACTTATGGCGAGATAGCCATTGCAGCACACGGCCCTCTGTTCAAGCGCGCCTTGAACCATTGAGGTCAGACTGCTTCTTTCAAAATAGCGCGGAAAGGCTGGGGTGCTGTGCCGAGATATCCCGCAACCATCACCGCTGATGGTCGAAAATCTCGGTACTCGCTATTTAGTCTCCTGGCCGCTTCAGGAGGGAAGATGAAGCGAGGGGAAAATCCGTTCAATCGGTTACGCCGAAGGACTCTGGCCGAAACCAGGAGATCATCGAGGCCGGATTAGACGACGGGTGCGTTCCTGGCGTCGAAAGGCCTGGGACGCTCGGAAACCGTGCGGGCGGCATTTTCAATCAAGGGCCCAAAATTGTCGCTGAAGCTTTCTACCGACCATTCCTGTAAATTGCCGGCGATATGGATTGCTCCGATGGGCACACCCTTTGCATCGGTAACGGGCGCGCCGATTGCTATTTCGTGGGCCAGCAACTGACGGCAGAGAACGGAGTGTCCCCGTCTGCGCGTCGCATCGACCTGTTCCATTACGCCGGCAAGATCGGTGATCGTATAGGGCGTGAACGGGGTGAGGTCGGAACGGTTTACGATATCCGCAATCCGGTCGTCCGGCAGGCGCGACAGGACTGCGATGCCGCCCGCCGTGCAGTAAGTGGGAACCGCATTGCCAACGATGGTAGCGCTGAAGACTTCGTGTTTTGACGGCATACGCAGGGCATAGACCAGCCGTATATCATCGAAAAGCGATAGATCCACGCGTTCGCGCACCCTTCGGCGCAGTTCCAGCATAACCGGATTGGCTCGCTGCAGCATCGGGTTCAGCCGCAGAAAGTCATGTGTCATATCGAGAATTCGCAAGCCGGGAAGATAGCCGCGATCCTCCGGGTCCCGCGCAACCATGCCGAGCTTCATAAGCGAATTGACGATGCGTTGCGTCGCGCTGCGATCAAGTCCCGATGCGGTCGCTATCTGCGTAAGGGATAGCGGGTGTCGAGCGCTCTGGAAGGCGGACAGCACAGCGACCGTGCGCGCAACCGAACGTAGAAACAAGGGGTCGTTTTTGAATTCATCCGCTTCGTCAGGGTCGAAAGTGGACAGTCCGGTCAGGTCGCGAAATTGGTTCATGGGAACAAGCTTTAGTCGCCATTCATAGATTGACAAGGAGCAAAATTGATTCCTATCATTAAAAACAATATAGATGTATCGCTGACAGATACACGGTTTCGCTCTGGGGATAAATCGGTAGATGGGAGTATGCTCGTGCTCAAGCGCGTGGCTGTGGCTGGCTTCTTGCATGAAACGAACACCTTCGCCTCGGCGCCAGCCGATATGGCGGCGTTTGTCCAGGGAGGCGGATATATTCCGCTGTCTCGCGGCGAGGCGGTTCTTCAAAATGCGCGCAATGTAAATCTCGGCATTGCCGGTGCGCTGGATTTCGCTCGCGAGGCGGGGTGGGAAGTCGTTCCCATTTTGTGGGCCGGCGCCATTCCATCCGCCCCGGTCACCCGGGATGCCTATGAAGCCATCGTTTCGGAAATTGTCGAAGGGCTTAAGGATTGCGGCCAGCTCGACGGGATCTTCATCGACTTGCATGGTGCTATGGTCGCCGCGCATGTCGACGATGGCGAAGGGGAGCTTCTTGCGCGTGTCCGTGCGGTTCGCCCGACCGAACCGATAGCTGTCGCCCTTGATCTTCACGGAAATATCACGCGAAGGATGTTCGAACATTGCGATGTGATGGTGGGTTTTCGCACCTATCCGCATGTTGATATGGCCGAAACCGGCTACCGGGCGGCACAGGCGTTGCAGGCTTTGATGGACAAGCCGAAAGGCTGGCACAAGGCAATGCGGCAGGGGGATTACCTGATCCCGATTGCCTGGCAATGTACGGATGAGGAGCCGGCCAAAGGCCTTTATGCCATGGCGGCGGAGCTGCCTGAGAATGTGCTGACGGCATCCTTGTTCATGGGCTTTCCGGCGGCAGACTTTGCCGAATGCGGCCCGTCGGTTTTCGCCTATGGTTGGGATCGGACAGCCGTTGAGGCCCATGCAGACGCGGTCATTGCCGCATTGGCCGCGGCCGAACCTTCCTTTGCCGGTACGGCCTATCAGCCGGAGGAGGGAGTGGCGAAGGCGATTGAGCTAGCGCGCGATGCGCGCCGACCGATCATCATCGCGGATACGCAGGATAATCCGGGAGCAGGTGGTAGTTCTGATACAACCGGGATGCTTCGCGCACTCGTTGCCTGTGGCGCGGAGCGGGCTTCCATCGGCTGCATTCATGACCCGGAAGCGGCAAGGATTGCACATCAGGCCGGAGAGGGAGCGGCGGTGGAAATTGCGCTCGGCGGCAAGTCGGGGATAGAGGGCGACGCGCCGTTCAAGGCCCTGTTTACCGTGGAAAAGCTTTCCGACGGCAAGGCTCATGCGACAGGACCCTATTATGGTGGAACCTGGCTGAACATGGGGCCGTCAGCCTGTCTGCGTCTGGGCGGCACACGGATCGTCGTCACCACCAATCTCGCCCAGATGGCCGATCGTGCGCTTTATCGCATGGTGGGTATCGAGCCGGAGAAGGAAGCCATTCTCGTCAACAAGAGCTCGGTACATTTTCGTGCAGACTTTGCACCCATAGCCGAACAACTTCTGGTCTGCACCGCACCGGGCGCGATGCCGCTCAGCCCGGCCAGACTGTCATGGAAAAATTTGCGTTCGGGCATACGGCTGGAGCCGCTCGGACCGGAATTTAAATAAAAACAAAAACAACCTTCAGAGGAACCCAAGCAGATGCAGTTTTTCAAATCTCCTGAACCTGGCCCCGTTCTTCGCAGGCTGAAATATGGCGTTGCCGCTTCCTTGTTTGCTCTGGGCGCTGGCAACGCATGGGCGGAAACCACGCTCACGGCCGTGATGCATTCGGATTTGCGCATTCTCGATCCGATAATCACGACTGCGCATATCACGCGCGATCATGCCTATATGATCTATGACGTGTTGATCGCCGTAGACGAGAACTTCAAGCCGCAGCCGCAGATGGCGGACTGGACCGTTTCAGACGACAAGAAGGTCTATACTTTCACGCTGCGCGACGGTCTGAAATTCCACGATGGAGCGCCTGTCACTGCTGCTGATGCCGTGGCTTCACTGGAGCGCTGGTCCAAGCGCGATGCTGGCGGCCAGCTTATCATGGACATCACGGATTCACTCAAGGCGACCGATGACAAAACCCTTGTCTGGACCCTAAAGGAGCCGTTTGCGCCCTTCCTCGATACACTGGCCAAGCAGGCGGCTCTGCCTCCTTTCATCATGCCAGCGCGTATCGCGGCGACGCCGGCGGACACGGCCATCACCGAACACATAGGTTCCGGCCCGTTCAAATTCGTGCCGGGTGAGTTCCAGCCCGGCGTCGGCGTGAGCTACGTCAAGAATGAGGATTATGTTCCGCGCAAGGAACCGGCAAACTGGATGGCTGGCGGCAAGGTCGTCAATGTCGACAAGGTGCGCTGGGTCACGATGACCGATGCGCAGACAGCGGTAAACGCCCTGACCAGCGGCGAGATCGACTATATCGAGCAGGTTCCCGTTGATCTTGTTCCATTGCTCGAAGGTGACGACAGTGTTGTGCTGGAGCAGCGAGATCCTCTGGGATACCAGACGATGGGCCGTCTCAACTTCAAGCAACCGCCTTTCGACAATCCCGATATCCGCCGCGCCGCTTTTCTCGCCATGTCGCAGGAGCCGGTGCTTGCCGCGCTGATGGCTGATCCGAACTATTACAAGGTTTGTGGAGCGATCTTTGGTTGCGGAACGCCCAATGCCACCAATGTCGGTTCCGAGAGCATCACAGGGCAGGGCAATATCGAAGAAGCGAAGGCGCTGTTGCAGAAGGCGGGCTATGACGGCAAGCCGGTTGTGCTGATGCAGCCGACGGATGTTACCAGCTTGTCGCCGCAGCCTGTTGTTGCCGCACAACAGTTGCGAGCCGCCGGGTTTAATGTCGACATGCAGCCGATGGATTGGCAAACGCTGGTTGGCCGCCGCGCGTCCAAGGACGAACCGTCCAAGGGGGGATGGAATATCTTCTTCACGAATTGGCAGATACCGGAAATCTGGACGCCGCTGAACTCGGTCATGTTGAATGGCCGCGGCGATCAAGGCTGGTTCGGCTGGCCGCAGGATGACAAGATCGAAGCGTTGAAGAAAGAGTATATTTCAGCTCAGACGCCTGAAGATCAGAAAGCTGTGATCGAGAAGATCCAGGCGCACACGCTTGAAAATGTACTCTACATCCCCCTCGGCGAATACAACCCGCCTCAGGGGCGTCGTGCCAATGTCATCGATATGCTGGGTTCGCCAGTGCCGGTCTTCTGGAACGTCAAGAAGACCGAAGAGTAATTTTGCCCGCGGTTATCGTGCTCATCTGTTCCGGGCGCGATAACTCCCAGTCCACCGCGGAGCCGGTTTTTCCTGCCGGTTCCGCATCACGCGGGGCGTGCATATGGCTGTCTATCTCCTAAAACGCATTTTTGCACTGGTGCCGGTGTTGTTGCTGGTATCGATTTTCGTATTCCTCCTCCTGAGACTGACGCCGGGCGATCCGGCTGCAATTCTCGCGGGGGATGCTGCGACGACGGAGCAATTGGAGCGTATTCGTGAGGCCATGGGCCTTAATGAACCGATCCTGACGCAATATTTCACATGGATGGGAAGGATCTTTCAGGGCGATCTTGGTGTTTCGCTGATTTCGGGCGTGCCTGTTCTTGATATGGTTTCGCAGCGCATCGGACCGACGATTTCGATCGCTGTCCTGACCATCATCATCGCGGTCCTTGTCGCTATCCCTATGGGTGTACTTGCCGCATGGCGCCACCGCTCGTGGATCGACTATCTGGTAATGAGCTTTTCCGTCCTCGGCTTTTCCGTCCCGGTTTTTCTTGTCGGCTATGTGCTGTTGCTGGTCTTTTCGGTCAATCTGGGCTGGCTGCCGGTACAGGGGTTCAAGCCGATCTCGGCGGGTTTGGGCGCCTTCATGGAACGGGCAATCCTGCCTGCGCTGACACTGGCTTCCATCTATATCGCACTGATTGCCCGCATGACCCGGGCAGCGATGCTGGACGTTCTGGGCGAGGATTATATCCGCACCGCGCGCGCCAAGGGTGTGAGTGATCGCCGTCTTCTGTTCGTGCACGCTTTGAAAAATGCGGCCGTGCCTGTCGTTACCATTGTGGGGACGGGGTTTGCGCTGCTGATCTCCGGCGTCGTGGTTACCGAAAGCATCTTCAACATACCCGGTATCGGCCGCCTGACGGTCGATGCGGTGCTTGCCCGTGATTATCCGGTAATTCAGGCCATGATCCTGCTGACGAGTGCACTCTATGTGTTCGTTAATCTGCTGATCGATCTTTCATACACATTGTTCGACCCGAGGATTCGTTATTGATGCGCACAGAATCGACATCGGCTGGCATGCACTGGATGCTTCGCCTGTTTTCGCTGCCGCGCGTCGCCCGCGTTGGCATCGGACCGCTGATTGCTGCCTTGCTTCTCGCCGCAATCATTCTTCTCACCCTTGTCTCTCCGTGGATCGCACCCCACGATCCACTCGCCATGAACCCGATGATGCGCCTCAAGCCACCCTCGGACGAATATCTGCTTGGCACGGACAATTACGGTCGGGACCTTTTCTCACGTATGATCCTCGGGGGACGCATTTCCCTCCTCATCGGGCTTTTCGCGGCGGTTTCCTCGATAATGGTTGGTGTATTCATCGGTCTTATCGCCGGCTTCTTCCGTACTGCCGATGCAATCATCATGCGCATGATGGATGCTCTGATGGCGATGCCCTCAATCCTGATCGCCATTGCGCTGGTCGCGCTCAATGGGCCCTCCATTGGCTCGGTGATCGTGGCGATCACCATTCCGGAAATTCCCCGGGTGGTGCGTCTGGTCCGTTCAGTCATTCTCAGTGCCAGAGAGGAGCCTTATGTCGAGGCCGCCTTGGCGCTCGGTTCCAGCACACCGAAAATCCTGTTTCGTCATCTTCTGCCGAACACAATGGCACCGCTGATCGTGCAGGGCACATATATCGTTGCATCGGCGATCCTTACCGAAGCAATTCTTTCCTTTCTCGGAGCTGGCATCAGCACCGAGATACCGACCTGGGGGAACATCATGGCGGAAGGGCGCCAGTTCTTTCGCATCAAGCCGTCGATCGTGCTCTGGCCGGGACTTTTGCTGACGCTATGCGTCCTTTCTATCAACCTTCTGGGCGATGCGGCTCGCGATACGCTCGATCCGCGCCTGAAAAAGCGGGAGGGCTGACATGGAACTGCGAAATCGTGACTTTTCGGCAGAGCCCGTCGTGTTGGAAGTGGATAATCTTGCCGTGGCACTTCCCGCCGGCACGCCTGTACTTCGCGGCGTGAGCTTCGATATTCGAAAAGGCGAAACCGTCTGTCTCGTAGGTGAATCGGGTTCGGGAAAATCCGTCACATCCCTCACAGCCATGGGGCTTTTGCCGCAAAACGCACTGCGCGTGACGGGTGGTGCAATCCGCCTTGACGGGCGGGACCTGCTGCAACTTTCGCCAGCCGATATGAAGAAGATGCGTGCCACGCGCATCTCAATGATCTTTCAGGAGCCGATGACCGCACTCAATCCTGTGATGCGGGTCGGAGAGCAGATCACGGAAGTTCTGGATATCCATACCGGGCTTTCGGCTGCCGCCAAGCGTGCCAAAGTCATCAATATCATGGAGCAGGTCCATCTGCCGGACGTGGAACGCATCTATCAAAGCTATCCGCATCAGTTGTCGGGCGGGCAGCGCCAGCGCATCATGATTGCCATGGCGCTTATCCTGGAGCCCGTGGTTCTGATTGCTGATGAGCCGACCACAGCGCTCGACGTAACGACACAGAAGCAGATTCTGTCCCTGATCGCGGAGCTACAGGAAAAGCACGGAACAGCGGTTCTGTTCATCACGCATGATATGGGCGTCGTTGCCGAGATCGCGGACCGCGTCTGCGTCATGCGCAGCGGCGAAATCGTGGAGCGTGGCACCATTCGTCAGGTTCTGTCTGAACCTCAACAGCAATACACGAAGGATCTGCTTGGCTCCGTACCAAGTCTCATTCCTCGCCCTGCGCGCGGGCACGAAGAGCGCGAAGCCGTCATCCGGGTGCGTGATCTCGGTATGACTTATCGAAGCGGGGGCCTTTTCAGCAGAAAGCCCGGCGTCAAGGCATCGCGCGCGGTCAGCTTCGACCTCCAGCCGGGCCGAACACTCGGCATTGTTGGCGAATCCGGTTCAGGCAAAACCACCGTGGCGCGTTCGATCATGCGCCTGATTGAGCCGACGGAAGGACAAATCGTCGTGGGTGGACGTGACATTGCACATCTTGGAAAACGCGACATGAAGCCGTTCCGCAAAAAACTTCAGGTGGTCTTTCAGGACCCGTTCCGCTCGCTCAATCCCCGCTGGACCATCGAACAGAGCCTGACCGAAGGGCCGCTGAACTATGGCGTTCCCTATGAGGATGCGGTCACCGAAGCGAGGCGTTTGCTCAAGATCGTTTCATTGCCGGAAGATGCGCTGAAACGATATCCGCATCAGTTTTCGGGCGGGCAGCGCCAGCGCATCGCGATTGCGCGTGCCGTCGCTCTTCGCCCGGACATTCTCGTTGCCGATGAAGCCGTGTCTGCGCTCGATGTCTCCGTGCAGGCGCAGGTTCTCGATCTTCTGGCAGAATTGCAGAAGGATACCGGCATCGCGATCATTTTCATCACGCATGACCTGCGTGTTGCGGCACAGATTTGCGATGAAGTGCTGGTAATGAAGCACGGCCAGGTTGTGGAGCAGGGTAACGCCGCGGACGTGCTTGGCAATCCTTCCCACGACTATACGCGTTCGTTGATCGAAGCCGCCCCGGGCCGCTTCTGGGATTTTGCCGCGGGACGTCCTGCAGCCTGATCGAAGGGCTGCCGGTGGCAGCCCTGGTCCTCTTCAAAGTTTCAAACAGGAATGAAATCATGCCCATCATACCGTTTATTGAGGAGAAAGCCGGCGAGATGCGCGCGGTTTTCGAAGATCTCCATCGTCATCCCGAAATTGGCTTCGAGGAGAAACATGCTTCCGGCGTTGTGGCCGGTCTGCTGGAAAGATGGGGTTTCGATGAAGTTCATACCGGCATCGCCGGAACTGGTGTCGTCGGGATACTGACGGGGCGCAATGGTGGCAATCGCCGCATCGGCCTGCGCGCCGATATGGACGCACTGCCCATCGATGAGATTTCCGGCGTCCCTTACACCTCGCAGAACCCGGGGCGCATGCATGCGTGCGGTCATGACGGACACACGACAATGCTGCTTGGCGCCGCACAGTATCTGGCGGCAACGCGCAATTTCGAAGGCAGCGCGGTTTTCGTCTTCCAGCCAGCCGAAGAAGGCCTTGGTGGAGCGCGCAGGATGATTTCGGAAGGGCTTTTCGAGCGATTTCCCTGTGATGAAATCTATGGAATGCACAATCAGCCTCTTGGTACACTGGGCAAAGCCGCGATCCGCAAGGGCGCAGCCATGGCGGGCGCCAGCTTTTTCGACATCAAGCTGACCGGCAAGGGCAGCCATGCGGCCCAGCCGCATAATGCGCGTGACGTGCTGGTGATCGGTGCCGATCTCGTCGGCCAACTGCAAACCATTGTGTCCCGCAATATTCCAGCTACGGAAGCCTGTGTCGTCTCCTGCACGCAATTCCATACCGGCAGTGCCTATAACATCGTGCCGGAAGTCGCCACGATCACCGGCACGATCCGTTATTTCGAAAAGCGGGTCTGCGATCTTGCCGAAACCCGCCTGCGCGAGATCTGTGCCGGTATCGCTGCAGGTTTCGGCATTACTGTCGATGTCGATATCCGCAACGTGTTTGATGTTCTGCGCAACGATCATGAATTAACCGACGCTTATATCGCCGCAGCACGCGATGTGCTGGGCGAGGAAAACGTGACCGAGGATTGCCCCGCCTTCATGGGCAGCGAAGATTTCGCCGACATGCTCGCCCGCGTTCCCGGTGCTTACATCAATGTGCTGCATGGCGGCAAAGCCGCCCTCCACAATCCCGCCTTTACGCTCGATCCCGCGACGTTGCCAATCGGATCGTCGATCTATGCCCGGATCGTGGAAACCCGTTTGCCAGTGAATAAGGAACTTTCCGCATGAGTGCGCATGAATTGCCGTTTGATCTCGATGATATGATTGCCCGCTTGCGTCCATGGATCGAAACAGAAAGTCCGACCTTCGACGCGACCGCTGTGAACCGCATGGTTGACACTGCGGCCTATGATTTTGCTGCTGCCGGTGCGAGCGTGGAAATCATACCCGGACGCATGGGCTTTGGCGGGTCGTTGCGCGCCCGTTTTCCGCATGCGGATCAAGGCAGGCCGGGTATTCTGGTTTCCGGCCATCTCGATACGGTCCATCCGCTCGGCGTCATCAATGTGAACCCTTATCGCCGCGAGGACGGTAAGATTTACGGGCCGGGCATCCAGGATATGAAGGGCGGCAATTTCGTGGCCCTCGAGGCAATGCGCCAGATCGCCCGTTCGGGACTGACGACAAAGCTGCCGGTGACGTTCCTGCTGACGCCCGATGAAGAAGTCGGAACGCCCTCCACACGTGATTTGATCGAACAGGAAGCACTAAAAAACAAATATGTGCTTGTCCCTGAGCCGGCGCGTCGCGACGGCGGGGCCGTCGTGGGGCGTTACGCGATTGCACGCTATAATCTTGAAACCGTTGGACGTCCGAGCCATGCTGGCTGGATGCTTCAGGAAGGCCGTTCCGCCATCCGCCGCATGGCGGAAAAGATCATCGATATTGAAGCGCTCACCACAGATGACTGCACCTTTTCGGTCGGTGTCATTCATGCGGGACAATGGGTCAATTGCGTATCTTCGAGCTGCAAGGCGGAAGCACTCAGCATGGCCAAGACCCAGCAGGATCTGGAAGAGGGTGTTTCTCGCATCTTGGCGCTTGCCGGCGTGAAAGATGATGTGGAATTCATCGTGACGCGTGGCGTCACGCGCCCGGTTTGGGATCACGGGCAGCCGCAGGACATGGAGCTCTTCAACTTCGCCAACGATATTGCGAAGGAGATCGGTTTCACGATGACGGCCCAGAGTTCGGGTGGTGGTTCGGACGGCAATTTCACAGGCGCACTTGGCGTGCCGACGCTCGATTCCATCGGCGTTCGGGGCGAAGGTCTCCATACCCTGGGTGAACATATCTTCGAGGACAGCCTGATAGAACGGGCGCGTCTCCACGCAGGGCTGTTTCTGCGGCTCAACTGAACAAAACGGATGCGGCCATGCGCGACGAGAAGCGACTTGCAGCCCATGAGGTTCCAGGCCTTAAGGAAGATGTTACGATCAGGGTGGACCAGTGGGGAGTAGCCCATATCCAGGCGAACAATCTTCATGATCTTTTCTTCGCGCAAGGCTGGAATGCCGCACGTGATCGCCTCTGGCAGATCGATATCGCGCGCAAGCGCGGTCTTGGCCTGCTGGCGCGGGATTTCGGTCCCGGCTATCTCGAACAGGACAGGGCGGCGCGGCTGTTTCTCTATCGTGGCGATATGGCACCCGAATGGAAAGCCTACGGTCCTCACTCGGAAGAAATCTGCTTCGCATTCGCCAACGGGATCAATACCTATATTGATGCCTGCGATGCGGGTTCGATACCACTTCCGCCGGAATTTACGCTGCTTGGCCATCGCCCCGACCGATGGAAGGCGGAAGATGTGGTGCGTGTGCGAACCCACTCGCTGACACGCAATGCATCTTCCGAATTGTTACGGTCAAAGGTGATGGCCGCTGTTGGAAGCGAGCTTGGCGCAAGGCTTGATAGGTTGCGCAAGCAGTTGTCGCATGGCGTTGTCTCAAAGCCGGTCAACGGGTTTGATCCGGCGATCATGACGGATCGAGTTTTGCGTGATTTCAACCTTGCCGTCAGTCCGGCGACCTTTTCCCGTGACAGGCTTGCGGCCACGCTTGAGAACGCAGCTCTCTGGACGACCGTTGCGCCCTCTGGAGAGATCATCAGGGCTTCCTTCGAAGAAGGCTCAAACAATTGGGCAATCTCAGCCGAGAAAACCACTACAGGGCGCCCGATACTGGCGCTTGATCCGCATCGAACGCATGTCTTGCCGTCTATCCGTTACGTAGTGCATCTGTCTGCGCCGGGCCTTGATGTGATCGGTGCCGGTGAACCAATGGTACCGGGGATATCGATGGGCCATAACGGGACTGCCGCTTTCGGGCTCACCATTTTCGGGGCGGATCAGGAAGATATCTATGTCTATCGGACCCGTGAAGATGATCCTGAGCAATATGCCTATCGGGATGGTTGGGAAAAAGTCACGACCATTACGGAAGCCATTCCAGTAAAAGGTTGTCCAGACCAGACGGTGACGCTGGAGTTTACCCGCCATGGCCCTGTCATCTATCGGGATGCTGAGAACAACAGGGCTTTTGGATTGCGAACCGTCTGGATGGATGCTGGTATGGCACCTTACATGGCCAGCCTCTCCGTCATGAAGGCAAGGAGCTATGCGGAATATGCCGAAGCGTTGAATGGATGGGGCTGTCCGTCCGTCAATCACATTTACGCGGATACGACCAATAAGATTGCATGGAAACCTTCCGGTGCGTCGCCCATACGTCAGAATTGGGATGGCTTGTTACCCGTTCCCGGTGATGGGCGCTACGAATGGAACGGTTATCTGCTCCCGCAAGCAGGGCCGTCCGAGATCAATCCCGCGCGTGGTTTCATCGCGACCGCCAATGCGATGAACGTACCGGATGAGTGGGCTGCCGCAAGCCCGACCATTGGCTATGAATGGCTCGACAGCAGCAGGCATGATACGTTGCATCGGGAACTGTCGCGCGATACGCTGATTTCCCTTGAGGATTGCGTGGAATTGCAATGTTCGACCTTTTCGCCGATTGCCGCGCGCGCTCTGAAATGCCTGAAAGCGATGGAGGTGACGGACGAAACCGCCGCATGGCAACTGCTTCGAAACTGGGACGGTAATCTGGCAGCAAATTCAGCTCCTGCCGCTTTATTTGAAGTTTGGCTCAGCAAGCATCTCGGCCCATTTGTCGCCCGAAGGGAAGGCGCGGAGCCCCATATCATTCCGATGCTCATGCCGTTCGATGCTCCCAGCATCGTGGAATGGCTGGAAGAAGCGGAGCCGGTTGGAAATGTCCACAAGGATATTGCACAAAGTCTTGATGACGCCTGGGCAGAATGCGTGTCATTGATGGGAGAGAGACCGGAGGAATGGTCTTGGGGCCGTGTTCATCAACTCAAGCTGTCTCATCCCTTGCAATCTCTGACGGAGGAGGCTTGGTCCCTCGAGGCTTTGGAGTTGGGCGGTAGCAGCTCCACTCTCAATTATGCCAATTACCGCTTCAATGATTTTTCTGTTCTGGCTGGTCCGTCGGTTCGGATAGTGATCGATGTGGGAGAATGGGACAACAGCCTGTTTGTCAACAATCCGGGACAGTCTGGCCTGCCCGGCTCACCCCATTATAAGGACCTTCTTCCTCGCTGGCTTGAGGGCGACCATTGTCCCCTGGTCTATTCGCCAAAAGCCGTGCAGGCTGCGACCGTGCACACGATTATGCTGGAAGCATAGCCAGCAGGGCCGCTCGTCCGGCCTTCCGTCGTATCGGGGCTGGCCATCCTCCATAAGACACTTGTGGATGGCTATGCAGGCTTCCTATTCTGGGATCAAATCGATGATTAACGTCTGTATGGCGGAAAAAGCCACGACGAAGCCGAAGTTTTGACCGAAATTCCGAAAACGATAAGGCCCTACGCCGATTCTGTTCTGAGGAGATTTAACCGTGTTCCAACGCATCCATGTAGCCGGGGCTGCCGCACTGCTCCTTGGCACTGCACTTTCCGGTATCGCCGTAGCGGGTGATAGCGGTGGGATCGACGCGATCCGGTTGTCCTCTGGCGGACTGGCGGAAATTTCCAGAAAAGCCACCCTAACGGCTGACGGAACGATACAGATCGAAGTGCCTTTCGACCAGGTGGACGATATTCTGAAAAGCCTCGTCTTGAATGGCAACGCTGGAACGATCGATCGGATATCGCTCGCCGGACCCAGGCCTCTCGAGGAGACTTTCAAGGGCCTGCCGTTCACGCCTGAAACTCTGGTGTCAGCGCCTGCACTACTCGCGTCCATGCAAGGCACGGTGGTATCGGTCACGAGTGGCGGAAAAACAGTGATGGGCAAGGTTCTTGGCGTGGAAACGCGCGGCAGCGAGAAAACGGCAGAACGTGCATTGCTGACGGTGCTTGGCAAGGACGACAGGATTGACACACTCAAATTGGGCGACGATGCCGCGCTGACAGTCGAAGATCCGGAGATGCGCCAGAAACTGGCCGACGCGGTTGCGGCGACGGGACGCGCAAAGAATGACGGTGCACGTGTCGTTAATGTACATATTGCCGGAGTTGGTGGACAAGAAGTTCGGCTTAGCTATGTGATCGCTGCGCCGATCTGGAAGACAGCCTATCGGGTGGTCGTCGGCAAGGACGCCAAAGCTCGTCTTCAGGCGTGGGCCATACTTGAAAATGCCAGCGGAGTAGATTGGAAAGGTGTGAAGATCGCTCTGTCCTCCGCCGATCCCGTTACTCTGAAACAGCGCTTGCATCAGCTCTACTGGAAAGAACGATCAGAAGTCGTCGTCAACACGGCGTCGGATAATGTGGCGGCTCCCGATACAGGCAACTTGTCAAATCGAGTTCGGACGCGCGCCGCTTCCGATAAAAAAGCCATGATGGCGCCAACCATGGAGACTGTAGCAGACCAGGCGGCAGCAGCGCCGGCTCCTGCGGACTATGGGGGTGGGACAGGGGAGGCGGAGACTGGCGCAACTGCCACCGAAAGCGACACTTCAGCCACGTTCGATTTGCCCGGCAGCTATGATCTGGCAAATGGCGATACCCTCTCGGTCCCTATTGCGGATGCCTCGGTGGAGGCACAGATGGTTTCTGTCTATACCGCGGGAAGCAAGCTGCGCCATCCGATTGCGGCGATCAAGATCAGCAATTCGACGGGCGCAAGCATGCCGGGCGGTATCCTGACCGTTTATGATGCCAATGCAGGCTATATTGGTGATGCCGAACTCACGGGCTTGCCCAAGGGCGATACACGCATGGCAAGTTTTGCCACGGACCGGAAAGTGACCGTAACCGAGGATCGCAAGCCAACGCAGAAGATCGTGGATATCAAAATCGTGGATGGGACGATCCGCACGACAGAAAAACTGCTGGAAACCACAACCTATACGATTTCGGGTGCTCTGGATGGTGAACGGACAATCGTGATCGAACATCCGGTTCGTGATGGCTGGTCGTTTGTGTCGCAAGCAGAGAACGGTCGAACCGCCACGCATCACCGGTTGCAGGCAAATGTTGAAGCGGGGGGCGAAGCTTCCGTCACCGCGGTAGACGAATTGCTCCTAAACAACAGCTACACACTGGCTGACGCGGAACCGGACGTTCTGCTTGGCTGGTCGTCTTCCGCCGCCGACAAGGGAGTAGCGGAAAAGCTTGCACAGCTGGCCGAGGCACGCAGGAAGCAGGTCGATGCGCACAGGGAATTGGAAAAAACCAGTGAAGATATTCAGCGGCTTGCTGAAGAGCAGGAGCGCATCCGAGAAAACATCGGTGCCGTCCCCGAGAATAGCGACTTGAAAACCAAGTATCTGAAAATTCTTGAAGAGAGCGAAACGAGTATCGTTCGGGCCACCGAAAAACGTGAAGCCGCCAAGAAAGTCACGGATCATATTGATGATCAGGTGCGTGAGACGATCCGCCAATTTTGATTGGGCTTGAAGCTCAGGTTTTGCATTTCAGCCCCAAGCTGCTTGACTGCTTCAATCGGAGAAAAGGCGAGGTCGCGCGGCAATGGAACCTCGACGAGACTTCTGTAAAGGTCAAAGGCGCGTGGTTTTATCTGTATCGCGCCCTCGACAACTATGGCGATACGGTCGAGTTCTACTTCACCACAAACCGCGATCTCCAGGCCGCGAAGCGCTTTCTGCGCAAGGTTCTGGCGCGCCATGGCAAGCCGGAACGGATCACCATTGACGGCAGCCAGACCAACCGCATGGCCATCATGCAGTCCGATGCGGAGAACCGTTGCGGCAGGCCGGAGGACCCATCGCTATCCGATCCAGCAAATACATGAACAATGCCATCGAGCAGGATCACCGCCGTGTCAAGCGCCGGATCCGGTCGATGCTCGGCTTCAAGTTCGAAGCCGGCCGCCTGGATCACGCTTGCCGGTATTGAATTGGTTCACATGATGCGCAAGCTGCAAGGCAATTTCGGGTCAACCGCACCGCTTCACTCAAACAACAATTCACAGCACTTGCAGCATAGTTGCGTCCAGCGGTAGGCCACGCTTTGCCCAACCGAAATTTTTGCAACAGATCCCGTCGAACTGCTGCGCGAGTTCGACCATTGTCTTTTCCCCCTTGATCGCGGCGAGCGCGACTTTCGCCTTAAAGGCGGTGCTATGATTGCGGCGGGGGCGTTTCGTCATCTTGGCTCCTGTTCCCGGCATACTGCCGTGTTCAAAGGCCGAAAGCCACTTATCACAACGGTTCAATTTTCCCGAGCCACCTCTGTCCGCCCATCGCTGAGAGGCTCTTTGGCTGACATGTTTCGATGGTCAATCGATTGAAGTTCAAACACCGCGAGGGATGATCAGTTCCGTAGGTATCATTTCCGGCAGATCGGTTGTTTGGGCGGGTTCGTCGAGAAGTTCAAAGGCGCGTTCGATCATTGCCTGAACATTCTGCCGGGCCATAACGACCGGGAAGTGGAGAACCTCGATGAAGGGATCCCAGTCGAAGCATCCGATGGAACATTCTCGAACCTCGTCAACCGGAAGCGTTTTTAGAAAGCTCACGATGCCTTCAAAGGGGCTCGTCGAGTTGACGAACAATGCCTCGGGCAGTCCGTTCAATTCGTTGTAGATATCCCGGATCGTTTTTGCAGCGATATCGGGGCCGTAGCCATTTGTCATGATCGTGCCAGCGTGAACCGGAAGGTTCTGCGCAGCCAGCTCATCCTGATAGCCTCGCACGCGCGCACGCGTGTTGTGGTCGCTGTCGACGCCACCAATAAAATAGAAACTGTTTTCCTTGCGACGTGATCTGCGTTCGGCAATGTGACGGGTAAGCTGGCGAGCGCCATCGTAATTGTCGCTGATTACGGAGGCGCCGTGTCTGCCCGGCAGGTCTACATTGATATGCTTCAGGTGGGCCTTTTCGCAGAGTTTGGCGACACTGTCGGGGTCGGTGGCGCCTGCGATCAGCAGCGCATCGATATTATGGGCAATCAATGTTTCCACAGTGCTGCGTTCCTGCTGCGGGTCGCGCAATGTGCTGGCCACAACGGGAATAAGATTCCTTGAACGTGCCACCGTTTCGAACGAGGCCGCCATCGAACTGAAATAGCGATTGTCCAGCATAGGCAAGATCATGCCGATCAGGCCGGAATTCGATATGCGCAGCCCTCGTGCTTGAAGGTTGATTGTATAGCCGAGCTCGCCGGCTATTATTCTGACCTTATCCGCTGTTGCTTTGGTAATTCTTCGATTTTCCCACGACCCATTCATGACGGAAGCAACTGTAGAGGCGGATACACCCGCTCTCTCCGATATATCATAGATGGTTACTTTGCGGGAAACACTCATCAAACATGCTTATCCGTTGGAATGGAAGCATGATCTTAGCGGGTCGAGACCGCTGGCTGCAAGTGGGAGGGGTGGCAATCGGCCCTGTTTCTTCATCATTTCCCTCTTGACCGGATAGGGGATGTTAAGCGATGGTGATGTTGCACTATCGATGGTGCAACATGATTTTGCTCTGATAGGCCGCAATGCGAAGGCTACGAAGGAGCGGGATCATGGAGTGGGAGGCCACTACCTGAGAAATACGGAGCCGGGCGGGATTGGAATCCGCTTGCCAGGTTGTGCGAACCGGAGCTGAAGAACAGTGGGAGTGAGGCATGAAGAATATGTTTGGTAAGGCAGCTTTCGCTGCGGTGATGCTGTCGTCTTTCGCAAGCAATGCGCAGGCGGAAGTGAAGGATGCGGTAGTCGGCTTTTTGATGCCGGATCAGGCATCGACACGTTACGAGGAGCGCGATTATCCGGGCTTTGCCGCAGAGATGAAGAAAATCTGCGAAAGCTGCAAGGTGCTTTATCTCAACGCCGATGGCGATGCGAGCAAGCAGCAGCAGCAGTTCAACTCGGTTATTTCGCAGGGCGCGAAGGTGATTGTGCTCGATGCGGTTGACACGGCAGCGGCAGCTTCGCTGGTCAAGCTCGCCCAGTCGCAGGATATCAAGGTCATCGCCTATGACCGCCCGATCCCGGATGCGACGTCGGATTTCTACGTGTCGTTCGACAATGAAGCCATTGGCAAGTCGATTGCGGAATCGCTGGTCAAGAACCTGAAGGACAAGGGCGTGCCGGGCGACAAGGGCGGCGTTCTGCAAATCAACGGTTCGCCGACCGATGCCGCAGCCGGTCTCATCAAGAACGGCATTCATGCCGGACTTAAGGATAGCGGCTACAAGACGCTTGCCGAATATGACACGCCGGAATGGGCGCCGAGCAAGGCACAGCAATGGGCCAGCGGCCAGATCACCCGCTTCAATGACCAGATCGTCGGGGTGGTGGCTGCCAATGACGGCACCGCAGGCGGCGCGATTGCAGCCATGAAGGCCGCCGGTATCGATCCGCTTCCGCCGGTTACCGGCAATGATGCGACGATTGCAGCACTTCAGCTCATCATTTCGGGCGATCAGTACAACACGATCAACAAGCCGTCTGAAATTGTCGCTGCGGAAGCTGCACGCGTTGCGGGTCAGCTTTTGAACGGCGAAACCCCGAAGGCCGAAGCCACGCTCTACAACACGCCGTCGAAGCTCTTCGTTCCGGTGGTCGTAACGGCAGAAAATCTCAAGGCGGAGATCATCGACAAGAACATCGTTTCCGCTGATACGCTGTGCGTCGACCGCTATGCCGAAGGCTGCAAGAAGCTCGGCATCACCAAGTAAGCAACGATACGCCCGGCCAGTATTCTGGTCGGGCGAGTTCATGCGATAATGGCATATCGTACGATATGCCGGGGAAAGCGAACCATGTCCCAGGAAAACAAACCAACCGCATCGTCGCGGCAACCAGTGTTGCGCCTCAGCGGCATATCCAAGAATTTCGGCGCTGTTTCAGCGCTGACCGATATCGATCTGGAAGTCTTTCCGGGCGAGGTTGTCGCGCTTGTCGGCGATAATGGCGCGGGAAAGTCCACCCTCATCAAGACGCTGGCAGGCGTGCATCAGCCGACATCCGGCACCATCGAGTTCAACGGCGAGAAAGTTGTGCTTTCCTCGCCCGGCGTAGCGCTTGATCTCGGCATCGCGACGGTCTTTCAGGACTTGGCGCTGTGCGAGAATCTCGATGTCGTCGCCAATATTTTTCTTGGCCGCGAAATGAGCCCTTATCGCCTCGACGAAGTGTCGATGGAAATCAAGGCGTGGAAGCTTCTGAACGAATTGTCGGCGCGCATTCCAAGCGTGCGCGAGCCGGTGGCTTCGCTGTCCGGTGGCCAGCGCCAGACGGTTGCGATCTCGCGTTCGCTGCTGCTCGATCCGAAGCTCATCATGCTTGATGAGCCGACGGCAGCGCTGGGCGTTGCGCAGACGGCTGAAGTTCTCGATCTTATCGAGCGCGTCCGCGATCGCGGGCTCGGCGTCCTGATGATCAGCCATAATATGGAAGACGTGCGCGCCGTGGCAGACCGCATCGTCGTGCTGCGCCTTGGCCGCAACAACGGTGTTTTCTATCCGGATTCCTCGAATGAGGAACTGGTCGCGGCCATTACTGGCGCGAGCAGCAATTCCGTTTCCCGCCGCGCTGAACGGCGGCAGGCGCAGCATGAAGCCGGTCAGGCCCATGATCGGGGAGAAGCATAATGAACCAGGCAACCGGAAATACCCCTCTCGACCGCCAGGATACACGCGTGCGCCATGACGAAGGCGTTTCAGGCGCGCTGCGCAACTTCTTCGACCGTGTTCGTTCGGGCGATCTTGGATCGCTGCCGGTTATCGTCGGCCTAGTCATCATCTGGACCGTCTTCCAGACGTTGAATCCGGTCTTTCTGTCGAGCAACAACCTCGTCAACCTGCTGTTCGACTGCTCGACCATCGGCGTGATTTCACTCGGCATCGTCTGCATCCTGATGCTTGGCGAGATCGACCTCTCGGTCGGTTCGGTTAGCGGTCTGGCGTCGGCCATCGTCGGCGTGCTCTGGGTCAATCACGGCTGGCCTGTCGGGGTCGCGATGCTGGCGGCACTTTGCACCGGCGCGCTGATCGGCCTGCTTTACGCCTTTCTCTATAACCGCTTCAGCATGCCAAGCTTCGTTTCCACGCTGGCTGGTCTGCTGGCAGCGCTCGGCCTTCAGCTTTATCTGCTCGGCAATACCGGCTCCATCAACCTGCCTTACGGCTCGTGGCTCGTCAGCTTCGGCCAGCTTCTGGTCATGCCGCGCCCGCTTTCCTATGCGCTGGTGCTGATTGCCGGGCTTGCCATCTTCTTCACCGGATTTCGCTCCGCCCAGCGCCGCCGTGAGGCCGGACTGTCGGCGCCGTCGTCAGCTGGGATCGCGCTCAAGGCCATTGTCATCACCGTTATTGTCGGTGGCGCGGTGTTCTATCTCAACCAGTCGCGCGGCGTGCCGTGGATGTTCGGCCTGTTCGTGGCGCTGGTGATTGCGATGAATTACGCGCTCACCCGCACCAAATGGGGCCGCGCCATGCAGGCCGTCGGCGGTAACCGCGAAGCTGCGCGCCGTGCTGGCATCAATGTGAAGTTCATCTATATGTCGGCCTTCATGACCTGTTCGGTTCTCGCCGCAGCCGGTGGCATTCTCGCAGCGTCGCGCCTTGCCTCCTCCAGCCAGCAGGCCGGTACCGGTGACGTCAATCTCAACGCCATCGCGGCAGCCGTCATAGGCGGCACCAGCCTTTTCGGCGGACGCGGCAGCGCATGGTCGGCCTTGCTCGGCATTATCGTCATCCAGTCGATTGCCAGCGGTTTGACGCTGCTCGATCTGTCCTCTTCGCTTCGCTACATGATTACAGGCGCAGTGCTTGCCATCGCCGTGATCGTCGATTCTCTTGCCCGCCGCTCGCGCCAGTCGCACGGCCGCGCCTAAACCGCTAAGGACTGAAAAAATGGCTCAGGATCTCAATGGAAAAGTGGGCGCCGTCACCGGTGCCGCCTCCGGCATCGGCTTTGAATGTGCAAAGCATATGATCGAAGCGGGCATGACGGTGTTTCTCGTCGATCGTGACGAGAAGGCGCTGGTCGAAAAATGCGCCGAACTCGGCGACAAGGCGAAGCCGCTGGTCATCGATCTGCTCAATCCGGCGTCGGTCGCCACCATGATGCCGCAGATTCTCGAACAGGCTGGCCAGCTCGACGTGTTTCACGCCAATGCCGGTGCCTATATCGGCGGCCCCTTGTGGGAAGGCGACCCGGATGCATGGGACCGCATGTTGAACCTCAACATCAATGCAGCCTTTCGCACCATCCATGCGGTGCTGCCGCATATGATGGAGCGCAAGACCGGCGATATCATCATGACAAGCTCCGTCGCCGGTGTCGTGCCGGTGATCTGGGAGCCGATCTATACGGCGTCGAAGCATGCCGTTCAGGCCTTTGTGCATACCGTGCGCCGTCAGGTCGCCCCGCATGGTATCCGCGTCGGCGGCGTCCTGCCGGGGCCGGTCGTCACCGCTCTCATCAGCGATTGGCCCAAGGCCAAGCTGGACGAGGCGCTGGCCAATGGCAGCCTTATGGAAGCGAAAGAAGTTGCGGAATCGGTGATGTTCATGCTGACGCGCCCGCGCAACATCACCATTCGCGATCTGGTCATTCTTCCGCAGAGCCTTGATCTGTAGATGGGAGCGACCATGACCAGCTATTATCTGGGCGTCGATGTCGGCACCGGCAGCGCCCGCGCCGGTCTTTTCGATGGCAGCGGCACCATGCTTGCTTCGGCCAAGCGCGACATTACCATCTGGCGCGAGGCGGGCAGCATTGTCGAACAGTCGAGCGCCAATATATGGCAGGCGGTGTGCGAAAGCGTGCGCGAGGCCGTCAAGATTGCGGGTGTCGATCCGGCGCGCATTGCCGGTATCGGCTATGACGCCACATGCTCGCTGGTGGTGCTGGGCGAGGGCGGCAAGCCGCTCGCCGTCGGTCCGTCCAACGATCCCGTGCGTGATATCATCGTGTGGATGGATCATCGCGCAGTCGCTCAGGCCGAGCGCATCAATGCGACGAAGGCCAAGGTTCTCGACTATGTTGGCGGCACTATTTCGCCCGAAATGGAAACGCCGAAGCTGTTGTGGCTGAAGGAAAACAAGCGGGAAACCTTCGCCGCTGCCTGGCAGTTTTTCGATCTGACCGATTTCCTGACGTGGAAATCCTGCGGCAGTCTGGCGCGCTCCGCCTGCACAGTCACCTGCAAATGGACTTATCTCAGCCATGAAAAGCGCTGGGATGAAGCCTATTTCCGGCAAGTTGGCCTCGGCGAACTGGCGGACGAAAATTTCGCCCGCATCGGTACCGACGTTCGTGCTGGCGGCGAAAAGCTTGGTGGCCTGAGCGCAGAGGCAGCGGCCGAGCTTGGTCTCGTGCCGGGCACAGCGATTGCCGCCGGTCTGATCGACGCCCATGCGGGCGGTATCGGAACGGTGGGCGCGCGCGGTTCGGAAGGCCGGATATTGTCGCGCATGGCCTATGTCTTCGGCACGTCGGCCTGCACCATGACCACAACCGAACAGCCGGTTTTCGTGGATGGCGTCTGGGGGCCGTATTATTCGGCCATGGTGCCGGGCCTGTGGCTCAATGAAGGCGGGCAGTCGGCGGCGGGTGCTGCTATCGATCACCTGATCCACATGCATCCTTTCGCGGCGGAAGCCGAAAAGCAGGCGGCTACGCAGGGCAAGAGCTTGGCCGACAGCCTTGCTGCTGAAGTGGAAGCAAGGGGTGGCGTTGAAAAAACGGCTGCGATTATCGGTGACCTTCATGTCGTGCCGGAATTTCTCGGCAACCGGGCGCCGTTCGCTGATCCTGATGCACGCGCGGTTATTGCCGGGCTCGATCTCGATGCTGGGCTTGACAGCCTGACCGGGCTTTATCTCGCCGGTCTGTGCGGGCTTGGCTATGGCGCGCGGCAGATTGTGGAGGCGCAGACAGCCAAGGGCATCGAAACCGATACTATCGTGGTTTCCGGCGGCGCGGCGCGTTCCAATCTCGTGCGGCAGGTGCTTGCCGATACGACGGGCCTCGTCATTGCCGCGTCTACGTCGCCGGAGCCGGTTCTGCTCGGTTCGGCCATGCTGGGCGCGGTTGCGTCTGGCGCGTATTCCGATCTTGCCGCCGCCATGCACGCCATGTCGGGACTCGGTGCGGTGAACAGGCCGGATGCCGAACGCGTCAAATGGCATGACAGGCGTTTTGAGGCGTTCACGCTGTTGCAGGCAACCGCCCGCAAAATCCGCGCGCTTTAACAGAAATCCGCATCGTCTCCGGGCGGTGCGGTATTTGTGTCACATCCTCACGAGGCCCGAGCGCTTCAACAAGCCCATCAGGACGAGCGGCAGAAGCGTGGTGATGAGGATGGCGATGAATGCCATGGCCATGCCGAGGCCGACAGATCCCTGTTCAAACTGCCGCCAGATGAAGATCGAAATGGTCTGCATTCCAACCGGCGCAACCAGAATGGATGCGACCAGTTCGCGCGTGGCAACGGCAAAGACCAGCAGCATCGCCGTTATGAGGCTAGGGGCGATCAGCGGCAGCATGATGCGGCGAAAAGCGGTGAAGCTGCTTGCGCCGCAAACACGTGCTGCAGCTTCCAGATTGTCGCCGATCTGGTGGAAGGCAGCCGATGCGTAGCGGATCGGCTGCGGCAGAAGAATGCAGCAATAAGCAAGCAGCAGGATCAGCGGTGTGTTGTAGGGCGAGACGGGCAGGGCAGGCTGGTTCCATGCCAGAATGAGGCCGACCGCGACAACGACGCCGGGCAAGGCATTGGGCAGCACGGTCAGTATATCGAGCCAGAAGCGTCCGCGAAAACGCATCTTCACGACGGCATAGGCAGCAACCGCGCCGAGCAGTCCGGTCAGCAGGGCGCTTGCAACGCCAAGCGACAGGCTGTTGGCGAGCGCACGCATACCGCCCGCGCTGTTTTCGGCAATGGCGGCAAAATTATCGAAGCCGAGGTTCGACGCTACCAGCCCGCCGGACACCGTTTTGGAAAGAGCAGTCGCCAGAATGGCCAGGAGGGGAACGCCCGTTGCAGCAAAGGCGACGAGGGCGAAGAGAGCCACCACAGGAATGGTGAGCGCTCCGAGCGGGCGCTTGTCTTTTGCCTGCGGCTTGCCACCGGTCGTCACATAGGAGCGGCGCGTCAATATCCAGCGCTGGACCAGAAAAGCCGCCAGCGACAGGCAGACAAGCGCTAGCGAAAAGACGGCAGCACCTGCCAGGTCAATGGGCCAGTCGGAAATGCGCAGATCGATCTCCGTCACCAGAACTTCAAAGCCGGAACGGCGTCCAAGGGCTGCTGGCGTGCCATATTCCTCGATGGCTGCGGCGAAAACCAGAAGAAGGCTTGCCGCAAGTCCCGGTGTCGCCAGCGGCAGGGTGATGCGGAAGAAGGATCGCCACGGCGAAGCGCCGAATACGCGACCGACATCGGAATAGCGCGCACCAACCGCTTCAATCGTGCGCGACACCGCAAAATAGACGAGCGGAAACGTGTTCAGCGCCATGACGAAGCTCATGCCGCTGACCGAGAACAGGAAGGGTGCCAGATTGAAACCGGCGAGCTGTTCCAGATAGCCGCGCGGCTGTAGCGTCATGATCCAGCCAAGCGTGGCGATATAGGGCGGGATCATGAAAGGCACGAGCATCAGCACATCCCACAGCACAGCAAAAGGCACCTTGTAGAGCGCACGGAAAACGGCGAGCGGAACAGCGATGAAGGCGGAAAGCACGACCACCGAAAGCCCCAGCAGCACAGTGTTCCCGCTCATGCGCAAAAGCTTGGGGTCTTCAAACAGGGCCGGGAGGTGCAGGAAAGGCTCGGCCAGCGAGCCTCTCCCCAGTTGCGGAAAGACAGCCTGAAGAACGATGAAGACAAACGGCACCGCGACGATGAATGCGAGCCCGGCAACCGCAACGAACCCGAGCGGATTGCGAGCCGCCGTACTGCCTGTCGTCATGTCTTTCTGCCCCTCAAATATTAGTTGCTGGCTGCGAAGGCGGCGCCGAATTCCTTCAGCGTCTCGTCGCGCTTGCCGTAGACTTCCTTCGCGTCGATCGGCAGGATTTTCAGATCGCCGATCAGCGGGCGATTGGCCGGAACGTCGGTGCGCGAAGGCATCAGATAGGTGTCGGCAACCATTTTCTGGCCTTCGTCGGACAGCATGTAGTCGATGAACTGCTTGGCCTCATCCTGGTTCTTCGACCATTTGAGGATCATGGCCGGGCGCGGCGCGATCACGGTGCCCGACGTCGGGAAAATGACGTCGATGGATTCACCTTTCGCCTTGCCGGCAAGCGAGATGTAATCGACGGCACCGAACACGGCGGCCTTCGCGCCCTGAAGGACGGGGTTCAAGGCTTCCGCATTGGCACCGGCGACAGTGGCACCGTTTTCATGCAGGTTCTTGAACAGGTCCCAGCCCTGCTGGGCTTGAAGGGCGGCGATGAGCTCGAAGGTTGCACCCGACTGTGCCGGGTCCGGCAGATTGACCAGATCCTTGTATTCGGGCTTGGCGAGATCGGCCCACTCGGCAGGCTTTGGCGTCTTGCTTGCCGGGTTCCAGGCGATGCCGAGGGCCGAAACGCCCTGCGCGACAGCGGTTTCATTCTTGAGGAAGTCCGGCACTTTCTCGGCATTCGGGCTGGTATAGGCCACCAGCCAGTCGCGCTTGGCGAAGTCGGTTGCCGTGTCCCAGGATGCCGAAATCAGAACATCGACAACCGGATTGGCGGCTTCCGCTTCAATGCGCGCCATCACCTTGCCGGTTGTGGCCTGGAAGACGTTGACCTTCGCGCCGGTCTTGGCGGTGAAGCCTGCGGCAAGCTTTTCGATCAGGCTGCCGGGACCAGCCGAATAGACGGTGATGTCTGCATAGGCTGCCGTACTGGCCAGCAAAGCGGTGACAAGCGCAAGCCCCGCGGCGAGGATGGATTTTTTCATCTGTGTCTCCTGAGATGTTGCCTGATGGAATGGTCTTATTTCGAGAACCAGCGGAGCTGATTGGCATCGACCGAAATACCGACCGGAACGCCGGGTGAAAGGCGGATGCTGTCGAGATAGGTCAGTTCGTGACCGTCCTGCTCAGAACCGATGCGCACTGTGGTCAGATGACCGTCACCGCGAAACTGCGAGCGCAGCACGGTCGCGGGAATTGCTGCTTCGTGATGGGGAACGCTGCGCACGGAGCGTGACGGCAACAGCACATGCGTTGCCTGTCCGGCGGCGGACCCGTGGGCGATGTGGATTTCGGTGCGCGCGATCTTGTAGGCATTGTCGCGCTGGTCGACTGGCACGACACAACCGAGCCGCAGGAAATCGGCAACCTCCGGCGTGGCGGGTTCGGCGACAAGCGCCTCAGGTGCCGCCAGTTGCTCGATCACACCTGCGCGCATGACAGCCACCTGATCGGCCAGCGAAAAGGCCTCGCTCTGGTCGTGGGTGACATAGATCGCGGTCAGGCCCAGATTGGCCACAAGCTGTCCGATCTCGGTGACCATGTTTTCGCGCAGTTCCCGGTCGAGATTGGAAAGCGGCTCGTCGAACAGGACCAGTCCCGGTTCGGCAACGATGGCGCGGGCAATGGCGACACGCTGCTGCTGGCCGCCCGACATATCGCTGATCGCACGCTCGCCGAACCCGGCGAGGCCAACGCGGGCGAGCGCCGAGGCAACGCGCTTTTCCCGCTCGGCGCGGCCAAACCCGCGCATTTCGAGCGGAAAGGACACATTGCCGAAAACTGTCATATGCGGCCAGAGCGCATAATCCTGAAACACCATGCCGAGGTGCCGCTTTTCAGGCGGGACGAAGGTGGCCGTCGCGGCATCTGCCACGGTGATGCCGTTGATTGTGATCGATCCCTTCGTTGGAGCGAGAAGACCGGCGACGAGACGAAGCAGGGTGGTCTTGCCGCAACCGGACGGCCCCAGCAGGGCGAGTGTCTGTCCGCGCGGCAGGGAAAGATCGATATTTTTCAATATCGTGGCCGGACCGTAGGCAAGATTCAGCCCCTCTGCCCGAACGGCAATATCCGCTTTTATATTAGAGGAGTGTAACATTTTCCCGCAATCCAAATGACTTGGGAGCTTTTATTCGGATTGCGTGACAGTTGGATGACGTTGCGGGGCGTCCTGCCAGCTGTGGGGAACCAATCGCCCGGGCATCGGTTTTTCTCTTCATGCGAAAAGAAGGGAAGACGATGAGATTTGGAAAACTCGCCCTCGGCCTGACGGGATTGGCAGTGGGATACGCGCTGACACGGGCAAGTTCGCCGCAAATTCCGCAGGGAATAGTTCCTGTTAAACCCTTCGATCTCACACGCTATCTCGGCAAGTGGTACGAAGTGGGGCGGCTTGAAAACCGTTTTGAGCGCGGCCTGACGCGCACGACTGCGGAATATTCGTTGAATCCCGATCAAACGGTCAAAGTGGTCAATCGCGGATTCGATCCGTGGAAAGGACGCTGGACGCAAGCCACCGGGACCGCGCGTTTTGTCCGGTCTCCCGACGAAGGCGCGTTGAAAGTTTCCTTCTTCGGGCCGTTCTATGGCGGCTACAATATCGTTGATATCGACGAAGGGGGCTATCAGTGGTCGATTGTCGTCGGTTCTACGCGCAGTTACTTCTGGGTGCTGTCGCGCGATCCGGAAGCAAGCCAAGAGTTGAAGGCGCGCGCAGTCGCGCAGGCGCTGCTACTCGGGATCAATCCGGACGCCATTCTGTGGGTGCCACAGTAAATGCTCAGCAAAAGGCCCGCCGAAGCGGGCCTTTCAGCTTTTATGCTCCGTAAGGCACCCAGATATTCTTCACCTGAATGGCCCGGCGCAGATAATCACGGCCCTGTCCGTCGGCCTTGTTAAGCCAGTTGGGGACACGGCCATTGCCGACCCAGGTGGCCTTGAGATTGCCGGCAGAAGCCTTCTCGACCATCGCGCTGCCCTCGCGTGAGCCGAAATACCAAATAGCGGCAACATCGTCGTGTTCGGCCAGCGTCTTCGTCAGAAGGTCGCGCTCTCCGGTGACAATGTTGACCACGCCGCCCGGCACGTCTGACGTGTCGAGCACCTGATAGAAATCGCCTGCGATCAGCGGATGGCGGCTTGAGGGCACCACCACAGTCCGGTTGCCCATGGCGATGGCGGGAAGCACGAGCGAAACAAGGGAGAGAAGCGGCGCTTCGTCCGGGCAGACGACACCCATCACGCCCCACGGTTCATTCATCGCCAGTGTCACATGGCGCGACTTGGTGGAGTGCACCGCACCGTCGAACTTGTCGGCCTGCGCGGCATAATAGAAGATGCGGCGCAGTGAGGCTTCCAATTCCTCTTCCGCCTTTTTCTCGTTGACGCCGGTGCTTTCGATCAGCCGTGCCACGAAATCCGCGCGGCGGGCATCAAGGTTTTCACCAAGATAATAGAGCACCTGCGCCCGGTTATGGGCTGTTGCTGCGCCCCAGCTTCCAGCCTTGGTCGCCGCTTCCACTGCGTTGCGGATGTCCTTGCGGTTGCCGATGCCAGCCTGACCGATGACCGCACCGCCCTTGCCGATGACCGAATAGCTGTAGCCGCCATCCGGGCGCGCCTGCTTGCCGCCAATATAGTTCTTCATTGTCCGGTCGATGCCGTCGACGGCGATCTTGTCATCACCGGCGGGCGATGCCGATGGCACGAAGGCTTCCGCAACCTTGGCCGAAGGGAGTGCCTTTTCCCAGTCGGAAACAAGGTATTCGTACATGCCCTCGCGCGCGCCTTCGCGACCGAAGCCGCTTTCGCGGTAGCCGCCGAAGCCTGCGCCCGCATCCAGCATATTGGTGCAGTTGATCCAGACGACACCAGCCTTCACCCGCGCTGCAAGATCAAGCGCGACATTGATGTTTTCAGACCAGATCGACGCGGCAAGCCCATAACGTGTATTGTTGGCGAGGGAGACGGCTTCATCCGGTGTGCGGAACGTTGTCGCTGCCGCAATCGGCCCGAAGATTTCCACCTGACAGACAGTCGAGGCCTGATCCACCCCGGTGAAGAAGCCGGGCGCAATATAATTGCCCTTTGCCGGAAGCGGGTTCGGCGTCTGCCACAGTTCGCCGCCTTCCTCGATGCCCTTCTGGACCAGATCGGAAATGCGCTTCACCTGACCGGGGGAGACGATAGCGCCGACATCGGTGGATTTGTCGAGCGGATCGCCAACACGCAAGCTTTCGAGGCGCTTTCTGAGCTTGGCATAGAAGCGGTCGGCAATGCCTTCCTGCACCAGCAGGCGCGAACCGGCGCAACACACTTCGCCCTGATTGAACCAGATCGCATCGACCACGCCTTCGACGGCGGCATCGAGATCGGCGTCTTCAAACACGATGAAGGGCGATTTTCCGCCCAGTTCCAGCGACAGCTTTTTGCCCGATCCGGCAATCTGTTCGCGGATGACGCGGCCAACCTGTGTGGAACCGGTGAAGGCCACCTTGTCCACGCCGCCATGGCCGCAGATTTCCGCGCCGGTGGTGCCGTCGCCCTGCACGATGTTGACGACACCGGCAGGCAGTCCGACTTCATGGCAGATTTCAGCAAAGGCGATGGCCGAAAGCGGCGTCAGATCGGCAGGCTTCAGCACCACCGTGTTACCGGCGGCAAGTGCTGGCGCGATCTTCCAGGCAAGCATGAGAAGCGGAAAGTTCCACGGGATCGCCTGACCGCAGACGCCGACCGGCGAAAAGCCCTTGAACTCGTCTTCCACCATCTCGGCCCAGCCTGCATGATGGTAGAAATGGCGGGCAGCGAGCGGAATGTCGATATCGCGGGTTTCGCGGATCGGCTTGCCATTGTCCATGGTTTCCAGCACGGCCAGAAAGCGTTCGCGCTTCTGGATATGGCGGGCGATGGCATAGAGATATTTGGCGCGCTCATAGCCGGAGAGTTTCGACCATTTGCCGAAAGCCGCGCGCGCGGCTTTCACGGCCTGATCGACATCTTCCGCATTGCCGCAGATGATTTCAGCGAGCTTGTCGCCGCTGGCCGGATTGGCGACGGCAATCGCCTTGCGGCCTTCCGGTTTGACGAATGCACCGTTGATATAGTGGCCGAAAGAGCGGCCATGCTGTTCCAGCCACAGGTTCACATCGCCGTTTGCTTCGGGGGAAGGTCCGTATTCCATGGTCTTGAGAATGTCCTTGATGGGTCGCATTCTGGAATTCCTTATGCAGCAGCGTGACGGTTGGCGGCGGAGTAGCGTCCGGTCACGAAGTGCTCCAATTGCCGTTCGATATCGCCGAGCATCGACGATGCGCCGATGCGGAACAGATCAGGCTCCAGCCAGCGAAGCCCAAGTTCTTCCTTCATCAGCGTCAGCCAGGCGAGCGCATCCTTGGCGGTCTTGAGCCCGCCCGCAGGCTTGAAGCCGACGCTCTGGCCGGAAAGCTCGCCATAATCGCGTAGTGCCCGCACCATGGTCAGGCTCACGGGCAAGGTGGCGTTGACGTCTTCCTTGCCGGTCGAGGTCTTGATGAAATCCGAACCTGCCTGCATCGCCACCATCGAAGCGCGATAGACATTGGTCAGCGTGTTGAGGTCGCCGGTGGCGAGGATCGCCTTCATATGCGCGTCGCCGCAGGCTTCGCGCATGGCTGCAATCTCGTCATAGAGGGCTGACCAATTCTGCGTCAGCACATGCTCGCGGGTAATCACAATGTCGATTTCATGCGCGCCCTCACCCACCGCATAGGTGATTTCGGCAAGGCGAAGCGGCAACGGCGTCAAACCGGCGGGAAAGCCGGTCGCTACCGAGGCGACCGGAATGCCGGAACCTTCAAGCGCCTTGACAGCATGCGGAACCATGGTCGGATAAACGCAGACCGCGCCGGTGGTGATGCCTGCATCTGCGAGGCCCAGCGCTTCCAGAATATCCTCGCGCACCGGGCGGCGCGCCTTGGCGCAGAGCCTGCGCACGCGGCCCGCCGTATCATCGCCGGCAAGTGTCGTCAGGTCGATGCACTGAATGGCGCGGATGAGCCACGCGGCCTGATATTCCTTCTTGACCGAACGGCGAGCGCTGATCGTGGCGGCGCGGCGCTCGGACGCGCTGCGATTGACGGACACGTCCTCAAACCATTCCGGTTTGAGCGGTGTCCCGTTATTGCGGGGGAGGGCTTCGGTCATTTCATTGTCCGTTCATGGGTTCAGTTGCGATCAGGCGCATTCGGTCGAGGGGGCGTGGTCGCGGCAGAACGTTTCGAATTCTTCCCGGCTGGCATAGGCCTTCTGCGTGCCGGGCCGGGTGATGGAATGGGCTGCATAAAGGGCCGCCTTGCGAAGCGAGGCTTCCACATCGCCGGTTTCGGCATAAAAGCGGGCAAAGGAGCCGATAAAGGCGTCGCCTGCGCCGGTCGTGTCCTTCGGCGTGACCTTGACCGGCGGAATATTGACGATTTCGCTTGCCGTAATCATGCGCGCGCCGCGCCCGCCAAGCGTAACGATGACGGTGCGGATGCCGCGCGCGATGAGCGAGCGCGCTGCGGTGACGATTTCGTCATCCGTGCCGGTCGGCAGGCCGGAGAGAATTGCCAGTTCGCTCTCGTTCGGCACGAGAAAGGTCACCTGCCGGATCAGCTCGGGATCGAGATCGGCAGCGGCAGGCGCAGGATTCAAAATGGTTTCAATGCCGTTTTCGGCGGCAAAGGCGATGGTGTGGTAGACGGTTTCGACCGGCACTTCCATCTGCATCAGGATGAGGCCGCAAACTTTCAGATCGTCGGCCGCCTTGTCGACTTCGGCGGGCAGAAGATCGGCATTGGCGCCCTTGACGATCAGGATGGAGTTTTCGCCGGACGGTTCGACAAAGATGGGGGCGACGCCGCTCGACTTGCCGGGAACCTTGCGCACATGGCGCGTATCGACGCCGAACTCGTTCAGGTTGCGGATGGTGTTGTCGGCGAAAATATCGTCGCCCACACGCGTGACCATCATTACATCCGCGCCAAGGCGCGCGGCAGCTACCGCCTGATTGGCGCCCTTGCCTCCGCAGCCGATTTCAAATGTCGGCGCTTCCAGCGTTTCGCCGGGGCCGGGCATGCGGTTCACATAGGTGATGAGGTCCACCATGTTGGAGCCGACCACTCCGATCTTTCTGGTCATGAGACGTTCCTTTGAAATGTCAGAGTGCCTTGATCGTGGCTTCAAACCGTTCGGCGGCTGTCGTATCGAGATAGCCGACGCGCACGGGGAAAACGGCGCGCTCGCCCGACGCCAGCAGCCGCACATTGTTCTTGGCTTTTTCGGCCAGATAGCCTTCCGGCTCACAGGTCGAGGGGAGGGCAAAGGCTGCAACCTGAGCGTCTCCGTTCACGAGAATCCAGCGCACGGTCTTGGGGAAGATGTCGGTCGGGTAGGAAATGCCGAAACCGTCGCCCTCGGGAAGCTGCATCATCAGATGCGTGTTGCCGTCGGCATCTTCCGGCAGGCCGCGAATATAGAAGACCTGCTCGGGATCGTAGCGCTCCGGCTCGTCCAGCACTTCCATCGCGGCCGGGTCGGCGGCCAGTTCATCGATCAGCGAAAGGTAATCGTCGTTGGGCGTAACATGGCCCGGAACGGCGGTGCGCACCTGCACATGATCCGGCGTATAGGGCACCGGCTGCACGATCCGCGCGCCTTCCGCATAGGCGAAATTGACGTGGCACATATACATCAGCTCCATCGGGGCGGATGAAAGGTTCTCCACGTCCATGGTGATGTCGAACAGCGTTTCGTCGGCATGAAGACGCACGCTTGGCCGTGCCAGATAATGCGCGCCGAAGCCCATCACATATTCATATTCGCCGGTGATTTCGACAAAGGCGCCGCGCTCGTCCTGGCCAAACAGAAGACCGGCCTTGTCCATTTTCGCACAGGCCATTTCGCCATGCAGAAGATGATTGTCCTGAGGCGAAGGACAGCCATTGCGCAGGATGCCGCTGTGGAATGCAAAGCAGCCGTAGGTCTCGACGATGGTGGTTGCCGGGCGCGGCAAGGAGAAGCTGTTGCCCATGGTAAGGTCCACGCCGTCGAATTCCGCGCCCCAGATCATCTGGCCCATGAAGGGCAGCACGATGATGTTGCCGCGTTCGTTCTCGACCAGCAGCGCCTCAATGCCGCTTGGATAACGAAAGGCGGTGACGCTGAGGCCATAGGTGTTGGCGATCACATGCGGCTGTTGGACAAAATCCTGACGGCGAAGATGAAATTCGATGTCCTGCATAAGGGATCACCTGCCCTGATTGCGCGATGCGTTGATCGCGATGACGAGAATGAGGAAAGCGCCCCAGATGAAATCGATGAGGTGGTTGGAGAACCGCATCATCTGAAAGCCGGAGGAAAGCAGCATCAGTGCCACGAGCGCGATGGCTATGCCCAGCACGCGCCCCTTGCCGCCAGCCGGATTGGTGCCGCCGAGAACGGCGATCAGCACGGCTTGCAGCAGGTAGGATGCGCCATAGTCCGACTTGGCGGCGTTGGTGCGGCCCGAGAGGATGATCCCGGCTATGGAGGCGAGCACGCCGGTCAGCATGTAGGAATAGAGGACCATGCGCTCCTTGCGGATACCGGCAAAGACGGCCGCCCGCGGGTTGGTGCCGATCAGCATAAGATTGATGCCAAGCGTCGTGCGCGTCAGCAGGATTGCCACGAGGATGCACACCGCGATGAACAGCAGGAAAGGCGTAGCGATGCCGAACAGCTTGCCGTTGCCGACCCAGTTCCACGCATCGGGAAAACCGACGATGGCAGGCCCGCCGGTCAGAACCAGGGCAAGCCCCATCAGCACCTGTCCGGTGCCGAGCGTGGCAAGGATCGGCGTGATGCGCAGCCGGGCGATCAGAAGCCCGTTGACCAGCCCCGACACAAGCCCGACCAGCAGGGCGAGCAATATGCCGATGATGGTGTAGAACAGCATTCCCGAGCCGGAAGCCTGTGCCGCCTGCACCATGGAGGAGTGGAAATAGACGCCCGCGACGATGCCCGCCAGATTGGCGATGCCCACCACGGAAAGGTCGATGCCGCCCGTCAGCATGGCAATCATCATGGCGATGGAGAGGATGCCAAGCTCCGGCATGATGTAGCTGATGGATTCGAAGTTGTAATAGCGCAGGAACTTGTCCGGGTTCATCCAGGTCATCAGCGCGAAGACCAGCACGGTGATGACGATGAGTTGGATGATGTTGTTGTCTCCGCCAAGGATGCGGCGCATGTCGAATGACTGTTTCATGTCGCTTGTCTCCTCAGGCTATGCTTTTGCGGTCGCGCCATGCGGTGATGGCGGTGGCCACGATGATGATGAGACCCACCACGACGCGCTGCCATGTGGTGTCCACCTTCATGATGATGAGCGAGTTCTTGACCATGACGAGCATGAAGACGCCCATCAGCGTGCCGAGAACCGTGCCGCGCCCGCCGAAGATCGATGCGCCACCCAGAACCACGGCTGCGATCACGTCCAGCTCCAGCCCGACGAAATCGCGCGGATTGGCAAGCCAGATCATCGAGGAATGCAGAAGCCCCGCGAAGCCTGCGAGCGCCCCGGCGACGCAATAGACGAAGAAGATCGTGCGGCGGGTGTTGAAGCCGACGCGCTTTGCCGCTTCCGGCGAGCCGCCATAGGCATAAACGCTGCGCCCGATCATCGTATGGTTGAGGATCAGGTGGATCAGCAGCGCCAGCGCCAGATAGACGACGAACATCGCAGTCAGGCCGAATGCCGTGCCGGAGGCCGATGTCAGCGAAATCACGTCTGTCTTGCCGAACTCGATCAGTTCCTTCGGCATCTTGTTGATGTTGACGATGCTGGTGCCGACAAGGCCCAGCACCAGCCCGCGCACGATGGAGCCGGTGCCGAGCGTCACGATCAGCGGGATCATCTTGAAGCGATGGATGATGAAGCCGTTGAATGCGCCGAGCAGCAGGCCGATCAGCGTTGCCGCCACAAACGGAATAAACACGCCGTCATAGCCGAGATAGACCATGGCGCGGACGGTCAGATACATGGCCGCGATGGCAAAGGCGGTGAAGGAAACATCGATGCCGCCGGAAATCATCACCAGCAGAACGCCGAGCGCCATGATGCCGATCACGACATTGGAGCGCAGAAGGCCGAAGATGTTGTCCAGCGACCAGAATGCCGGATTGATGAGGCCGATAATGACCATCGCCGCGAACAGAACGCAGGCAATGATGAATTCGGTACTGCGGAAGAATTTCATGTGCCGGTTCCTCAATTCAGCGTCTTGAGCCGGTCGTTGACGGCATCTTCGGTCATGGTTTCACCGGAAAGCTCATCGACGAAACGTCCGCGATGCATCACCAGCACGCGATTGCAGTTCTGCACCAGCTCGGGCACATCGTCGGAAATCATCAACACGGCCAGCCCTTCATCGCGCGCGAGCTTGCGGATGATGTTGTGGATCTGCGCCTTGGAGCCGACATCGACGCCGACGGTCGGCCCGTTGAGGATCAGCACTTTCGCGCCCGTCAGAAGCCAGCGCGCCAGCACCACGCGCTGCGCGTTGCCGCCTGAGAGGTGATTGACCGGCGTATGCGGACCGGGGGCGACGATGTGCATTGCGGAAAACATGTCGCGGGTGGTGGCATCGGCTTGTCCGCGGTCGATGAAGAGACCACGCACGAATTTCTCGATCGAGGTGACGATGATGTTACGTTCGATCGATTGCGTCAGGAACAGGCCTTCCGTCAGACGGTCTTCCGGCACATAGGCGACGCCGCAGGCAATCCCTTCCTGCACGGTTTTCGGGTGGACCTGCTTGCCGTCGATATGCACGGTGCCGGTGAAATCCGGCTTCATGCCGAAGAGCGCCAGCGCCAGTTCCGTGCGGCCCGAGCCGATCAGCCCGGATATGCCGACGATCTCGCCCGCATGCAGGGTGAGGCTGGCATTTTCCACGGAACCGGGAACGGAAAGATTGGTGATTTCAAGCGTCGGACTGGCCGAAGCGCCCTCGCGCGGGGTCCAGTGATAATGGTCCGACGTAAGTTCCTGACCGGTCATGGCGCGGGTGATCGACGGCTCGTCGAAATCGGAAATCGGGCCTTCGGCAACTTTCTTGCCATTGCGGAAGACGGTCAGCCTTTCGCTGATTTCCAGCATCTCGCGCATCTTGTGGCTGACAAAGAGCACGGCGATGCCCTGCGCCTGAATATCGCGCACGATCTTGAACAGCGCGTCGACTTCATGCCGCGTCAGTGCGGTTGTCGGTTCGTCCATGATGATGAGGCGGGCGTCAGCCATGACGGCGCGCGCAATCGCCACGATCTGCTTGCCCGATGTCGGCAGGCTGTCCACATCCGCGTCGAGGTCGATGCTGACGCCAAGCCTGTCCAGCGCCTTCTGCGCCAGTTCGCGCACGCGCTTCCAGTCGACGCCCTTGCGGCCTTCGATGAGAAAAGTATTGATGGCCAGATTTTCGGCAACGGTCAGGTTTCCGAACAGCGAGAAATCCTGATAGATCACCTGAATGCCATGATGAACGGACTTGACCGGATCGAGCTTGCCGACCGGCTTGCCGTCGATCAGTATCTCGCCGTCCTCCGGCGTGTAGACGCCCGACATGACCTTGATGATGGTGGATTTACCGGAGCCGTTCTCGCCTGCCAGGCAGTGGATTTCGCCCGGCTTGATGGCAAAGGAAACATCGTCCAGCGCCCTGACGCCACCGAAGCGTTTTCCGATATGGCGCAGTTCGATCAGATTTTCACTCATTGGGGCCTCGTGCAAGGCTGGAATGCGTTTGGTCGGGCGGGAGGAGCCGGGGGACCCCTCCCATCCAACCTCCATGGATATCAGAAGTCGTACTTATCCATGTTTTCCTTGGTCACGCCGACCCAGCCTGCGCCATAGAGCAGGTTCGGCCTGGCAGCGTCCGGCGCAAGCAGGCTTTCATAGCCCGGCAGGCCCAGATTGAGACCGGCCTTGATCTGGTCGTTCTTCTTTTCAAGCGCAGCGACCGCCAGCATGTTCATGGCGTAGCCCGCAACCGCAGGGTCCCAGAACTGGATATACTGGATGTCGTCGTTCTTCAGATATTCGCCAGCCACCGAGACGAGGCCCGTGCCCGCGAAGAAGACCTTGCCCTTGAGACCGCCTTCGGCGATCAGGCGTCCGGCACCGGCAGAAGTCGGCATCGGCGCGCCGAGAATGCCCTTGATGTCCGGATAGGCGGTCATCGCTTCCTTGAGCTTGTTATAGTCGGTATTGGCATCGTCATAGGTTTCGAGGCGGCCGGTCGCTTCTTCCATTTCCGGGAAGTTGGCCTTCTGGTATTCGACGGCGCCGTCGATCCATTCCATCTGCGACTTGGCGGTCAGTCCGCCGACAGTGGCGATATATTTGCCCTTGCCGCCCATCGACTTGCCGAGTTCTTTCATGAGGTTGGCGCCGTAAGCCTTGTTGTCGAAGGCTTCGATGTCGTAGTCGACATTCTGGATGTTGGATGCCTCGTGGCTGATGACCACGATGCCGCGCTCGCGCGCCTTTTTCAGAACCGGCTCCACGGCTTCAACCGAGAACGGCACGATGGCAATGGCGTCCACGCCCTGTGCGATCAGGTTTTCGACGATCTGCACCTGTGCCGCGGCGTCCGCCTGGCTCGGACCGACCATCCAGACGTCATTGCCGGTATCGGCCTTGAACTGGTCGACGCCGTCGCGCATGCGGTCGAACCATGCAATGCCATCCACCTTCACAACTGTCGCGATGGTGTACTTCTTGTCGTTGGCCGTGGTGATGAGTTCCTTGTTGATCTTCGACGTATCAACAACGCCTTCCGCAAAAGCGTTCGGAACGGCAACGGACATGGCAATCGCCACGGATGCTAGAAATTTTTTCACCGGTTTTTCCTCCCTGGGAATTCCTGGCCGTCTGCCTTGGATGGCTCAGACAGGCACAACTGTTGCTACGCCGACGCATCTCAGGAACGGTGAGTGCGTCGGCGTTCTCCTCCAAGCCCGGCTTCCCTGCCGGGCGAAATCAATCTGCTTTCCCGCCTGTTTGACGCTGCGAACGGAATTCTGTCCGGCGCGCGCAAAACCCTGTTGTCATATCCTCCCAACAATGCGAATTATAATGTTACAATCCGATCATTATGTTTGGATCGTTTCACATTTGTGTTCGACCTGTCAAGGTCGGATGATCGCAATTGCGTGAAATGTCACGGACATATAAACGAGTGATCAGATTGCAGGAATTGGGGACAGCTTGAGCAGAATCAGCCGGAAAGAAGAGCGGATCGCCGAACTGGCGGCGCTGGTCGATGAAGTTGGCGTGCTTCGTCTGCGCGATGCGGCAGCGCGTCTTGGCGTTTCTGAAATGACGATCCGCCGCGATATAGGCAGCGACGGCGGTGCGCTCAATTGTTTGGGTGGTTACATTATCCCCACACAAGATGGCGCGAACGGCGACTATGTCTTTGATTTTGAAAAGGACAGCCATGCCAATGCAAAAGCGCAGGCTTGTGCCGCGGCAGCCGCGCTGATCGAACCTTATGACACGGTTTTTATCGATTGCGGCACCACGATGCCCCACCTGGCCCACCGCATTCCGCAGAACCAGCATATTACGGTCGTCTGCTACGCGCTCAACATCGCCGAAATCCTGTCGCAGCGCAGCGATGTGCGTCTCATCGTTCTGGGCGGGCTCTACCACCCGGAGGCGGCATCGTTTTCGGGCGACGAGGGGATCGATGTCCTGAAGCGCGTCAACATCAACAAGGCTTTTCTGTCGGCTGGCGGTGTCGATGAGCAGCACGGGGTCACGTGCTCGCATTTTCACGAAGTACCGATCAAGCAGATGGCCATGCAGCGCGCCGTCGAAAAACATCTTGTCATCGATAAGAGCAAATACGGCAAGGTTCGCGCCGCCCGTTTCGCGGGCATGGCTGATTTCACCTCGATCGTGTCGGGTTAGCTCAACCCTCCCGCTTCAACAGGCCTTCGAGAAGCGTCCGGAATGCCTTGACCGCCCGCTTCGAGGTGGCTTGGGGATCGTCTGAATTGGCGATCCATTGCGCCGCGCTGCTGCTGGCCGCATTGATCAGCCGTGCGGCAGCCTCCGAATCGATATCGACGATGACGCCTTCCTCACGCAAGGCATCGAGGCTTGTGGTGATGGTGCGGATACAGCCATTGGCGCTCGGCCAGCAGGATGGATCGCCGAACACCGCCGGTCCGTCGCGAAACATGATGCGCTGGATTTCAGGCTCAAGCGCCATTTCGATATAGGCGACATTCTCGTCGACAAAGGCCTGCCACCGGTTGGGCGCCTTCGCGGAAATCGTGCATAGCCTTGCGGCCATCTCGCAATCGATTTCATTGATCACGGCCCGCAAAAGACCCTTCTTGTCGCCGAAATGATGATAGAGCGCGCCGCGTGTCAGCCCGGCGGAGGCGGTGAAATCATCCATCGAAGCCTCCGTGTAACCAACGGTGCCGAAAGCCTTGCGGCCCGCCGCCATCAGCTTCGTCCTTGTTTCGGCAATCATCTCGCTTCGGGGTTTACGCATGGCGGCTCCATTTATTCAGATACGCCGCGTATATTAGTTGACATACGCCGCGTATCAATTATTTAATTAACATACGGACCGTATGTAAGTGATGCAATTTCCCCCTTTCAAGGACCTACTCCGATGTCCAATCCATACAGAGAGATTTTCAGCGCTCCGGGCGCTATCGGTTTTTCGGCGGCTGCCTTTTTCGCCCGGCTTCCTTTCGCGATGGTGCCGGTCGGCATCGTGGCCATGCTTGCGCAGACCCGTGGCGAATATTGGCTGGCGGGCGCCGTTTCGGCGACTTTCGCGCTGACGAATGCGTTCTTGTCGCCGCAGATTTCACGGCTCGTTGATCGTTACGGGCAAAGTCGTATCATCATGCCTGCTACAGTCGTTTCGGTGATCGCTTTCGTCTTCCTGATCTTGGCTACAAATCAGGGCTGGGCAAACTGGACCCTGTTCCTCTCGGCATTCTTTGCCGGTGCCATGCCCAGCATTCCGGCCATGGTGCGGGCAAGATGGACGGAAATTTTCCGCAACCGTCCCGAACTGAACACGGCTTTTGCGTTCGAATCGGCGGCGGACGAGCTGGTCTATATTTCGGGTGCTTCCCTTTCCGTGGCCTTGGCGGTTTCGCTGTTTCCGGAAGCGGGAATGCTAATCAGCACGGCTTTCCTCGCCGTGGGTACGGTTGCTTTCCTGCTTCAGCGTTCCAGCGAGCCGCCGGTTCGCGCGCTCGACCGCAACAATCCGCAACGTTCCGCGATCTGGTCGCGTCCCGTTCAGATCATCACGCTGGCGCTGGTTTTCGTCGGCTCGACCTTTGCGACGGCTGAAGTCAGCGCGGTGGCGATCACGCGTGAGCTTGGCCAGCCCGGCGCAGCCAGCATCGTCATCGGTGTCTATGCGATTGGTTCGTTTCTTGTGGGGATAACGCTTGGCGCATTGTCGATCCGCATTCCATTGCAACGCCAGTTACTGATTGCGGTCAGCGTGCTGGCGCTGACGGCATTGCCACTCCCGTTCGCGGGTACATCGACCGTGCTTCTGGCAACGGCGGTGTTCGTCAGCGGTGTTGCGATTTCTCCGACATTCATTACCGCCTTCGGCCTCATCGAACGCCGCGTGCCTGAGACGATGCTGACCGAAGGCATAACCTGGGTCATGACCGGCATCGGTATCGGGATGGCGTTCGGTGCGTTTGTTTCCGGTTGGGTGGTCGACAATTTCGGCGCAGCAAACGGCTTCTGGGTTTCGGTCGTGGCGAGCCTCAGCGCAATGGCCATCGTCGCGCTTGGTCAGGCAAACCTCTCCGCTACGGGGGAAACTGCCGAATGTGATGCGCTATGCGCAGCAGAACCGGCGGAATAAACCTATAGGCGAGCGGGTTACCCCCCGCTCGTCAATCGCCGTAGATACGCTCTTCCAGTGGCGTGGAGGCAATCAGCCCCTTTAATCCGGCCAGCATGGCCTTCTCCGCCTTGTTGAGATTGGTCTCCGGATTGTGGATCAGGAAAACATCGATTGCCGGAGGGTTTTCATAGGGCGGCAGCCGCCAGAGAAGACCGTCATCGATCTCGCGTCGCGCCACATGCAGCGGCAGCGGGCCGATGCCAAGGCCGGTGATGATCATTCGGCGCACTTCCTCGAGGCTCGATGACGTGCCGACCACCTCCGGCGAAAGCCGCGCTTCGCTGCGCAGCAAGGCCACAGGGCGCAACGCGTCGGCAATATGGTCGGTCTGGAACGACACCGAGGGTTCTCCCTTCAGATCGGCGAGCGTCAGTCCCGACTGGCCGAACATGCGATGGCGAGGCCCGCAGAAAAAGCCGAAGAACTCCCGATAGACCATGGTGTAATCCAGCGCCGGATCGCGATTGCTCACCAGCCCCAGACCGAACGAAGCGCGCTTCTCCCGTACCAGCCGGGCGACTTCGGTGCTGGCGGATACGTTGATCGTCAGGGTCGCGCGGGGATGCTGTTCGTGGAAGAGCGCAAGCGCCTGATCGAAGATCGGCGAGATAATGTGGCTTGCGACCGATATGGTGACATGGCCGGTCACGTCATCTCCCACCCCGCGCACCAGCTGCGGCAATTGCGAAATGGCGCCGAAGACCTCAATGCTCTGTTCATAGAGCAGTTTGCCAACTTCCGTCAGTTCAAAATGCGTGGCGTCACGCTCCACCAGCCGTTGGCCGATGCGGTCTTCCAGACGGCGCAAGGCATTGCTCACGCTCGGCTGTTTGAGGTTGAGACGTTCGGCGGCGCGGGTGATGCTTTTCACCTCTGCGATCACCACGAAACTGCGCAGCAGGTTCCAGTCCAGATCCCAGACAAGGCGTTCGGGGCGATGCAACGACATGGTTTATCCATTCATGAAATCTATGTGATCCATTCCCATTATCTATTTGCGAAATGCATCCATAAAAGCAATCATGAATATTGAGGGGCAGAAACAAGCCTCAAGAAAAACAACAAGAGGAAGTCGGGAACAACATGTTTAGCAAATTCACGGGTTTCATTGCCGCTGCCGCTATTGCCGCCACCGCAGTCTTCGCGGTTGCGCCTGCACAGGCGGATGATCTTGAAAAGATCAAGGCATCGGGAGAGCTCAAGATCGCCATGAGCGGCCAGTACCCGCCGTTCAATTTCGTCAACGAGAAGAACGAGGTCGTGGGCTTCGATGCGTCCATCGGTTCGGCGATTGCCGAGCGCATGAAGTTGAAGCCGCAGCTCATCACCACGGCGTGGGACGGTATCGTCGCGGGTCTTCGTGCAGGCAAGTTCGATACGGTCGTCGGCTCCATGACCATCACGCCGGAACGCGAGAAGGCCGTGGACTTCGTCGGACCCTATTATCACGCGGGCCGCGCGGTTTTCGTGAAGGAAGATTCCGCCGTTCAGAAGCTCGATGATCTCAAGGGCAAGACGCTGGGCGTGACGCTTGGCGAAACCCATGAGAAATGGGCGCGGGAGCAGGGCGGCTGGACCATTCGCACCTATAAGGGCTTGCCGGAACTGATGCTCGAGCTGAATTCGGGCCGCGTCGACGCCATCGTCGTCGATAATATCCCGGTCATGGTGGCGATCAAGGAAACCGGGCAGAAGGTCCGCAAGCTTGATACGCCGGACATTGAAGGCGGCAGCGTGGCCATCGGCATTGCCATCCGCAAGAACAATCCGGAGCTGAAGGCAGCCATGCAGAAGGCTCTCGACGAGATCATGGCCGACGGCACCTACGAGAAAATCTCGATGGAATGGGTCGGCAGCGACATTCGCTGATCTGTCGCCATCCCGGCCCGGCATATGTCTGGGCCGGTTGAGAACCGATTGACCGGAGTTTTCCGATGGATTTTGCGTTGATGCAGCGCGTCCTCCCGTTTTTTCTAGAGGCGGCATGGGTGACTGTGCAAATTTCCGCGCTGGCCCTGATCCTTGGCCTTGCAGTGGCAGCATTGCTTGTGGCAGCGCGCCTGTCGCGCTCCCCCATTCTGCGCGGGTTGGCGGCTGCCTATGTCAGCGTCTTTCGCGGCACGCCATGCCTTGTCCAGCTCTTTATCCTCTATTTTGGCGGTCCACAGATCGGCATCAATCTGGAGCCGTTTGCCGCGGGCGTCATCGGGCTCGGGCTGAATATCGGCGCCTATATGTCGGAATCGATCCGGGGCGCAATCCAGAGCGTGGATCGCGGCCAGAGCGAAGCGGCGCGCTCTATTGGCTTCGGGCGCGGCCAGACCATGCGGCTCGTCGTGCTGCCGCAGGCCGCCCGGCTGATGATCCGCCCGCTCGGCGTCAACGCCATCGCCCTTTTGAAAGGCTCGGCGCTGGTTTCCACCATTTCGGTAGTTGAACTGACCTATACCGCGCAGCGCTTCATCGGCTCGACCTACAAGCCGTTCGAGATTTTCGGCGTCGCCGCCGTTCTTTACATGATCATCATCTATGTCGTGGCGCGCGGGGTCGATCTGCTCGACAAGCGTTTCGCGGCGCAGTGAGGGGGACCGGATGCAAGCTCTCGATTTCAGCATCGTCTCTCCCTATACGGACCTGCTTCTGACCGGCCTTTGGTGGACGCTGATTCTGACCGTTGCTTCCGCCTTCTTCAGCTTCGTGCTTGGCATCGCATTTGCGCTGGTGGTGCTTTATGCGCCCACAATCCTTGCATGGCCGGTGCGGTTCTTCATGTGGCTGTTCATGGGCACGCCGCTTCTGCTGCAACTGTTCCTGATCTATTTCGGACTGGTTCAAATCGGCATTGATATCCCGGCGCTTGGCGCGGGCATCATCGGCCTCAGCCTGCATTTTGCGGTCTATAATGCGGATATCATCCGCGCAGGCATTGTGGCTGTCGATCCGGGCCAGATGGAAGGTGCCCGCTCCATCGGTTTCAGCCATGGTCAGGCCTTGCGCTATATCGTCATTCCGCAGGCGATCCGCAACACGATCCCGCCCATCGGCAACAACATGATCGTTCTTCTGAAGGATACGTCGCTGGTTTCGATCATCGGCATTGCGGAACTGGTGCACAGCGCCCAGCTTGCCATCAGCGAAACCTTCAGCCCGTTTGAATTCTATATCACCGTCGCGGCCATCTATTACGTGGTCAATCTCGTGCTTGAAGCAGGCCTGCGGCGCATTGAAAGAAAAGTGGAGGTCACGCGATGAGCAGCTCCAAATCGGCAAGGCCGATGGTCGAGGTGAAGGGCGCCCGCAAGGCTTACGGCGCGCTGGAAGTGCTGAAAGGCATCGACCTTTCCGTGGCGCGCGGCCAGATCGTTGCGATCATCGGTCCGAGCGGCTCCGGCAAGAGCACGCTTCTGCGGTCGATCAATCATCTGGAAACGCTGAATGGCGGCGAGGTCTGGCTCGACGGCGTGCAGGTCAACCAGCCACTGGCTGGACCGGCCTTTGAAAAGCACATCAATGCGGTGCGCCAGCAGATGGGCATGGTGTTCCAGCACTTCAACCTGTTCCCGCACCTGACCGTGCTGGAAAACATCACGCTCGGCCCGATCAAGCTCAAGGGCATGGCCAAGGACGCGGCCCGCGCTCTGGCGCTGGAGCTATTGTCGAAGGTGGGGTTTGCCGACAAGATCGATGTCTATCCCTCACGCCTGTCGGGCGGTCAGAAGCAGCGTGTCGCCATTGCGCGTGCGCTCGCCATGCAGCCGAAAGTGATGCTGTTTGACGAGGCAACCTCGGCGCTCGATCCAGAACTGGTGGATGAGGTCAACGCCGTCATGAAGCAGCTTGCCGCCGAACACATGACGATGCTGATCGTCACGCACGAGATGCGTTTTGCGGGCGAGGTCGCCGACCGCATCCTGTTCATGGATGGCGGCGTGGTGGTGGAAGAAGGGCCGCCGGACCAGATTTTGAGCAATCCGGTACAGGAGCGCACCCGTTCCTTCCTCAAGAAATATCTGGCTGCGTGAGGTGCCGCAATGAACGAGAGAACCGCTAGCGATTTTCCCGATTTCGGGCTGACCCCGGCGCAGCGGCGCGAGGCTGTCCTCGGCCATTATTACGAATATCCCGGCATGGACGGTCCGCGCGGTGAAATCTGGTGCTACACCGACGCCTATTCCTACCTGCCGGGCGCGACCGTCCATTTGCAGGTGAGTGCGACCGCCTCGCGTTTCGATATCGAGATCGTGCGGGACGGGGCGGTGGAAACGCCAGTCTTCGCCAAGCGCGGGATAGATTGCAAATGGCAGGAAACACCGGCGCAATGTTCGGTTGTCGGCTGCGGATGGGAAACGACGTTTGCCTTCAGGACGGATGAGAACTGGCCTTCCGGCGCTTATCGCATCACGCTGAAAGCGCATGGCAATGACGGAGAGCCAATCCACTGCCATCACCTGTTCATCCTGCGTCCTGCGGCGGGCCGCAAGCCGGGCCGTATCCTGCAAATCGCGGCAACCGGCACATGGACCGCCTATAATACCTGGGGCGGTTCCAACCATTATCAGGGCATTACCGGGCCAAATGGCGATCAATATGCGACGACGGTGAGCATCGAGCGCCCGTTCTGTCGCGGCTTCGCGCTGCTGCCGTCTGATGCGCCTCGTGTTCCGCTGGAATTTGTAACGCCGCCTGCGGCTCCGCCGCGCTATCCGCATATGGAATGGGCCTATGCCAATGGCTATTCCAAGAAATATGCGTCTTCCGGCTGGGCAAGCTATGACAGCCTGTTCTTCCGCTGGGCCGAGCGGGAAGGCTATGCGGTCGATCTCGCCAGCCAGCACGAATTGCATTTCTCGCCGGAAATCCTCGACGGTTATGACTGCGTGGTTTTTGTCGGTCACGACGAATATTGGACATGGGAGATGCGCGATGCCGTCGACAATTATGTCGATGGCGGCGGTCGTGCGGCACGTTTTGCCGGCAACTTCATGTGGCAGACCCGGCTTGAGGATAATGGCAAGCGGCAGACCTGCTACAAATATCGCGCCCGCGCAGAAGACCCGGTCTATCGCTCTGCCGATCCGCGCCGCACCAGCGGCTGCTGGGAAGCGAAAGAAACCGGGCGGCCCGCAGCGGAGACATTCGGCCTCAACGCATTGCGCGGGCTATATGTCGGCTGGGGCGGTTGCGCCCCGCGCGGCGTGCGCGGTTTCCCTGTCTATCGCCCCGAACACTGGGCCTTTGCTGGCACCGGCATCTATTACGGCGATCTTCTCGGCGCGGATGGTCACGCCTTTGGCTACGAAGTCGACGGGCTCGACTATGTGATCCGGGGCGGACTGCCGGAGCCGGAAGAAGGCAGCGGCGCACCGGATGGATTGCAGATATTGGCGCTCGGCATGTCGTCGCTCAAGGAAGAGAGCGCGGATATTCCAGCCGACGACCAGTTCCTTTCCGATGCCGATGCCAAATTCGTGGCCGATACGCTGATCGGCAATGATGGAGATGCAGCCGTCGAAAGCATCAAGCGCGGCTGCGGCATGATCGTCAATTTCCCGCGCGGCAAGGGCGAGGTTTTCCACGCCGGAAGCTGCGAATGGGTGGCGGCCCTCAAGCGCGGCGACCGCATGGTCGAGCGCGTGACCGCCAATGTTCTCAACCAATATCTCAAGCGCTGACAGAGTAACGCCATGCTCAACACAAAAGCACAGAATGAACGCCCGGCATCGCATCTTTTCTACCAGTCGCGCCTGCGCAGGCCGCTGGTGGATCGCGCCGAGGGCATCTACATCTGGGATCAGGACGGACGCCGCGTCATCGACGGGTCGAGCGGCGCGATGGTGGTCAATATCGGCCATGGCAATCGCAACGTGCTCGATGCCATGAAAGAGCAGATGGACCGCGTGACCTTCGCCTATCGCCTGCATTTCGAAAATGAACCGGCGGAAGATCTGGCACGCATGGCCGCAGAGCGGATGCCGGAAGGTCTGGACAGGATTTTCTTCGTTTCCGGCGGTTCGGAAGCGGTCGAATCCTGCATCAAGCTTGCGCGCCAATGGGCGGTCGCGACCGGGCAGGGCAAGCGCTGGAAAGTGATCTCGCGCTTTCCATCCTACCATGGCGGCACGCTTGGCGCGCTCGCCGTCACCGGCTATGCGGCCTTGAGCGAGCCTTTCGCGCCGATCATGCGTGAAATGCCGAAAGTTCCGGCGCCGACCGCCTATCTCGACCGCGACAATCTTTCGATGGAACAGCGCGGCCAGAAATATGCCGACATGCTGGAGGAGAAGATTCAGGAAGAAGGCCCTGAAAGCGTGCTCGCCTTCATCATGGAGCCGATCGGCGGGGCGTCCACAGGCGCGCTTGTCGCGCCCGACAGCTATTATCCGCGCATCCGCGAAATCTGTGATCGGTATGGCATCCTGCTAATCCATGACGAGGTGATGAGCGGCGCAGGACGCACTGGCAAGTTTTTGGGCGGCGACCACTGGAACTGCAAGCCAGACCTGATTGCGCTTTCCAAGGGCTTTGCCTCCGGCTATTGCCCGCTTGGCGCGATGGCGGCACCAGCCCGCATCGTGCAGCCGGTTCTGGACGCGGGCGGCTTCCTGCATGGCTTCACCTATGCCGGTAATCCGCTGGCCTGCGCGGCAGGCAAGGCGGTGTTGCAGGAGATTGATCGTCTTGACCTTGTCGGCAATGCCGCCCGCATGGGCGATGCGCTGAAAGGCGAGCTGGTAGGGCTTGCAAAACGCTTCCCCTTCATCGGCGACGTGCGCGGCAAGGGCCTGCTGCTCGCTGCCGAATTTGTTTCCGATCCTGAAACCATGAAGCCGCTGCCGAAGGAGTTGAACGCCCATCAGCGCATGGTCGATCTCGCCTATGAGCGCGGGCTCATCATCTATTCGCGCCGCACACGCGGCGGCGTCGAGGGCGATCATTTCCTCGTCTGCCCGCCTATGATCGTGAGCCGCGAACAGGTCGGCGAGATCACCGCCATTCTTGGCGACACGCTGGAGGTTCTGGCGCGTGAACTCAATCTACCTGTAAATGCGTGAGGAAGCCGGATCATGACCGACAAGAAGAAGACGCAACGCAAGGTGATCATCACCTGCGCGGTGACAGGCTCCGTGCACACGCCCTCCATGTCGCCGCATCTGCCGGTGACGCCGGACGAGATTGCGAGCGAAGCCATTGCGGCGGCGGAAGCGGGCGCATCCATCCTGCATCTTCACGCCCGCGATCCGCATGACGGCAGGCCGTCCGCCAATCCGGACCTGTTCATGCAGTTCCTGCCGCGCATCAAGCAATCGACATCTGCCGTGGTGAATATTTCCACCGGTGGCTCGTCGCTGATGACGCTGGAAGACCGGCTAGCCGCGCCGCTCAAGGCGCAGCCGGAAATGTGTTCGCTCAATATGGGCTCGATGAACTTCGCGCTGTTCCCGGCACTCGACAAGCCGCGTGAGTGGAAACACGCATGGGAGCCGGAACTGCTGGAAGCCACGCGCCATTCGATCTTCAAGAACACTTTCGCGGATATGGAAGGTATTCTGACCAGTCTCGGGCAGGGCTGCGGCACGCGCTTCGAATTCGAATGCTACGACGTCGGCCATCTCTATTCGCTGGCGCATTTCCGCGACCGGGGGCTGGTATCCGGTCATCTGTTCATCCAGTTCGTCTTCGGCGTGCTGGGCGGCATCGGGGCAGACCCTGACAATCTCATGCATATGAAGCGGATTGCCGACAAGTTGTTCGGGGACGATTATTCCTTCTCCGTGCTGGCCGCAGGGCGGCACCAGATCCCGATGATCACCATGGCGGCCGCCATGGGCGGCAATGTCCGTGTCGGGCTGGAAGACAGCCTTTATGACGGGCGCGGCCAGCTTGCCAAAAGCAATGCCGATCAGGTACGGCGCATCCGAAGCATCCTCGATGGCCTGTCGCTGGACGTTGCGACACCCGACGAGGCACGTGAATATCTGGGTCTCAAAGGCGGAGACAGGGTGGCGTTTTGATGCCGAAAATCGTGTTGGACAACAAAACAGGCGTTACGGTGCGGCTTGGCGAAGCCGCCGATGCCGAATTGATCCACGAGGCGATCCGCATCATGGGCGAAGGGCTTGGCGCTGCCGACAGAATCTCCAGCACGGTCGAGGATTTTCGCCGCTACGGCTTCGGCCCCTACGCTGCTTTCACCAGCCTGATCGCCGAGGTAGACGGGGCATTTGCCGGGCTTGCCCTGTTCTTCCCCATCTTCTCGACATGGTTCGGCAAGCCCGGCGTCTATGTGCAGGACCTCTATGTCGATGAAGCCTTTCGCGGCAACGGGATCGGCGAAGTGCTTCTGCGCCATGTCGCCTCCTGGTCGATGGCGCGGGGCGGCGTCTATCTGCGGCTGGCTGTCGACCGCGACAATATCGCAGCGCAGAGATTTTATGAGCGGCTCGGTATCGGCTGGATCGAATCCGACCGCGATCACGGCGCCTATGGCGAGGATTTCACCCGCCTGGCCCGCATCAATCAAAGCAGGGAGCAGTCATGAAAGCCTTTTACGCCGTCGAGCAGAAGCGTCACGACCCGAAAGCCTTTCTTTCCAGCGGCGCGCCGCAGCCGAACCCCGAACAGCCGGAGCGTGTCGAGCGCCTGCTGGCTGGTGCGAAGGCCGCAGGCTGCGAGATCATCCGCCCGCAAAATCACGGCCTTGGCCCGATTGCAGCCGTGCATACGCCGGAATACCTGGAATTTCTTCAGCACATCCATGCCCGCTGGCGGCGCATCGAGGAGGCGTCGGAAGAGGTGATCCCGAACATCCATCCGCTGGCGCGTGATGGCCGCTATCCGGCGTCTGCCGTGGGGCAGGTCGGCTATCACATGGCCGATACGGCCTGCCCGATTGCTGAACATACTTGGGAAAGCGTGTGCTGGAGTGCGTGGAGCGCAGTCGATGCCGCCGATGCGGTGCTGGGCGGCGAGGTTGCGGCCTATGCGCTTTGCCGCCCGCCGGGGCATCACGCCTTTGCCGATGTGGCGGGCGGCTTCTGCTTCGTCAACAATTCGGCGGTCGCGGCAGAGCGCCTGCGCTCAAAGGCCCAGCGCGTAGCGATCCTCGACGTCGATCTTCATCACGGCAACGGCACGCAAGGCATTTTCTATTCTCGCCCCGACGTGCTGACCGTCTCCATCCATGCCGATCCCGTGCGTTTCTATCCATTCTTCTGGGGCCACGCCGACGAACGCGGAGAAGGGGCGGGGCTTGGCTACAATCTCAACCTGCCGCTGCCGCGCAAATCGGGCGACGCCGAATTCCTCGCCTCGCTCGACACGGCCTTCCGCCGCATCGAAGCCTTCGCGCCCGATGCGATTGTGGTCGCGCTCGGCCTCGACCCGTTTGAGGGCGACCCGTTCGGCGGGTTGTCGGTCACGACCGGCGGTTTCGGACGCATCGCCGAAGCAATCGCAAAGCTTCGACTGCCGACCGTCATCGTGCAGGAAGGCGGCTATCTGTGCGATGCACTCGGCGATAATCTCACAGCCTTCCTCGGTGGTTATCAGTCGGTGGCGCGATGAGCGGCCTCGGTACCTTTGTCGGCGTCGCGCATCCGTGGATGTGCGATGTCATGGGGCATATGAATGTCCGGCATTATGCGGCAATGTTCGACGATGCGAGCTTTCAGCTTTTGGGTCACATTGCAGGAAAAATTCCCGATGACGCATTTGGCTGGGCGGATGTACGCTCGACAACCGAATATAAGCGGGAAGTGCCCGCCGGAGACCTGCTGACGATCCGTTCGCAAGTGTTGAAAGTCGGGCGCTCATCAATCACCTTTCGCCAGACGATGTTGGGTTCGCTCGACGGTGAACTGCGTGCGGTCAATGAGGTAACGTCTGTCTGTTTCGACAAGATTGCGCGGCGCTCGTCCGAACTTGCGCCCGACATGCGCATCAGGGCCGAAAAGCTGCTTGCAGATCATCCCGCGTGCTGACATGAAAAATGCAGCACGCTTTTCGTGCAGTCGCATTCAAGGTCGCGCAACAGGCCATCCTTGAGGCCGTAAATCCAGCCGTGCACGACGATATCCTTGTTCTGTTTCCAGGCCGATTGCAGAACCGGCGTGCGCGACAGGCTTTCCACCTGCGAGGCGACGGTCAGCTCGCAAAGCCGGTTCAGGCGCTCTTCGGGGTCGGTAAAGCGGTCCAGCTCCTGTTCATGGGCCTGCGCGATATCGCGCACCGGCTGCAACCAGTTGTCGATGATGCCGTGGCCATATCCGGCCATGGCGGCGCGCACGCCGCCGCATCCATAATGACCGCAGACGATGATGTGCCTGATCTCCAGCACCTCGACCGCAAATTCAAGCACCGACAGCAGGTTGAGATCGGCGCGGTGGACGAGGTTGGCGACATTGCGGTGCACGAACACTTCGCCCGGCTGCAATCCGGTGACGACATTGGCCGGGACACGGCTGTCGGAACAGCCAATCCAGAGATATTCCGGGCGCTGCATGGATGACAGCCGGCTGAAATATTCAGGGTCTTCCCGGCGTTTTTCCGCGGCCCACTGCCGGTTATGTTCGAAAAGGTCTGACAGCATGGAACCCGTCTCATCCGATTGATCGTCATTCTCGGACATAGACGAATATAGAGATGCAGTATTTGATGCCAATCAAGCAGGACCTGCTTCGGCAGTGGAAGGAGCGGACGGATGCCCGCTCCTTCCTGTTTTATTTGGCTGGCTGGCTTTATTCGGCCGGCTTGTCGCGGCGGCCGATGCCAAGCAGCTGATAGAAAACCAGTGCAGCAATGGTCGACGTGGCAATGCCGCCGAGAGCGAATTCGCCGATCTTCAAGGTGAAGTCGCCAGCGCCGAAAATCAGCGCCACGCCAGCGGTGAACAGGTTGCGGGAATCCGCGAAATCCACCTTATTGACGATCCAGATGCGCGCCATGGCAGAAGCGATCAGGCCGAACACCGAAACGGCAAGACCGGCCAGAACCGGAGCCGGGATCGTTTGCAGGATCGCGCCGAATTTTGGCGACATGCCGAGGATCAGCGCCATGACGGCGGCGATAACGAAGATCAGCGTCGAATAGACCTTGGTCATCGCCATGACGCCGATGTTTTCCGCATAGGTGGTGACGCCGGTGCCGCCGCCCGAGCCGGAAATCATGGTCGCGATGCCGTCACCAAGAAAGCCGCGGCCGATGTAGCGGTCCATGCTCTGGCCGGTGATGGAACCAAGCGCCTTGATGTGGCCGAGGTTTTCCGCCACCAGCACGATGGCGACCGGCGCGATGAGGGTGATCGCCTGCCAGTTGAATTCAGGCGTGGTGAAATGCGGCAGGCCGAACCATGCGGCATTGCTGACGGCGGTGAAATCGATGCCCGGCACGATGCCAAGGCCATTGCCGAGGATGAGGACCAGCAGGTAGCCGAACAGCAGCGCAAAGAGCACCGACAGGCGTTTGGTTCCACGCGGCCCATAGGCGGCGATCATGCCCATGCAGAGAACGGTAAGCAGTGCGATGGTGATATGCGTGCCGCTTCCCTTCAACTGGCCGACAGCGACCGGCGCGAGGTTGAGGCCGATGGAAACGCCGATGGCGCCGGTGACGACCGGGGGCATCAGCCGTTCGACCCAACCTGTGCCGATGGCCATGACCACAAGGCCGATAAGCGCATAAAGCGCGCCGCAGGCGATGATGCCGCCAAGCGCGATTGCGATATTGGGATTGGGGCCGGAGCCGCCATAGCCCGTCGCGGCGATGACGACTGCGATGAATGCGAAGGATGAACCGAGATAGCTCGGCACACGGCCTGCCGTCAGCAGGAAGAACAGAAGCGTGCCGATGCCGGAAAAGAAGACGGCCACATTGGGATCGAAACCCATCAGCAATGGCGCGACGATGGTCGAGCCGGACATGGCAAGAAGATGCTGCACGCCCATTGGAATGGCGGCGGAGGCCGGAAGGCGCTCGTCGGGAAGCACGACGGCGTTTGATGTCAAACGCCAACTTGGAAAATAGCCCATAATGTCCCTCTGGAAAATATTATCCATTTGTTTTTTACGCGCATCTTTTCCGAAAACCGCTTCGCACTTTTCGGGACGCGCTATTGCCTTTATCGCCTCGCGGCAGCGATTTCCAGAGGGCGTTGACCTATCCGTGAAGCGAACTGTTGATGAGCCGCCTCAATTCCATTCAATCGGCCACAGTCACGCGGCCCTTATCATCCGTCACCTTTCCGATGATGCTTGCAGAGGGATAACCGGCGGCGCGGATGCTGCCCAGAAGCCTTTCAGCTTCCTCCGGCGCGCAGGATACGAGAAGGCCGCCGGATGTCTGCGGGTCGGTCAGTAATTGCTGTTTCCAGAGCGGATAGTCACCGGGGAGCCGCACATCATGGCCGTAGCTTGCCCAATTTCGGGTGGAGGCTCCGGTGACGAAACCACCCTGCGCCAGATGTTCAGCCTGATGGAGAAAGGGCAGGGCGGCATAGTCCAGCGCAATGCCTGCATTCGAGCCGCGCGCCATTTCCAGCGCATGGCCGAGGATGCCGAAGCCGGTCACATCGGTGACGGCGTGGACGGCGTCATCCTTGCCGAGTTCGGCGCCAACCCGGTTCAGGAGCGTGACCGACGCCATCATTTCTTCATAACCGGCGCGGTCGAGTGCCTGCTTCTTGAAGGCGGCGGAATAGATGCCGACGCCGATCCCCTTGGTCAGGATCAGCCTGTCGCCGGGACGTGCGCCGCTGTTCTTGCGCAGGTTCGAAAGCTTGCAGGTGCCGATGACCGCCAGTCCGTAGATCGGTTCCGGTGCGTCGATGGAATGCCCGCCCGCGACCGGAATGCCCGCTTCAGCGCAGATGCTGGAGCCGCCTTTCAGGATTTCGCGGATCATTTCGGCGGGCATCTTGTTCACCGGCATGCCGAGGATCGCCAGCGCCATGATCGGTGTTCCGCCCATGGCGTAGACGTCGGATATCGCATTGGTGGCCGCGATGCGTCCGAAATCGAACGGATCGTCCACCATCGGCATGAAGAAATCCGTGGTGGCGATCACGCAGTTTTCGTCGTCAAGCTGCCAGACGGCGGCATCGTCGCCGGTTTCCGTGCCAACCAGAAGTTGGCTGAAAGGCTGCATGACCGGCTGGTCCGACAGCAGATCCTGCAAAACGGCTGGAGCGAGCTTGCAGCCGCAGCCGCCGCCATGGGCGAGCGTGCTGAGACGAATAGGCGATGCAATATCCATGATACCCTCGGAATTATACGGTTATCTCGCGCGCGGTCATCGCGTAGCGGAAACTGTCCGCATCGAGGCAGTCCAACCGGGCACTTGCGACTTCGGCCTGCGGATACATGAGGAAGCCGAGTTCGGGTCCTTGAGCAGACGGCAAGGCGATATCGCTGCCATCATTGAAGGCGATCCAGTTGCCCTCCCATGAACCGAACAGCTTCTGCCGCACGGCGACGACGCGCGGATCGTCGGCACCAAGCCCGTCCTTTTCCTCTTCCAGCATCACCTTGCGTACATCCGCCGGATCGGTCGCCACCCAGCCGATGCCGTCGAGGTAAATTTCGGCGCGGCAGTGCTGGGCCTTGGTGATGACTTCGTTCTTCGCGCCGAGGCTCTTGTAGCCGAAGGCGGAAGGCGCAACGCGCACGCCATAAAGGTCGCGAGCCGGGATTCCCGCTGCCCGGACGAGGGCCACGAACAGCGGATTGATGTCGGCGCATTTGCCGCCGAGATCGCCGCTGTCGAGCATGGCGACGATATTGCCGTCACCGCAGCCGCGGGTCGCGGCGCGCCTGTAGGTGTTGGCGACGACCCAATCATAGATCCGGCGGGCCTTCTCCTGATCGTTGTCCGCACCCGCGACGATCTTGTCAGCGGTTTGCTTGACGATGCCATCGACCGGCGCAAGGCGCGTCCCGGCCAGATAGCGGTCACGTTCGGCACGGGTCAGCGGCACGGCCTTCGCCGAGGTATCGAGGTTGCTTGCGCGGTCGCGGGTGGCGATGAGGCTGATGATTTCGGCCTGCGGGTTTTCTTCGCCGCCATCCCATTCGAGATAAAGCAGGCCGGTGCCGCTCGCCGGATCGCGGTCGAGCCGTGCGACCTTCGCATTGGTCGTCCAGCGATTGCCCTCCGGGCGGTTCCAGTCATCGGCATTGAACCCTGCCAGCGGAACCCAGACACGAATGACCTCCTTTGAAGCGGCAGGCGTGATGCTGGTGGTGATCTCGAAGCTGCGCCAGTCCGAAGGCCGCGGCGCGAACATGTTGGAGGCCGCAGATGCAAAACTTGGCAGCATGCTGAAAGCGGCGCAGGCCGCACCGGATTTGAGAAGTTCCCGACGGTTCATGACGATCCCCTTTTATGCTTTGAATTGCTCTTGTTGCGTTGGCGCGAGAAAAATCGCTTCGCGGCCTCCAGGCCGGAAAGTGTCGAACATGCAATGATTTCAGGAAATCCGGATGCGGCTTTGCCCGGTTGGAAACTGCCTGAACCGAGGGCCAAATCAACCCGTCGCATCGGAGCAAGGAAGCCGAGGCGAGGCAGGAGCTGCTCAAAATTCAGGCCCCGAAACTCGGGAGCAACAAAAGAAGCCACCTTGTCAGTCTGGCGTTTTTACACGGTAACGTCAATCAGCCATCAGATTTTCAAGTCAATCCTGTGAAACGATTGATGTATTAATACATGACAGTGAAATTCATGTTATTGATAAATAGGTCTTATTGTTAATTAAATTAACCTGCCGTTCGGTTGACAACTTGGGTTTATTGCGGTGAACTGTTGTCAGGCAAGTCCAATTTAAGGAAGAATGTGCTTTGGCATTTCTTCCGAGGGTCAGGGAGGTGCAGCGCAATGAATGTGGAGCTCTCACGCCGCCAGTTTCTGGGCGGAACGGGGGCGGTGGTGGCGGCTTCGGCGCTTGGGTCCTTCGGTTTCGGTGCGGTGGAAAGCGCCTATGCCGAATCCATTCGTCCCTTCAAGCTGACCAATACGACCGAAACCCGGAACACCTGCCCCTATTGCTCGGTCGCCTGCGGCGTCATCCTTTATTCCAAGGGCGATGTGCGCAAGGGCGAGAAGGCAGAACTGATCCATGTCGAAGGCGATACGGATCACCCCACCAATCGCGGCACGCTTTGCCCGAAGGGTGCGGCGCTGAAGGATTTCGTGAAGGCGGAAACCCGCCTGAAAAATCCGCGGGTGCGCGAGCCGGGCTCGTCCGAATTCAAGCAGATTTCCTGGGAAGATGCCCTCGACCGTATCGCGCGGCATCTGAAGGACGACCGCGACGCCAATTTCATCGCGAAGAACGCGGCGGGCACCACGGTCAACCGCTGGACGTCGACAGGCTTCCTCGCGGCTTCGGCCACCACCAATGAAACGGCGTTCCTCACCTACAAGGTGGTGCGCAGCACAGGCATAGTTGCATTCGATAACCAGGCACGCGTCTGACACGGCCCGACGGTGGCGAGTCTCGCCCCAACATTTGGCCGCGGAGCAATGACCAACTCCTGGACCGATATCAAGAACACCGATCTCGTCGTCGTCATGGGCGGCAATGCGGCGGAAGCGCATCCGTGCGGCTTCAAATGGGTGACGGAGGCCAAGCACCATCGCGGCGCGAAGCTGATCGTCGTCGATCCGCGCTTCACGCGCACGGCGTCGGTCGCGGACTTCTACGCGCCTATCCGGCAAGGCTCGGATATCGCCTTCCTGCTCGGCGTCATCAATTACTGCATCCAGAATGACAAGGTGCAGTGGGATTATGTGAAGCATTTCACCAATGCCAGCTACATCATCAAGGATGGCTTCGAATATAAGGACGGGCTGTTTACCGGCTATGACGAGGAAAAGCGGGATTATGACCGCTCAAGCTGGGACTATGTGATCGGCGACGATGGTTATGCGGTCGTCGACGACACGTTGCAGAACCCGCGCTGCGTGTGGAACCTTTTGAAGCAGCATGTTTCCGTGTTCACGCTGGAAATGGTGGAGCGCATCTGCGGCACGCCGAAGGAGAAATTCCTGAAAGTGGCGCAGATGATGTCCGAATGCTCGGCGCCGGACAAGACGATGACGTCGATGTATGCGCTCGGCTGGACGCAGCATTCCAAGGGATCGCAGAACATTCGCTGCATGGCGATGCTGCAGCTTATCCTTGGCAATATCGGCGTGCGCGGCGGCGGCATGAATGCGCTGCGCGGCCACTCCAACATTCAGGGGCTGACCGATATCGGTCTCATGTCCAACCTCCTGCCGGGCTATATGAATATCCCGGTCGAAAAGGAAACCGATCTCGAGACCTATATGTCGACACGCGGTTTCAAGCCGCTGCGCCCGAACCAGATGAGCTACTGGCAGAACTATCGCAAGTTCTTCGTCAGTTTCCAGAAGGCCATGTGGGGCAATGCGGCGACGGTCGAGAACGACTTTGCCTATGACTGGCTGCCGAAGCTCGACGTGCCGAACTACGACATGCTGCGCATCTTTGACATGATGCATGAAGGCAAGGTCAACGGCTATGTCTGTCAGGGGTTCAATCCGCTGATGGCGGTGCCGAACCGCAAGAAGCTGACCGACGCCTTGTCGAAGCTGAAATTCCTCGTGACCATGGACCCGCTGGAAACGGAAACCTCGCGCTTCTGGGAAAACCACGGCGAATATAACGATGTGGATTCGGCTTCGATCCAGACGGAAGTGTTCCAGCTTCCCTCCACCTGCTTTGCCGAGGATGAGGGTTCGCTCACCAATTCCGGGCGCTGGCTGCAATGGCACTGGCCCGGCGCAACGCCACCCGGCGAGGCGAAGACCGACAACTGGATCATGGCGCAGATTTTCCTGCGGCTGCGGGAGCTTTATCGCAAGGAAGGCGGCGCTTTCCCCGATCCGATCCTCAACGTCACCTGGGATTATGCGGATGAGGGCGAGCCGACGGCGGAAGAGCTGGCCAAGGAACTGAACGGCCGCGCGCTTTCCACGGTGACCGATCCGGCCGATCCTACCAAGGTCGTTGCCGAGGCGGGCAAGCTTCTGTCCGGCTTCGCGGCGCTGCGCGACGACGGTTCGACGGCGTCGGGCTGCTGGATCTATTCCGGCTGCTTCACCGAGGCGGGCAACAATATGGCCCGCCGCGACAATCACGATCCGGATGAGACGGGCGCCTATCTCAACTGGTCGTGGGCATGGCCAGCGAACCGCCGCATTCTCTATAACCGCGCCTCCGCCGATATTGACGGCAAGCCGTGGGACCCGAGCCGCAAGCTCATCGAGTGGGACGGTTCGAAATGGAGCGGCTATGACGTGCCGGACATTGCGCCGACCGCCAAGCCGCAGGAGGTCGGGCCGTTCATCATGAATGCGGAAGGCTCCTCGCGCCTGTTCAGCCGCGGCATGATGCGCGACGGTCCGTTCCCGGCCCATTACGAGCCGTTTGAATCGCCGGTCGCCAATGTGATTGCACCGAAGGTTCGGGGCAATCCGGTGGCGCGTGTCTTCAACGACGACTTCAAGCAGTTCGCGGAAACGGCTTCGGAGGAATTCCCTTACGCCGCAACCTCCTACCGTCTGACGGAGCATTTCCACTACTGGACCAAGCATGTTCATGTGAACGCCGTCCTGCAGCCGGAATTCTTCGTGGAAATTTCGGAGGAGCTGGCGAAGGAAAAGGGCATCGCCAAGGGCGACTGGGTGCGCGTGTGGTCGAAGCGCGGCTCGGTCAAGGCCAAGGCCGTGGTCACCAAGCGCATCAAGCCGCTCATCTGCGACGGCAAGACGGTGCATGTGGTGGGCATCCCGCTCCATTGGGGCTTCATGGGTGCCGCCCGCAAGGGCTTCGGCCCCAATTCGCTGACGCCTTTCGTCGGCGACGCGAATATCGAGACGCCGGAGTTCAAGGCGTTTCTGGTCAATATCGAGCGCTCAAGCGCGCCAGTGGCATAGGAGGGATTAGAGATGTTTCCACCCGTTCCCAATCCCGATGTCACGCCGCAACAGCCGCGTTTCGGTGACAAGGACCTGATCAGGCGGTCGGCGTCGAACGTGACGCCGCCAACTGAGCGCCAGACCGAGGTGGCGAAGCTCATCGACGTGTCGAAATGCATCGGCTGCAAGGCCTGTCAGTCGGCCTGCGCCGAATGGAACGACACGCATGAGGAAGTGGGCGTCAATGTCGGTGTCTATGACAATCCGCACGACCTGACGCCCGATACCTTCACGCTGATGCGCTTTACCGAGTGGGACAATCCCGATACCGGCAATCTGGAATGGCTGATCCGCAAGGATGGCTGCATGCATTGCGAGGACCCCGGCTGTCTCAAGGCCTGCCCGGCGCCGGGCGCAATCGTGCAATATTCCAATGGCATCGTCGATTTCATCCATGAGAACTGCATCGGCTGCGGCTATTGCATCAAGGGCTGTCCGTTCGACATTCCGCGCATCTCGCCGGTGACGAACAAGGCCTATAAATGCACGCTCTGTTCCGACCGCATCGCGGTGGGACAGGGGCCGGCCTGCGCCAAGGCCTGCCCGACACAGGCCATTGTCTATGGCACCAAGGACGAGATGAAGGAATGGGCCGACGGCCGCATCAAGGACCTGAAATCGCGCGGCTTTGAAAATGCCGGGCTTTACGATCCGCCGGGCGTTGGCGGCACGCATGTCATGTATGTGCTGCATCATGCCGACAAGCCTGAAATCTATGCCAACCTGCCGAACAATCCGCGCATCAGCCCGGTTGTCGAGGCGTGGAAGGGCGTGTCCAAATATGCGGGTATGGCGGCAATGGGGCTGGCCGCCGCGGCGGGTCTGTTGCATTATATCTTCAAGGGGCCAAATGTCGTGACGGAGCATGACGAGGAACAGGCCGAAAAGCTCACGGGAGAAAAAAGCTCATGAGCAGGACCGATTTCAAGGATGTTGAACGCGGCGACGGCATAGAGCCCGGCAAGCCGGTCCGGGTGCATCGCTATTCCGGCGGCGCGCGCCTCAACCACTGGATCACCGCCATCAGCCTCGTGCTTCTGGCACTCTCCGGCCTTGCCATGTTTCATCCGTCGCTGTTTTTCCTGTCGGGCCTGTTCGGCGGCGGACAATGGACACGCGCCATCCATCCATGGATTGGCGTTGTCCTGTTCTTCAGTTTCCTCGGGCTTTTCCTGCGCTTCTGGAGCGCCAATCTATGGAAGCGCGAAGACAGCCAATGGCTGGCGCAGGCCAATGACGTGATTGCCGGCAATGAGGAAAAACTGCCCGAAGTCGGCAAATATAATGCCGGTCAGAAACTGGTTTTCTGGTCCATGTCGCTCCTGATTATCATCCTGATCGGTTCCGGCCTGATGATCTGGAACGAATATTTCGGGTCTTATACCAGCATCAACCAGCAGCGATGGGCCTTGTTTGTTCACTCCATGGCGGCGGTGGCGGCAATCTGCGTCTGGATCGTGCATGTCTATGCCGCGATCTGGGTGAAGGGCACCATCCATGCCATGACGAGGGGCACGGTGAGCGGCGGCTGGGCATGGCGGCACCACCGCAAATGGTTGCGCGAACTGGCATCGAAGCAGAAAGTGAAACAGGGCGGCAGCAAGCCTGCCGCCTGAACTTACGCGGTCGTCATTTGAGGGCGACCATATTCAGTGGTCCACGTGGCCCGTTGGGTTCGTGAGGAGTGACATGGCAGGCAAGAAAGATCTGGTGCCGGACCCGACGGTCATCGGCGAAATATCGGCCCCACCCTTCGTGCAATTGCCGGACCCCGGCGCACTTTTCGCCAGACGAGCGGAGCGCCTGCGTCTTCTGGCCTCGGTCAGCCCGCTGAAACCCTATCTGGAATTCATCGCCGATCTGAGCGAGGCGCAGTCAGAAATCGAGGCTGGTCTCGGTCCTGTCGTTGCGCGCCAGGAGAACGTCCGGGGACGCGAGTTCGGCATGCCGTCGATCGATCGTGCGGATGTCCTATCGGACGAGGCGCTCGACACCATCTTCGACCGGCTTTTCGCGCGCGCCGACACAATCGCCAAGCCGCAGGATGCCGCCGATGCGCTGGAGCGTGTGGCGCAAAGCAGCACTGATGAGCGCCGCCGGATGATCGAGGCGCTTTTCGCCGGTGTTCTGCCGCCGCAGGCGATTGCCGAACATATTTATATCTGGGCGGGATTGCAGCTCCATTTCACGCGGCTTGCCTCGGCGCTCGACGCGAAATCGGTAAAGCCGGTCGCCGATGGCGTCTGCCCGTCTTGCGGCAGCATGCCGTCAAGCTCGATGGTCGTCGGCTGGCTCGGTGCGCATGGCGCGCGCTTCTGCTCCTGTTCCGTGTGCAATACGCTCTGGCATTATGTGCGGGTCAAATGCGTGTGCTGCGGTTCCACAAAGGGCATTGGCTACAAGCACGTTGAAGAAGGCGGCGGCATCATCAAGGCCGAAACCTGCGACGAATGCCAAAGCTGGGTCAAGATCATCTACCAGCATCTGTCTGCGGATGCCGATCCGGTGGCCGACGATGTTGCGAGCCTCGGCCTTGATATGCTGATGCGCGAGACGCCTTACAGGCGAGGTGGCTTCTCCCCGCTTCTTGCCGGATTGTGAGGCGGCATGGACCAGATCAAGACGTCACTGCGTCATCTGCCGTCTGTGGACGCCATCCTGCACATGCCCGAACTTGCCGGAGCCTCGGAGAATTTTGGCCACGCATCGCTGACGGAGGCCGTTCGCAAGGTTCTGCACGACGAGCGCGAGGCGGTGAAATCCGGTGCTTCGCTCTCCAGCAATACGCATCTGGCGGAACGGGTTCTCCATCTGCTTGCAGCATCCGGGCAGTCGAGCCTGCGCCCGCTGTTCAACCTGACCGGCACGGTCCTGCACACCAATCTGGGACGCGCTATCCTTGCCGAAGCCGCAATCGAGGCCGCCACGCAAGCGATGCGGCAGGCGGTTTCGCTTGAGTTTGATCTGGTGTCGGGATCGCGTGGCGAGCGCGACGACCATCTGCGCGCGCTTGTCTGCGAACTGACGGGCGCGGAAGACGCAACCGTCGTCAACAACAATGCCGCCGCCGTGCTTCTGGTGCTGAACAGCCTTGCCGCGGGCAAGGAAGCCATTGTGTCGCGTGGCGAACTGATCGAGATCGGCGGCGCGTTCCGCATGCCGGATATCATGACCCGCGCCGGGACGCGGCTTGTCGAAGTCGGCACCACCAACCGCACCCATCCGCGTGATTACGAGAATGCAATCAACCCCGATACCGGCCTTGTGCTGAAGGTCCATACCTCCAATTACCGCATCGAAGGTTTCACGCGGGAAGTCACGGCACCGGAACTGGCGGCAATCGCGCGAGGCAAGGGCGTGCCGCTGGTCAATGATCTTGGCTCCGGCACGCTTGCCGATCTGGCTGCTTTCGGCCTCGCCCATGAGCCGACAGTGCGCGAGGCGGTTGCCGAAGGCGCGGATATCGTCACCTTTTCCGGCGATAAGCTTTTGGGCGGACCGCAGGCGGGGTTCATCGTCGGGCGGCGCGATTTGATTGCCCGCATCAACAAGAACCCGATGAAGCGCGCCTTGCGGGTCGACAAGATCAGGCTGGCGGCCCTGGAAGCGACGCTGAAACTTTATCGCAACCCGGAACGGCTTTCCGAAAAGCTGCCGACCATCCGCTATCTCGCGCGCCCGCAGTCGGAAATCGCCGCGCAGGCGGCGAGGCTCAAGCCGCAGCTTGAAAAAGCGCTTGGCCCGGCTTTCATCGTGGCGGTGACGGATTGCGCCAGCCAGATCGGCTCCGGCGCATTGCCGCTTTCAACGGTTCCAAGCGCCGGATTGTCGATTGTGCCGAAGGATGGCAGCGGCACGGCGCTGACAGCGCTTGCCAGTTCATTGCGCGCTTTGCCTCTGCCCGTCATCGGGCGGATCGAAAAGGGTGCCTTCGTGCTCGATCTGCGCTGCCTTGAGGATGAAGACGGCTTTCTGCACAATCTGTCGTCTCTTGCGGTGCGCCGCTCATGATCGTCGGAACGGCGGGACATATCGATCATGGCAAGACCGCGCTGGTGCGGGCGCTGACCAAGGTCGATACGGATCGGCTGAAAGAAGAAAAAGAACGTGGAATTTCCATCGATCTCGGCTTTGCTTATCTGCCTCTCTCCGGCGATGAAAAGCATACTCTCGGCTTTGTCGACGTGCCGGGGCATGAAAAATTCGTGCATACGATGCTTGCCGGGGCGGCGAGCATCGATTTCGTCATGCTGGTTGTCGCCGCCGATGATGGGATCATGCCGCAAACGCGGGAACATCTGGCAATCGTCAACCTGCTCGGCATCCGGCGCGGCGTCGCCGTCATCACCAAATCCGATCTTGCCGAGCCGGAACGCCTCGTAGAAGTCGAAAGCGCCATCCGCAATGAACTGGCGCTGACGGGACTGGCCGATATTCCTGTTCTGGCGGTCTCCACTGTTTCCGGGGCCGGGATCGACGAACTCAGAACCTTGCTGGAAAATGAAGCGCATGCATTCGGCGGGCGCCGGGCCTCGGGACGTTTTCGTCTTGCGGTGGATCGTTCCTTTACGCTCAAGGGCGCTGGAACCGTGGTCACCGGCACGGTGCTTTCCGGCAAGGTCGCCACCGGCGACCATCTTCTCATCAGCCCGTCCGGCAGGGAAGCGCGTGTCCGCACCATCCATGCGCAGAACAGGCCGAGCGAAACTGCTGAGGCGGGTGATCGCTGCGCGCTCAATCTGGCGGGCGAGGGCATATCGAAAGAGGCAGTGCATCGGGGCGACATGCTGTTGTCGCCCGGCCTTCACCGCCCGGCGGACCGCATCGATGCATCGCTGCAAATCCTGCCTTCGGAGAAAAAGCCGGTCGGCCAGTGGTTCCCGGTTCGCCTGCATCATGCCGCAGCCGAGGTCGGGGCGCGCATCGTGCTTCTGCGGGATGAGGAGCTGCGGCCCGGCGCGGAAGACCGGGTGCAACTGGTGCTGGATCGCCCCATCGCGGCGGCGGCAGGAGACCGTTTCGTCATCCGGGATGTTTCTGCACAACGCACCATCGGCGGCGGTCGTTTTCTGGATTTGCGCCCGCCGCAGCGCAAGCGCCGCAGCCCGGAGCGCATGGCTCAACTCGACGCTCATTCCATCGATGATCCCGTGCAGGCGGCGCGGGCGCTGCTGTCTGCCGAACCTTATTATCTTGATGCGGCGGCATTCCTGCGCGACCGCGCCTTGGCCGACGATCCGCAACGTCTGGCGCAAGCGCTCGATGCCGTGATGCTGCCGCAGCCGAATTCCGTGCTCCTGCTGTTGCCGGAGCGGTGGAATGCGCTACGTGAGGATATTCTGGCGCGCCTTGGCATTTTTCATGCGGAAAATCCGGACCTGATCGGCATGGGTGTCGAACGGCTGCGCCTGTTGTTGAAACCGCGCCTGCCCACACCGGCTTTTCGCGCCGCCATTGCCGCGCTGGTCGAGGCCGACCTTTTGAGACTGGACGGTGCGTGGCTGCGCCTCCGCGATCATGAAGTGACGATGAGCGATGCCGACGAGGCGCTCTGGCAGCGCATCGCGCCGCTGCTTGGCGGCGCCGCCCGTTTCCGTCCGCCGCGCGTGCGCGATATTGCGGGACTTCTGGACGAAAGGGAGGAAGATATTCGCCGCCTGCTCAAGCTCGCCGGGCGCATGGGTCGGGTGCATGAAGTGGCGCACGACCATTTTTTCCTGCGGGCGACGATCGCCGAAATGATTGGCATATTGTCGGATATGGATGCGGCCTTCGACAGCGGCTGGTTCATCGCGGCGCGCTTTCGTGACCGGGTCGATAGCGGCCGCAAGGTGGCAATCCAGATATTGGAGTTTTTCGACCGCAACAGCGTCACGATAAGGCGTGGGGACATGCGCCGCCTTAACCGCCGCAAGCTGGACTTGTTCGGCGATTTCGCTCAAGGGGGATAATGTCGTGAGCGTCACAGCAGCGCAACGCAGAGGGTCTCTGCTATCGAATAGTTGGGTAACGGAGCATCCGACGTCTTATGTCGGCTGACAACTTCATAGAGAGCTCTCACGTTATTAATAAGGCGTTTCCTGTGGCTTCTATTTGATCACTTGCAGAAATATGAGATTCACTGTTGATTGCCACTGAGAACTGCCCCGTCGTTTCCACTGAGAACTGCCCCGCCTGTTAGGTATGCTTCGGGTCTGCGGCCATGGTCAAGTTCTTCGTTTTCTCCTTTGTCGTTTTAGTGTCGTGCGCAGAGCTGTTCTTGA
>NZ_JBVPGR010000023.1:0-50038 GCF_055816895.1 Ochrobactrum sp. PL_is501 | reverse complement strand
TGCAGCTCTGGTTGCAGCTTCCGGCGCTCAGGCTGCCGACGCAATCGTCGCGCCAGAGCCAGAAGCCGTTGAATATGTCCGCGTCTGCGATGCTTACGGCGCTGGCTACTTCTACATCCCAGGCACCGAAACCTGCCTGCGCATCCATGGCTACGTTCGTTACGACGTTAAGGGCGGCGACGACGTATACGCTCGCGGCGGCCGTATCTCTCGCGACCCAGAGACGGGCTACCCCATTACTCTCGGCGGCAAAGATCGCGACACCTATGCCAAGACGGCTCGTGCAGTTCTCCGTTTCTCGACCGCTTCGGAAACCGAACTCGGCACCCTGAAGACCTATATCGACACCCGTTTCCAGTGGTCTGACGGTTCTGACTCGAGCTCGACCGGTACGCTGCGTTTCGGCTACATTCAGCTCGGCGGCCTGCGCATTGGTCTCGACGAATCGGCTTTCGTAACCTTCCCTGGTTACCTCGGCAACGTCATGAACGACGACGTGATCCTCGCTGGCGGCTACCGCACGGGTCTCATCAGCTACACCTTCACCGGCGGTAACGGCTTCTCGGCAGTTCTGTCGCTCGAACAGGGCAACAACGTTGACGTCGACTACAATGGCGTCATTGACGACTACACGCCGCATATCGTTGGCGGCCTGAAGTACGCTGGTGGCTGGGGCTCGATCGCAGCAGTTGCTGCTTACGACGCAGTCAACGAAGAGTGGGCCGGCAAGGTTCGCGCCGACGTCAACATCACCGACCGTTTCTCGGTCTGGGCGATGGGCGGCTACAAGTCCAACGATGATACCTATTATGGCTATACGGATGCAGACGGTAATTTCCGCGGCATTCGCGCCATTGATAGCTTCTACGGCACCTGGGGCGGCGATTGGGCCGTTTGGGGCGGCGCAGCGTTCAAGGCAACCGAAAAGGCTACCTTCAACGTTCAGCTCGCTTACGAAGATGCAGAAACCTTCGCAGCAACCGCAAACGTTGCTTACGAACTGGTTCCTGGCTTCACCATCACCCCAGAAGTTTCTTACACCAAGTGGAACGACAAGAAGTCGGTCCTCAAGGGCGAAGACGCTTGGCAGGGCATGATCCGCTTCCAGCGCTCGTTCTAATCAGATCGACGCTTAAGCGAAAAGCGCCAACGGGAAACCGTTGGCGCTCATTCATTTGAAACACAGCTCACGAATGCGTGAACTTTGATCCTTCAGAAATGGGGATTTCGAAAAGGATCGAAAACCGAGGGGAGTTGCGGGGGACGACAAAAGCTGGGGGCAGATACTGGTCTTTTAGAAAGGTCCAAACATGTCTCCGCATAAAGTTAGCTCACTTATCTTGTGTTCCGAGAATTATTTCATTAGTTGTGCGTCTCATATATCTATGGGGGGCGTACAATGATCGTCGTTGGGGAAACGAAGATCGACATGGGCGAAAAATTTGCGCCGATAGTCGACTACAACTTACAATATACATCCAGCAAAAGTCCGAACCACCGGCTTGTCGAACAATTTTCGGTGGCGGAACTGACGGGGAAATACATCAACATCCTGTGGGATGATGGGTCGCACAAGTATAATGTGAAGTCGTTTCTCGGGGAAATTGACGAGATTCTGAAAGGCGAGCGCTTTTCAGGTTTCGATCAGGAAATGCTCGACTCCGTCATCGGTTCGCTTCGTGAGCGCGGCAACAGCAATGCAACCATCAATAGAAAGATGGCTGCGCTGAGCAAGCTGCTGCGAAAGGCGCACAAGATGGGGGATATCTTCAATCTACCGGAATTTATCCGGCAGAAAGAGCGTGTAGGACGCATTCGATTCCTTGAATATGAGGAAGAAAAGCGCCTGTTCGCGGCGATCAAGTCGCGTTGCGAAGATAGCTACCGGCTTTCGCTGTTTCTTGTCGACACAGGCTGTCGTCTCGGGGAAGCAATTGGCGTTACCTGGAACGATATTCAGGATCACAGGGTTACGTTCTGGCTCACCAAATCGAATCGCAGCCGCACTGTTCCCCTCACCCGTCGTGCCCGCAAGGCAGCACATATCCCGCATGAAAAGCTCAAAGGCCCCTTCTCCATGCTCAATCAGGTCAGGTTCCGCCAGATCTGGAATGAAGCGAAGATGGAAGTCGGGCTGGGCACGGACGATCAGGTCGTTCCGCATATTCTGCGCCATACCTGTGCATCTCGTTTGGTTCGGGGCGGGATCGACATCCGTCGTGTTCAAATGTGGTTGGGTCACCAAACCTTGCAGATGACCATGCGTTACGCTCATCTGGCGACACATGACCTCGATTCTTGTGTGAAAGTACTCGAAGTCCATTAAAACCTATCCCGCAAGCGTGAAACGGCTTTCGGAACAAGACGCGCATGAACCAATTGGATAAGGCATTTCCAATACTTCAGGAAATGCCCCATGAGCCTGAAGCAAAAGGCGATGCTGTGCGAAAATGGTTGCTTTCGGAAGACGGAGCGCAAGCTACTTAAGATACAAAGCGCCGAAACGCGAGAACTTGTCGTTTGTGGCCACAGATGACCACTTTTGTAACGGCTTCCATGCTTCCGCTGTTGTGTTTGACAGCAGCAAATAGCAACGGACGTGACGATTACCTGGCGGATTGGACATCCAGATTTCCGCCCGGAGCCATTTTTCTGCGTTCGTGATACCCCTTCCCTGACGGACCGCTGGCCCGATCAGCTTCCTATTATTCGGCGCGCACCAAATCATTGTGATGGCACCGGCCCATACAAGTTGCTATGCCTTTCCTAGCAGGACAGACGCGGGTAGCTTACGGCATCATCCGGCCTTCGATCTGCCTCATCATATTGTGCCGGACCGAGAATCGACTGGGAATCGTCATGGGATCGCCTCGCCTTACACCGCTCGTTGCAAATCTGCCCTCCACCGTTCCTTTTACCGGCCCTGAAACGCTGGAACTGCAACGCGGAAAACCTTTCCGTGCGCGAATCGGTGCGAATGAGAGCAGTTTCGGACCAGCCCCCTCCGTCCTTGAGGCAATTCGGACGGAAGCAACCGAAATCTGGAAGTATGGCGACCCGGAAAATTACGACCTGCGTCACGCCATTGCCGCACATCACAGAGTGAAACCTGAAAATATCATGCCCGGAGCGGGCGTTGATGCGTTGCTTGGCCTTGTGGTCAGGCAATATGTTCAGGAAGGTGACAGGGTCATCAACTCCCTCGGCGGCTATCCGACTTTCAACTACCATGTTGCCGGTTATGGCGGCAAACTGATCACCGTCCCCTATATCAATGACAAGTCGGATCTGGACGGTTTGATAGATGCCACGCGCGAGCAAGATGCCGCGATCTTGTATCTCGCCAACCCGGATAATCCGATGGGGACCTGGCATGAAGGCTCGGACATCCAGTCCTTCATCGAGCGCATCCCCGAAACCACGATGCTTGTTCTGGATGAGGCCTATTGCGAAACCGGACCAGCTTCCGCCTTTCCGCCTTTCGAAACCGACCGCCCGAATGTTCTTCGGATGCGTACTTTTTCCAAAGCCTATGGTCTTGCGGGCATTCGCTGCGGTTATGTTGTCGGCAACGCCGATGCCATCAAATGTTTCGACAAGATTCGCGATCATTTCGCAGTCAATCGTCTCGCACAGGCGGCGGCTATCGCGGCTCTCAAGGATCAGGCCTATTTGCAGGATGTGGTGGCGAAAATTCAGGCCGGGCGGGATCGAATCGCTGCAATCGCCGAAGCAAACGGCCTGTCAGCAATCCCATCCGCTACGAATTTTGTCACCATCGATTGCGGCAAAGACGGAGCGTTTGCCACGGCAGTGCTGAACGGACTTCTCGCACGGGACATTTTCGTTCGCAAACCCGGCGCGCCAATTCTCGATCGCTGCATTCGAGTGAGTGTCGGCATTCACGAACAGCTCGACCTCTTGGAGGCCGCTCTTCCTGCGGCCCTGGAGGAGGCCAGGAAACACGCAAAGCTTCGGGAAACGGCCTGAACAGCGGAGCCATATATGCAGATTCAACCCGATAGCCGCCCGAAGAACATTCTTTTCAGCACCCTTGCCGGGCTAACCGGCGCCCTTGCGATAGCCGCTTATGCGGGTGCGGCCCATGGCGGTGATAATCATCTGGGCAATATTGCGCCGCTGCTTCTCGGCCATGCGCCCGCATTTCTGGTACTGTCGCTCATTGCACCGACGAGCCGCACTGCTTATGCGGGCGGCGCATTGCTTGTTATCGGCCTCGTCTTGTTCTGCGGCGATCTGTTCATGCGTGACATGACCGGCGACCGCCTTTTCCCGATGGCCGCACCGACAGGCGGGTCGTTGATGATACTCGGCTGGCTTGCTGTGGCGGTCACGGGTTGGTTCTCACGAACCAAATAAAAAGGGGCCGGAGGGGCCCCTTTCTCTTCAGATGGTCCTGATCAGATCAGGAATTGCCCTTCAGGCGGGCGTTGCAGAGGCTGTAGTAACCGCCGCCCTTCTGTACCCACTTCAAGCCGCCGAGAGCGTTTGCATCTTTCAGGGCATGATATTGTTCGAGGCAGGTGTGCATACGCGCCTTGCCAGCTGATTCACTGGAATATTTCGCCGACACGGCTGTCGGGAACTTCACGCCTTTCGGCGCAGCAACCGTTGGGGCAGCAGGTTCACTGTTGCCATCCGTGGTAAGTGCAACCGGATCAGCACCCGGACCGCACTCGGCCTTGCGGAAATCGTTCCACTTCGCGCCATTATCCGTGCCAGCGTCCTTGGCTGCCTGATACTTGGCACTGCACTGCTTCATCGTCAGGCCCTTGGCGCTGTCGTCTGCTGCAGGAGCAGCGGCCGCCTTTTTGGCTGGAGCAGCAGGCGCGGGCGCAGCCGGAGCAGCCGCGGCGTCTGCATCGTCGCCACATTGAGCCTTGCGGAAATCGTTCCACTTCATGTTGCCGAGCGTGCCAGCATCCTTGGCAGACTGATACTTTGCGCTACATTCCTTCATCGTCAACGCATTGGCAGGCGATGAAAAGGCAAATGCAGCAGCACTCATGATGATAGCCGTGCCGGCCATGGCGGTTATGGTTCGAATAGACATCTTGTCACTCCCTATCGAATGCAGCCCTTCGATCGCCCGGCATCCGTTCACACCTTGCGATCTTTCTAATACAGAAGAACGGTAGATGTCATTGTTGCTCACACCCGTTCCGTTTTGTCATCATTGCGCTTCGCAAAGTTGACTGTCAATCAGTTGGCCAATATTACCCTAAACTCCAATACAAATTTTCTAACGGGCTTTCTTTGCTCGTTATGGTCATGCGGGTGCCATGAAGTAGAAATACAGTACTTCCTATCCCATGTCCGATTTTTATTCGAACAGAGTTAAAATCCGAGGACGATGCGGACGATGAAGCGGATCATGATTATAGGCGGTGCCGGTTCGGGAAAATCCAGCCTTGCGCGCAGGCTTGGCGACCTCACCGGCTTACCGGTCGTGCATATCGATACCCTTTACTGGCAGCCTGGCTGGAGGATGCGAACGCGTGACGAGATCGGTCGTCTCACCAACGAAGCGGCAAATCAGGACGCATGGATATTTGAGGGCAATCATAGCGAAACTATGAACTACCGCGCCTCACGTGCAGATATGCTCGTTTTTCTCGACCTGTCGACCGCGCGTCGCCTATGGCGCGTGGTCAAAAGAACGGCAATCCACTACGGGCGTGCACGCCCGGACATGGCGGAAGGATGTGTAGAGCGTTTCGACTGGGATTTCATGAAATGGGTGGCGGGTTACCGCAAGGATGGCCGCATTCGCGCGCTGGCATTTCTGGAAAAAGCGCCGCAACATCTTATCAAGCATCGTTTGCGCAGTCCGCGGGAGGTGAAACGCTTCCTCGCGCAGATGTCACGCGAAATAAATTAAAACAATCTGCCCTTCCAATTGCGATAAATCCACAAAGCCGACCTTGAAATAACAATATTGCAAGTCGTGCGCAGCGTCGAAACGGCTGCTATATTTGGCCGTCTCCCAAGACTTGACGCTGCGTGCTATGGTCGAACCATCTGCACAGCGCGAAGACATACCGGAACTCGTTCCGGCACCACACTTTTTGCCGGATCGCCGGCTTCTCGCTGTTCTGGAGTTTCGCCGTGGCCGATATCACTGATAACGCCGCCCCCCTCATCGATGCGCCCAAAGCCGCCGCGTTCGACCGTCACCGCCTCTATGAAGATGCGATGGCGATGTTGATCGGCACATCCTTCATCGCACTCGGCATCACGCTTTACGGTCAGGCGATGCTGATGACGGGCAGCACCGCCGGTATTGCCCTTCTTATCCAGTATGCCACGGGCACGGAATTCGGATTGCTCTATTTCCTGATCAATCTGCCGTTTTATTATTTCGCCGTGCGTCGCATGGGCTGGGCTTTCACAATCAGGACATTCGTCGCAGTAGCTATGATGTCGGCTTTTGCCCGCCTGATGCCGCTGAGTGTCGACTTCTCAAGCGTCAATCCGCTTTTCGCCGCCCTCATGGGCGGCACCTTGATGGGCATGGGCGTGCTGGCGCTCTTCCGCCACCGCTCGGGCGTCGGCGGCGTCAATATTCTGGCGCTTTATCTGCAAGACGCCTATGGAATAAGGGCTGGCTGGTTCCAGCTCGGCCTCGATGTCCTGATTATGCTGGCTTCCCTGTTCTTTATCCCATGGGAAAACATGGCGCTTTCCCTGATCGGCGCGGTTGCCATGAACCTCATCATCGCGATCAACCACAAGCCTGGTCGCTATCTCGGCATAAGCTGAACAAAAAAGCCGCCGGAAGGGCGGCTTTTGTCATGGCGGAGGAACTCGTCAGTGGGTGGTCATCCACTCACGTGCGCCGCGCAGGGCTGCTGCCAGTTCGCCCTTGCTCATCGTAGCGGCCACCTGGTTGCGCATGCGGGCTGCCTTTTCGCTGCCGCGGATGGCGGCAATGTTCAGCCATTTATGCGCTTCGATCACGTCGATCTCGCAATCACGGCCGATGGCAAATTTCATACCCATTTCCAGAAGAATGCGATCCTGTGCGATAGCGTTGTTCTTATTCGTAAAGCTCTGAAACTGTGCCATTTTCTTTGTCCCTGTTAAATCCCGAGAACCGTCCGGTCTTTGTTTTCAAAGACTGATTTTTCAGCTTCGAAACCGCCGTCTCTGTCGTTCCGTTCATGCTTTCAAATCTACGGGAAAGGGTTGAAATGCGCGTTAAACCAGATGCTTAACGAGCAACCAACAAAATCCGAACAAGGGGTAAACTTGGGATTTTGTTAAACATGCAAGTTCCGTCGATTGCTGGATATTCACGAAAATTCGATTCAAATCCAAATTCTGAAACGAAACCAGTTGCTAACTATAGACAACATTCGAAAGCGGCGGATGCATGAAAAAGGCGGCATCCGACATGCCTCTAGAGAGGCAAACATTCCTCTTCCGCTTCGTGAGAAACTGGATTACGTTTACGTTTGCGTAAGTCTGGCGGAGGTCGAGGAGGCGTCCGCCAAACTTGTGAAACGCATCATGGCGGTTTCATCGCTGCGACCGGCAAAACCGGAGTTCGCGGCGAATTGGGAGGAAAGAATGTTCCGCACACTTATTCTTGGAATGACGCTAGCAGCCACCTTTGCCGCGCCTGCCCTCGCCGAGGAAGGCATTGTCGGCACGTGGAAGCGCCCGAACGGCACGATCATCAGTTATGCATCCTGCGGCGCCAACAAGTTCTGCGGTACGGTGCAGACCGGCGAGTACAAGGGCAAGTCCATTGGCACGATGTCGGGCACCGGCGGCAGCTACAAGGGCGAAGTCAACAAGCTCGACGAAGGCAAAACCTATACCGGCAAGGCAAGCGTCAAGGGTAATACGCTTTCACTCTCCGGCTGCGTGATGGGCGGTCTGATCTGCAAAAGCGAGAGCCTGACGCGCCAGTAATTCAGCGAAACATGGAATCAAAAAGGGCGGCGTCATGGCCGCCCTTTCTTCTTGGAGCATTTCCAGCAAAAGCGTGAAACGGCTTTGCGTTGGAAAATGCGACAAAACCTGCTCAACGTGCCTTCTGGCCGAAGAGAATTTTCTGGGCTTCCTTGTCCGTTGCCAGATTGGATTTTTCCCGCTCTTCCTTGCCGACCAGCAGACCGCGCTGCACTGCCGGACGAGCATTCATCGTTTCATGCCAGCGCTTCAGGTTCGGGAAATCATCGAGGTTCTGGTCGTAGTTCTTATAGGCGTTGATCCAGCCAATCGATGCCATATCGGCGATTGAATATTCGCCTGCGATATAATCCTTGCCCTCAAGCTGCTTGTTCAGCACACCATAGAGACGATTGACCTCATTGGTATAGCGATCAATCCCGTATTGCACCTTTTCAGGCGCATAGATACGGAAATGACCAGCCTGTCCCGACATCGGGCCGAGCCCGCCCATCTGCCACATCAGCCATTCGTCGACGGCAACGCGCTTGCGTTCGTCAGACGGATAGAATTTGCCGAATTTACGCCCGAGATATTGCAGGATCGCTCCGGACTCGAAAACCGAGATCGGTTCGCCACCCGGTCCTTCCGGATCGATGATCGCGGGCATCCGGTTGTTCGGCGCAATCTTCAAAAAGTCCGGCTTGAACTGATCGCCCTTGCCGATGTTGACGTATTTGACCTCGTAGGGAATGCCGAGTTCTTCGAGCATAATGCTGATCTTGAAGCCGTTCGGTGTCGGCCAATAATATAATTCGATGGGCTTGATCTGTTCGGCCATGGGCTCTCTCCCGCTGATCCTGACATTGAGCGGGACGTGCTCCCGCATTCCAATGATGGGAAACATAAGACCCTTTCGAACAGGCACAAGAGCCCAATGCCGCAATAAACGGAACATCAATATTTTTGAACGCCGCATGAACGACGCTCTCAGGGACGGTTCAGGCGTGATCGCTAGATTGGCAAGGGAGAACAGAAATCAGAACGGCCTGGGGGACCAACCGCTATGCTTCGGCGCTTAACAATTCTCTGCCTGATGATCGCCGGCTTTGCCGCAGTCGCCAGCATTTTCGTTGACCAGCGATACAACGCTTATCGGGACCAGCCGGTGATCGGCCCTGTCGCCGCATTCACCCAGAAACATGCCGGAGAACGGCAATGAGGAGAACCCAGGCAATAGCCGCAATCGCGCTTCGCGTTTTCCTTTTCACCGCCATATTCACCGGTCCGGCAGCTACCTTTGCCTATACGCAGATCGGCCAGCATTCCCAGATGAGCAGCATCGGTCTCGTGCTTTATGTAAGCCTGCAGCGCGCCGCATAAACTGGGTCATGTCACGGTCATAGACTTTGCTATACTGGGTTATGACACAGCGAATCGAACATCCATTTCTGACAGAAATCAAAACGCCTCCAACGGTTGACCCGGAGGTTTTCACTGATGCCGGTGCGGCAGTTGCCGCCCTGCAGAAACTCTATGATCGCAACACGGCCTTCCTTCGCGATGCGTTCGAGAAAGTCGCGCGCGGCGAAGTTCCGCCGCAGCGCTATCGCGCTTATTATCCCGAGATTTGTCTATCTACGTCCAGCTTTGCGCATGTGGATTCGCGGCTGGCCTATGGCCATGTCTCGACGCCGGGCGATTATTCCGCGAACATCACGCGGCCCGATTTGTTCGATCATTATCTGAACGAACAAATTCGCCTCCTGATGCGCAATCACGGTGTGACCGTGACGGTGAAGGAATCTTCCACGCCAATCCCGATCCATTTTGCCTTCAAGGAAGGCACCTATGTCGAGGCTTCCGTCGCCAATGCCTTCACGCATCCGCTGCGTGACCTGTTCGACGTGCCAGATCTGGCGGCAACAGACGACAAGATCGTCAACGCTGACTTCGAGCCTGCACCCGGCGAACCGATGCCGCTTGCGCCGTTCACGGCCCAGCGCGTCGATTATTCCTTGCACCGGCTGGCGCACTATACGGCGACAAGTCCGGCACACTTCCAGAATTTCGTGCTGTTCACCAACTACCAGTTCTATATGGACGAGTTCTGCGCCTATGCCCGTCAATTGATGGCAGATGGTGGTGGTGGCTATGACCAATTCGTGGAACCGGGCAACATCGTCACGCTGGCGGGAGAGACCGCGCCGAGCAATGGCAATCCGTTGCAGCGCCTGCCCCAGATGCCTGCTTATCACCTGCAGCGGGCGGACCATTCCGGCATTACCATGGTCAATATCGGCGTAGGCCCGTCCAATGCCAAAACCATTACGGACCATATCGCTGTGCTTCGCCCTCATGCCTGGCTGATGTTGGGTCACTGCGCGGGCCTGCGCAACAGCCAGCAGCTTGGCGATTATGTTCTGGCCCACGCCTATATGCGTGAAGACCACGTTCTTGACGACGATCTGCCGGTTTGGGTGCCACTTCCGGCCCTTGCAGAAATTCAGGTCGCGCTTGAAGAGGCCGTCGAAGAAATTACCGGCCTGGAAGGCTATGACCTCAAGCGGATCATGCGCACCGGAACGGTCGCCACCATCGACAATCGCAACTGGGAACTGCGTGACCAGCGCGGTCCTGTCCAGCGCCTTTCGCAAGCACGCGCCGTCGCACTCGACATGGAATCAGCCACGATTGCCGCGAACGGGTTCCGCTTCCGCGTGCCTTACGGCACGCTGCTCTGCGTGTCTGACAAGCCGCTGCATGGCGAGTTGAAACTGCCGGGCATGGCGACCGAATTCTACAAGCGGCAGGTAGCACAGCACTTGCGCATCGGCATTCGCGCAATGGAGAAGATCGCGGCAATGCCCGATGAACGGTTGCATTCCCGAAAGCTCAGAAGTTTTTACGAGACGGCTTTCCAGTGAAGTAAGGGAGTAAGGGAAAATCGCTTATTCCCGGTCATGGCAAATATTTTACTTGCCTTGTCCACTGCCTGATCGCACCCTATTCCCCTATTCCCCTATTCCCCTATTCCCCTATTCCCCTATTCCCCCTTTCATCATCACGCCGCAATCAGCACGTATTGGCACCTTCATGTCGAAAAGCCGTGAAAACCTTTCATTCCTGCTGCTTCTGGCCGCTGTCGTGCTGTCTATCCCGCTCGTGCTTGGATTTCTCGGGGCAGCGCATCCTGCTCTTGATTCCTTTTCACATTTTCGGGCTCACCTCGCCGTTTTGTTAGCGTTGCTGGCCTTTCCGCTGCTCTTCACCAAAATGCGCCGCGAGGCAGCGATGCTTCTGCTTTTTGCCGTCATGGCGTTCAGCACGACCACCGGCGCCGCACGCGATTTCCTGAGTGGCTCCACCGGCGCACAGGCAGACGAACAGGCTGGCGCGCGCTATAGTCTCGTCCAGATCAATCTGCGCGAAGATAATCCCGAGCCGAAACGCATTCTCCAGATGATTGCGCGGGAGAAGCCCGACGTCATTACCTATGAGGAAGCGAGCGACCAATGGACGAAATGGCTTACCATTCTCCAGGGTTCTTATCCCTATCATCTCAATTGCGCTGACGACCCCAATACCTGGGGCGTGGGAATCCTGTCCAAACGGCCGTTCAGTGAAGAGGCGCAGACAGCCTGCGTCGGTGATGGCTTGCTGGCAATTGCGCCGATCAACTTCGGCGGGACGACCGTGCATGTCGCCGCCCTGCACTTCTCATGGCCATGGCCGCGCTGGCAGCCACATCAGCTCCGCTATATCGAACCGGAACTGGCGAAGCTGAAAGGCCCTCTGGTCATCGCCGGGGATTTCAACGCGGCTCCGTGGAGCAATGCCGTGCGTCGGGTCGAAAATGCCTCCGGCACCCACCACATGACTGGTATTGGCGGCACGTGGATGACGCATCTGCTGCCCGTTACGCTGGCACCCTTTCTGGGCCTGCCTATCGATCAGATACTTGTCAGCCCTGAAATCGGAGGGGCGAAGGTTTCGGCCCGCGAAGACGCTGGCTCCGATCATCTGCCGGTGCGGCTCGATTTTTCCGTTCCGCCTCCCGTTCGACCGGATGAAGAACAACCGGAAACCCAATCCGTCATGCTGCAATGAAAAAGGCGGTCCCAGACCGCCTTTCAACTCATGTCATCATGTAAACATTACATGTTCACATAAACGGGCCCTTCCCCGCCTTGTGGCGGCACCCAATTGATGTTCTGGTTCGGGTCCTTGATGTCGCACGTCTTGCAGTGCACGCAATTCTGCGCATTGATCACAAACCGCACGTCCTTTGCCTGTGGATCGGCAGCAGAGTTGCCGTCAGCATCCACCCATTCATAGACGCCAGCGGGGCAATAACGGGTCGACGGACCAGCGAAGACGTCATGTTCGGAAGTCTTTTGCAGTTCCATGTTGCGGACCTGCAAATGCACCGGCTCGTTCTCGTCATGGTTCGTGTTCGACAGGAACACTGACGACAGACGATCAAACGTCAGAACGCCATCCGGTTTTGGATAGTCGATCTTGGTGTGCTTCGCAGCTGGTTCCAGCGACTGCGCATCGGTCTTGCCGTGCTTCAGCGTTCCAAAGATGGAGAAGCCGAATAGCTGGTTGGTCCACATATCGAGACCACCAAGCGCCACGCCGACAACCGTGCCGAACTTCGACCACAGCGGCTTGACGTTACGCACCCGCTTCAGATCCTTGCCGATCAGGCTCGAACGCCAGCTGTTTTCGATCTCGACCGGTTCGTCATTGGCGCGGCCTGCGGCAATTGCCTCAGCGATCTTGTCTGCGGCGAGAATGCCGGACAGAACCGCATTGTGGCTGCCCTTGATGCGCGGCACGTTGACCAGACCGGCCGAGCAACCGATGAGCGCTCCGCCCGGGAACGACAGCTTCGGCACCGACTGGAAACCGCCTTCGGTAATGGCACGTGCGCCGTAGGAAAGGCGCTTGCCGCCCTCAAACACGTCGCGAATGGCCGGATGCGTCTTGAAGCGCTGGAATTCCTCAAATGGCGACAGATATGGATTCTTGTAGTTGAGGTGCAGCACGAAGCCGACCGCCACCATATTGTCTTCCAGATGATAAAGGAATGAGCCGCCGCCCGTCTTCATGTCGAGCGGCCAGCCGAAAGAGTGCTGGACAAGACCCGGCTTGTGCTTGGAAGGATCGACCTGCCACAGCTCCTTGAGCCCGATACCGTATTTGGCGGGTTCGCGGCCTTCATCGAGCTTGAACTTCGAGATCAGTTGCTTGGCAAGCGAACCGCGTGCGCCCTCGCCGACCAGCGTATATTTGCCGAGCAGCGCCATGCCGCGCGTATAGTTTGATCCATGCGTTCCGTCGCGTTCGACACCCATGTCGCCGGTGGCAACGCCAATGACCGCGCCTTCATCATTGTACAGCACTTCGGTTGCAGCAAAACCCGGGTAGATTTCCACGCCGAGTTCTTCGGCCTTGGTGCCAAGCCAACGGCAGACGTTACCGAGCGACACAATGTAATTGCCATGATTGTTCATCAAAGGCGGCATGGCGAAATTTGGCAGGCGCACAGAGCCTGCTGGCCCCAGCACGAGGAAATGATCGGCTGTCACAGGCGTCTTGAAGGGGTGCCCCTCTTCCTCGCGCCAGCCCGGCAGAAGCTGATCAATGCCAACCGGATCAACGACAGCGCCGGACAGAATGTGCGCGCCGACTTCCCCGCCCTTTTCGAGGACGACGACTGAAAGCTCCGGATTCGCCTGTTTCAAACGGATTGCCGCAGCAAGGCCCGCCGGGCCTGCGCCGACGATCACAACGTCGAATTCCATGCTTTCGCGCTCGGGAAGCTCCTGATTTGCATATTCTGGGGCTTCAGACATTCATTCCTCCGTCCGGTGTAATATCGTCTTCTCACTAGGCTAGCCCAGACGACACATCCAATTGTTTTTGTGCATGATCTGATCGCGAATATCCATGAACAAACTGCCCGTCAGCACTCGAACCCGCGAAAAGACCTGCCGTTTCCCCGTATTCCGCCTTACCCTGTCGCAGAGTTGGAGACTGTCGCAAATGCGTCCAATTGTCCAAAACGGGCGTCTTACGTCCTCAAATATATTTACCTTAACGTAAACGTCAAATCTATTCCATTCAATAAACTGCGATAAGGATTTGTCCAGACGGTAGAGGAAGCATAACTTCATGTCATATTGAGGGTCCCGCTCAAGCCCGCGCAGGAAACCGGGTATGAACAGGAACTAATGGGCCCGACGGGCCTGAAATCTGAACAGGGCTATTGCATTCACCTTCAAAATTCGCCACCTCAGAGGTGAGGTAAATAATGGCTGATAATCGTGAAACGCTGGATATTGAAGGCTTGCTCCGCTTCTATGCGGAAGCGGGCGTCGACATGCCGCTTTCCGAAACGCCGATAGACCGGTTTGCGGAGCCTCAGCGCGTCGCCCCCTCGCAGCCAGCAACGCAGGCGGCGAGTGTAGCTGAACGCGCCCGTCAACAGCAGCCGCGCCCTGCCCCGGCGCCAGCCCCCACCAGCAGGCCCGTTCAGGCCGCAGCCGATCTTCCTGATACAGCACAGATTGCGCTTGCGCGCGAAGCGGCAGCCCAGGCCTCGACGCTCGATGAACTGCGGGAAAAGCTTGCGGCATTCGACGGCTGCAATCTGAAATTCACGGCGAAGAATCTTTGCTTTGCCGATGGCGATCCATCCTCCGACATAATGTTCATCGGAGAAGCGCCCGGACGGGACGAGGATATGGAGGGATTGCCGTTCGTCGGAAAGTCCGGCCAGCTTCTCAATCGCATGATCGAATCCATCGGCCTGAAGCGGGAAAACGTCTACATCGCCAACACGATCCCCTGGCGTCCGCCGGGCAATCGCACGCCGACGCCGCTTGAAACAGAGCTTTGCCGACCATTCATTGAAAGACAGATCGAGCTTGCCGCGCCGAAAGTTCTGGTCGCGCTGGGCGGACCGGCTGGCAAGGCACTCACCGGCGCGCCGGAAGGAATCCTACGCCTGCGCGGTAACTGGAAGATTCACCGGACACCTTCCGGCGTGGAAATTCCGGTTATGCCGACCCTGCATCCGGCCTATCTTCTGCGTACGCCAGCCCAAAAACGTTTTGCGTGGCGCGATTTTCTGGCTGTGAAACTGAAATTGGCCGAATTGACGGATTGATTTTTAAGCATTTCAGCGGCATCGGCAGGTGGCATTGTCACCAGCATGCCGCAAACTTGTTCTACTTCGCCGCTTGCCAAACCGCCTTCCGGCGACAAGTAGCCCTAAATTCAGTTTCCCATGGGATTTCACTATGGAGTTTTTCATGGCTGGCCAGCTCCTGCCCATAGCCGCTTTGCTTGCAAGCACGTTTCTCATGCTGCTTGCCGGTGGCCTCGCGGGTATTCTTCTGCCCCTGCGCGGTGGCATGGAAGGCTGGTCGACCACGACCATCGGCTGGATGGGCACGAGCTATTCCCTTGCCTTCACGATCGGCTGCATTGTGGTGCCGCATCTGGTGCGGCGCGTCGGCCATGTGCGCGTCTTTTCCGCATTGCTGACGCTGCTTTCCATGGCGCTTCTCTTGCACGCACTGGTCGTCAACCCGGTTGCGTGGATGATCTTCCGCGGCGTCGCGGGTTTTTCGCTCGCAGGCAGCTACATGATTATCGAAAGCTGGCTGAACGAGCGCGTGACCAATGAATCGCGCGGGCGCATCTTTTCGATCTATATGATCATCACCATGCTCGGCCTGTTGTGCGGACAGTACATTCTGCCGTTCGGCGATGCGGGAACGCAGACGCTCTTCATCATTTGCGCCATCATCTACGCAAGCGCGCTGCTTCCAACGGCCCTTTCAAGTGCACAATCGCCCAATCCGCTGACGCAGGTTTCGCTCGACCTGAAAGGGCTTTACCGGCGATCACCAGCCGCCGCTGTCGGATCGCTGATTGCCGGTATCGTTGCAGGCACGTGGAACTTCCTCGCCGCCATCTATGGCGAGATGAATGGCCTTTCCACTTTCGGCATCGCCACGATGCTGGCCTGCGCCATGGTGGGCGGCGCGATTTTCCAATATCCGCTCGGACGGGGATCGGACTTTGTGGATCGCCGCTATGTCATGGTGCTTGCCGGGGTCATAGGCTTTGTCCTGTCAATGGTGATGGTGCTGTTCCACCCCACTTCGCCCTATGCGCTCTATGCCATGATGTTTCTGTTCGGCTCGGTGATTTATCCGATCTACAGCCTCAACGTCGCCCATGCCAATGACTATGCAGATGCAAGCGAGTTCGTGAAGGTTTCCGGCGGATTGCTGATTATCTACGGCGTGGGCAGCGTCATCGGGCCTGCTCTCTCCGGTCCGCTAATGGATCTGATCGGCGCTTCGGGCTTCTTCGTGACCATGGCCATCGCTTACAGCTTCTATGGCCTGCATGCCTTCTGGCGCATTCGTCGTCTTGAGCGACCGGCCATCAGCGACCAGAAAACCGAGTACAAGTTCCATACGCCCGACGGCCAGTCCACGCCGGAAACGATGCAGCTCGATCCTCGCGCGGAAGGCACACCCGGACAGAGCTGAATTTACGGGGTCTGCGGTGCGTTGACCTTGTGCGGCGCGATGGAAAGCTGGTGCTCGCGATAGATGATGAAACCGCCAGCCGCCATGACGACGGCGCTGCCCGCCAGCATCTCGAAGGTCGGGATATCGCCGAACAATAGAAACCCGATGGCAAGTCCAAGCAGCATGGACGTGTATTCGAAGGGAGCAATCGTCGACATGGGTGCATGGCGATAGCATTCGGTCAGAAGTATCTGGCCGACCCCACCGGCAAATCCTGCACAGATCATCATGGCAAGCTGTGACCAGCTTGGTACGATCCAGCCGAAAGGAAAGCTCGCCAGGGAGATGACGCTCGCGGATATGGAAAAGTAGATCACGATGGTTGAGGTGCGCTCCGTCTGCACGAGACGGCGCACAAGCATCATGGCCACCGCAGACAAGATGGCCGCGCCAAGAGCGGCAAGCGCACCCATGGCCTCATCATGCCCCAGGCCACCGCTCGAAAACACTGTCAGCCGCGGCCAGATGATGACCATTACCCCGCAAAGGCCGATGAGAACCGCGCTCCACCGATAGAATCGCACGACTTCATGCAGGATGACCGCGCCAAGAATGACGGTGATCAGCGGCGAAGCATAGTTGATGGCGATTGCTTCCGGCAGCGGCAGCTTGGTGAGCGCGAAAAAGCTCATCGACATGGAACAGACGCCGACCAGCCCGCGCCAGAAATGGCTGAAGCCGTTCTGGGTGCGGAACACGCCTGAAAGCTGTCCGCGCCATCCGAGATAAAGCAATATCGCGAAGATTGCGAAGAATGACCGGAAGAAGATCAACTGCCCGACCGGCACACCATCCGCCGCCTTCAGCAAGCTGGACATGGCGACGAAAACGGCAACGGAAGCGATTTTAAGACCGATGCCGAGCATCGGTTTCGTTTCAAGATGGGCAGCCTCGACAGGCGCGCTCGCATGAGCGTTCACAACGCAATTCCTTAAAATATGATGCGTAGCTACACCCGAAATATTCGTGTGCCTGTCTTTCTTATTCCTGTTTGCAACACAGCACCAGTAGCTCAAAGGTCAAGTCGAAAAATATTTGATAAAACGCCCATCCGGCTACAAAGCCCGGTTGGTTGTTCTGGAATTAAGTTTCCCTCGGCAGCAATTTTGGGTACGAAACCAGTATCGTAAGTTCAAAGAGAGTTCAGGGAGAGAGTTTCGCTATGCGTACTGAAACCGGCCAGACATTCCGCCTCGAAGATTACCGTCCGACCCCTTACGCCATACCCGAGACCAAACTGGACTTCTCACTGGAACCGGAAAAAACCATCGTCAGTGCGACCCTTACGATTGAGCGCCGCGATGACACTCGAGCCGGCACGCCCTTGGTGCTGGACGGTGACGAACTGAAGCTTGTCAGCATCGCCATCGACGGCAAGCCTCTTGCCGACAACAGCTATGTCGCAACGCCCGACCAGCTTGAAATCAGCGACCTGCCGGAAGGAAAGCGCTTCACGCTTGAAATCGTGACGGAAATCAATCCGACGACAAACCGGCAGCTATCCGGCCTTTATCGCTCAAGCGGCGTCTATTGCACCCAATGCGAGGCCGAAGGCTTCCGCCGCATCACCTATTATTACGACCGCCCGGACGTGCTGTCAGTCTATACCGTCCGCATCGACGCCGACAGGCAAGCTGCTCCAATTCTTCTGTCCAACGGCAATCCGGTCGACAGTGGATCGGTCGAAGGCAAACCGGACCGGCATTTCGCCGTCTGGCACGATCCGCATCCGAAACCATCCTATCTCTTTGCGCTCGTTGCCGGATCGCTCGGCGTCGTGAAGGATCACTTCACCACGCAATCCGGAAGGCCGGTCGATCTGGCGATCTATGTCGAACATGGCAAGGAAGGCCGCGCGCTCTATGCAATGGATGCATTGAAACGCTCCATGCGCTGGGACGAGGAAAAGTTCGGCCGCGAATATGATCTCGATGTTTTCAACATCGTCGCCGTGTCCGATTTCAACATGGGCGCGATGGAGAACAAGGGGCTTAACGTCTTCAACGACAAATATGTGCTGGCCGACCCCGAAACGGCAACCGATGTCGACTATGCGGGCATCGAGGCGGTCATCGCGCACGAATATTTCCACAATTGGACAGGCAACCGCATCACCTGCCGCGACTGGTTCCAGCTGTGCCTCAAGGAAGGCCTGACCGTCTATCGCGATCACGAATTTTCCGCCGATGAGCGTTCGCGCCCGGTCAAGCGCATTTCCGAAGTGAAAATTCTGAAAGCGCAGCAATTTCCCGAGGATGCCGGGCCACTTGCCCACCCGGTGCGCCCGCGCGAATACCGAGAGATCAACAACTTCTATACGGCGACCGTTTATGAGAAAGGCTCGGAAGTGGTGCGCATGATCCGCACGATCATCGGGCCCGAGCTGTTCCGCAAGGGCATGGACCTCTATTTCGAGCGCCATGACGGAGATGCTGCGACCATCGAGGATTTCGTCAAGGTTTTTGCCGATGTTTCCGGTCAGGACTTTTCGCAATTCGCACTCTGGTACGATCAGGCCGGAACGCCGAAAGTGGAAGCTACTTTCACTCATGACGCCGCGAAAGAAACCTTTACGATTGAACTGACACAGTCGCTTGGAGCTACGCCCGGACAAGCGACCAAGAAGCCCATGCACATCCCGATTGCCTTCGGCCTGATCGGGCCTGACGGCAAGGATATGGTTGCAGCTTCCGTCGATGGCGGGGATGTACGCGGTGACGTCATCCATCTGCACCATTCATCCGAAACAATCGTCTTTCATGGCATCAAGGAACGCCCGGTTCCGTCGCTGCTGCGCGGATTCTCGGCTCCCGTTAATCTGACGGCGCCGTTATCGGATGATGATCGCGCATTCCTGGCCCTCAACGACAGCGACCCGGTGGCGCGCTGGCAGGCATTGACCGGAATTTTCAACCAGGTTCTGCTTGAAGGCGCCAAGCGTGTGCGCGGCGGTCATGCCCCGGCAGTTGAAGACAAGATCGTTGAACTCGCGGGCAAAGTGGCATCCGATGAAACCCTTGATCCTGCCTTCCGCGCACTCTGCCTGACATTGCCGAGCGAAAGCGATATCGCGCGCGAGATGGGAAGCAATGTCGATCCCGATGCGATCCTCGCCAGCCGACACCATCTGGTGGACGCCATTGCCGCCCGTTACTCCAAGGACTTCGCCAGTCTCTACGATGCCCTGAAACAAGATGGCGCTTTCTCACCGGACGCAGGTGCAGCAGGCAAGCGTGCCTTGCGAAATGTGCTGCTCGATTATCTTACCCGCCACGAGAACAGCCAGCAACGCGCCGCCAACCAGTTCGCTGTTGCGGACAATATGACCGACCGCTTCGCAGCACTGACCATACTGGTGCATCGGTTTGGCGATTCGAGCGAAGCAAAGGACGCGCTGGCAAGTTTCGAGCGACAGTTCGGCATGGATGGTCTTGTGATGGATAAGTGGTTCAGCGTGCAGGCAAGCCGTCCCGGCGATGTGGCCTTGCAGGCTGTGCGCGACCTTACGAAACACGCGCTCTTCTCGCTCGACAATCCGAACCGCGTGCGTTCGTTGATCGGCTCGTTCTCCGCATCCAACCCGACCGGCTTCAACCGCAAGGACGGTGCGGCTTACGCGTTCTTTGCCGATACGATCCTGTCCATCGATCCGGAGAACCCGCAGCTCGCGGCACGGCTTCTGACTGCGCTGCGTTCGTGGCGCTCACTCGAAGATGCTCGTCGCGAACATGCAAGGGCGGCGCTGGCGCGCATATCCGGCGCGGGAAAACTGTCCACCGATCTGCGCGACATCGTGGACCGCACTCTCGCCTGATTCGCGGTCCATCCTGCCGTCGTGATGATTCGTCCGTTCCGGTTGCTGTTACGCTCCCGGAACGGACCTTTTCACGCGGAATGCGGTAAAGGCGGCAAGGCAGTCAGCTTTCATGAGTCTTTTCATGCGTTTAGACGAATCAGATAGGACATCGATTCTACTTAAGAGCTTGAGATTCATGGACAAATTGACCGATGAAATTCCCGTTTTTTACGCCTCGTTAACGAATTCGCTGGACAGCGCGAATCACTTTTGATTCATTGAGGATATTCGGAGGTGGCGTATTCCGAATCACTTCACTCGCAGGGAATTCACGAGGGACCATTATATGGCGAGCACCGACGCGTATGGCGCGCCGGCGGGGACGCATTGCGAATCCGGTCGGAAAAGAAGGAAGGGCAAGCTTTCGGGCCATGTCAGTCTTCTTGCTGGTCCGGCCTATGGCAAGTTCATCTCAATCGAGCCTATCCTTCGTCGCCTCGTTCCCGCGCTCATCATCATTTTCCTGATTATTCTGGGTGTTGCTCGCGTCTTTTCGATGCTTGCATGGCGCGACGATATCGAGCAGCAGCACAAGGCTTTCCTGTCGGCGGCAACCGCCAATCTTGCCCAGATGATCGAACGCGTTGCCAATGGCACCGACGCCGGAGCGCAGATATCCGCGAAGGATATTCAGGACACGATGGCGGAATTCCGCTCTCGCGGACCGTCATCCTCGAACATGACGCTCGCCGTCATCGACCCGCAGTCTTCCGTGGTGGCGGCCTCGGGCCCGCTTTCCGATTTGTCCGGCAAGCCGATCGATACGATCCTTGCAGAAGCGCAACCGTTATTCCTGTTTGCAGAACGAGCAGGCGTGCTGAAAGTCATGTTGCAGGGTGAATCGGCTTTCGGCGCCCTGTCGAAGCCGATGACCCTGCCCTATTCCGTCATCGCCGTGGAGCCGGAAAGCGCCATCTTTGCGGAATGGCGGCGGGCCGTGTCACTCAATGTGACGCTCTTCGCAGGCACGACCGGCGTGATGTTCGCCATTCTCTATGCCTATTTCAGCCAGGCAGCGCGGGCGCGCGAGGCCGATGATCTTTCCGGCCAGATCCAGCGGCGTATCGATCTGGCGCTGGCGCGCGGTCGTTGCGGCCTGTGGGACTGGGACATGGCGCGCGGCCGCATCTACTGGTCGCGCTCCATGTATGAAATGCTGGGCTACGAGGCGCAGGACGCAGTGCTGCCTTTCGGCGATGTGGCCGCGATCATAAATACGGAAGATGGCGACCTCTATTCCATCGCCGAGCAAGCGGCGGCTGGCGATATTTCGCATGTCGACCGCGTCTTCCGCATGCGCCATGCCGATGGTTCATGGGTGTGGATGCGCGTTCGCGCCGAAATTGCCAGCGAAGGCGATCTTCATCTGGTCGGCATCGCTTTCGACGTCAGCGAACAGCACCGTTTCGCGCAGCAGACGGCGGAAGCCGATATGCGTATCCGCGAAGCCATCGAGAATATTTCGGAAGCCTTCATCCTGTGGGATTCCAACAATCGCCTCGTCATGGCGAATTCCAAGTTCAGCGAATATGCCGGCCTTCCGGTCTGGACGCTGAAACCCGGTGTGCCGCGCAACGAAGTCGACGCCCATACGCGCCCATTCACTTTCGAGCGTCGCATGGCCAATGAACATAACCGCGCCGGTGGCCAGACTTTCGAGCGCCAGTTGAGCGATGGCCGCTGGCTGCAGGTCAACGAACGCCGCACGCAAGATGGCGGTCTTGTTTCCATCGGCACCGACATTACCCAGCTCAAGCTGCATCAGGAACGCTTGGTGGACAGCGAACGTCGCCTGATGGCGACCATTCACGACCTTTCGATTGCGCGCAAGGGCGAACGCGACCGTGTACGCGAGTTGTCAGAGCTTGCCCGGAAATACGGCCAGGAAAAGGAACGCGCCGAGGCTGCGAACCGCGCCAAATCAGAATTCCTCGCCAATATGTCCCATGAGCTGCGCACGCCGCTCAATGCCATCATCGGTTTCTCGGAAATGATCCAGGCTGGCACGTTCGGTCCGCTCGGCTCCGACCGTTACGAGGAATACATCAACGACATCCATACGAGCGGTAACTTCCTGCTCAACGTCATCAACGACATTCTCGACATGTCGAAGATCGAGGCCGGACATTTCTCGCTCGACCGTGAGCAGATCGATCTCTGCCCGCTCATCAATGAAACGGTGCGCATGATCTCGCTGCAGGCGGATGAGAAGAATATTGCGGTCAATACGCGTATCGAAGATGCGATGCAGCTTTATGCCGACCGCCGGGCGATCAAGCAGGTGTTAATCAACCTTCTTTCCAATGCGGTGAAGTTCACGTCCTATGGTGGACAGATCACGGTGCGGGCGCGCAAGACCGGATCAGCCCTGTTCATGACGATTCGGGATACTGGCGTCGGCATTCCGAAATCGGCAATCAAGAAGATCGGCCAGCCCTTTGAGCAGGTGGAAAACCAGTTCACCAAGACCCATACCGGCTCTGGCCTCGGGCTTGCCATCACCCGCTCGTTGGCCGAGCTTCACGGCGGCTGGCTTCGCATTCGCTCAACCGAAGGCGTTGGCACCGTGGTTTCGGTCTGCATCCCTGACCGCAAGCGCGGCCATGTTGGAAATGGTGCAGAAACCTACGCCGCCTGATTAGATATTCAAAAGCTTCTCGAAACTTGTCCGTACCTCAACGGCGACTTCCGCCAGATGATGCTCGACGCGCTTTATGTCTGGCATGTCGGCCGCACGACATAGCAGGTCGATCATGCCGGGTATGAATTCTTCACGTTTGGCATCGCTTCCAAGGCACAGACGGATCGTCTGGCTCAAATTGGTATAGAGGCGGTGCGCATTCACCAGATTGTCGGCACGCGCCGGATCGGCAAAGGACGGATCGAGCGCTGAAAGGATTTCTTCTGTACCCAAGGGACGCGGCTTCCGGTCGAGCTTGTTTGCCAATACGGCAAATTGCGCAATGAACTCCAGATCGACAATGCCGCCGGGCTTCAGCTTGAAATCCCAATCGTCTGCCGGCGGTTTTTCCTGATAGATGAGGTCGCGCATCTCGCGCACATCCTTGGCGATCTTCTTCACATCGCGCGGCCCAAACAGAACCGTGTCGATCTCCCCTCTGATGTGATCCATGAAGGTCTCGTCGCCGTGGATCGGGCGTGCGCGGGTCAGGGCCATATGTTCCCATGTCCATGCTTCGCTGCGCTGATACTTGCCGAAAGCGTCGATATGGGTCGCAACAGGCCCCTTGTTGCCGGAGGGCCGCAGCCGCATATCGACTTCGTAAAGCACGCCTTCGGCTGTCGGCGCGGAAAGCGCCGCGATGAGCCGCTGCGTCAGGCGGATATAATATTGCGAGGGAGCCAGCGGCTTTTCGCCATCGGATTCATCCGTTTCCTTGTCGTGATCGTAAAGCAGGATCAGATCGACATCGGAACCAGCGGTTAGCTCGCGACTGCCAAGCTTGCCCATGGCAAGAAGAGCGACTTTGGCGCCCTTCACCTTGCCGTGGCGCCGCTCCAGTTCGGCTTCGACAACTTCGAATGCCTTGCCGATCATCAGTTCGGCGAGATCGGAGAAAGCGCGACCAGCGCGTACGCCGTCAATCGCGCTTGTCAGCAGACGGATACCGATCAGAAAGCGATGCTCGGCAGCGAAGATGCGCAGCCGGTCCAGCACTTCCTCGTAGTCGGTCGCAGGCCCCAGAAACACGTGCAGGCGCTCTTCCAGATAGGCGCGCGTCGGCATTTCGGAGAAAATCGCCGGATCAAGCAGACCGTCGAAAACATGCGGGTTGCGCGTGATGATTTCGGCGAGCCGGGGCGCGGCGCTCATGATCATCACGAGAAGGTTCAGGAGACGGGGGTTGGATTGCAGCAGGCTGAAAAGCTGGATGCCCGATGGCAGTCCTTTCAAAAAACCGTCGAAACGCAATAGCGCCTCGTCCGCGCGCTTGGTTTCGGCAAAAGCCTTGAGCAGCGCGGGCGTCAGTTCGGTCAGGCGCTCGCGCGCTTCCGCCGATTGCGTGGCGCGATACCGCCCGAAGTGCCATGTGCGGATCACACGGCATATATCGCTCGGACGCTCATAGCCCATGGCGGCGAGCGTCTCCAGCGTGCCCGGATCATCCACATCGCCGGTAAAGACCAGATTGCCGGATGAGCTGCCAAGCTCGGGCGCTTGCTCGAACAGGGCCGCATAGTGTTTTTCCACGACCTTCAGCGCATCAAGAAAAACATCGGAAAAGACTGCCGGATCGGCATAGCCCATCATATGGGCGACCCGGGCAAAGCCTTCATCGTCTTCGGGCAGGATATGGGTCTGTTCGTCGGCAATCATCTGAATGCGATGCTCTACATCGCGCAGGAAATAATATTCCTTCGCCAAGGCATCGCGGGCCTTCTCGGTGATCCAGCCGCGTTCGGCCAGTCGGGCCAGCATCGGCACCGTCTGGTTGCCGCGCAATTCGGGAAACCGCCCGCCCGCGATAAGCTGCTGCGTCTGGACAAAAAATTCGATTTCGCGGATACCGCCGCGCCCCAGTTTTACATTATGGCCGCGCACGGCAATATCGCCGTGGCCCTTATGGGCGTGAATCTGGCGCTTGATCGAGTGCACGTCGGCAATGGCCGCATAGTCGAGATATTTGCGCCAGACATAGGGGGAGAGTTCCGCCAGCACCTGCTTGCCGGATTCGCGGTCTCCCGCGACAGGCCGCGCCTTGATCATGGCAGCGCGCTCCCAGTTCTGGCCGCGCCCTTCGTAGTAATGAAGGGCGGCGCCGACGGGAATGGCAAGCGGCGTCGAGCCGGGGTCCGGGCGCAGGCGAAGATCGACGCGGAAGACATAGCCGTCACCGGTACGGTCCTGCAAAATGCGGACAAGGCGACGCGTCAGCCGTGAAAAGGTTTCAACGCATTCATACGGTTCACCGATAGCCGGTCTGGTTTCATCGATGAAGACGATGAGATCGATATCGGATGAGTAATTCAGCTCACGCGCGCCGAACTTGCCCATGCCAAGAACGATCCAGCCGCTGTCCTTGTCGGGCTGCGCCCGGTCGGGAAGTTTGATCTTGCCAGCACTATCCGCATCGAGCAGCAGAAACCGGACGGCGGCGCCCGTGCAGGCCTCAGCCAGATCGGTGAGCCAGCCAGTCGTTGCCTGCGTATCGAAAATCCCGGCGAGATCGCAAAGGGCGATCAGCACATGCGCCTCGCGTTTCAAAACGCGCAGGCTGGTCATGAGCGCGGCTTCCGTCACATCCGCGCTTGCAGCACAGGCCGCGATTTCCGCCAGAATATCCTTCAACGCCGTCTCCGGCGTTTTGGCCGCGATACGGTCGAGAATGCGCGGATGACGGGTCAATGCTTCGCGAATGAATGGAGAAAGATCGAGAACGGCGGAGAGAAAGCGGACAGCTTCCGCCTTCTGCAACAGGGTCACGACGCCCGAAATGTCCTCTTCGCGGGCGCGTGCGGCAAGGTCGGCCAAGAAGGTTTCCGCCCTTGCGGTATCAAGCGGCGTCAAAGCGCGAATATCGCTGTCGAAGAACAGTGCCTCTGCGTTTTCTGCCGTCATGATCCCCTCTTATGTCACGCCATTACAGCAGGGCGCTAAGATGTCAACGCTATCCAAGCCCTGAAAATGCTCAATCGCCGCACGGGCTTATACCCAAGTCTCGATGAGTCAAACTCAACGAGACCTGGTATTATTCGACCTTGTCCGAGGGCAACGGAAACTCCAATACGGCGCGCAGGCCCGGATCGTTGCCTTCCAGACGAAGTGCGCCACCGTGCAATTTCATCACGGCCTTGGCAAGACTTAAACCGAGGCCCGAACCGGGCTGTGTGCGGCTCTCCTCAAGACGAACAAACCGTTCCGTCGCCTGTTCGCGTTTATCTTCAGGAATGCCGGGTCCGTTGTCGGCAACAATGATGCGGACCCAGTTCGGATCACGCTCCATCGAAAGACTAACGGTCGCAGTCTGCCCATCACCGCCCGCATACTTAATTGCATTGTCGACGAGATTGGAAATCGTCTGTCCAACCAGTTCGCGATTGATATGAAGCGCGACCTCGTCCAGATTGCCAAGCGTGAGGTTCACGCCCGTATCCTCGGCAACAGGCTCATACATTTCGGCCACGTCGCGAAGGATCGGCGCTACCGGCATGTTCTCCAGATTTTCGGACGAATAGCCTGCTTCCAGACGTGAAATCATCAGGATTGCGTTGAAGGTCCGGATCAATTGATCCGACTCGCCAATGATATCTTCGAGCGCCTCACGATATTCAGGCCCGGCCTTCTTGCCGGAAAGGGCTTCTTCCGCACGATTGCGCAGGCGCGTCAGCGGCGTTTTGAGATCATGCGCGATATTGTCCGAGACCTGTTTCAGCCCCTCGTTCAATTCCAGAATTTTGCCGAGCATGACGTTGAGATTGCCCGACAGGCGGTCGAACTCGTCACCGGAACCGTTGACCGGAAGCCTGCCCGTCAAATCGCCATCCATGATGCGCTGCGAGGCTCGTGAAACCTCATCGATACGCTTCAATGCGCGCCGCCCGACAAACAGCCAGATCAGGAGCGCCCCAACGCCCATGATGCCCAGCGCCAGCATTAACGACTGGCGAATAATGTCACGGAACCGCTCCGGCTCACCGAGATCACGGCCGACCAGCAGCCTCATGCCGTTCGGCAATGCGATCACGACAGCAATAGCGCGGTGCTCCGTCTCGGTGCCCTGCTCGCCATAACGCCTATATTTGAACCCACGTTCGATAACGCCATCTGTGTCTAGAACACCGGGTTCCACGCTTTCGACATTGCCCGAAAGAACGCGCCCTGTCGGGTCGGCCACCAGATAGAGGTAAGCGCCCGGCTGGCGCGAACGATAATCGATTGTCCGCACAAGTTGCGGAATGCCGCCTCGCGCATAGCTCTTGCCGATACTGGCAACTTCCTCGCCCAGCGACTGCTGGGTCTGCGCGGTCAGCATGGAGGCCGACAGATTGGTCATATAGAAGACCAGCGCCACCGCGCCCACAATGAACAGCAGCAGATAAAGCGTCGATAGCCGAACGGCGGTTGTGCGCATGAGCGCTGAAAAGCGGCTCATCAATCCTCCTTGGCGGCTGCGGATTGCTTGGCCCGCCCTGCCTTCAGCATGTAACCGGCGCCGCGCACCGTATGAAGCAGCGGAACGTCAAAACCTTTCTCGATCTTCGAACGCAGGCGCGAGATATGCACGTCGATGACGTTGGTCTGCGGATCGAAGTGATAGTCCCAGACATTTTCGAGCAGCATGGTGCGCGTGACGACCTGCCCCGCATGACGCATCAGATATTCGAGGAGACGGAACTCGCGGGGCTGGAGCGTAATATCCACATCCTGACGGCGCGCGGTGTGCGCAAGCCGATCGAGCTCCAGATCGCCGACGCGGTAGATCGTATCCGCCTCACGCGGGCTGGAACGGCGCTGCAGCACCTCCACGCGGGCCAAAAGCTCGGAAAATGCATAGGGTTTGGTCAGATAGTCGTCGCCGCCAGCGCGCAGTCCGGTAACGCGGTCATCCACTTCGCCGAGCGCGGAAAGGATCAGTACCGGCGTTTCCATTCCCTTGGCGCGCAACGCAGCCACGACGGAAAGACCATCGCGCTTCGGCAGCATACGATCGACGACGAGAACGTCGTAGCTTCCATTTTCGGCCAGCGCATAGCCGGTCTCGCCGTCACCGGCGATATCGGCGGAATGTCCGGCCTCCGTGAAGGCCTTCTCCAGATAGCGGGCCGCTTCGCGGTCGTCTTCAATAACGAGAATCTTCATGGCGCTACTTATAATCCGATTGGTGACAAGGCGATGCCAGGCGGTGCGCCGCCTGGCATCAAATTGCTGAGCCTCAAGGGGTGCCGATCATCATCCCTGATCGATCGGCAAGGCCACGAAGCGGCTTTGATCGTTGCTCTGCAATTGCAGCAGCACTGCCTTGCGACCCGACTTTTCGGCTTCGCTGATGGCGTTGTTGATGTCCTTGGCGCTCTTCACCGTCTGATTGTTGACACTCACGATGATGTCACCTGAACGGATACCGCGGTCGGAGGCATCGCTGTCAGGATCGACATCGGTTACCACCACGCCGTTTCCGTCTTCAGACGGTGTCACGGTCAGGCCATAGGAGTCGAGGGTCTCGTTCTGGCCACCGCTGCCGTTATCGCCCGAAGGGCTGGTCGCCTTGCCGAGATCGCCCGGCATCGCCTCGATGGTGATATTGATTTCCTCGGCCTTGTTCTTGCGCCAGACGGTGAGCGCCGCCTTTTCACCAGGAACGATGCCGGCAACCTTACGCGCCAGATCGCGAGGGTCCTGCACGGTTTCGCCATTGACAGCCGTGATCACGTCACCCGACTGAATGCCGGCCTTGGCAGCAGGACCATCCTTCTGCGGCGAAGCGACGAGTGCGCCCTTCTCTTCGGCAAGGCCTAGCGAAGCGGCGATATCCTTCGTCACCGGCTGTATCTGGACACCGATCCAGCCCCGTTCCACCGAGCCCTTCTTGATGAGCTGGTCAACAACCTGCTTCGCGGTGGATGCCGGGATTGCGAAGGCAATGCCCACGCTGCCGCCCGAAGGCGAGAAGATGGCCGTGTTGATGCCGATCACCTGACCGGACAGATTGAAGGCCGGACCACCGGAATTGCCCTTGTTCACGGCTGCGTCGATCTGGATGAAGTCATCGTAAGGACCGGCACCGATATCGCGGCCGCGAGCCGACACGATACCGGAGGTCACCGTGCCGCCGAGGCCAAACGGATTACCGACAGCCACAACCCAGTCACCGACGCGGATCTTGTTATCGTCGCCGAATGCGACATAGGTGAACTTCTTCTTCGGATCGTTGACCTTGAGCACAGCCAGATCGGTGCGCGGGTCGGTGCCGATCAGCTTGGCATCAAGTTCGGTGCCATCGTCCATGACCACGCTATAGGCATCGCCATCGGAAACGACGTGATTATTGGTGACGACATAGCCGTCTTCAGAGATGAAGAAGCCAGACCCTTGGGCGACCGGGCGTTCATGACCCGGACGTGGGCCTCGCTTGCCACGGCGATCGGGGCGTGCATCGCCACGCGGGTCCATGCCGAAATCACGGAAGAAGCGCTTGAGCGGATGGTCGTCCGGAAGCTGGTCGAAGCCGGGAGGGCCCGAGAACTGGCCGCCGCGATCGGCAGTCTGCTGCACGTCCTTCTTGACACGGACACTGACGACAGCCGGACGAACCTTCTCAACCAGATCGGCAAAACCCGCAGCCTGCGGCGGCGGCGTCACCTGAACGGCATCCGCGCGGGCGTCGTTGAGCGCGCCGAGCGGCCCAGTCGCGACGAAACCACCAGCGAGAACAGCCGAAAGTGCAATCGCGGCAACGCCCTTGCGATAGTTGGAAATCCTGGCTCTGGACATTTATTTCTCCTTACGAGCAGTAATCCGGCCGCTGCCCTGATCATTCAGGAAACGCAGGCCCGTGAAACCTTTATAGAGCGTAAGATAGATAGGACTACCTTACCGCTCCGTTTCCACAACATGAAAGTTTCGTAAGGTTGCGAATGTCGGTCAAAGGCGACCGATGGTCACTTGCCGTCCAGCAGGCGCGAGAGTTCGGCCTTTTCGCTTTCCGTAAGCGGCTTTGGCGCTTCACCCGCCTGCCGGCGTCCGCGAAAGGCGAAAACCAGCGCTACAGCACCGATCAGCAATATGACGACGGGAAAACCCCACAGAAGGATGGTGCGCGCGTTGAGACGCGGCTTCAAAAGAACGAATTCACCATAACGGTCGACGATGAAATCCATCACCTGTTCGTTACTATCGCCTTCTTTCAGCCGGTCACGCACGAGAATGCGGAGATCGCGGGCAAGTTCGGCATTGGAGTCGTCGATCGATTCGTTCTGGCAGACCATGCAGCGCAGTTCGCCGGAGATGGCGCGAGCGCGCTTTTCAAGCGCCGGATCGGACAGGACTTCATCCGGATTGACCGCAAGCGCCGCAGTCCCTTGAATAGCCAGGGCAGCGCCTAGCAAAAGTGCCGCAAATGCCGAACGCTTTTTCATGCTGCGGCCTCCGCCTCTTGTCGAGCCGATTTGCGGCTGCGCGACGGCGCGCCGACCCGGAGGCGACGATCCGCCAGGGAGAAGAGCGCACCCACCATCATGACAAGCGCGCCGTACCAGATGAGCGTCACATCGGGCTTCCACCATATGCGCACCACGACCGAACCATCGCCCGGTTCATCGCCGAGCGCGACATAGACCTGGCTGAACCACAGCGTTTTGATGCCTGATTCTGTCGTCGGCATCTGGCGTGCCGGGAAGAAACGCTTGGACGGTTCGATCTGTCCAAGGCTGCGCGAGCTGGAATCCAGCAGCGTGAACGTGCCGCGATTTTCGGTAAAGTTCGAGCCGGTCAGCGGGCGAAGGCCTTCAAAGCGCAGCGTGTAGTCCTGCACCTTGGCGGTATCGCCTGGACGCATGATCAGCACATTCTCCGTACCGAAGGTGGTCACACTCACAATGCCGAGCAGTGTCACGCCAAGTCCGATATGGGCAAGTGCGGTACCGAAGACCGAGCGCGGCAAACCCTTGAAGCGCGCCAACGCCTTGCTCGCGGAGACCTTGCCTATGCCAGCCTTTAGAACGAGGTCCGTCAGGCTGCCGAAAATCAGCCATGCCGCAAGCCCGATGCCGCAGGCGGCGAGAACCGATTTCGCCGAGGTGCTCCACAGAACGATTGCCGCAGCCACAAGCGAGAGCGCGAAAGCCGTCATCAACCGTTGCGACACGCCGTAAAGATCGCCGCGTTTCCAGGCGAGCAGCGGACCGAAGGGAACCGCAAACAGAAGCGGGATCATCAGCGGGCCGAACGTCATGTTGAAGAACGGCGCGCCAACGGAAATCTTGTCACCCGTCATCACTTCCAGCAGCAGCGGATAAAGCGTGCCGATCAGCACGGTCGCAGCCGCGGTCGTCAGGAACAGATTGTTGAAGACGAGCGCGCCTTCACGCGAAATCGGATGAAAGATGCCGCCTGCCGTCAGGCTCTGCACCCGGAGCGCGAAAAGCGACAGCGAACCGCCAATGAAGATTGCAAGGATCGCCAGAATGAAAAGGCCGCGTCCCGGATCGGTGGCGAAGCTGTGAACCGAAGTCAGAACGCCGGAGCGGACGAGGAAGGTGCCAAGCAGCGACAGCGAAAAAGTGAGGATCGCAAGCAGCACGGTCCAGATTTTCAGCGCCGAGCGCTTTTCCATGACGAGTGCTGAATGGAGCAGCGCGGTGCCGACCAGCCAGGGCATAAAGGATGCATTTTCAACCGGATCCCAGAACCACCAGCCGCCCCATCCAAGCTCGTAATAGGCCCAGTAGGAACCCATGGCGATGCCGCCGGTCAGGAACATCCATGCGACAAGCGCCCACGGACGCACCCAGCGCGCCCATGCAGCATCGAGACGCCCTTCGATCAACGCCGCCACGGCAAAGGAGAAGCACACCGAAAAACCAACATAGCCCAGATAAAGCAGCGGCGGATGGATCGCGAGACCGATGTCCTGAAGGATCGGATTGAGGTCGCCGCCCTCCATCGGGGCCGGGAAAATACGTGTGAACGGGTTCGAGGTGAAGATGATGAATGCCAGAAAGGCGACACCGATCCAGCCCTGCACGGCGAGCACATTGGCGCGCAGCGTTTCCGGCAGATTGCCGGAAAAGGCTGCGACCAGCGCGCTGAAGAAGGTGAGAATAAACACCCATAGCAGCATGGAGCCTTCGTGATTGCCCCAGACGCCGGTGATTTTATAGAGAAGTGGCTTTTGCGAGTGCGAGTTCTCAACCACGTTGAGGACCGAGAAATCCGACACGACATAGGCATGAACGAGCACCGCCGATGCAAGGCAGATCAGCGCGAAGACGGCAATCGCCGTCGGCACGGCGACCGCCATGAGCTGTGTGTCGCGACGATGCGCGCCGACCACCGGCACGATCGATTGGACAATCGACAGTGCCAATGCCAGAACCAGAGCAAAATGGCCGATCTCGACGCTCATTTGCAGTCTCCATCAGGCACGCAACCGGACATCGCCGGTTTGGGTGCGCCAATCATTTGTTTTTACGCATTCCCGAACGCAAAACCGTTTCAAACTTTTGCTGGAAATGCACTTTCCGTTACTTGCCTTCCCAGACGCCCTTTTCCTTCAGGCTGTCTGCAAGGTCCTTGGGAATATAATTCTCATCGTGTTTCGCCAGCACGTTGTCGGCGCGGAAAACTCCGCCGTCTCCGAAACGCCCTTCGGCGACGACGCCCTGCCCTTCACGGAAGAGATCAGGCGGAATGCCCTCGAACACGACCTTCACGGTCTTGATCGTATCGGTCACAGTGAAACGCAGTTCGCTGCCCTCGCGGCTGACGGACCCTTCCTCCACGAGACCGCCGAGACGAAACCGCGAGCCGGAGGCCATATCCTGTTCCGTCAGATCGGCTGGCGTGCGGAAGAAGCGGATATCCTGACTGAAAGCCATCAGCATCAGCCCCACCGCCACGGCCAGAACCGCCAGCGCACCGCCGATCAGAAACAGGCGCTTGCGCTTTCTCTGGCTGACGGTACGGGCGAAATTAGCCGTCGGTTTGCTTTTGCGTGCGTTATCATCTGCGGTCGCGCTCATTTTTGTGCGTCCCCTGCCTTTGGCTCTAGTCCAAGGCCAGCTGCGAAACTCTCAAGGTTCGTCCGGCTCTCGCCTTCGAGGGCTGTCATTCCGCGATCAAGAGCGTCAAGCGCTGCATCGCGGCGGTTGAGGATCATATAGGAGCGCACAAGGCGCTTCCAGCCTTCGACATCACCACTATTCTGGCGAAGACTTTCATCAAGACGTTGAACCATGCCTTCGATCATCGCTTGACGGTCTTCGGGGCTGAGCGTCGAAGCGGCATCAACGTCGTCAGCGGTCGGACCCTTCGGCTGCTGCTGACCGGCTGCGGGATCGCGAAGCCGGGCGATAGCCTGTTCGATCTGGCCGCGCCACGGCGCATCGGCGGGCGCTTTATCGAGGAAAGCCTGCAGGCGATTGGCTGCCAAATCCATGCGACCATCCTGCATTTCGCCCTGTGCGAGATAGAATTGCGGGCGCACGTCATTGGGTTCGAGATCGGCTGCTTTCTTGAAAAAGCCTTCGGCCTCGGCAGTAACGGTGCCACCCGAAGCGGTAGCAAGCGCTTCACCCAGTCCCAGGACGCGGGGGAAATTCTCGCCCGCGATACGAATGGAACTGCGATAGGCATTGACGGCATCCGCAGCGCGGCCAAGCCGCAGATAAATCGGCGCCAGCACATCCCATCCGCGCACATCGTCGGGTTTCTGCGCCAGATGCGCTTCGGCACGCGCCACCAACTCATCGACAGAGCCACGATCCGCGCTCGCCGAAAGCCGCTCGGCGAGCGGCATGGACGGCATGTCCGGCTTTCCGAACAGCGGGTAGACGCCCCAGGCAACCAGCGGCACTGCAAGCACGGCCAGAAAAGCCAGCAACCGGCCCGGCATCGTTTTGCCTGCGGCTTCAGCAGCTTCTCTCGCTGACTTTTCGGCATTCAAAATGCGACGTGAAATTTCGATGCGCGCCTGCTCGGCGCTTTGCGGGTCGATCATGCCGCGCGCAGCGTCAGCTTCGACCTCGCGCAACTGGTCCCGATAGACCTCAAGATCGTTTTTCTCGGCAGGCAGGAATGCCTGTTTGCGCCGCGTGAGAGGCAACAAAACAACCAGAGTGGCTGCCAATGTCAATAGTGCTGCAATAAGCCAGAATCCCATGGCTACGACTTAAGCGCAGCCAAGGGAAAAACCAACCACTACCTGCAGTAAGTTGCCACCTAGGGCAATTCGCCGCAAAGGTAAGGTTGAGGAATCAGGTCAGCGGGGTCCAGCTGCCGTCCGGATTGCGACATGCCGTTCCGCGCGACGTCTGCTGCGATCCGCCAATGGTGAAGCTGTGCGAATACTGACGGCAATTCTGCGAGCCGACCTGATAGGGCTGTGCCGCCGTCACATCACCGGAATTCGATCCGCTGCCGCTCCACGATACGGCCTTGCCTGCGGGCGAATATTCAAGCGCGCGATATTCCGCCTCCAGCGCCTTCTTGCGGTCGGCTGCATTCAGTTGATTTGCAGAGCCCCCGAGAAGACCATTGCCGAGCGGCGTCAACAGGCTGGTTTCGGGCTTCTGCGCCGCAGAGCCGCCGCCCAGCGAGCCTAGCCCGACCCCCTTGCCGGTGGTCGTGCCACAAGCTGACAATGCAAGCGCTACGGCAAACATCGTCGAAGCAACTGAAACCGGGTGAGACAACCTGGACACCATCACCATAACAACCAGCCTTCATAAACAATTAGCATGCACACTATAACGGCATGTGGCTTTTCAATTTATCTTCTAGAGCGGACCCTGTTAAGACGAAATCATGGATCCGCTCTATCTCTTGGTTTTTACGCATTATCCAACGCAAAACCGCTTCGCACCTTTGCTGGAAATGCTCTGTCTTTACGCATTGTCCGACGCAAAACCGCTTCGCACTTTTGCTGGAAATGCTCTGTCTTTACGCATTGTCCGACGCAAAACCGCTTCGCACTTTTGCTGGAAATGCTCTGTCTTTACGCATTATCCGACGCAGAACCGCTTCGCACTTTTGCTGGAAATGCTTAGTTCGCTTTCAGCCAAAAACAACCGTCAATCTTCCGTCAGGGGCAACAGGACCCGGACTCCCAGTCCGCCGAACGAACTCTTGCCCAGATGCAAGCCACCGCCATATTCGCGCACGGTATCCTGTACGATTGCCAGCCCCAGCCCGGTTCCGGGCTTCGTTTCGTCAACGCGACTGCCACGTTTCAGCGCCGCCTCGATCTTGTCGGATGCCAGCCCCGGCCCGTCATCTTCGATCAGGATTTCGAACTGGCGTTGCTCGCCAGCAACAAGGGCAAGCCGGATATTGATGCGTTTGCGGCCCCATTTACCGGCATTCTCCAGCAGGTTTCCGACGATTTCTTCCAGGTCCTCGCGCTCGCCCGCGAAAACCGCATCAGGCAAATCGTTCCGCAAAGTGACGTTGAAAGCCGGATTGAGTTTAGCTGTCACCCGCTGCATACGCTCCAGAACCGGCGTTACAGGCGTGCGGAACACGACACTGTCGCGTTGGGCTGCAATGCGTGCGCGTTGCAGATAATGCTGGATCTGCACCTGCATCGCTTCGCTTTGCTCCTGGACGATGCGTCCGTGTTCGCCACCCATGCTCCGCGCTTCATTGACCAGCACCGAAAGCGGTGTCTTGAGAGAATGGGCGAGATTGCCGACCTGCGTTCGCGACCGTTCCATGATGCGGCGATTATTTTCGATCAGCGCGTTCATTTCCGTGGCGAGCGGCGCAATCTCGACGGGCAGCGACGCATCGAGCTTTGACGAGCGTCCTTCGCGAATGTCGGCCAGCGACTGACGTACCTTGTCGAGCGGACGCAGGCCGAACAGGATCACGGCGGCGTTTATGAGAATGCTGCCAATGCCGAAAATCGCCAGATAGATGGCGAGGCGGGTTCTGAAATCGGATATTTCCTTCAAAATCTCGCTGAGATTGCCCATGACACGAAAGCGCGCCACGCGATTGACGCTATCCAGCACCACTTCGGTTTCGACGATGAAAAGCTCCTCGCCATCAAGACCGGGCAAGGTGTAACTGCGCATGAAGGAACTGTCGAAAGGGGCCTGCGAGACCGGCATTTCCGGCACGATGCGCCCCAGTAGCGAGGGCGACTCCAGCTTTCCGGTGAGATTTGGCGTGACGGGATCGACTGACCAGTACCAGCCGGACAGCGGGCTGGAATAGCGCAGTTCTCCCAGTTCCGGGCGCCCCTGCAATGCACCTTCGCCCGACGTGCTGACAGCGCCGACAAGGCTGAACAGATGGGCGGTCAAGAGCCGCTCAAAATTGCTGCGCGCAGCCTCGCCGTATAGGGAGCCGATAAAGGTCGCCACCACCACAAGGGCGACGATGACCCAGATCGTTGAGAGGGTGACGACGCGGACCGCGAGCGAACGCAGTGGAGGAAAGGCGCGAAGAAGCTTCAGCTGTCGTCGCCTTTCGTTTCGCCCCCGCCTTCCGAACGGATGCGGTAGCCCATGCCGCGCACGGTCTCGATCAGGTCCACGCCCATCTTCTTGCGCAGGCGACCGACAAAGACTTCGATCGTGTTGGAATCGCGGTCAAAATCCTGATCGTAAAGGTGCTCCACCAGTTCGGTGCGTGACACCACTTCATCCATATGGTGCATCAGATAGGACAAAAGCCGGTATTCGTGCGAGGTCAGCTTGAGCGCGACGCCGTTGATGCTGGCTTTCGATGTTTTCGTATCGAGATAGAGCGGCCCGCAGACAAGTTCGGACGATGCATGGCCAGCCGCACGACGGATCAGCGCGCGCAACCGCGCCAGCACTTCCTCTATATGGAAAGGCTTGGCGACATAGTCGTCGGCGCCCGCGTCGATCCCGGCGACCTTGTCGCTCCAGCGGTCACGGGCGGTGAGCATGAGAACGGGCATGGTGCGGCCACTACGCCGCCAGCGCTCCACGACACTGATGCCGTCCATGCGCGGCAGGCCAATGTCGAGCACGACCGCATCATAAGGCTCGGTATCGCCGAGATAATGCCCTTCTTCGCCGTCATAGGCGCGGTCAACCACATAACCGGCAGCAGCCATTGCTTCCGCAAGCTGCCGGTTCAGGTCCTTGTCGTCTTCAACGATCAGGATACGCAAGCGAAGGTTCTCCCCTCAATAAATGCAGAACAGCAACGAAACCGTTGTTATTGAGCGGGAACAGCCACTTCAACGCGGCGCGGACGTTCGCCATCACGGCCCGGCACCAGCACGACGATGACACACATGGGGCGACCATTTTGCGTCGTAGCGGTTGCCTTGGCCAGCTGGCCACCCTGCTGGGCGGCCACCTGTTCGCCGACCGCGGCACAATCACTGGCGGCAGCGACAACGAGATTGGACTTCTGCGGCGCAGTCATCGGCAATGCACCGGCACTGACCGGCAGCAAGCCAATACTAACCGCGAGAAGCGCGAAAACTTTGAGAGCAGGGTTCTTTTTCATCATGCCGCCTTATATAGCGCCCAACAGCTGAATGATGCATGAACAACCAAACCTCTTGCCGGGCCCAAAGGAAAAATCAGCCTCTGACTATCACGGTTTGTGTAATTATGAAATGCGTGATGTTGCCCCGATACGCCCGATAATCGTAACAATTCCGGCAATTGCGGTCGCCAGTTGCAGCAAAACATCCGTTAACGCGCCCTGATCGATCATATCGGTAGCCACACCGAAAACACCGGCAAGCGAAAGAAAAAACGCAACGAGACCTACCCAGACCGTGCGCGAAAGATACCAAGATCATTACGGGGACGTCGAGGCGCGCAAAATCGCCCGGCCCGCTCTTTGCGCCGATCATCGCAACCCGAAACTGGAAAGCAGCCCCGAATGCCTCATTGCCAAGATCAGCTTGCCTTTCCCCCGCGCCATAAATCCATGATGGTGTCGATGTCTGGCTGCCTCGCACCAGCGGTGTCGTTCCGCCAGATTTCGATGCGGTAGGCCTCGCGTTCCTCGCCAAGCGGAATATCTTCGAAAGACCAGTTATCGGGCCAACCGTCGGCATCGATCCGCCCGCGCCTGATCCAGTTGAAGGACAGGTCGTCATTCGCCAGCCGCCCCACTTTCAAATGGACGGGGCTGAGCGGACGCAAGCCCCGCAGACCGCCGCTCGACCGGACCGTATCGAAAAACTCGTCCGAAAAGGCCTTGCCCGCCGTCCCGACACGCCAGTTCAGCTCAAGCCCGATTTCGGAGACCTGCAAACTGGCTGGCACAACCGCGCCGTCCAGCAATATGAAGGGTGTTTCAGCTTCCTTCGTGAACGATGCGGCCAGTTCCGTCCCCAATTGTCCGCGCAAAAGGCGCGTCAGTTTCCAGCGGTTCAGACCAATTTCCTCCGCATCCAGAAACTGGAAGACTTCCCATTCGCCATTCTGTGCCTGCAATAAAGCCGTATCGCCTCCGTTCAGTATCTGCGCCATTGGCCGCGATTGCAGCTCGCCGGAATAAAGCGCAACTTCAACCGACTGCCCTTCAATAAGGCGTCCGCTGGGAGCGCCTTCCAGCGGCGCGGTCAGTTCGCCCATGATTGCACGATCCTGCACGATGATCCGCTCCGCAAAGCCGTCTTCCGAGGGCGACGCGAACACAGCCGCGCCGCGCCATGGCTTTGCATGACAGGCGATGCGGAATTTTCCGGCCGGCTCCTCCGCGCCTAGCTAGAGCGCCAAATCGATCAGATGAAAGATCGGCTTCGTATCAAGAGCCGGACCGCCGCCGGGACTGGTCGGCGTTTTGCCCTGATCGGCAAAGCGCCCTTGGCAAGCGAGCGGGAAACAGCACCTCGTTCGATCACGTCAAGGCCGATCGGCGAGACCGTAAATACTTGCATAACCGGAAAAGCTGCCGTCCAGCTCCACCTCCTCAATGGCAAGCGCGGCTTGTTCGTTTCCAGCCGCAAATCACGTATCGCCATTCTGTCCCTTTTCCTCCGGCAGAATTCCCGGTATCGCGGCCTGTTTCAGCCGTTCGGAAAAGCGCTTGAAGATGCCGAGCGCCGACCAGGCAGCAAGGCTTGCAGCAGCCGAACCCATCAGCATCAGCTCGGCCCGGCTAAGCAAGCCGCCGAGAGCCAGGGTTTCGGATAACTTGACGCCCGCCGCGCCGCCGAAAACCATGCCGCAGATGATGCCGACCGCGAAACGGTTTGCCGCTTCGCGCTTTCCGTGCGGCAGCATATAGCCGAGCGAGACGGCGGAGCCTGCCACCGCGCCCGCCACCTTGGCGAACCATATCCAGGCCGCTTCCGAAGCAAAAACTGCATCGTTGAGGTTGCTCATGACAGTCTCCTGACTGAATGCGGCTGATAGCCCACCCCGCATCCCATTTTTTCGTCGGTGAGAAACGACGCCTCGGAAATGCGCCGCCACAGCGATTCCCGCTCGCGTGACAGGCCTTCCACACCGTCGATATCGTGCTCAAGTCGCAGATCGTCGCCGAAATGCGGCCCAAGCCATCCGGAAAATGCCTTGGCCGTGCGCCCAATCAACGGCAGCACCGTTACCCGATAGAAGGCGCGATTGGCTTCCGCATAATTGGCATAGGTGTTGTCGCCCGGTATGCCGAGCAGCATTGGCGGCACTCCGAAGGCCAGCGCGATGTCACGGGCAGCGCCATTTTTGGCTTCGATAAAATCCATGTCCTGCGTGCTTTAGCCCATCGCCTACCAGTCCATGCCGCCTTCCAGAAGCAGCGGACGCCCGGCATCCGAAACACCGGTAAAACCCTCCTCTAGTTCTTCCTTGAGCCGCGCGAACTGCTCCTCCGTCAGATTGCCGTCATCCTTCGGCGCATAGACCAGCGCGTCGGAAGGCCGCGCCGAATTGTCCAGAAGCGCCTTGTTCCACGCGCCTGCCGCATTGTGGAGATCGAGCGCCATCAGGGCCGCTTCCAGCGGGGGAAACCCGTAATGGTCAACCAACGGATGAAACAACTTGAGCTGCAAGGCAACCGCCCCGCCGCTGCCAAGGGAAAAGCCGCTTGCCGGCATTGCTCATTAGCGCCTGTGGCCAGCCATCCGTGTCCGTTTCGACGCTGACCCGTTCCGGGCGCAAAAGATGCAGTTCCATGCGGCCGTTCGGCAGTTCGACATAGGCATTGCCGGAAATCAGCCAATGCCCGTGTAGCCGCTCGAAAAATGTCGTTCCGTCCAACCTGCATTGAGGGCGAGTAATGACGTCGAGCAGCGGATGCGTTTCGTGTTCCGTCATGCCTTCATAAAGCAGCCACAGCACATTGCTTGCCGCTTCCTCAATCATGCGCACGCAGCGATGGGCGACCGGATTGCGCATGAAGCCTTCACGCGCCAGCGGCGTATAATCCCGCGCAATCCACGATGCGCCGTGATCCATATGCAGCGCGACAAATCCGTTCGCCATTCTGTCTGACGCGGCGCGTCGGACTTCACCGCTGATACGGGCGTGCTTCGTCGCCCCAGCCATTTTCGGACCCAGTTCCATGCCATCCTATGGCTTCTCCAACTCTAAAATAAATCAGCCAAACCGGCGTATACGCGGTTTGTGTTCGGTGCCGAGCATCAGTTCGGTGAGGGCTCAGACCAGTGCATCGAGCCTGTCCGGCGAACATCCGACGGACAGACCGCCCGGTGCGAAGTCGCACATTTCATCCTCCAGCGCCGGGAACCGCCCGGCATGGCGGATTCGGCCCTGCTCATAGAGTGCGGCCGCTGGCTCCGCCCGCAAAAACCTTTCCCCGCGAGGCGTGGCGCTTGAGAACCGGCACACTCGCATCTTCCGGTCGCACCATCTTGCCGCTCTGATTGACCTCCGCGACAATCCCATCGGCCTGATGTGCGTGGAAAAGCGAAATCGCCTTTCGCGCCCATTGCTGCGGCTTGGCGGCTTTCATGCCGGCACCGCCGAGCACGTGGCCTTTTCCTTCATCGTCGAGACCGGCAACGACGATACCGCAGGCATCCGACGCCTTGCCGGACGAGGCAGGCGGGTCAATAGCCACGACGATACGAACCAGTTCCGGGGCCTCAGTCTCGAAACAGCGTTCGATAAGATCACGTGACCAAAGCGCATCGGCACGTTCCTCGATCAGTTCCCCATCGAGTTCCTGCCGTCCAAGACGTGTCCCGCCATGGCGTTCATTGATGCTCTGTACGAAGCCTTGCGCGAGATTGGCTGCGTTCTCGCCGTCCAGGATCTCCCGCGCCCGACTTTGTGCAAGTTCGTCTATCCTCCTGCTTATGCGCATCAATGCCTTGCGCGTGTCGCTCAACGAGGCAACCGCATGGCTGGCCGGCTGTTGGCTGGCGGGCCTGTCCTCGGCGGTGAGTTCACCAACGGACTTGACGGCGCGGGCAAGCGCCATCAGCGCTTCGGACTTGCTTTTGACCGGCAGGTCGCCGCCCTCCAGCAGCCGTGTCAGTTCTGTCTGAAGTCGCTCCAGAATTGCATCGCGTGACCTCTTCTGCGAATCAGCCGCCGCAGTCAAACGAGCCAGATTCAGGCGATTCAGACGGTTGAGATACTGGCTTATCGAAACAGACAGCAATGCCGCGATATCCGCGGGGTCAATGCCGTGCGCAATCTGCAATTGATGCGCCAGACAGATGCGGGCTTCGCTGGCTCCTCAGGGTTATGCACACCAAATATCTACTGGGGTATATAGCAGAACCGGCGACGGTCACACTTTGTCTACCGTAGATAAAACCTAGCAAAGCACCGTCACGCAGTCAAGGACTATTTTCCTATTAATTGTTTTTTTTCCTACATGCGAAAAGCCGCTCGTGCTTTAACCATTTCACATGAGCTGTGGCTTATTTATCTGCTATGATGGATGAGAAAGTTCCGCCTGTCTCCGAAACCAACCGTGCCGAAGTCAGTGTTCATGCGTAGAACGGCAGATAAAGATTCCGGAAACGAGAAGCGCAAACCGTTCAGGGTTTCGCGCCTGATCGGGCTTGACGCATGGATCGACTCCACCCTCTACAGCCTGCGGTACAATCTCGGTGAATGGTGGGAGAACATCACTGTCTTCTCGCGTCGTTTTCGCGTGCGCGGTTTCCGGCGTTTCGTGGTCGAAGTTCTCGACGAAGGATTTACACTTGGGGTCGGCGGTGCGGTGCTGATGCTGATTCTGGCCGTGCCCGCTTTCGAGGAGAGCAAGAAAGACTGGCGCGCGCAGGACGATTATGCCGTTACCTTCCTCGACCGTTACGGCAACGAAATCGGCCAGCGCGGTATCCTGCATCGCCAGGCTGTGCCGATCGATGAATTGCCCGATCATGTCATCAAGGCCGTGCTCGGCACCGAGGACCGGCGCTTTTTCGATCATTACGGCATCGACTTCTGGGGCCTGACCCGCGCGTTCAGCCAGAACATGCGCGCCAATGGCGTCGTTCAGGGCGGCTCGACCATCACCCAGCAGCTTGCCAAGAACCTTTTCCTCTCCAACGAGCGCACCATCGAGCGCAAGATCAAGGAAGCCTTTCTCGCGCTCTGGCTGGAAAGCAATATGAGCAAGAAGGAAATCCTTCAGCTCTATCTCGACCGCGCCTATATGGGCGGCGGCACATTCGGCATCGCAGCCGCTTCGGAATTTTATTTCGGCAAGAACATCAAGGACGTTTCACTCGCCGAGGCCGCGATGCTGGCGGGGCTGTTCAAGGCTCCGGCCAAGTTCGCGCCGCATGTCAACCTGCCCGCGGCACGTGCGCGCGCCAATGTCGTGCTTTCCAACATGGTTGAAAGCGGTTTCCTGAGCGAGGGACAAGTGGCCGTCGCGCGCCGCCATCCGGCCAGCGTCATCGACCGCGCCAAGAATGAAAGCCCCGACTATTTCCTCGACTGGGCTTTCGAGGAAGTAAAAAAGGTCGCCGCCAATATTCCGCAGCACACGCTGATCGTGCGCACGACGCTGGACCGCAATATCCAGAAGGCGGCGGAAGAGTCGCTCGAATATCATCTGCGCCAGTTTGGCAAGGATTATAATGTTTCGGAAGCGGCGACAGTGGTGATCGCCAATGACGGCTCGGTCCGTGCACTGGTCGGCGGGCGGGACTATGGCGAAAGCCAGTTCAACCGCGCCACCAAGGCGCTGCGGCAGGCCGGTTCGTCCTTCAAGCCCTATGTCTATGCGGCGGCGATGGAAAAGGGCCTGACGCCCAGCACCATCGTTTCGGACGCCCCGATCAGCTGGGGCAACTGGTCGCCGCGCAATTATGGCCGCAGTTTCGCGGGCCGCGTGGACCTGACGACTGCGCTCGTCCGTTCGTTGAACAGCGTGCCGGTGCGGCTGGCGCGCGATTATCTGACCACGGCCCCCATCGTCGCGCTGACCAAGGCGATGGGCGTGGAATCGCCGATCTCGTCGCACAAGACCATGGTGCTCGGCACATCGGAAATGACGGTGATGGACCAGGCAACAGGCTTCAACGTGTTTCCGAATGCGGGCATGGCTGGCAATCGCCATGCGTTTACGCAGATCGTTTCCCCGGACGGCAAGGTGTTGTGGGATTTTCGGCGCGATGCCCCGAAGCCGCACAGGGCGCTGTCGGAAAAGGCGGCGCTTGAAATGAACTCCATGCTGGTGCAGGTGCCCGAGCGCGGCACCGGACGCCGCGCCGCACTGCCGATGACGCGGGTTGGCGGCAAGACCGGCACGACGCAGAATTATCGCGACGCATGGTTTGTCGGCTTTACCGGCAATTTCACGGCGGCGGTGTGGTTCGGCAACGACAATTTCACCCCCATGAAGGAAATGACCGGCGGCGTTCTGCCCGCCATGGCCTGGCAGCGGATGATGGCCTATGCGCATCAGAACATCGAACTGAAGCCCATACCCGGCGTGACGCCGCCCTTCCCCGCGCCGCCCAAGAAGAGCGAGCCGCAAGTTGCCACCGCCAAGCCGGAAGAAGTGATGGCCGCGCCGCCGCGCGTGCTTTCGCCCCTGTCGACAAAAATCATCAAGGAACTGCATGACCGCTTCCTTGCAGCCCCGCCTCTGCCTAAGATCGCCGGGCGCACGAAAATATCGGTACTCTGAGGGGCGATGTTCAAGCGGATATTCTACACGGCGATTGTGCTTGTGCTGGCGCTCGGCGGCGGCATCTGGAGCGTCGACCAGATTCTCGACCGCTTCGAGGGGTTCGGTGAACTCCGCGTTGGAATCTGGAGCGCCTATCCGGCGGCAGGCACGCCCGATGCGGACCCCTATGCCAAGGCTCGCGCTGCCCGAAAAGCCTATCTGGCGCTTGGAACGGCTGAAGGCCTGCCGTTCTACGCGCGCACCGATACCAGCGGTCGCACGCTTCGGCGCGGATGCACTTATCGCCTGAGCGGCATGACGCCGCCCGCCCGCTTCTGGACCCTCTATCCCGCCACGACCGACCTCGAACCGATCAGGCCGCGCGAGGGGTTGCAGGAAGCGCTGCATTCCCGTGAAGTGCTTTATGACGATGACGGCAGCGTCACGATCACAATCGGCCCCGATGCCGCGCCGGGCAATTGGCTCCCCATCGAAGGGAGCGGCGATTTCGTTCTCGTCATGACGCTTTACGACACGCCCGCAGCGTCCTCTTCCGGCCTCACCGATCCGGTCATGCCAACGCTCGCCCGTATCGCCGGGGCAAATCCGGGAGCGTGCCGTGGCTAGGATTTTCCACCTCGTCCTTCTCGGCCTCGTCGGTGCTGCGATTGTTCATATCGCTGTGCTCTTCCTCGTTCCCTTTTATTCCGACAAGAATGCCTGGTCGCGGATTGAAGCAGAAAGCGAGCCCTACCGGTTCCACCGGCTCAACGAAAAGACCGGCCCGATCAGCGACAGCGATCCGCTTGTGCAGCAAGCCACCTGCCGCTTCGATCTTGCCGATGGTCCCGTGCACATCACGACCGGCGCAACCGTGCCTTACTGGTCGCTTTCGATCTACGCGCCCAACGGGGACAATCTCTACAGCCTCAACGACAGCGTTTCCAATGAGCGCAAGCTCGACCTGATCCTTGCCGACCCCATAGGCATGGCCAGTCTTCGTTCGGATGGCTCACAGGCCGATGCACGTTCGATCCTGATCGAGCAGAATATCGGTGAAGGTGTCGCCGTGCTGCGCGCCTTCGTGCCCGATGCCACGTGGAACAGGCAAGTGCAGGGCTTCTTTACCGAAGCGCGCTGCGCGCCGTTTGAAGGACCCTGACTGCGCCCCGGCCCTCAGGCATCAGTGCAACCAAATGCTGTTTCTTTATGGCACGGTTAATGAGTTGCTAAGGCTTCAACGCTACTATCCGCAATACCGACCCATGCGGGGTGCATTTTCGCGCAAACCGGCTGCTGCCGGATGCGTGATCTGCGATTGGGGCGGGTGAGTTGTGTGCCTACCGGAGTATTCTGCGTGACAAATGATCAGTTCCGCGCCCTGGAGGATATTTCAGGCCACCGGAGCCCGTCGGATTCAAAAGCGGGGAGAGCCAAGGCGGACGACCTTCTGGCGGCCGCGATTTCGGCATTCGCGGGCATCACGCGCCCCGGACGGCAGGATATGCAGCAGCTCGAAGATCTCGCCCTGCCGCTTCTGGAATGCGCTTCCACACGCGGCAAGCGCCACGCAGCCAATGCGCTGGCACAGCTGGAAGACGCGCCGCGTCGCCTCATTCTGGCGCTGGCCGACCAGCCCGTCGAAATCTCCGCGCCCATCCTGTTGCGCTCTCCCCTTCTGCGCCCTTCCGACCTGATCGAGATCATCGGCAAGAACGGTCTTGCCCATGCGCGCGCCATTGCGCGGCGCCAATCGGGCGATGTGCTTCTGCAAGGCGTGCTGCGCAGTTTTGCCGATCCAGTCATCGACCGCACGCTGGCGCTTCAGGAAAACCTCGCCAATATCGAGGCCGAGCCACTTGAAAAGCCGGATGTGCCTGACCTTTCCGCCGCCAGAGCGCCATTGATGAAGGAAGGCAGTTCCGAGCGGCTGGCACGCGCGCTGCAACAGCCATTTTACGAAGCGGGTGCGACCGGTTCACAGCATCTCATCGATACCGCGCTTCTGATCGACGGCCAGTTTTTCCGCAACGCACTGGCCGATGCGCTCGATCTTTCGTTCGAACGCTCCGACGCGATCATCGGCCAGTGGCCGGATTCGCATCTGCCGATTGCGCTGAAGGCGCTCGGATTGTCGCCAGCGGAATGCTATCTCACCATGACTGCCATTCTGGGGCCGATCGATGCCAACCGCGACAGCCTGCGTGAGTTTGTCCATATCTATCGCTCCATCGACCGCGAAAAGGCGATGGCGCTCGTGCGGCGCTGGAAGGCGGAAGACATGTCAGCCATGCTGCGCGGCAAGCTGCGCGAAATGGCGGAAGCCGAAGACGACACCCCGCTCGTGGATGCGGCCAATTCCGATCATCCCTCCCAGCAGCGGTTGGTAAAATAAACCGTCAGTAAGACGCTTCTCCGTCCTGCGAAATCGGGAACAGTGCCGACGCGTCGGCAATATCTTCCAGTTCGACCAGCCACAGATCGGGGTCGAAACGGGTTTCCCGCGCCATGCGGTCACTTGCCGCCATGTCATCGGCGTCGTGAAGAATGCGCAGGAACATGCGCTCCCCGTCATTATCCTCTTCATAGGAGGTTTGCGGCGCGGGCGAATATAAATCGCATGTGCCGAAGCGCGAGCTTACCTTGATGAAAATCGCGCCCGCTTCCGGGGACCCGCGACGGGCGAGATAGGCAAAGCCGCCCTCGCCCTGCACCTTGCGGATCAGGGCCGAAACCCAGAAATCGGATGTCAGGCGCATAGGGCATCCATCAGCTTATCAGGCCGATCTCACGCATCTTGGCGATGAGCGTTCCATCGATTTCGCCTGTCACGGGCAAGCTGAACAGTTTCTGGAATTCGCGCACCGCTTCCTGTGTCGACTTGCCGGGCTGTCCGTTCACCGGCACCGTGTCGTTGCCGAATGCCTTCAGTCCGGCCTGCACGCGGATAATATCCTGCGAACTCACTTTTCCCGATTGGATGGCGGGCGTTGCCGCAACCTGCTTTTTGGCCGCCGGTTTTTCATAGGAAGCAAGGTCAGGCTTCGGCTTTGAAACTGTTTCCGATTTCAAAACGGCAGGCTGCGGGCGCGGCGACGGAACCGCGACCTCGATGGCTTTTGCCACATCATCCTGAGCCGGGCTACGGTCCAAATTGCTGTTTTGGGCACCGGCCAGCAATTGCGCAGGGATGTTGGCCTCCTGCACGCCGAGCTTTTGCTGCAAGGCGCGCCAGCGTTCCACCGCTTCGCGGGTCTGCGGCCCGGTGAACCCATCCACCGGCCCCTTGTAGATGCCCAGCGTCGAAAGCCGCTGTTGCAGCCGCGCGATTTCCAGATCGGCGTTGGGCGCAAGTGCCGGCAGCATGTCATCCACCGATGCGCTCATGTTCAGCCGGTCCGTCGCCAGGCTGGCGGTTTCCTGCGTTGGGGCGGTCTCGCTCTTCGCGGTTTCAGCCGGTTTCGGGGCGTTGTCACTCGCTGCCGCCGTTCCCGGCAGCACCTCGCGCGGGGTCGGCTTGAACACGAAATCCGGCCTGGTGCGGAAAAACACAGCGTTGTGCGCCTCCGGCTGATACCAGAGCGCATTGGCCGAAACGAAACTCATGACCACCAGAAACGCGGTTGCCCCGCCGGTCAGGACGGGGTTGCGCGCGATGAAATCTCCGGCAGCGATCGCAAGCGCCGAGGCCGACGTGAAGAAGAAATGGAGGAGCCGCGATCCGAGACTACGCCGTTTTGCGGGCTTGCGCATTTTTCTGCTCCCGGATTTCGTCGTTCTGCCAGTCATGTCGCCTTTCTCCCTGGTGACGGTGCATGTCGATCACCGTGCCAAGCTCCTGATGTTCGTCTTCTCCCATCACAAATTGCGGACCTGCCACCGGAAGGCGGACAGTGACGACCGTGCCTTCGCCGGGGCAGCTTTTCAGTTGCATCGTTCCCTGATGCAGCTCCACAAGCCCCTTGACCACCGAAAGGCCGAGGCCGCTTCCTTCCTGTGCGCGCGCATAATTATTGTTGGCGCGCACGAATGGCGTGCCGATGCGCTGCATGTCTTCCGGCTCAATGCCGATGCCCGTATCCGACACGCTGAATTCCAGCATCGCACGGCCTTCAGCCACCACGCGCGCTGCATCGATGGTGACGCAGCCGCCGCTTTGCGTGAACTTCACCGCATTTCCGGCGAGGTTGAGCAGGATCTGCTGGATGGCGCGGCGATCGGCCACCAGTTCGCCAATGCCGTTGCCGACGCGATGGCAAAAGGCAACGCCCTTCTTCTCGGCCAGCGGCAGCATGACGGCGGTGCACATTTCAGCCGCTTCACGGAAGGCAAGCCTCTGCGGATCGATGCTGTAATTGCCGGTTTCCAGACGCGAATTGTCGAGAACGGCGTTCACAAGATCCAGCAGATAATGGCCGGACTGATGAATGAGCCCCGCATATTCGCGCTGCTTCTCATTGGCCAGCTTGCCGCCCATTTCATGCGACAGCATGTCGGAAAAGCCGATGATGGAATTGAGCGGCGTGCGCAGTTCGTGGCTCACGGCTGCGAGCAGACGGCCCTTGCCGATGCGCTCCGATTCCAGTTCCGCTTTCAGCGTGGCAATCTCGTCCAGAAGCTTCTGCTCGCCTTCAAGCGAACGGCCAATCAGGGTGACGGCGTCAGCGCTTGCGGCGCCTTCAAGCCGATAGGTGCGGAAGACGGTCTCGCCATTTTCGATGGAACGAAGGCGCACGTCGATCTTGCGCACCGAGGCACCGGCGCGAAGATCGGCCAGAAGCGAAAGATATTCAACGCGGTCGGCCACATGCACGCGGTCGATCAGGGCCGTGCCTTCCAGCATTTTCGGCTGCACGCCCAGAAGCTTTGCGGAGTTCGCGTCGACCGAAGACACTACGCCATCCGCATCGAGGCAAAACTGCACGTCACCGGCAGCAACCGCGATCTGCGGTGCGCCGACCTTGATCTCGGCAGGTTTGGCAGCGCTCACAAAGCCACGCGCAACAAGGCTTGCGGCATAAAGGACAAGAACAGCGACAGACACATAGCTGCCGCCGGAAATAGCGCCGCCGCTTGCGGTCGCAAGGAAACCCAGAATCATTGCGGCGAATGCTGCGCCTGCGGCGGAAGCGCCCCGCTTGCGGGTCGCGAACCAGACCTCAAGCGGCAGGCCTGCCGCCATCAGCCACAGGACCGCATTGCCATGCGAAAAGGCGCCGATGGCAGCGAGACCCGCGCCATAGGCAGCGAAGTTCAGGCCAGCCAGAACGGGCGCAGCGACGCCCATCAGCGACAGCGCGCATAGGATCATGGCGACGCCTGCAAAGCTGGCGGCGAGAATCGCAAATTCCGTGAAGCCCGGCGTTACGCCGGAGCCAAGCACCGCAGCACACAGCAGGACCGGCACGGTGATGACCGAGCCGATGACACGTATGGAGGCCGCGTCGGGTGTGGATGCCCAGCGGCGGCAGAAACGTTCGTAAAAACGGCTGATCGCCTGCACATTCGTGCGGACGGCTTCGGCTGTTTTCAAAAGAATGGCGTTCAACGTGCCCTACTCACTCAATACTCTTGCATGGTCAAAACCGGAAAGCCGACGCACTTCCAGCCAGCAACAGATTGCAGCCGAGGCTTTAAAGAAACGATAAAGCGGAGCCGCCCAAAGCGGATAAGTGATGTGCCGGGGGTGCTTTTCTGTCTATGGTAAACAGAGTGTAGCAATCGGCGAAATGATATTGCTGCCCGATGCAATCTTAGGCTGTAGAGACGGATTACCTCATGGTTCGGTATGAGCGAAAATGGTTCAGCTTTAGGAGCGAAACCGAAGATGGGGTGGTTCCCCCATTGAGGTTTTGCGACGCCAAGATGGGACATTTTCGTCATATCGCGAAGCGACGTGGTGTATTTTCCCTCTGA